>JAZGEM010000070.1:0-7155 GCA_036478745.1 Cocleimonas sp.
TGTTTTCACTAAAAAAACTATTTACAGGCGAACCCAATAAAGTGTATTGTTGACGTTTACAAAAAAATAAGAGGAATAGAATGAAAAAAATTTTAGTAATGAGTTTATTTGTTTTTTTAACTCTAGCAGGCTGTGCTAGTAAAAATGTAAATGATGCGGTTATTCCCCAGGATAAAATCTACAGTGTGATTTTTGAAGGTGACCCTGATATTACTGATAAACGTGTTATGTCCTCATCAGGTATTCAAATTGGAGACGTGTTGCTTGAAACGCCTGGAAACTCAAACTTAACACAAGTCAAAATTTCAATCAAAGAAGACCATATGTCTTTGATGCAAAGCAATACTGTTTTTGTCGTGACTAATGGATATTTGAAAACAGATACTGTTGGAAAAACGGGTGAACCTATATCAGAAGGTGAACGACTTTTAGGTTTTACAGGAAAAACGAAGTTATTGTGGTTTAAAACCAAAGCCAAAGTCTCTGGGCTATCTAAAGCAGCAAAAAATAAGGCAGAAGCGCTTTATCAAAAAGCCACAAAATAAAATCACTGCTTATGATTATTCAATAAAAGTATGAATTCTGTATCCCATTCTCACTATTCTTAATCACTTCCACTGACTTAAGAAATCATAAGTTTAATTTTAATGTGTTACACGTAGGTTGAGTTAAAATTTTGATGCGAAGCTCAAAAACGTAACCCAACAAACAACTTTAGTTGAATGTTGGGTTACGTTATCGCGCTACGCTTGATAATCTAACCCAACCTACGACGTAACACTTTGTTTGTTGTTAAATTATTCCATGCGCGTTCCTTAAGTCAATGGCCGTGACCATTCTTGGTGGGAACGCACCTTCTATTTCTAATTTAGTTTGGTTGATAATAACTACGCGCGCCGTATTTAATCATCCAGATAAAATCACAAAGCTAAAAACCGTCAATAAGTCCCAAGCATAATTAATTTCATAAAATAATTGATTTTTGAATAAAATGGATTAACATTCTCTATCGTTTCTTTGTTTTCAAACTCCATTATGTCAATAGCTTTTCTATTCCTTATTCCTTTAATATTGTCAATTGTTTCACCTTTTGGTTTTCAATTGCTGGGAAGAAACTGGTCAAAACTCGTAAGCTTGTTTGTTCTTATGATGGTATGGATTGTTTTTTCACTCTTTGATTCAGCCGCCAACGGTATTCCACAAACACTGGTTCTTGAATGGATTCCTCAGCTTGGTTTGAATATCGTATTACGTGCTGATTCTTTCGGGCTTTTTATGGCTCTTATAATTACTGTTATCGGGGCAGGTATTTTTTCCTATACGTCAGGATATATGGAGGATGACCCTCGGACGGGCATCATGACCAGTTGGCTTTTACTGTTTATGACAGCGATGCTTGGAGTGACATTAGCTGATAATATTGTCCTGTTTTTTGTGAGCTGGGAATTGACTTCTATCACAAGTTATATCCTTATTGGAACTAACCATCGAGATGAAAAGGCTCGATCTGGAGCAAAAACAGCATTACTGGTTACCTCTGTCGGTGGGCTGGCACTGTTGGGTGCAGTGGTTTTGCTTGGACAAGCATCAAACGTATGGAATCTATCTGAATTTCCACCATTACACGATCATCCTTGGGCAACAACCATTTTTACGCTTATTTGTATTGCTGCTTTCACTAAAAGTGCTCAATGGCCATTTTCTTTTTGGCTACCAAATGCAATGGCGGCACCTACACCCATTAGTGCCTATCTACACTCAGCTACGATGGTAAAAGCAGGGGTTTTTTTATTGGCTCGAATGCATCCTATTCTTTCAGGACACATGGCATGGACACCCACATTGGTCGCTATTTCAGCAATGACGATGGTGATCGTTATTATGGCTATTCCCAAAATGACGGATCTAAAGGCTCTTCTCGCCTATTCCACTCTGGGTGCATTGGCACTGATGGTCTGTATGATTGGTATTGGGACACCTTATGCTCTAAATGCAATGGTTGTCTTTCTTCTGGCACATGCCTGTTACAAAGCCCCTCTGTTTTTGGTCGCAGGATCAATTGATCATGCCGTTCATAATCGCGATATTAATGTGCTAGGTGGACTTGCTCATAAAATGCCTTACACAACATTCACTGCTTGTGTAGCAGGCATTTCCATGATCGGTCTTCCTCCCATGCTAGGCTTTGCTGCTAAGGAAATGATCTTGGAGACAGGGCTTTCCTATGCGCCTTGGTTAGTTGGTTTGATAACTATTCTGATTGTAGCTTTTGTCTTGGTCGCATGTTGTGTCGTATTGATCCCCGCGTTTGGTAAAACTAGACATTTTGAGGCACAGGCTCATGAAGCTCCTTGGTCAATGCGTGTTCCAATGTTGCTGATTAGCACGTTAGGTTTAGCCTGCGGTATTGGTATATCATATTTGGAAAATCACCTTATAGCTCCAGCTGTTATTTCTTTAGGTGTCAAACCGGCAGACTTGGGGTTGTGGCATGGTTTTACTATTCATCTTGCTCTTAGCACACTTGCAGTATTGGCTGGTTTTCTGGTCTATTCTCAACGCTCTGTTCTTTATAAAATAGTCCCCGCGTTACCCAGTGGATTTGCTATTCACGATGCAATCTGGAATGGCATGGTCGGTTTTGGAAGAGTACTCACTCGAATGACTCAAAATGGCTCGTTAACTTCCTATCTGGGAACGATTATTGTCGTCACATGTGCCTTGATACTTTATGCCTGGGTTCAAGTTGATGCACCGTTGAAGTTATCCATTGTACAAGAAATCACCTTAGCAGAATTGGCGGCGGGACTTTTAATCATGGCAAGCAGTCTTGCTACTGCTTTTGCTCGTAAACGATTACCTGCTATTGCAGGATTAGGTTCCATGGGAATGGGAATGACGCTATTTTTTATCGTTTCTCAAGCACCGGATTTAGCACTTACACAATTTTTGGTTGAAATTCTCTCTGTTGTTCTCTTAGTCGTCGCTTTCCGACACCTCCCTGACTTTGTTAGACAACCTATTAAAATTCAAACGGGTAGACTGGTTATTTCTGTTTTGACAGGCATAACCATGACGACTTTGACCTTGGTCGCGCTTAGTACGGATTATGGTCCGCGTGTTAGTCAATGGTACGCGTTAAATGCTTTGAAACAAGGGCATGGCAATAATGTGGTGAATGTAATTTTAGTTGATTTTAGAGCCTTGGATACTTTAGGTGAAATTACTGTGCTTTGCATTGCAGCTCTGGGTGTCGGTGCTTTGATGGGTACTTTAAAACAAACAAACAAGGTGGGAAAATGAAATTTTCACCGATTCTCGATATAACACTACGATGGTTGGTGGTGCTTTTGGGTATTGTTTCGTTTTTTTTACTCTTACGGGGGCATGACCAACCGGGTGGAGGGTTTTCAGGCGGGCTTTTGGCAGCTAGTGCAGTGACTATCATAACCATTACATACGGAACCGATGCGGGACGAAAATTTCTCCACTTTCAACCGCTTTCATATATAGCAACTGGACTACTATTTGCTTCTTTGGCAGGGCTGTTTCAATGGAATGCACCCTATATGAGTTCAATTTGGATAAAGCTTCCAATAGGATTTACCACGCTTAAACTTGGGACGCCTTTGTTGTTTGATTTAGGAGTCTATGTGGTCGTGTTGGGTGTCATTAGCTTATTTGTTTTAGAGCTAGAATCTGTAATGAATAAACCAGAACATAAAAAAGGAAAAGAGGAACTGTAATGGAAATCATTATGAGTATTGTTATTGGTGTTTGTTATGCGGCGGCGATATTTTTACTGTTACAAAGACGGTTATTACAAATCATTTTAGGTATTGTTCTTTTGGGACATGTCACTAATTTGCTTATTTTTGTGGCTGCGGGACTTCATGGAAGCAGTGTTCCAATTATACCCGATGGTGCCGAGGCATTGTCTTCAACAGCAGTTGATCCAATACCTCAAGCATTGATTCTTACTGCGATTGTCATCGGTCTGGCACTGTTTGGGTTTTCTCTGGCACTTGCCTACCGTTGTGTAGCAGTTTTAGGTCATGATGATATTGATCAGATTACTCATACTGATAGTCTGGATGAGACCATTTCATTATCTAAAAATAAGAGTCCATGAATAATTTATTGGTTCTGCCACTTTTGGTTCCTTTGTTTGCTGCGATATTTGGTATTTTAGCTCGTGAACACCCTGTGGTTCAGCGATGGATTTCTCTATCTGGAATCACTATTTATTTAATCGTAGTGAGTATTATTATTAGCCAGGTTATCGAGCCAGGTTATGTAACTACTCAAATAGGAGGTTGGCAAGCTCCCTATGGAATTACCCTGGTAGCCGACTATCTTGCTGTCATCATGATTTTATTTGTCGGCCTGATTGGATTTTGTGTCATTCTTTATTCTCTGATGAGTTGCAAACAGGATGACTTTTCATCAGCTTTCCATCCCTTAGTTCATTTTCTTTTTATGGGTGTGAGTGGTGCATTTCTGACTGGAGATATTTTTAATCTCTATGTTTGTTTTGAAATTATGTTGATGGCAAGTTTTGCACTTTTAACATTAGAAGGTCGAGCAAAACAAACGGAAGGTGCAGTAAAATATGTGGTTCTAAATTTACTTTCTTCTGCTTTTTTTTTAGGAGGATTAGGACTTCTCTATGCTAAGGCAGGCACGTTGAATATGGCAGATATTTCTCTTATTTCTCAACAAGCTGTTGCTGACAATAAGGTCGGCCCTATCAGGTTGGCCGGGTTGCTTTTTTTGGTCACTTTTTCAGTTAAAGCTGGCATGTTTCCTTTCTTTTTCTGGCTCCCGGCTAGTTATCACACGCCCTCTGTTCCCGTATCGGCATTATTTGCGGGCCTTCTTACCAAAGTGGGCGTTTATGCGCTGATTCGTTTACATACCCTGATTATGCCAGGTGAAGTGCTGGGATATAAAATTCTACTTACATTAGGTGTTGCTACCATGCTAATTGGTGTCTTTGGTGCTGCCAGTCAAATGCATATTCGCCGAATTCTCTCTTTTCATATTATTAGCCAGATAGGATACATTGTTGTAGGTCTTGCTATAAAAACCCCTTTAGCATTAGCTTCTGCCATTTATTTTATAGTGCATAATATTATAGCCAAAGGCAACTTGTTTTTAGTGGGAGGGATTGCTTCTGGCGCAATAGGTTCAGAAAATTTACATAAAACAGGGGGTATGTGGGCAGCCTGGCCACAACTAGGCATTCTATACCTTATTTCGGCTTTTTCTTTGGCGGGTTTTCCTCCATTAAGCGGTTTTATAGCCAAGTTCTCAATGGTTTGGGCAACTGTAGAATCACGATTATGGTGGGTTATGGCAGCTGCTATTTTTACAGGCTTGTTTACACTTTATTCCATGATAAAAATTTGGGTAGAAGTCTTCTGGAAAGATCACCCCGATCAAAATAGGGATCTACAAGTCGGCAAAGATGCAAAACGACTTATTCCAATAAGTATATTAGCGTCAATAACTGTTATGTTGGGTTTAGGTGGAGGTTACTTTTTTGATATTTGTTTACATGTAGCTGAGCAGTTACTTAACCCGGCGGGTTATATACAAGCAGTGTTAACAAAGGAGAATTAAATGATTGCTTTTGGATCAATATGGTTGATGGCTATTACCTGGTGTTTTCTTCAAGGCTCTGTAACACTAGGAAACCTTATGTTAGGCGGGTTTTTAGGTGCGTTAATATTTTCTATTAGTGTTTCTTATAATGGGATGGGTGACAGTTTGAGCCAGCTAAAAGCTGTTATCAAATTAATTTTTTTTATTGTGAGGGAGTTAGTCGTTTCATGTTTTAGAGTAGCGTGGGATATTCTTACCCCCACAGTTTATGCCAGACCACGAATCGTTCGTATTCCCATAGGAGATCTGGATGATATTGCCATTACTGTACTTGCCAATGCAATTTCACTAACGCCCGGCAGTTTGGCAATGGAGGTAAAAGAAGATCATCAGTATCTTTATGTTCATCTTATGTATGCTGAAGATAGAGAGGCAGCTGTAAAAGCTATTTACTTTGACCTCGGCAATAGAGTTAGAGCAGCCTGTGGAATAAGTGAGTTAAAATCATGACATTAGTATTTTTTTTAGTAGAAGGTATGTTGGCGTTAGCCATTGCAATAACATTTATTCGGCTAGTGATCGGCCCAACTATGGTTAATCGCGTAGTTGCGCTTGATTTAATGGCAATATTGATTGTTGGAATGATGGCTTTTGAAGCCGTCCGTTCTGGCGAACATGCTTTACTTGATGTTGCTGTGGTAGTAGGCATCACTGCCTTTATTGGAACGGCTGCCTTTGCTGTATTAATTGATAGAGACTCAAGGACAGATAAAAATGAATGAAGTACTTGTCGCTTTTTGTCTTTTAAGTGGAGCCTTTTTTATGTTAGTTGCAGCAATTGGCATACTTAAGCTTCCAGATCTTTATCAACGCCTGCATGCGTCATCAAAAGCAGCAACATTGGGTATCGGTCTTCTTCTATTAGGAGCTGCCATACACAGTGGTAATATGGGCGTTGTTTCTCGCTGTTTGATGGCTATTGTTTTTTTTGTTCTTACTGCACCTGTGGGAGCGCATTTGATAACACGAGCAGCCTATTATCAAGGAGAGCCTCTTGCAAAAGAAACACTCTCAGATGAATGGGCTGAGGATCGTTCAGAGAAAAAGCCATAATTTTAGAAAAAATATCGTTACTTGATCTGGGAGTTTAGCAACTTAATCTAGGCTGGAAGAATTATCATTGGCTCTTGTATCGTGGCTAAAGTTGTACTTCCCAGAACGGTATATTTAGGAACATGCATGGAATAAGTTGAACAATTTTGATGCAGGATTTTTGTTTCTGACTAAACCCTCTAAAGATGCGTATAGTTGTTCCACGCAAAGATTGAGATTGTTAGTCAGGAGCAAAAAGACAAGTCAAAATATTCAAGTTATTTCATGGCGTTCCATAGTATTTAGTATTTTTAAGAATGCTCAAGAATCAGAATACATTGAATCATCGTATTTAGTCTTTGCTTTAAAGCTGATAACACCAAGGGTTAGCAAAACTAAAACAATGGGAATAATAAATTTATAAGGAACATAGTCCTGCACCACTGCAACAGAAAA
>JAZGEM010000071.1:0-3590 GCA_036478745.1 Cocleimonas sp.
TGGTTCAAGGTGACTCCACATCTACTACAAACTCTGTAGCTTGTCCAAGTGAAAGTTGCTTTGATATTCCTTTAGGTACCAAAGCAGGAACAAACCAATGGAATTTGATTGGTTATCCATTTAGTTCCAGTACACCGTTGAGTAAAACGCGTATTGCTACAACAGCACCTGTTTGTGGTGCTGGTTGTACAATAGATGATGCTGAAACGAATAATATTTTTGATAAGCAGCTATGGAGTTATGCTGGAGTTAGATATAAACTTATCGATACTAATAGTAATTTAAAACCTTGGTTGGGATATTGGGGTAATACTCTTGATAGTGCTAATGATAAAGTGCCATCATTATTAATACCTAAACCAGAAAATTCAGAATGTTCAATTTTTCCAGCAGATAATCCCTGGAATCAGGATGTTTCGGCTTTTCCTGTTCATCCCAATTCTAATGCATATATAGCATCAATTGGTTTGAATGGTCGTGCTCATGCAGACTTCGGTACTGTCTGGAATGGCGCACCTAATGGCATACCGGTGATCGAGGTAAAACCAGATACGCCACGTCGAAATGTGGGATTTTTATATGCTGATGAAAGTGATCATCAACCCTATCCAATTCCAGATAATCCACCTATTGAAGGAGGAGTCAACGGTACTGGAGATCGTCATATCATTATGCTTGATCGCAAAGCTTGTAAATTATATGAACTATTTGCAGCATGGCCGCCAGGTTCAACTGAAAATCCATTTACTGATAGATGGTACGCTGGATCAGGTGCTATTTTTGATCTGCAGTCAAATAACTTACGTCCTGAGTTTTGGACAAGTGCTGATGCCGCAGGGTTGCCAGTCTATCCAGGATTAGTAAATTATAATGAAGTGTTAGTGCAAAAAGAAATTAGACATGCTTTGCGTTTCACTGTAAGTAAAACGCAAAGAGCGTATATTCATCCAGCTACTCATTTTGCTTCACAGTCCTCCAATTCAGATTTACCGCCTATGGGATTAAGAGTTCGCTTGAAAGCTAATTTTGATATTTCCGGCTTTTCTGAAGAGGTACAAATTATTCTTACTGCATTAAAAAAATACGGTATGTTGCTAGCAGATAATGGTAGTAATTGGTTTATTTCTGGAACACCTGATTCACGCTGGAGTGATGATAATTTAAGACAATTACATAACGTGCCAGGTTCTGCGTTTGAAGCAGTTTATACAGGGGAGTTAATAACGCGTTAATGTTTTAGAATCTCGTATTCAGAAAGCAAGTAACATCAGGCTTTAACTACAAGATCGTAGTTAAAGCCTGAGTTATCATGCAATTTATCGAACTGTAATTGTAGTTTTACAAGTAGCTGAAGTTCCGCTTGAATCTTCTGCTTTCATAGTATATGTAGCTGTTTCTGTTGGACGGAACCATTTATAGTTTGAAGGCAATGGTGCTTGACCTATACCATTATCTATTTTTGCTGATGTGGCATTATCCGTCCACCACCAAAGAGCAGTTCCTTGTCCTCTGTTGATAATCTGAGGATCAGCTCCTAATTCACAGATAGGCTTTTCAATAGTAATTTTTGTTTTACAAGTTGTTGTTGAGCCATCTTCTCCTTTTAGCGTCAACGTGTATGTTGTCGTTTTAGTAGGGTGAATCCATTTATATTGGCTAGGAAGTGTTATATCTCCAATTCCATTATCAATGTTTGCCGAACGACCGTTTTCTGACCACCACCAAAGTGCAGTACCTTCACCTAGTTTGATGGTTTTAGGGTCAACACCTGTAGCACAAACAGGTGGCTCTGCATTTGGGTCAGTAGGATCAGTAGGGGGATCAGTAGGATTAGGTTCAGAGACTAAATACTGTTTGATAATCTCTTCAGCAGGTTTTCCTATAGGAGAGTACCTTGTATTTGAACTGGAACTAGGTTCTGATTGTGCTGAATGCGACCACCAAAAAATACCGGCAAACCAGGGTTTGTTAGCAAAACTTTGATAGAAAGCCTTGTAAGCATTTTCTTGTTCTTTTAAATTAACGTCATTTGAAGGGTCGAAGTTCCATGGATGATGGGTTGAACCTGTTGCACTTTTATAACCCAGTTCAGGAATAAGAATAGGTCGATTCCATTCATTGGAATAACGTTCTAAACGTTCTATAATCGGTTTCCATGCTTCTAACATGTCTTCAAGTGAAGGGTTAGTATTGCTTTCAGGAATTAGATCGTAATAAGCATCAATACCTATATAATCCAAAGCATCCCACCAGCGAACATTTGACGTTGTTGTGTCATGCGTTTCTGTATCATAGTTTTCTGCATAGACAAGTGTGCCATTGTAGCGCTCACGAATCGTTTTTATTAACTTTCTCCAGTGGGCTTCCTGTTTTTCAGAATACATCAACTCCATACCGATACTAAGTTGTTCAACACCGTTTTGCTCCGAAATATCGGCATAGTGTGAAAGAAATTTAGTATACGAGATAAACCATTTATCCCATTTTTCAGCGTTGAAGTTTTTTCCTACTTCTCCAAACCAGTGATTAGGGTCGTTAGCTAAATCAAGATGCGGATAGAGCATAACTTTTAAACCGAGTGACTTGGCTTTTTTTATGGCATGGATTAATGCTTCATCTGATGGGGTTTCTCCTCGTCTGGATGAACGATAAATGGTAGTTGAATCAATATTATCCATGATTTGATTAGCCAGAATATTTGTCCATCCGACTCCTGTGGTAGCAATTCTTTCTAGTTCTTTGTCTGCTTTGGCTGTCGCATAGCCATCATAGGTGTAATCGACAAACGTAATGCCATATTGTTTGTCTAGTGCTTGGCTAGTCAAAGGGAGTGTTGCTAATAGACAGAAAAGAAAAAATTTTCTAGTAAGGTTGGTTAAAGTAAACATCAATATTTCCTAGGTCCAGTCTTTTTAGAGTAAAATTGTCGCTCTAAAGTTGAAAAGTTTAATAAAGGTTAAGTTGTGCATGCAATGACAATGAATGTAAATAAATTGTAAAAGTGTGCACAGGATCACATTAAACCGAATTTTTCTAAAATAAGCAATATAAATATGATAGGAAGGCTATACGATGATTTTTTCTACTACACCTGATGTACCAGGACGAGAAATTAGTGAAAACCTGGGGGTTGTTGCGGGTAATATTGTTCAATCAAAGCATGTTGGACGTGATCTTATGGCAGGTTTGAAAGGTATCGTGGGGGGTGAAATTGCTGGTTACACCGAGATGCTGGCCGATGCCAGAGATAAAGCGATAGAACGAATGGTATCAGAGGCAGAAAAAAGAGATGCGGATGCGGTTGTTAATATTCGCTTTACAACTAGTGCGATTATGACGAATGCTTCTGAAATGTTAGCGTATGGAACCGCGGTAAAATTGAAATAATTTCAATGAATTAGATGTAGGTTGGGTGGGTGCTGATTTTTGATAATGTGGAACTTAAAGTAAAAACAAAGGCCAACAGCTTATCCCAATGATATTATAAGGAAAATAAAATGGCTAAAGTTGTTGCAAATAAAGGGAATGAATTAACCCTTCAGGTCACCGTAAAAATCTCAGGAAGTTTAATGGAAATGGAGAATGCTATC
>JAZGEM010000072.1:0-60754 GCA_036478745.1 Cocleimonas sp.
TGGGTCGACAAACAGAACAAAGTCACCACTGAAATGGGTATTAGTGTCGCCATGTTGGATGACCAAACACTGCCAACAACTCAAGCTATTTCTATCATGCAAAATAACGCTGTGATTGGTCTTCTACTGGTATTGATTGTTGTTTGGGTATTTTTAGGTACTCATATTTCTTTATTAACCACAATTGGCATCCCGTTTATTTTATCAGCTACTTTTTGGGTGTTAGCAGCCACAGGTGAAACGCTCAATATCATGGTGTTATTAGGCATTATCATCGTGCTAGGAATGTTAGTCGATGATGCGGTAGTCGTGGTTGAAGCCATTTACTACCGTATGCAAAGAGGAATGAAATCTTTGCAGGCAGTACGTGAAGCCATGTCAGAAGTTGCCCTACCCGTTACAACGGCAGTATTCACCACTATCGCTGTTTTTTCATCACTGATTTTTGTACCTGGAATTCTTGGAAAATTCATGAAAGTGGTGCCGATTGTCGTTTCACTTGCACTCGCAATCAGCTTGATCGAAGCCTTTTGGATGCTTCCATCTCATGTGCATGGAGCTAATCTAGACTTTACTAAAAAGTCACGCATACAACGCTGGCGAGTGACCTTTATCCATTGGATACAATTAAAATATTCAAAACTATTAATCAAAGCTTTACGCTGGCCTAAACTCACCCTGCTGACTATTTTTCTTACCTTTATTACCGCTATTGGCGCATTAGCCGCTGGCATGGTGAAGGTAGATTTCTTTGCATCGGATAATTTAAGAATTTTTTATGTCAATGTTGCTATGCCCCCTTCAACGCCACTTGATAAAACCATGCAAACTACTTTAAAAGTGGAGCAGATGCTAAAGAAGCATCTACTTGATTCAGCACAAGCAAAAGATGCTCGCTCCGTAGCATCCTATGCAGGTGTTATGTTTACTGAAACAGAACAATTATTCGGTGATCAATACGGGCAAATTGTTGTCAGCTTACTGCCTTTAGAGGCAGGCTCGCGTAAAGTAGAAGACATAATTGAAAGTATGCGTGAAGATGTTACCAGTGTTATTGGTGCGAGTAATATTTCCTTCTTAACACTCGCAGGAGGGCCCCCTATCAGCAAGCCTATCAGCGTTAAAATTCGTGGTGATAATTATCAGACCATTGAAAAAGCACGCGATGTATTAATGAACATCTTAAATGACATAAAAGGGATAAAGGATGTTTCGGATGATGCCAGCCCAGGTCGTATGGAGCTGACTTTAAAAATGAATCATGATGCCATCAGGCGTGCGGGCATAAATCCTATCGATATTACCAGAACCATACGCCTGCTAGTTGATGGTGAAGTGGTTGCAGAGATGCAAGATCAAGGTGAGAAGCTACAAATTCGAGTGAAAGCAGAACAAGGTATTAATCAAGATATTGGTGACTTACTCAATTTTAGAATGCCAGTTAATCACAATGGCGTGACATCTAGCATTCCACTTAAGCAATTAATGACACAAGAGCGTAAGGTGTCGCTTGGTAATATTCGCCATTATAACTTTCGAAGAGCGATCACGCTTGAAGCGAATATTGAGCAACTCAAAGATAAAGAAGATTTTATGCAATGCCGACTTCGCCCTGCTCTGTTTGGCGAAGAACGAGACTATTCTCTTTGCCAACTGGATACATTGACTGCCAATAAAATGATGTTAACGGCTTGGGATAAACATAAGAGTCAATTCCCTACGATTGACCTAGATTTCACAGGGCAGTTAGATGATATTAAAGACAGCATTACCTCATTAATCCAACTATTATTATTTGGTGTCGGTGTAATGTATTTAATTCTTGGCACACAATTTCGCAGTTACTTTCAACCTTTTATTATTCTTACAACTGTCCCGTTAGCCTTTACAGGTGTGATTTTAGGTTTACTTGTGACGCAAAACCCATTGAGTTTATATACACTTTATGGCGTTGTGGCACTAACAGGAATAGCCGTAAATGCAGCTATCGTGCTCATTTCAGCCGCGAATGATCGGCTTAAATCTGGCATGAGTGTTATCCATGCCACAATCTATGCATCGCGCCGCCGTGTTATTCCTATTTTAATCACCACTTTAACCACAATCGCTGGGCTATTTTCACTTGCTACAGGTCTTGGTGGTCACTCACTCATCTGGGGACCTGTTGCTACTGCCATTGTATGGGGTGTTGGTTTTTCGTCAATATTGACTTTATTTGCAATTCCCACAATTTATCTTGCAGGGATGCGTAGAAAAGAAAAAAAGCTACAAAAGAAACAGGCTAAGCAGCTTCAATTATCGAAAAAAGGGGGGGGTGCCATATAACTGCTTTACTAAAAAATACAGATATATTTCAGTCACTATTTGTCCTCAACTACTGTCAAACCAAGTGCCGTCCAACTTTGCATTCCACCACGATAGTATTTGATCTTAGCAGCAGGGTACCCCATAGATAATAATTTTTTAATCGCCGTTGGAGATTGCCCACACCAGTTTCCATTACAATACATCACCAATGTTTTTGCATTTCTAAAATCAAAAACATCCCCCGTTAATACATCAAATTGATCTTCCATTGCTTCAAGTGTGGTTTCAGCTTTTTTAAATTCAGTGAATGGAATATTTACAGCACCTGGAATCATGCCACTGCGCTTAACCCAAGCTGGGGTACGTGAGTCGATAATTATAATAGAGTCATCTCCTTTGGACATTTTTTCTATATAATCTATTATTTCTAGCTCACCCAAGGTCTCTACATCATGTGGTTTAAAAGGGTACATCGCTTGTATTGAGCCACGGGTAGTTTTGCGATAAAAAGGAACAATAATGTTTTCTCTATCCTGATTACGCATTATTTTTGTCGTTTCATTATTATGTTTGACTTCAACACTGGTCACACCATGAGTAATTTTGACAGGTTTCGCTTCTTCTGCATTAACTGTAAATAACCCTAGCGATAATGTTAAAATACTCACTAAATAAACTGTAGATTTAAATGTATTCTTCATATTGAAATTTCTCCATAACTGGATATATTGGCTTTTAAAAAAATAAAATATGGCAAACTTTAACACACATTTAGGCGTTGCAGCAGTGGCTTCTGGGATGCTTGCAACACTCTGCTTACAAGTAGGTTTTGTCGATAGCAAAGATGCACTGCTACTTGCAGCGACAGGAGTCATCGGAGGCATCCTGCCAGATATTGATTTGCATTATTCCTATCCTAGCCGAATTCTATTTACATTCTTAGGTATTATCGGTGGATTCTTGTGGATTTTCACCGCAGAAAATCATTTATCCATTGTCGAATTATGGGGGGCAGGCTTGGGTATTTATTTATTTATTCGATATCCACTCTGGATATTATTTCAAAAACTAACGGTACACCGAGGAGTCATTCATTCAATAGGAGCAGGCATTTTAATCAGTCTAGTCGCTAGCATTGCTAGTCATAATTTATTTGCCAAGGAAGCATTTATAAGTTGGTTTATCGCACTGTTTTTGTTTTTGGGATTTATATTACATTTACTTCTGGATGAAATTTATAGTGTTGATTTCATGGGGCATCGTTTAAAAAAATCATTTGGATCAGCACTTAAAATACTCGACAATCAAGAACGTATTGGCAGTGGAATTATTATTGCAGCAATAGTCCTGTGTTGGTTTTTCATTCCAGATGCTCAGCTATTTATTGATACCATTTCAAGTGCGGCAACTTATCAAGTCATTGCAGAACGTCTTTTATAACTAGATATAAATAGCAATATGTAAATAAAGGGGGGGATGCTGTTAACTTTCACTTCAAAAATAGTAGCAGTATTTTGATAATCGATACAAACTGTGACAAGATATAAGCAATTTATATTAATGGGCAAATAAGAGAATCTAACATGCGAATTTTATCAATACTTGTTTTTTCAATGCTATTTACCAGTTGTAGTACTTTTTCTGAATTTCTAGAGCAAAAAAATACCGTTAAAAACCCATTGAAAACAACATTGGATTTAAAAATCGAGAAAACATTAATTGGCGGAAATTGGAACTACGAGCGCCAAGCCGATGATTGTAAAGATACTAATTGGCAACAGACTTTTCATAAAAACAGATACTATCAATCTTTAGGCTCAGCCTGTTTACTCGCAGATGCTTTTTCAGTAGAAGCAGAAAGCTGGTATACAAAAAATCAGACGCTTTATATTACAAACCTATCTCCTAATGATGGCGATGATATCATCATGAAATATACGATTGCTTTCCTTAATGAAAACAAGCTTGTGCTAACTCGTGGAAAATTTAAATATACGTTCTTAAAGTAGCTTCTGTTAGATTTTGCATTAAGGCACTTTACACGAATCAGGTCACGAGTAAAAAAGGACTAGCGTTTCTCTAGTCCTTTTTTTATGTGTTGTCGTTTTTACCCTTTTATTAATAAGCTCTCAAGATCAATCAATGCAGCGTTAGCTCGTGAAATATAAGATGCCATAACCAGTGAATGATTCGTAACAAAACCAAACCCTTTTCCATTCAAGATGATAGGACTCCAAACTGGCTGTTGTGTGCCTTCCAGTTCACGAATGATTTGACGCAAACTAATCAAAGCGTTTTTCTTTTGTAGCACATTAGAAAAATCTTTTTCTATTGCTTTCATCAAGTGAATCAATGCATAGGTTTGACCGCGTGCCTCATAAAAAACATCATCAATTTCAAACCAGCTTGTTTTGATGTAGTTAGAATCTGGACTCGGAGTAGATTGTTTTGCCTCTGCGTCACCAGCCAGATCTGTATTTATCTGCTCTTTTCCAACACTAGCACTGAGACGTTGTGACAAAGAACCTAGTCTCTTCTTAACTAAAGCTAACCAATCAACCAAGTTATCGGCACGTGCAAAAAACTGCGCATTGGAATTATCTTTATTGCTGAGTCTTTTCATATAATTGTCTAAGGAGTCTAAACCATCCCTGTACTGGCTCTCTGCAGGAGGTAAAATCCAAAGATCAGTATCCGTATGAAATTTTGTTGCGGTATTAATCAAATCTTTATCTTCAATCGATTGAGACTGTGAACGGCTCAAATCATTTCGCATAGCCAACGCCATATCACGAGCCTGAACGAGTACACCAAACTCCCAATTAGGCATATTATCCATAATCACTCCTGGAGGCATACGATCATTCTCGGTAAAACCACCTGATTTATCCAGTAACGTATTAACCAGTTTTGAAAGTGTTGCTGTAGTGGTTAAACCTGTAACAACTTGGGCTTCCATTTCTGAGGCTACTTCCTGAGCATAAGTATTTACATCAAAACGAGAAGGCTCACGACTCCATAAAAACATCAATAATAATATGATTAAAATCAACGTTACAAAAAACATGCCTATCGTCCAAAGCAATCCTTTTTCCTTCCAAGTAGATGGCTTGTAAAGTGAAAAGACTTTTGAAACAGTTCCCATTATTTTTTACTCCCGATAGAATTATCTTCTTAATATGCAGTTTAATGTATAAATAATCAAGGTAATATAGCATTAGCTACTAACCCACTTGTTAATAAATGGCACCCCCACCTTTTTTACATAATTACTTTTTATGGCCGCTTAAATACCGTTAATCTAATTAGCTAGTTCATTTTATTAATCAATATGTTATAATAAAATTTACTGCTTAATTTGTATGTATGTAGCTACTTTCAAACAAGTACATGCGAGCGATGGATAATAATAAGAATTATGATTTTAGATACTCTTTCAGAAGCATTTTGGAGCCTTATTGAATTTAAAGCTCCAATTATCAAAGTGCTAACGGCTCCATTTATATTATTAGTCATATTTAGCCTATTTGAATTTTTCTATACAGATAAAATTCCATTAACAATTTCTTTAGCTGTACCCTTTTTAATAGGCATGACGGCAGCAATTACTATTCACCGCATCATTCTTGTCGGTGAAAGGTCTGTTTCTATAAGCCGACTATTTAAGTTAAACAAGCGTAATATAAAGTTTATTAGCAGCGGTATTGTCGTTATTCTTTTAATTGTTCCATTACTATTCCTATCGGTCATACCTCTATTTGGGAAACCTTTAACCTTGTTGATTATATTTTACTTTTTCAGCAGATTTTCCCTCGTCTTTCCAGCAATAGCCTCAGATAACTCAATCTCGTTTATGCAATCATGGAAAGCTACAAATAGCTTTAAGACTCAGCAACTCGTTCTCATAGTCGGCATAATACTGACAACATTAATAGCGATTGGGTTTCTTATTCAAGCAATACCAGGGGTTGGATGGCTAGCGAGTTTAGTAGTATTTATTATGTTGATCTACATGTCTGCTGTACTTTCTATTGTCTATAAGAATATAGTTAAGTTAGGACATATACCCTAATTCCTTTTAATTTAAGGTGCTCTTTTAGCAATCTTAAAAACAATTAAAGCTGATCAGAAAGTCCCTATGTACGCCCATCATCATGCACAACAAATTAAAAACCGTGTTATTTTATTTGTCTAATGAGTTAGGGGGACAGATTATTTCTGAGAAGCCCTTTTGGTCTCTCTTTTAACGAACACTTCTCTCTTAGTACGATCAACATTAAATATCGTGGAGTAGATATCCCTCATCAGTAATATCTTTATATGAAGGAATGAGTAATCTAAGACGACTTTGAATCTGAAACAAAGAAGCGTTCTTTTTCCTTATTTAAATTAGTTAGTAAATCAGACATCATCAAATCAAAATCTGCCAACTCATCCTCCTCATGAGATATTTCAGTACTAGCATCATCTATATCAATAGATTGAAGATAGTTATCACATACTTTTTCAATACTTTCCCAATCAGACTCAGGACTAATGACTGATTCAGTTTTCAGTTCATCTAATAATTCTGTTATCAAATTATCACAATGCTTCATTTCTTCAAAATGTTCTTCAGGAATATCAATCGTTGAATCTGCTTGTTCAGTCTCAATTGATTCAGCAAAGTCAACTTTAGGCATTACATCTTCAAAACTTGATTCTTCAGCATCCTGAGAGAAATATTTTTCTTCTTCTTTAGGATCAACTAAAGTATCTTGATAGATCAGTTCTTTTACTTCTGGCTTTAAACTAGCTGCTACAGACTTGGGGTAGTAACGCAAATAGTCACTGGCTGAGATTGAAGTATAGGAATATATTTCCCTTCTATACCTTAGCAATAAAAGAGCTAATATTAATGCCATACTAATATAACCCAGGTTTTTAGTTGATTTTGCATCTTCATAAATAGCAGCTACCAAACTGGGAACATCTTTAATTTCTGGTTTCCCATCAGCTGAATATGTTTTCGTATTCGTTGTAATACTTTTAACAATATCCGAGGTGGCATATCCATCAGGCAGGGGTATTGCTTCTAAGCGATTGTCTATTTTAGTTTTAATTGAATTTGACTTTAAGCTTACTATTTCTGAGTCCTTCAGACGAATGAGGTCTTCCTGAGAAAAGAGTGTTTTTTCCAGTTCGCTGACTTTCTTTTTTGATAGATTAAAGTCCTTCCTTAACTCTCTAATTCTTTTTTGTAATGCTAAAGCTGTCTGATTTGAAGCTTTGCCAGAACTACCAACTTGACTAAGAGACAAACTTGGATCACTTTTCTTGCTCTTCTTCGCCTTAGTACTTTTTTGTACTCCTGATTGAACAGATGCCAATGTAGGTAAAGTAATAACAGCGCCTATTTTAAGCTTGGTTATGTTATTACTTACAAATGCATGTTGATTGGCAGCAAAAAGAGCCTTCATCATTTTAGAGAATGACACGTCCTGATAACCAATACTTCTGGTGACTTTAGTTAAAGTATCACCATCTTGCACCGTATATTGGGTGAATTCAGTTTCACCAGCAATCTCAGCTTCTGATTCCAGTGATTCATCTTGTACACTTTCTAATTGATTTTCTTTCAACGTTATTTGAGACTCTTTATCAATTTCAGCGTCCAAATTAGATTTTTTTTCTAATCTCACTGACTCTT
This sequence comes from Cocleimonas sp., assembly GCA_036478745.1. Classification (GTDB taxonomy): domain Bacteria; phylum Pseudomonadota; class Gammaproteobacteria; order Thiotrichales; family Thiotrichaceae; genus Cocleimonas. The sequence continues at coordinate 7,997 of JAZGEM010000072.1, forward strand.
TTAGCTTATCAATATCATCTTGAGTAACAAGCTTGACAGTTTCAATGCTATCTCTCTCTGCTAAAAGATCTTTTTCTACTTTATTCTCTAACGCCTCCCCAGTTTCGAGTGATTCTCCTTTTGGGTCAACAGAGATGCTCTTAATATTATGTTGTGCTACCAGCTCCAATGTAGGTATTTTTAATATTGAATCAGCTTTTAGTAAGTTTATTTGATTTCTAGAAAAAGCATGTGGATTTGCTTTATGGATTGAAGTCATCATTTTAGTAAATGAAATATCATCATGAAGAAATTTATGGGTGATCTTAGTTAAATTATCACCTTTGATAACCTTATATGTCTCTTCAGAAAACGCTATCTTTTCAGTTATTTTTGACTGCTCCACGTTTTTATTATCATCATTCGGAACTTTAATTTTTACATGTTGAAAATTATTAATTTCTTGCAAGGACGGAATGCTTAAAATAGCCCCTTTGATTATTATATTTCTATCGTTTCGGATAAAGGCTTGAGGATTCCGAGAGTGAACACTTGTCATCATATTTCTAAGAGATACGCCCTTTGGCTTTAATCTTGCCGCTATCTTAGATAACGAATCACCTGAGACTACGGTATATTTAGTTTTAGAGTCATCTGTGGAAATTGGGGCAGTATAAGTTTCAAGTAATAAAGGTTCTTGTAGGGTATATTGAACGTCTTTTGTAACGCTACTTTGTAGCTGTTTTGCTGAAGAGATTTGTTGAGCTTTGTTTGATTGTGGATCTAATAAAACAGTATAGTCTTGATAAATACTTCCATGGGGCCCATTAATTTCTAGGATTATATTGAGGAAAGGTAACTGTATTGGTCTTGTAGAATGAATAAAAACAACGGGGTGACCATTTTTAACGCCAATGCGAAATTTCAAATTTCTTAAAATAGGCAGTTTTTCGGCGCCTAATTTACCATAAATCGATGATGGTGCAAGAGTTACAGATAATTGATTAGATTTCTCTATACTGGTAAAGAGAAACGGGATTTCACCCTTGAAAGGTTGATTTAAATAGGAACTGGATTGAATCTCACCTAAGTTTAAACCTACAATATTATCCGGTAGTGCTTTAGCAATACTGACACTTGGAGCAGAAAATGCCATACAAGCAGCAAGGACGAGAGCTTTCTTTTTCAAACCTATTTACCTTTGTTTTATTTTTATTATAAATTTTTACAGGCTAATCACTTAAGCCTAATTTAGGCACCTTTTAGCACGTACTAATATAGCATTTTTAGTCATTTACAACTATATACACCTGATGAAAGGCAGAATTGATTTTTAATTATATTGAATACACAAGTATCTAATAAACAAGATAAAAATAAGATAGATAGGTTTTATTTGATTATGATAATCACAGCTCAGGAATACACTCATCAGCAAACAAACTTTCAATTGTCTCTCTTTTACGTATCACAGCAGAATTATCACCATCAACTAATACTTCGGCAACTCGTGGGCGTGAATTATAATTCGAAGACATTCCAAACCCGTATGCACCGGCAGAACGGATCGCCAATAAATCCCCCTGCTTAAGGCTTAACAATCTATCTTTACCTAAGAAATCACCTGTTTCACAAATTGGACCTACCACATCATATATTCTTGTTTCAGTAGTACTATTTTTTTCAATCGGAACAATATTTTGCCAAGCTTGATATAAAGATGGGCGAATTAGATCATTCATCGCGGCATCAACGATGGCAAAACTCTTGTCATCGCCATGCTTTAAATACTCGACTTTTGTTAATAACACTGCGCTATTCGCAGCAATCGCTCGACCAGGCTCTATTAATACCTCAAACTGTTTTATTTTTTCATTAGAAAAGATTTGAGTCATGTATTCGGAAGGTAAAGGTGGCGTTTCATCTTTATATCTAACACCCAGTCCACCCCCTAAATCCAAGTGTTTAATATCAATCCCCTGCTCTTTTAGACGCTCAGCTAAAGATAGCAAACGTTCAAGCGCATCAATAAATGGCTTAACATCAGTGAGTTGTGAACCAATATGACAATCAATACCCGTCACATCAATATTTGGCATTGCAGCAGCTTGTTGATAAACCCCTTCAACCACATTGATATCTATGCCAAATTTATTTTCTTTTAAGCCCGTTGATATATAGGGATGTGTTTTAGCATCAACATCTGGATTAACACGAATAGAAATGTCAGCGACTTTACCCATCTCGGCAGCGACTTGATTCAAACGAACTAATTCACCTTCTGATTCAATATTAAAACAGCGAATACCTACCTCTAATGCACGCTGCATTTCATCAACTCGTTTTCCCACACCTGAGAAAACAACTTTTTTAGGATCACCACCTGCTTTTAAAACACGCTCTAATTCACCCACTGAAACAATATCAAAGCCAGAACCTAGCTTTGCTAATAGATTAAGAACTGCAATATTTGAATTAGCTTTAACTGAGTAACAAATCAAATGTTCTTGCCCTCCAAAAGCATCATTGAAGGCATGCCAGTGCCGTTCTAAAGTCGCTTTTGAATACACATAACATGGTGTGCCGTATTGCTCGGCTATATCACTTAACGCGACACCTTCTGCGTAAAGCTTATCTTCTTTGTAATTAAAATAATCCATATTTAACCTTTTTTATTCTTATTCTGTTTCGATGGTGTGTTATCAGGCAGGTATAATTCTCCCTTGTTTCCACAACCCGAAAGTGCTGCAGAAATACTAATAACAAATAGACCTATAACCATCGCAGTAAAAAGCCAATTTACCCAGCAAATATTTTTAAACATTTAAAATACTCAATACAAAAAAACAAGTTGGAAGTATACCTACACTCCAAATCCAAACATACCTTAAATATCACCAAATCAATTCTCTTTAACAGCCTTTTTTACAAGTAGAATGCAAAAATATAAAAAAATATGAAATATTTTGAACCTTTTCTCTTAAAACATATCTGAGAGTTATATGAAGGAATTTCCTTGCCTTCATATTAGTTCCAGAGAGGTCACGGTTGATACACTTCAGCTGCACATATCTTCTCCCCGTGACTGATCTGGGACATTTTTTTATTTTCCTACCAAAAACTCACTAATATCTTTTTTTGAAACTAGCATCTATTAGTAGAAAGCTTGCAAGCCTGTTTGTGCTCTCCCAAGAATCAAAGCATGGATATCATGCGTACCTTCATAAGTATTCACAGCTTCAAGATTCATCACGTGCCGAATAACATGAAATTCATCTGAAATACCATTACCTCCATGCATATCCCGAGAAACACGGGCTATTTCCAATGATTTACCGCAATTATTACGCTTTAATAAAGAAATCAACTCAACAGGGCAATTATCCGCATCCATTAAACGACCCATTTGTAAACAAGATTGCAACCCCAAAGTAATTTCGGTTTGCATATCAGCCAACTTTTTTTGTACCAATTGTGTTGCAGCCAAAGGACGACCAAACTGTTTACGATCAAGCGTGTATTGACGTGCACTGTGCCAGCAAAATTCAGCCGCACCTAAAGTTCCCCAAGCTATGCCAAAACGTGCTTTATTCAAACAGCCAAAAGGACCTTTTAACCCTTGTACATTAGGTAAAATATTATCTTCTGGCACAAAAACATCCTGCATCACTATTTCACCTGTTTCTGATGCACGCAGTGAAAACTTCCCTTCTATTTTCGGTGTTGAAAGTCCTTTCAAATCACGTTCAAGAATAAACCCGCGAATCACACCATCGAGCTTTGCCCAGATAATCATGATATCGGCAATCGGTGAATTAGTAATCCACGTCTTGGCACCGTTTAATTGGTAGCCGCCATCAACCTTGACTGCGCGACTGAGCATACTTTCAGGGTCTGAACCTGCATCTGGCTCTGTTAACCCAAAACACCCTATTAATTCACCTGTCACCAATCGAGGTATATATTTTTGACGTTGCTCTTCACTGCCATAAGTATATATGGGGTGCATCACTAATGATGATTGCACGCTCATAGCAGATCGATAACTACTATCCACTCGTTCAACTTCCCGCGCGACCAAACCATAAGACACGTAATTTACCCCTGCACCGCCATATTCTTCTGGAATGGTAGGGCCTAGTAACCCAAGCGCACCAAACTCCGTCATTATCTCGCGATCAAAAATCGCATTGCGGTTTGCTTCCAATATCCGAGGCATTAACTTTTCTTGGCAATAGTCGTATGTCACATCACGAATTAGTCTTTCTTCAGTCGTTAATTGCTGCTCTAAAAATAAAGGGTCTTGCCAATCAAAGACAGTCTTTGAAAAGGATTGAGGTGAATTTCTCATAATTTAATCTCAAATAAGTGTTCAGTAAAGATCATAAACATCTGACTGTTTCTATTAATATAGCTAAAAAATCACTGTCTCAGGCAAATATTAAACTATTATAAAGAGGTTAAAACTATCCATTAAATACTACTGACTAAAACAAATATGAATAACACGTTGAAACTAAATGATCCTACCCTCTTCCGTCAACAAGCATACATCGCTGGAAAATGGATTGATGCCGATAGTGGCAACACCGTTGATGTAAGCAATCCTGCAAATAATGAAGTTATTGGTACAGTGCCTGATATGGGTGCCGTTGAAACGAAACGTGCTATCGAATCTGCCAACCAAGCTTGGCCTTCATGGCGAGCAAAAACGGCTGCTGAACGATCAACAGTTCTTGAAAAGTGGTTTGAGTTAATAATGCAAAACCAACAAGATCTAGCAACCATTATGACCTTAGAACAAGGCAAAGCATTCGCTGAATCAACAGGTGAAATTGCTTATGGCGCATCATTTATTAAGTGGTTTGCCGAGGAATCAAAACGTATCTATGGCGATACCATTCCTTCTAAGAATAGTGATCAACGGATTATCGTGACAAAAGAGCCTGTTGGCGTATGTGCTGCAATTACACCTTGGAATTTTCCTAATGCGATGATTACCCGAAAAGCGGCTCCTGCACTAGGAGCGGGTTGCCCAATGATTGTAAAGCCCGCTGAAGCAACACCCTATTCTGCACTCGCGTTAGCTGTACTCGCTGAACGTGCTGGAGTTCCAGCGGGAATTTTAAGCGTGGTTACCGGAGATGCGCGAAATGTTGGTGCAGAGATGACCTCCAATCCAATCGTTCGTAAGCTGACTTTTACTGGCTCTACAGGAGTCGGTAAATTATTAATGAAACAATGTTCAGATACTTTAAAAAAGCTCTCACTAGAACTAGGCGGAAATGCACCTTTTATTGTTTTTGAAGATGCTGACCTTGATGCAGCGGTTGATGGCTTAATGATATCGAAATACCGCAATAGTGGGCAAACGTGTGTCTGTACAAATCGTACACTAGTGCATGAAAATATTTACGATGAGTTTTCCAAGAAACTTGCGGTTAAAGTAGCCGAACTTAAAGTGGGAGATGGTTTTGAAGAAGGCATCAACCAAGGTCCACTGATTGATATGAATGCCGTAGAAAAAGTTGAAGAACATATTCGCGATGCCATAGAAAAAGGTGCTAAAATTTTAGTAGGTGGCAAACGTCATAACCTCGGTAACACATTCTTCGAACCAACGTTAATTGCCAACGTCACCACCGATATGAAAATTACTTACGAAGAAACTTTTGGTCCAGTAGCACCCTTATTTAGCTTCAAAACAGAACAGCAAGCAATCGAAATGGCGAATGATACTGAATTTGGTTTGGCAGCCTATTTTTATACCCGTGACATGGGAAGATGCTGGCGCGTATCCGAAGCACTAGAATACGGAATGGTTGGTGTCAATGCCGGTTTAATCTCCACTGAAGTTGCTCCTTTTGGTGGAGTAAAAGAATCAGGGATGGGTCGTGAAGGTTCTAAATACGGCATGGACGAATACTTAGAAACCAAATATATTTGTATGGGTGGCATTAGCCAGTAAGTTGATTCTACAAGTTGATGTCTCATTTGGGACATATAGGTTTATCTTGTGTCGGCAACATTAGACAATATGAGGTCTCAGTATATAAATGTATATGCACCCCCCTTTTTTAGAAGATTGCTGCATACAATCTTCTAAAAAAAGGGGGGGGGTGCCATTCAAGAGGTTTAAATGAAAGTATTAGTAGCGGTTAAACGGGTAGTAGATTTCAATGTCCGTATTCGAGTCAAATCAGATGGTAGCGGCGTAGATACAGATAATGTGGTTATGTCGATGAATCCCTTTGATGAAAATGCACTCGAAGAAGCACTACGCATGAAACAGGCAGGCGTTGCTTCCGAAATAATAGCCGTAACAATTGGCGATGATTCATCTATAGATACTTTACGAAAAGCGCTGGCTATGGGAGCTGATCGCGCCATACTGATCAAAACAGAAGAATTACCTGAGCCACTCGGAATTGCTAAATTACTTAGCAAAGTGGTTGAGAAAGAATCACCAGAAGTCGTTATCTTAGGCAAACAAACCATTGATGATGACTCAAATCAAACAGGTCAAATGCTGGCTGCATTGCTTAATTGGCCACAGGGAACATTTGCCTCAAAAGCTGTTTTTGAAGGAGACAAACTTACATTAACTCGCGAAACAGATACTGGGCTTGAAACCATCCAGATCACACTACCTGCCATTATTACAACTGATCTACGTTTGAATGAACCACGACTACCCAAACTACCCGATATTATGAAAGCCAAAAAGAAACCGGTTGATATTGTCGAAGCAGATTCTTTAGCTGTTGATTTAACGCATCGGTTAAGCGTTATAAAAGTATCACCACCACCAGAGCGTGAGCCAGGTGTTATTGTTGCAAATGCAGAAGAGCTAATCGATAAATTAAAGAATGAAGCAGGTGTTTTATAATGTCTATTTTAATTATTGCAGAACACGATAACGCTACCTTAAATCCAAACACGTTCAACACGCTTTCTGCGGCTTCCCAATTAGGAGATGATTTACACCTATTAATTGCAGGGCAAGATGCTTCAGCCGTTATAGAGCAAGCACAATCAATCGTTAACGTAAGCAAAGTTATTTCATCAAATGATGCCTCTTTAGCAGATGGTCTAGCAGAAAACATTGCTTGGCTAGTTAAGCGTTTAGCTTCAGATTATTCACATATACTTGCTCCCGCTTCGAACTTTGGTAAAAACTTTATGCCACGTGTTGCGGCTATGTTAGATGTGATGCAGATCTCGGATATTATCGAAGTGATATCAGAAGATACTTTTGTACGCCCTATTTATGCAGGAAATGCATTAATCACAGTAAAAAGTAGCGATGCAATTAAGCTTATTACAGTGCGTAGTACCGCATTTGACGCTATAGAAGCTGAAGGTGGTTCAGCTACTGTTGAAGAAGTGGTATTTGAGCAAGCATTTGACCGAGTTGAGTTTATTAGCCGTGATGTAACTGTGAGCGAGCGACCTGACTTAACAACGGCTCGAATTGTCGTTTCTGGTGGACGCGGTGTGGGCAGTAAAGATGACTTCGCGCTGATTGAATCACTTGCAGAGAAACTCGGTGCCGCAGTTGGTGCATCACGCGCAGCAGTTGACTCAGGCTACGCACCCAATGACTTTCAAGTTGGACAAACAGGAAAGGTTGTCGCACCCGATATTTATTTTGCCGTCGGGATTTCTGGAGCCATCCAGCATCAAGCAGGAATGAAGGAAAGCAAAGTGATTGTTGCCATCAACAAAGATGAAGATGCTCCTATTTTCCAAATAGCTGACTATGGGATTGTTGATGATTTATTTGATGTGTTGCCACAGTTGATTGAAACTTTGTAACCTATTGAATTAACTTAGAAGTAAAATGGCGCACCCGGCGCGATTCGAACGCGCGACCTTCGGCTTCGGAGGCAGACACTCTATCCATCTGAGCTACGGGTGCAGATGCGTATTCTAACGAATTTGAGTCAGGTCTCATAATTATTTTTTTAAAAATGACTCGCGTCTTCGCAAGCTAATACTCAATCCAGTAAGCTACGAACGCACTTGTAAAATTTAACATATTTTAAACCACCAAAGAACCGATCTACCACTCATAAAACTCACCATACATACCACTTTCACGTAAACTAAAATAGTTACGTAGCTTTTGTTATAGGGTTAGTTATCATTGTCATGGTTATCATTTAGTACGGTTGTCATCTATGTGACACACTGTTTCTAAATGGAAAACCGTTCTAAAATTCAGCGCATGAAAGAATCTCTACAGTTCATATTTATGAAACTTTAACCAACTTAACATAAGTTAAGTTTTTTTGTTTAACCTCATCTTATAGTCAGTTAGCTAACAATAGATATGGGTATAATTACCGTATCTTTATGGAAGATTCAAAATACCCGTTAAAGATTCAATAACGCTATATTCCTATCTATTGCCTTAAAACCCCTAGGAGAGAAAATGTATGAAAAATATTGGGCGTAAGTCGATACTAATTGCTAGTCTCGCATTATTTTCTACAAATGCAGCTTTTGCCGAAAAGAAAAAAGCTGATTTATTAACAGGGGCAAGCACCCTTATGCTTGTCAATACCTGTGCTGGTTGCCATGGACAAAACGGTATTAGTCACGGGCCATCAATACCAACGATTGCTGGTAACTCAGCTACTTACTTTGAAGAAGTAATGGAAGGGTATAAAAGTGGTGATGTTCCTTCTACCATTATGGGTCGTCTAGCAAAAGGTTATTCCTCAGAAGAAATCAAGCAAATGGCTGAATACTTTGCAAAACAAAAATATGTTGAAGCAAAAGGTCAAAAAGTTGATACGGCAAAAGCAGAAAAAGGCGCTAAACTTCACGACAAATATTGTGAGAAATGTCACAGTGAAAGCGGCACTATAGGAGAGGATGAAGCAGGTTTTCTAAAAGGACAATGGAAGTCATACCTTGCAGCTCAATTAATGGATTATCAGAACAAAGATCGTAAGGCGCCAAAGAAAATGAAAAAGAAACTAAAGAAACTGCATAAGAAACACGGTCCCGCAGGCATTGAAGCATTAATCGAATACTACAGCCAGTAATTCACACTAAGGAGAAATATAATGAGTACAAATAATAGTCGTAGAAAATTTGTTCAAGGCCTTGGTGCAGTTACAGCGTCAGGTATTTTTATTGGTGCACCATCTTTAGCTTTTGGAGCATCTAAGAAAGTTGTAGTTGTTGGCGGCGGAACAGCCGGAGCTACAGCAGCAAGATATGTGAAGATGGCAGATCCTAGTATTGAAATTACTGTGATTGAAGCAAATAAGGATTATCATACTTGTTACTTAAGTAACGAAGTATTAAGTGGTGATCGTACCCTTGATTCCTTAAAACATGGATATGGTGGCTTAGAAAAGGAAGGCATTAAAGTTGTCATCGATTATGTAACAGGCATTGATGCAAAAGCTAAGAAAGTAACCACAAAAGGTGGTACTAGCTTTGATTATGATCGTTGTATTGTCGCACCGGGTATCAGTTTCAAGTACGATACAATTGAAGGTTATGATGAAGCAACTGCTGAGAAGATTACTCATGCGTGGAAAGCAGGTCCTCAAACAACAACATTTCGCAAGCAGCTTGTAGATATGAAAGATGGCGGAACTGTTATTGTCGCTGCTCCACCAAATCCTTTCCGCTGTCCTCCTGGACCTCCTGAGCGTGTTTGTCAGATTGCCAAATACCTACAAAAAGAAAAGCCTAAGTCAAAAGTCATTTACGTAGACCCTAAAAAGAAGTTTTCAAAGTATGGTTTGTTTGTACAAGGTTGGAAGAAGTTCTATGGCTTTGAATCAGATAACTCACTGATTGATTATATTAAATCTGATGGCGTAGCAAAACTTGATGCTGGCGGAATGAGCGTAACAACGGCTTCTGGCAAGACAATCAAAGGTGATGTAATTAATATTATACCTGCTCAAAAAGCTGGAAAAGTTGCAGCCGCTGCTGGATTAACTAATGATAAAGGCTGGTGCCCAATTGATCTAGGTACATTTGAGTCAACAATCCATAAAGATATTCACATCATTGGTGATGCCGCTGTAGCTAAGGGTATGCCTAAGTCAGGTTATGCTGCAAACTCACAAGCGAAAGTGTGTGCTGCCGCTGTTGCCGCTTTATTAGCAGGTAAAGAGCCTGGAACACCTTCTTATGTGAACACGTGTTATTCAGTTATTGCAAAAGACTGGGGCATATCAGTAGCTGCAGTTTATCGTTTAGCTAAAGATGGCTCAAAAATCACTAAAGTTGCTGGTGGCTTAACCCCTATGGATGCATCAGATGAAGCACATAAACGTGCTGTAGAAAATGCCTATAGCTGGTTAAATAATATAACAGCTGATGTATTTGGTGACGGTTAGTATATAAGTAGTAAAAACCGTAAACTGTTTTTAAGGGCTCTTAGTCAGAGCCCTTTTTAGGTTCAAATATTAATAAAAGGAATTTATCTATGAAAAATTTATTAAAATTAAGTACTTTTTTACTCTTACTCTGTAGTTTCATTTCTAGTACAACTACTATTGTTTCTGCTGATGAAAAGAAAGCCGAGGAGACAGTAGCAGATACTGAAAAAGCTAAAGACTCTGATGATAAAGATAAGAAGAAGAAAGAAGAAGAGCCTGATTGCGAATAGTTAACTTGGTTATTAATAACCCTAAATAATTTAAAAGGAATATAAACATGTTTATACGAATTTTGTCAGCTCTAGCACTCTTTTTCGTACTTACCTCAAGCTCATTTGCAGCAGATCGAAAAATGGCCATACAGATTAATAGCAGTGACCCCCTAACCCAAAAAATGGCTTTATTAAATGCCCGAAACTTAAAAGCGGTTATTGGTAAAGATAATATCGATGTTGAATTAGTTATTTATGGGCCAGGCTTAAGTTTAATTACGACAGATAAAATCAACTCTTCAAGAGTAGAAGATCTAATTAAACGATATGGTCTAAAAGTAAGTGTTTGTGAGGGAACCTTAAAAAGATATGCAAAAGTACACGGAAGTGAGCCTGACATCATAGAAGGTGTATCCCGTGTTTCAACTGGCGCTATACGCCTACTTGAACTACAGGAACAAGGGTATTCATATATGCGTCCTTGAAAGTTAAAAACACTCAACTGAGGGCTTAGTGCCTTTAAATTTATTTGTTTTTGGTTTAAATCGACATTGGTTAATTGCTGCTTCAGGAGCAGCAATTAACTATCATATTGACGGCATTATAGTGCGCACTCGAAAACGCCACTTCCTCAGCACCTCTCACCTAAACAGATACTCTCACCTTTGCATTAATCTTTGTTAAAATCATCTTAGTATAAATGAGATCAAATCATATTATTCGCCGTCTAACTTTTTCTATTCGAATAGATTAGTATTTTTGTTCTAATAAGAATCAACAAGCCATATGAAACTTTGTACAAAAATATTTTTCGCACTCCCCTCTTAATAACTAATCTAAGTTAATACCGAGCTATCCTCACAAATATAGAATAGCTCGATAAATATGAGTCAAGAAAAGGAGAATTTCGATGACTGAATTAACCCCCGAAGAGCAAGAAAAAGCAATCGCTGAAGCTCCAAAAGGAACATGGGCTATGCTATTGGCTTACCTTATCATTATGGTGCTAGGTTGGCTCTATATGTTCTACTTTTACTTTTTACCCCACGGTCCTGTGAATTAAACCTTAGCCACATTTTACGCAAGGAGCATAATCATGCATGTAGATAAAACAGAAAAAAAGTGGGTAATTCTATCATTTGTTATGGCATTTTCTATGATGGGTATATTGGCCGCTTACGCAGTAAATAAGAATATTCATCCTCCAAGTAAACAAGTTGAAACAATCAATTCAACTACTTTGCACTTATCAGAAGAATTTAATGAGGATAATCTAGGAATCAAAGTTCAGGATGATGGTTCACTTAGAGTCACTATGGTGGCTGCTCGCTATGGTTTCTTCCCTCATAATATGAAAGTACCAGTGGACACACCAATAAAGTTTCGCTTAGCCAGTGCAGATGTTTTGCACGGCGTACATACAGCTAATACCAACTTTAATACCATGGTAGTACCAGGTTATATCTCCGAAGTTAACACCACATTTCCAACAGTTGGTAAATTCCCGATGTTCTGTAATGAGTATTGTGGGCTAGGTCACGATTATATGTGGTCATTATTAAATATTGTCTCAAAAGAAGATTTTGAAACTTATATGAAAGAGGGGAATGAATAATGCACACTCACGCAAGTAGATTAAGTCTGGCAAATATTTGGATTGCCTTCATCACTTTTGCCTTAGCAGCTTTGATGGGATTGTATCAAGTAGCTGAACGAAGTGGTTTATTCCCTCAACTTGAAAATATAGAACTCTACTACCGTTCGGTTTCCAGCCACGGCGTTATAATGGGCTTTGTACTAACAACTTTCTTTATTATGGGGTTTGGTTATTGGATTATTCACACTTCACTAAAGATTGAAATTTGGGGTGGAAAAGGGCTAGGCTGGCTAGGTTTTGCCATTAGTTTAGGAGGTACGGCTGTTGCCGCGATCATGTTGTTTATGGGTGAAGCCTCCGTCATGTACACTTTTTACCCTCCATTAAAAGCCAATCCTATTTTCTATTTTGGAGCGACCTTCCTAATAGTAGGTTCATGGGTTTGGGTTCTACAGATGGTTATGAGCATGAACACCTGGAAGAAAGCAAACATAGGTGCTGCTGTTCCGCTCGCAATGTATGCGATGACAGCAAATGCCATTTTATGGGCGATCACTAGTTTAGGTGTAGCAGCTGAAGTGTTATTTCAGTTAATCCCTTGGTCATTAGGATGGATTGATACGATTGATGTAGGTCTTGCAAGGACCTTATTTTCTTGGACATTACATGCAATCGTATATTTTTGGTTAATTCCTGCCTATATTGCTTTTTATTCTCTGCTACCAAAAGCAGCAGGAGGAAAGTTATTTAGCGATGAATTCTCTCGAGTAGCAATTTTAATGCTTCTAGTTTTTAGTGTGCCTATAGGCATGCACCATCTTTATGTTGATCCTTTTCAAGATGCTGGCTGGAAGTTTGTACATATGATCGGAACCTTTATGGTAGCCATTCCCACAATGATCACTGGATTTACCGTTATTGCCTCAATGGAAGTCGCAGGTCGTTTACGTGGTGGCAAAGGTTTATTCGGCTGGATCAAAGCATTAAACTGGGATAATCCAATGGTATTAGCAGGTGGATTATCTTTACTGATGCTTACTATCGGTGGCTGGGGCGGAATGATAAACGCTAGTTATTCGATGAATGTGGCCGTTCACAACACACAATGGATAACAGGACACTTTCATCTAATCTTTGCTGGAACTACGGTCATCATGTATTTTGCAACAGCTTATTACATGTGGCCATCAATGACAGGGCGCCCGTTATTCTCTATTAAAATGGCTCGTATACAGTTATGGCTTTGGTTTATTGGTATGTTAATACTCACACTACCTTGGCATATTTTAGGGTTATTAGGACAACCTCGAAGAATTGGTGTTGCACCCTATGCAGAAGAATTTACAGCACCCTGGGGACCTTATGAATTCTTAATGTTAGTCGGCGGTATCATTCTTTTCATATCCTCCATTCTTTTAGTCATTAATTTATTTTTTAGTCACTTCAAGAAAAAAGCTACCAAAATGCCTGTAATGGGATATGCAGAGTCATTACATCCAGTTTTGAATATACCAAAGCTTTTAAACGGCTTTGGATTTTGGACAGTTGTTATAGTCATTTATATGATAGCTAGTTATGGCTACCCGATTCTGCAATTTTTCATCATGGACACCAATGGCACCTTCCCATGGAGTATATAAACATGCAGTTAATTAAACCGATCAAAGTGATCACTTTTGTTCTGGCTGGACTTATTGCTGGAAGTACTAACCTAGTCGCTGAACCTTCATCAAATGTAGTTTGGACAATAGAAACACGTAATCTAATTAGAAATGCCGACATTGAAAATGGCAAGAAAATTGCTGAAGATTGCGCAGAATGTCATGGGGAAAATGGAGCAGACTACACCCCCATTGAAGAAGAGGATACACCTTTTCTAGCAGGACAGATTGCCCATGCAACCTATAAGCAAATCATCGACTATCAGGACAAGAAACGCGATGATAAAATCATGCTTAAGAAGGTAAGAAAACTATCTAAACAAGATATTGCTGATGTCTCTGCTTTTTATGCTACTCAGGTATTGCCTGTATCCAGCGTCGATACGACAAAGGTTACACCTGAAGCTATCAAGATGGCGACAAGAGGTGCAGGCGAAAGATTCTTACCACCTTGCGCTGGTTGTCATGGCTTAAAAGGAGAGGGTTCTATTGTTGATGTACCCGCACTTGCAGGCCAGAGTACCAGCTACTTTATAACCACTATGATGGCGTATAAAGAGCAAGATCGTGAGAATGATATCTATAGCCGAATGCGCTTTATCGCAGATAAATTAACTGAAAAAGAAATCACTGAGCTGGCAGATTATTATGCTTCTATAGGCACGGGCACAAAGCTATTAGTTGGTGAAGAAGAAAAGGATTAATTAACCATTTTAGAAAGAAGCATTGACCCCAGCCCTTCTGAATTCAGAGGGGCTTTTTTATCACTTAAATATACAGCTGTGTGAAAAAATAACTAAACCATTTTTAGCGCACAACTTATGTAAGTACTCACTATAATAAGCAAATGAATCATACAAACTGTTACCACTGTGGTTTACCCGCTAATGGCACCCCCCCCTTTTTTACAACATTGTCTGGGGAGAAGCAGGTATTTTGCTGCAATGGATGTAAGGCTGTATGTGAAGCTATTATCTCATCAGGCAATGCAGATTATTATACACATCGTGAAACATCAGCTAAGACCTTCGATTCATCACAACTACCTAAGCTTCTTAATCAATTAAGATTGTATGACAATGAAAAAATTCAAAGCAAGTTTGTACGCAAAGATAAAAATAATGAGTGGAAAGAAGCTTGGCTGATTTTAGAAGAGATTCATTGTGCTGCCTGTATGTGGCTCAATGAAAGAACAATCAGACAACTTGATGGTGTTCTTGATGTGCAAATGGACTATATGAGTCAGCAAACAAAAGTTCGCTGGGATCATAAAAAAATCAAACTCAGTGAAATATTAAAAGCTATCACCAATATCGGTTATCACGCCCATCCTTTTGATCCTGAGCAGCGAGAATCTTTAAATAAAGAACAAAAACAACGAAGTATAAAAAGAATCATGTTTGCGTTGATTTTAGGAATGTTAGTAATGCAGTCAGCCATTGCTGGTTATTTTATGGGCGCAGTAAACCAGCAAGGAGAGTTGCCTCTGTGGATTCAGGTTTCTCGTTGGAGCAGTATTTTTGCTACAGCTGCTATCTTGCTTTATCCAGGACAAATATTTTTCATCAACGCATGGCGCGATTTAAAAAATAAAACCTTAGGCATGGATGTGCCCATAGCCATTGGCTTGTCAGTGGCGTGGTTGGGCAGTTTGTACGCCACAATAAAAGAACGTGGCGATGTGTATTTTGAATCAATCGCCATGTTTGTTATTTTTCTATTGATTGCCCGATATATTGAATTACGTTCAAGGATAACGGCAACAGCACTATTAGATCGTTCAACAAAAATCATACCCCAAACGACAAGTCTAGTTTTTGAGAATGAAGTCAGGACAGTTCCTGTCATTGAATTAACAATAGGAGATAGAGTTCAAGTATCTCCAGGGGAAGCCGTACCCGTAGATGGTGTATTACTGTCGGCTAAAAGCAGTTTTGATGAGTCACTACTCACAGGTGAATCATCCCCTGTCGTACATATTGCGAATGAGCGAGTATTAGGTGGTTCAATAAACATTGAACAACTGATTGAGGTTGAAGTCATTTCAACTAAAGGTGATTCCACGTTAAGCGAGATCCAACAATTAGCCAAAAATAGTACAAGCTTTCGCCCCTATTATGTCGACATAGCTGAACAAGTTGCTGGTAAGTTTGTAGCAACAATATTACTGATTGCACTCAGCACATTTCTGTTTTGGTTCTGGAAAGATGGGTTTAACGATATATCAAATGCATTAAGCAATAGCGTTTCTGTATTAATTGTAACCTGTCCCTGTGCTCTAGCACTTGCTGCACCCGTTGCTTTATCGCATGGCGCAGCAGGTCTTAGTCAGTTGCATGTTTTAGCTATTCGCATGTCTTCAATTGAAAAGTTTGCTCAGGTTGATACCATTGTTTTTGATAAGACAGGTACGCTGACAACAGGTAATCCTATTGTGAAGGAAATTAAAAGGCTAGGAGAAATGGATGAGAATGAATACTTAAGCATCGCAGCAAGTCTTGAACAGGGTTCTCATCACCCTTTTGCTAAGGCAATTCTTAAATACCATAAGAGCAATTATGCAAAAAAGGGGGGGGTGCCATTTGATCCTAATATTGACATTGTGGTTCATGCTGGTCAGGGAATCGAAGCCAAGCTTCATCAAAGTAAATGGCGTATTGGTAATGAGTCGTTTGCTTCTAAACTTTTTAGTGGCAGAAATAAAGAACAGCAAAATGGACTTTCAAAAGTAATCAAAGAATGGAGAACAAATGGTGATAGTGTCGTTTATCTATCTAACAACGATGGGATGCAAGCAATATTCTGCATTGCTGATCCACTCAGAGATGGCGTTACAATGTTCTTAAAACAGCTAAACAAACTTGGAGTAAAGCGTAAAGTTATTTTAAGTGGCGACCATCAGCAAAGTGTAGACGCCGTGGCTAAAAAACTTAATATATCAAACGCTAAAGGTTCCTTATCCCCACAAGAAAAGCTGGAGTGGATTAAGAAAGAGCAACAATCAGGACGAAGTATCATGATGCTGGGTGATGGTATTAATGATGCACCAACACTTGCTATCGCTGATATTTCACTCACTTTCTCAGACGCTACTGATCTGGCTAAAAATAACAGTGATCTTTTAATTTTAGAGAAGAACTACAACACTCTAGGTGATGCATTTCAACTTATGCAGAGAACGCGAAATACTATTTTACAAAACCTTAGCTGGGCAGTAGCCTATAATTTAGTTGCCATTCCCGCCGCTGCAATAGGCTGGGTAACGCCTTGGATGGCAGCAATCGGAATGTCCTTTAGTTCATTGCTTGTTGTATTAAATTCTTTGAGGTTAAAAAAGCGCTATTAATTATCCCATCTTCTCAAAAGCAAACTGTTAACTGGAAAAAAGTGCGTAAATTATATGTTTTCTCAAAGAACACAAAGCCAGAAGTCGTAATCGCTGTCAGTGGAAAGTAATAAACTTCCAAAAAAAAACAGCTCAGTAAAAACCGAACTACTTTAAACTACCAAGGAGGAGAAGGTAGACCTACTTTAATTTATTTACAGTTTAAAAAACTCGCTTAACCTAAGTGTAGGCTAGGGTTTTATTAATTTCTTAACTGATCATAATCAAGAAAAAGATAATTCGCCGAACGTTGTCTCTTTTTACTCCCGTTATCACTAATCAGTAAAACTCGAGGCTCATTATTAATAGTCACAGGTGCAATACCTTCAATATTTCTCATATTAATAACACTGGGTAATTGAATGATATTAGGTTGATGGCTCGGAATACCGTCCCAGAAAGAGATTTGAGAGTGCTTACTATTATTGTTTTCACTGCTATAAACCTCATTAGTTAGCAGGTATCCTTTAAGCCTTGAATCATAACTCATGGCACGAATCCCACCTCCTTGAAGATCTAATAGTATTGGCAGTTTTGAAATGATAGGTTTTGTCTTTTCATTGAAAATTTCAACAGGATTCTCTAATAATAAAATGATTGATTTACCGTCTATTCGTGGGTTTCTTAGGCAAATCATCAGCCTGTTCTGCCTATCAAAGCTAAGAGCCTCTATATTAATATTATAAACCCCGCCTTTACCTTGCTTGTTAACCTTGCCCAATATTTTAGATTCTTTGATGGCATCAATTAAATTAGTCACAATACCCGTATCAATTATTTTATTTCCTTTAATTTTAAAGCGTATTAACTGTTCTCTATCAGGTTTTCTATGACCTTTCTTATTGCGTTTATGTGAAGTGGTTGCATAAATATAGCCATCAGGACCTGTAGTTATTGCTTCTAAATCATCTAATTTAGTATTAAGGGCTATTTGTAACAAAAGATTAAGCGATTTATTCTCAGTCATTTCACCATTTTCATCAACATCAAGGATATGAAGAGGAAGCTGTGGTTCATCTTCAATAATAATCAACCTACCATCAGCAAGTTGCTGTACTCCCGATGGCTCATAAATGTCATCAAACTTAAGAATGCTTGCATTACTCAGGTCTGTTGTTGCATTTAGGACCGTTGATTCATGCTCATGTGGAAAATAAAACTGGATAGACTTTATTGATAAAAAAGCCACTATAGACAAAATTAAACCCCAGCGAAAAACAGAATAAGAGTACCTAAGGTTAATAAACTTCTGATCCGCCATGGTGCCAAGCCAATATAACTGATCACTCATTTTTTCATAAGTTTTCTCTGGATCTTTAACCAGTTTAGCCATCTCTTCTAAATATATTTCCTTGGGTAACTTTGCAAAGTTTTCAAAAATAAGAATGTTTGACTTCTCTTTATCAAAACGTTTCTCTGGAGTTTTTATATAATCTTTTAAATCTGAAATACTCGCCTTACGTCTTAGTATGTCTCGAAAACAACAAAATACGCGCGTATGTGTAGGGGCAGGTGAAGGTGACGCCGCTGATAATGCAAAGTAAATAGAAATAGCTGAAGTAATTAAAAATAAGATGGCGGGTAACAAAAAAGCAGGTGAATTCGCATAGATAAAACCACCTGTAACCATTAGAATCGAGACGATCACTCCATTCAAGGAAATCATAATATTAGCTTTAGTTGCAGCCAGCGCAATCATATCGAGCTGTGCGCGATAGGCATTTCTAAACATTGTTTCAACACTTTTTGAAGACGCTGATGTTTTTTTCTTCTTTTTCTTTTTAGATTTATTTTTAGGCTGTACCTCTGTAGAAAATGGCTGATTCAAAGTACTATCATTCTGATTGTTATCATCATTTTTCATTTTTATTTGCTTCTTCTTCTTTAGCTTTCACCTGAGGATAAGGTAGTTTAGCATGCCCATAACGAACAATGAGAACACCAATAGTCAAAATCATAATTGTTAAACCAATTTCTAATAACTGCCCTACTTCAAAAGATTTAGAATCTAAAATAATATATCGAGCGAGTGCAACTATTGCAATATAAATAGGATACCGGATAGGAAGGCGGTGTTGTTCATAATAGATTTGTATCATGGCAACTATTTCTAAATAAATAAATAATAACAGAAGGTCTTTTAAGCCAACGTGCATACTCTTTACCATAACAATCACTTCCTGCCCAACCGCTACGATAGTTGCTATTAGAATAAGCAACAAACCCAACTGTTCAATATAGTGGAGAACCCGATGAACCAACTGATTTGAAGACATAGCTATAACCTAGAATTAATTATATTTAATGTGTGATTAGAGGGAATATAAGTGAATACTATATTTGAAAGCAAAAGAAGTATCCCCTTAAACTGAAAGGGGATACTTAGGAGGAAAAGAGTATGCCAAGCAAAACCCTTATTCATATACTAACAGTAGGTTTACTTTAATAAATTAAACTAGGTTAGTTTTTGACTCTATTTTTGAAAAGTATTCTCTACTAAAGGCTTTGCTCCTGATAATGGTACATGGCATTGTGTACAGGTGTAACGTGAACCTGATACTTCTTCTGCATCACCTTTACCATTAAATCCACCATAGTGATTCATTGGCATAGGAATTTTCTTTCCTGTTTTACGTTCTGTTTTACCAATTTTTCCTTGTTTATCATGGCAATCTGTACAAGCATTCTCCTCAACAGTGATAGGTAAATATTTTTCAATTGTGTGTGGGATTTGTGGAGGAATAGTTGAGTAGGCTATTGGTAATAATTCACTTTTACCTGCTTTATTATCAGGGTAGGCAAAGGCAGATGGTGTTGCATCTGAGAATACGTTATCTTCTCCTATGCCCATATTGAGTTGATCGACCCCATCGGCAAATAAGATAGAGCTTAGTACAGTTGAAAATGCTAATAGCAATAATTTTTTCATTGTATTCTCCTAACGGTAGTTTTTATTTAAATTGATTATCTGGGTCTTTTCTAAATCTATCACTTCAATATTATTTTTATTTTTTATTTTTCTTCTAAAATTGAAACTTAGGGTATCTTCAGGGCAAACCGTGATACAGCGCCCACAGTTTGTACAATCCCCTGCTCTAATCATGCCGTACTCGCCTGCTTTTTTAAAATCTAAAACCTGTGGCTCAGGGCAAACTTTTACGCATTCGACGCAGTGAGTGCAAGTTGGGGTATCAAAAGCTATTCGTATTGGCGCTACTTTACCAAGTAAGCCATAAAAAGCCCCCAAAGGACAAAGATGACCACACCAACCATGCCTTAATACAAATAAATCAAATAAGAAAATGGCTAAAATGAATAACCATCCTGCTCCTATACCAAAGATTAGCTCACGATGAAAAATACTAATTGGACTAATCCATTCAAATGCTGCAACACCCATCAAAAGAGAAACAACTAAGCTCATCCCTAATAAGAGATAACGTAGGTTACGTTTGATTCTAACTGTATTTTTTATTCCTATTTTTGTCCTAATCCATGCTGCTAAATCAGTAACCATATTAATGGGACATACCCATGAACACCAAACCCGCGCGCCCAACATTAGATAAGCAACAAAAACAATGAGTGCACCAATGATCACCTCTTTATGTAATAAGTGACCCGCAATAAAAATCTGCAGTGTAGCAAAGGGATCTGCAAGTGGAATAAAACCAAGGAACTCTGAGGAACTTAGATTACCACGCAATATTGGTTTATCAAAAAGTTTCCAACCCCAATGCGCAGAGCCGAAAAACAATAGTAAGGTTCCAAGTTGTACTAAACGACGATAAATAATAAAGCGCCAAACCTTAAGTTTACCAATTAGGTTATCAGGCATTACAAAGGGTCTGACAGGCTTGCCATTTGGACCTATTTTTTGTTGAGAATTTGACCCGCTTGATTGAATCATTCAAAGTCACCTTGATTCAAATAATCCAGTCCACCTGCGGGTTGATCAGCTTTCTTCTGTTTACGTTTAGGCGCCTTAAAATCTTGAGTAATCTTTCCTTGGTTTTCCCAACCTAGTCGATAATGTTCACCTATTTTTCCTTGTACCATATCGGCTCTGACAATTTTAATTGCCTCTTCATCCGTTGGACAAGCTTCAACACAAACGCCACAACCGGTACAATCAGAACTATGCACAATTGGAATAAACATCGAATGTTTACTCGTTTTTCTAGGATGATGTTCAATAGTAATGGCTTTGTTTTGAACAGGACAAACTCGATGGCAGATTTCACATCGTAAACCAAGATATGAGATACAGTTTTCCATATCAATCACTGCAAGTCCCATTCTTGCATCTTCTATTTTAGTGAGTGTTGGTGACAAAGCACCTGTTGGACAAGCTCTTGTGCAAGGAATATCCTCACACATATAACATGGTACATCTCGTGGCGTAAAATAAGGTGTTCCAATCGGAATATTTTCTTCAATCGTGGCAAGCTTCAGCGTGTCATAAGGACAATCAGTAACACACTGCCCACATTTAATACAGGCAGTATTAAAGTCGTCATCATCAAGCGCACCCGGCGGACGAATCACCAAGCTATTTGCATGTGCTTGTTGTTGCAACAAGTGCGCCCAAAGTGACCCTCCTGCTGCAGCCAACGTAGCATTTCTAGCCATTTTGGCTAGAAAGTCTCTACGCGATGTTTTTGACTTGGCCACTTTCTTATAAGTACCTAAGCAACTTTATATACTTTAACTGCTGTTTTCTTATAGTCAGTCTCTTTCGACATAGGGCAGGTCGCATCTAAACATAACTTATTGATGAAAACGGACTCATCAAAGAAGGGTATAAAAGTATAGCCAAGAGGCATTCTATTACGCCCTTCGGTTTCTACAACGGCTTTAACTTTTCCACGTCGCGATTCTATCCAGCAAATATCATCACGCTTCAATCCACGTTTTTCCGCATCTTCTGGATGAATAAATAATTGTGCAGTAGGAACAGCGCGATGCAATTCAGGTACACGTCGTGTCATTGTTCCCGTGTGCCAATGCTCAATTACACGTCCTGTAGACATCCATAAGTCATAGTTGTCATCAGGTTGTTCAACGGGTGCAGAGTAAGGCCGGAAGAATATTTTTGCTTTACCTTTTAATGAAACTAGCTCTTTATTGGTAATGCCATCAAGGTCGCCTGTTGGTCTTGCTTTTAAGGCTGGACCATAGAAATCAAAACCAGAACCTTTTTTGGCATAGCTATCATATTCTGAGTTAAAGCGCCAACTCGTTTCTTTTCCGTTAACAACTGGCCATTTAAGTCCGCGAACTTTGTCACTCATATAAACGTCAAACTCAGCAAGGTCGTGTGCATGGCCTACACCAAATTGGCGATACTCATTAAATAAGGCTTTTTCAGGGAACCAGCCATCGCCGAGTTTATCTGCCACATGGTTGCCATGACCTTTAGATACATCTTTATCTGGCCATTTAACCTTTTTGTTTTCTTCGTTAGCAAACAGAACGTCGTAGAGTGAATCATCAGGGGAGTAGCCCATTTTTTTAGCATCCGCTAATACATCGGGTAGCACCCCATCTGTGAATCCTTTTGATTTAAGTCCAGGGATTTTTTGCTCCCCCCACACTTCGCTTAATTTAAAGCGTTTTGAAAACTCCATCAATTGCCAAATGTCACCCATCGCCTCTCCTGGTGGGTTAACTTGTTGGCGCCAGCCTTGGGTACGCCTCTCAGCATTACCGTATAAACCCCATTTTTCATAGATCATGGCGGTAGGTAGAATCAGATCAGCCACTTTGCCAGAAATAGTTGGATAAGGATCAGAACAAACAATAAAGTTATCCATCTCACGTGCAGCTTTTACCCAATGATTTGCATTAGCAGATGCTTGGAAAGGATTGTTGACTTGTATCCATGAAAACTTTACTTTGCCATCTTCAAGTCCACGCAAAATATTCATAAGATGTGTGCCCACTTTTGGATTTAAAGTGCCTGCAGGGAGCTTCCATATTTTTTCGCTAAAAGCACGATGTTTAGGGTTGGCAACAACAAGGTCAGCAGGAAGGCGATGTGCAAATACTCCCACTTCACGCGCTGTGCCACAGGCAGAAGGTTGACCTGTTAGCGAGAATGCACCATCACCAGGTTTTGCTTGTTTGCCCAGTAGTAAATGCGCCATGTAGGCTTGTTCATTTACCCAGCTACCACGATGATGCTGGTTCATGCCCATTGTCCAGAAGCTCACCACTTTGCGTCCTTTTTCACAGTAGGCATCTGCTAATGAGACGAGTTTCTTTTTGTAGTCTTCCATGGATTCTTTAACATCGCCTTTACTCAGCTCGGCAACAAAATCTAAATCATAAGGTTTAACCCCTTTTTTGAAATCTTCAAATTCGATGAGCCAGTGATTCATCGCTTTTTTACGATTCTTCTGCTCAACTTTTTCGCCTTCTTTGCGTCGTTGACCGATCGCCTCGTATTTATCCAAGGTGACTAGCAACTCTTTGGCTTGCGTGTCTTTTTCCGCATCATAGGCATATTTGTCTGTACCACGCATGCCGTAGCCGATGTCATAAGGACCTGTGGCAAACACACAGTGTTTTTCTACAAACTCATGGTCTACCGCATCACGCTTAATAATTTCGTGAGCAATGTAATTCCAAATTGCCAAGTCAGTACCAGGTTTAAAAACAATTTCAGTATCGGCAATATCCGAGGTTTGGTTTGAATTGGTGGTTAAGTTAATCAGTTTAACTTTAGATTCTTCTTGCATTTTGCGGTCAGAAACACGCGCCCATAAAATAGGGTGACACTCCGCCATATTGGCTCCCCATGTGACAACGGTATCGGTGTGTTCAATATCATCATAGTTGCCCGATGGCTCATCAATACCAAAAGTTTGGATAAAACCAACCACGGCAGATGCCATGCAGTGACGTGCATTAGGGTCGATATTATTACTACGGAAGCCTGCTTTCATTAACTTTGCAGCAGCGTAACCCTCAGGGATGGTGTATTGACCCGAGCCCATAAGGGAAATGCCTGTAGGCCCCATTTCTTTATAAACTTTTTTAAATTGAGTGGTCATTTCATCAAAAGCTTGATCCCAGCTTACTTCTTGGAATTTACCTTGTTTGCTGAATTTGCCGTCTTTCATGCGCATTAAAGGCTTGGTCAAACGGTCTTTACCGTACATGATTTTGCCGTTGAAATAGCCTTTGATACAGTTTAATCCACGATTTACCGGTGCATCAGGGTCGCCTTTGGTCGCGACGATTTTATCATCTTTGGTTGCGACCATAATTCCACAGCCTGTTCCACAAAAACGACATACTGATTTATCCCATTGCCAGTCTTTTTCTGCTTCAGCAGACTTATCTAGTGCCACAGCGCTTATCGGTAGACCAATTGTTGCAGCGGTTGTTGTTGCAATACTGGCTTTTATAAAATCTCTTCTTTTTTTATCTGTTGCTTGGCTCACGGGTATCTCCTAAGTCGGTGCGATTTTGTATTTAAACTATCTAGTTGTGCTAGTTTAGTTATTTAGTTTCCTTAAGGTATCATCTAGATTTGATGATTCAATATCATCTGGTAGGGTAATATCAGGGTTTGTATCATCTTCGATGTAGTGGTAAACCATTTCTGCGTATGTCACCATCGGTAATGCTTTAATTCTTTTAAGACCATCAATTTCCATATTGACATTATTGGCTTCTTGAACGATAACGATTTGACCTGTTGACTCATCACTTTGATGAATTTCAATATTATCAATAGCAGTTAAAGCGTCTATACTTTCATTGAGCCTGTTAGGGGGAACAGCAACAACAATGCCTGATAAATTCATAAGCTTTCCTTTTCTTATTAGATTAATAAATCTAGAGACAAATAGTGGGTACTTGTTTAGACATATAGGGATATTTACTTAATTAGTAGACTATCGAAAGTTAACAACTAAAAAACTAACACAGGTTAATTATTGTTATTATTTGGTAAATTAAAGAAAGAGAGTTAAATAATTGGTTCAAAATTATAGTATATTTTCTCAGGAATAAGATCATAGCTCCAAAGCATTGATTCGTGTTGGCAGTAAAGAAGAGCTTTTTAAAAAGCTCACTCCTCTACCTGCTTTGTACAGACTTTTAAAGTCTAACTACCTTGCCTAAGCCCACGCACACAGCCACGACGTTTATCTATTTTTAACAATTTCACAGGGACAAAGACAGTTGAGGGGTTAATGCCTTCCATCATTTCTTCCTCTTTCAGATAGCCTTTAATTTGGATATATACATCATCTTTTTCTTCCATACCCAAATTCAAGTAAGCTTTTTGTAAATCACTGTCAATACCTGCCTTTGCAACATAGTATTTAACACGTGATTTACAATCAAAAAACTCAGCAATCCCTCTATAAAAACGATATTCACCATCGAATCGTGTTACATCATAATCACCGTGTTCATTACACGATGGCAAAACAACAGTAGAAGTAGCTATCAGAGTACCTAATAATAATTTTTTCATGGATCTCCTCTAGCCATTCTAATTCGGTTTATGTATTTTATCTGATGGCATCGTGCCAATAGCAGTAGGTATCACGTTACCATGGGGCGCTTTACGGCCTAACACATTATACTTTGAGCCGCTCGTTGGTATTTTTTCTGCCGCTTCAATGGCTTCTTTTTTTGCCACAACATAGTCGTTAATTTTTTTCACACCTGATAGTTCAGGATCTAGCCTTAACGCTTCACTAGCCATTGCTGACGCCATATCATATTTTGCATGATGCAGGTATGCGATGCTCAGGGCTGCAAATAATTTTGGATTTTCTGAATCCTGTGTGATCGCATCTTGGTAAGCACCAATAGCTTTTGTTGTTTTGTTATTAGTTAAGTACAAACCTGCTAAATAAGCATAGGCTTTTTTATCATCAGGAGTTTCAGCAATGGCTTTTTTATACTTTTTCTCCAATGAAGCTTGTTTACTTTGTTCATTACTCCAAAAGGGTTGATTCTTTTTATCGGCTTTTATAGAAGCATGTGCTTTATTTGCAGCAGTCATATCAATCGCAGACTTACTTGTATCTGCAAGTGCAAATTGTGTCAATAAAAATACTGTTGATAATGTTATTACTTTAATCATCATTTTAAATTCTCTATTTGTTGTTTTAAACAATACCTTCCAAACTTTTAAATAAGATAACTTCATAAAAAAGCCCTTCACCACATAACTATGTTTATGGGAAAGGGCTTAATAACAAAGAGTCAAAGAAATATACTTACTTAACTAATTTCTTTGACTCTGCGTCTGCTCTATTTGCTTCAAGAGCGGCTTTACGTACTTTCTTTTGCTCATCAGTCATTTTATTCAAATACCACATATGGTCTGATGAATTAAGTACCTCATTTAGCAATGTATGCAATGCTTTAGCAGCTGCTTTCTTCTTAGGATCACTTGATTTGTCACCTTTATGAATTAGCTTTTCTAGCTCTGGTATATACTTGGTGTAGAAGTGCTTCGCCAAGTCATACGTTCCATGCCAATGTGCATAGTCTGGTGCCATCATAGATGCCGCCATACGTGCGCGACGACCCTCGTGATGCCAAAGCTCAAACCATATCCAATCAATCTTATTACTAAACTTAGCAGGCTTTAGCAATGGCTTAGATGCTTTGTACAATGCCAAACCAGGCTTCGCAAATTTCTTTGTGTAAAGATCAATCATGCCGTCATATTGAACGTAGAAGTTATCAACATAATCTTCTGTGTGACAAGCTGAACAAACATCTTTCATATTATCACGACGCTCTTCCCAACCGATATTTTGAGTCACTAGCCCCATCTTTTTATCTGTGGTTTCAGGTCGAACAGAGATTGGCGGACGGTTATTCCACGAGATACGCAAACCTACATTGTGATTCACAGCTTGTTTACGAGTTGCACTCATGTGACACGTTGCGCAGGTCGGGCCTTGGAAGTAATCTTCACCTGCAATCCACTTAGGATTATCAAGATTCATATCCTGCTCATGCGAAGCAAACTGGATACCATGTTTAGATTCTTCATAGATTTCTTTCTGCGGATGATCTGGCCCCATGTGGCACTTGCCACAAGTTCTTGGCTCACGTGCTTGTTTAACCGAGAACATATGACGAGAGTGACAGGCCG
Organism: Cocleimonas sp.; assembly: GCA_036478745.1. Classification (GTDB taxonomy): domain Bacteria; phylum Pseudomonadota; class Gammaproteobacteria; order Thiotrichales; family Thiotrichaceae; genus Cocleimonas. The sequence continues at coordinate 35,384 of JAZGEM010000072.1, forward strand.
TACAAGCACCTTCTGATCCGTCAGGGTTTATACGACCAATACCCGTATTAGGCCATGTTGCAGGATCAAGAGACCCATCTTCATTGACGATAACTTTAGAACCATGACACTGCCAACAACCATTAACCGCTGCTGCCGAAGTACCGTTGGGAAATCCTTCTGTTACAAAATCACTATTTCCTTCAACGACTTCTGCTAATAAGTTATCAAGCGAATTTAATATCGCAGCTGCTTTCACGTGATGCGATTCAGCATTTTGCTTTACTTCTTTCTCGTGACAGTTTGAACAATCTTTTGGTGAAACAATAATTGAAATATGCTTCTTTACCTTTTTACCATCATGTAAGAATGCATCTGCATCACCTTCATCAGCCTGATGGCATTCATAACAACCAACATTGGCACGATAGTGTTTACTCGCACCCCACTGTTGGGTGATCCCAGGGTTGTTTTTCTTGTGGCAAGTGACACATTGCTTGGTCTCTTCAGACATCTCTGGCGGCGGTTCTTTAACTGCAGCAAAACTTAAGCTGGAAAATGTCATTGCCATTGCTGCAATAACTAACTTCCATGTGGTTTTTATTTTCATGGCAATAGTTCTCCTCATTTTTTTATTGATGGCTCCCTAGCGGGAAGATGTTAATCAGAGAAAGCTTCCTAAATCTACTTTCTGTGATCTATAACCTAGCTTATTCTCAGTTGATGTAATTCTTCTTAACTTAAATTAGCTTCAGAATAAATAATCTTTATTAATTTCAAATAGTTAACATATGTTAACTATTGTAAAAAGTAAGCTGAATAGCTCTGATTTTTAATAAATTACTCAGACTTAATACAAGTTAATTTTTTATATATTAATTTACATATGATTGGAGGGAGTTGCACAATACGTTTCATTTGTGCAAGGTCATTAACTGATAAATTATGAGCATAAAATGAACTTGCAAGCTCCCATTATTCTAGATTTCCCTCATACAAAATGTAAGCAATGCCGCATTCGTAAGTTGACATTGTTTCAGGATATATCAGGAGAACGGCTGGATGAAGTGCAAGCCTTTCGAAGTAGCCAACTTTTAATCCCAGCCAGAACAAATGTTTTTGAAGAGGGTGATAAACACGACTTTGTATACACATTCTTTAGTGGCTGGGGTGTTATCTATAAGACAGTAAGTAATAATGGCAAACGTCAAATATTGCGATTTTTGTTACCAGGAGAGTTAATCGGATATCAAACAAATGCTAAGGGTGCTGTTGTGCATTCTGCTGGCGCCATTACGGAATCAATATTGTGCGCTTTTCCTCGAGCCCAGTTAAATAAAATGTTAAAAACCAATCCCGAACTTGCAATAAGGTTGGTCAATATGGAGTCACGGGATATGTCTATTTGTCAGAATCATTTGATGGCCGCAGGTAGAAAGACGGCAAAGGAAAGCATTGCATTTGTTTTGTTGGAGCTTTATTACCGTGTTCAGTTGCAATTAAAAGATAGTTATGATGCCTCAAGCAAGACTATCGACTTTCCTATTACTCAGGGAGACTTGGGGGATGCTGTTGGTTTGACTAATATTCATGTCAATCGTGTCATCAAGGAGCTTATGAAAGATAAGTTGATTTATTGCAATAAAAAAAGATTATCTATTCTAAATGAAGAAAAGCTATGTAGTATTGCTGAATTTAGTCCAGATATGATTAGTAGTCATCTTTGAAAATAAGAGGAGTGTATCAATAATAAAACTAACCTAGGTTAAGTTTCTCTCTATTTCTGCTTGATACTATCTACTGTCAATTATTCGAGAACTAATTATGTCTAAGCTTTTAACTATCTTAATTTCCTTTATTTTAGGGGCAGTTGCTGCCGCTGCAATAGGTATCAAAATGCTTCCTGACTTAATGATACAGGAGTACCCAAGTCCTTATGCTTTTGAGGAGACTATTGAGAAAGTGGTTTCAAATGCTAAAGGGGCAGGATGGAAGGTGCCAGGTAAATGGAAAATTAACTTCCAGAAAAACCTGAAGAAAGTAGTAAAGATAGACGTAGGCCCCAATACTGTTATCGGTATGTGTGAACCTAAGGCAGCTGCAGATATTCTAATTCATGATGAACTGAAAAGAATTTCTGTAATGATGCCATGTAGTATAGCCTTCTATGAAAAAAGCGATGGTAAAACCTATATTTCGATAATGAACATGGGCTTACTTGGTACAGTATTCGGCGATACCGTTAAAGGAATCACTTCAGAGCTTGCACCTCAAATGGAAAAAATGGTCACGCTAGAGTCACCAAAATAAGTGACTCTAAGCAAATTTCCCCCGCATATTTTGTGAGGTTATATCTCCAATATCGATTTCCTCTACTACAATCTATGTTAACTTTACCGTTTCACTGTTTTGAGACTCATCTCAAACAGTGTTGAGATCCCCTTAAGAAATGAAAACTAATACTCAGAATTTACCCAAATGTACTGATTGTACCATCCGAGCGAACGCATTATTTGGAGAGCTTGAAAACAATCAACTTGATAAGGCGCGAAACCTGAGATCTGCGCAGTTAACCTATCAGGCAGGTGAATATCTTTACCTTGAAGGGGATACCGCCGAAAAAGCTTTTACCGTATATTCTGGTTGGGTTACCTTATTTAAAAACTTAGAGAATGGAGATAGGCAGATCCTAAGATTTGCATTACCTGGGGACTTTCTCTGTTATAAAGTTGGTAGAAATAGAGTCATGGATCACTCTGCAATAGCAGCTTCAGCGGTGGCTCTTTGTGCTTTTCCGATTGATCGTTTTCAAGATACTATTTCTAAGTTACCAGAACTCGCATTTGCAATCAGCTCCGTTACAGAGACAACGACTCAGCGATGTCATGCATCTCTAACTTCGATTGCAAGTCACCCTGCTGAAACAAAGGTAGCCTTTTTGCTTTTAAGTTTGTATGTAAGAGAGCTTTCTCTTTTAGGTGATGCAGAGTGTGTTCCTTTTCCAATTACTCAGGAAGATGTTGCTGATGCTCTTGGCTTAACCTCTATACATGTTAATAGAGTATTCCAGTCATTGAGAGGCAAAGGTCTGATAGAGTGTAAAAACCGTTGTTTGTGGGTTGCTGATAAAGAAGCTCTAGCAAAAGTTGCTAAAATCAGTCTTCCTGAGCTTGAAAATATAATGATTGGTGTTTAAATCCTTTTTTGGGAAGGGGGACCTATTCAAGTTCATTTGTAAATAACCTAAAATTGCCAACACTCTTTACGATGAATACTCATTTTCCACTCGTTGACAACACTCCTATTTTTTATCTTTTTGCTTTAACTCCTCACAGCTTTAGTTTTCACCTTGACTTATTTTTTATTCAAGTTAGTGTTTAAGTAGACTCATGTAACTAATAAACCTAAAATTTAAGTAACAAGAAAGATAATTCTTTGCTTATCTATCTACTCATTGGATGAAAAACACAGAGCCTCACATACGAAATCTATTTTATGAAGCCATAACGGCGCCTAGGTGACACAGAAGGAAGTTTCAATATAGGTATTAAAATACGACTTCTGATGTAACAACCTATCATATACAATGAAGAACATGTATTTGAAACCAACCAACAAAAGATAAGAATTTTCTCTCTCTTGTTATATTCACTGCGCTAATGGTAACTTTCTGGACGACAAATAATGATTGAATTTCTAAAAAACTACTTAGATTACGGTATATTTGGCACCCTTGGTCTAATGAGCGTTGTTGTATTGTGGTTTGCCCTTGAAAGATGGATCTATTACATGCGAGTCAATACACAAAATTTTGAAATCGAAGAAGAATTACAAATTTCATTAACTCATGGGTTAACAACCATTTCGTCAATTGGCGTTAATGCTCCATATGTTGGATTATTGGGAACCGTTTTAGGGATTTTAATTACATTTAATGATCTTGGTACAGGCGGTGAAATTAATACTAACAATATTATGTTGGGATTATCTCTTGCATTGAAAGCTACCGCAGGTGGTCTAATTGTAGCAATTCCAGCTATTATGATTTACAACGCTCTACTGCGAAAAGTAGATATTATTTTTGCCCGTTGGAAAAAAGAAAAACATATTGTTAACAAAGTGAGAAGTTAACCATGCGCCGCTTTGAAAGTATCAATGTTATCCCCTTTATCGACATCATGCTCGTGCTTCTTGCTATTGTACTGACCACGGCTACCTTTGTTGTTTCCAGCAAATTAGATATTAAGGTTCCTAGGTCCTCATCTGAAGAATCAATAAGCAGTGACAAAGTAGTAGAGATTGCTATTGATAAACGATCTATAATCTATTATCAAGAAACCCAAATTAAGCCAGATGAACTTAAACTAATGTTATCTCTACTTGAAAAAGAAACACCTATAAATGTACGTGTAGACAGTGGAGTGGATTTTGGTCGCTTTGTAGAAATCTTAGACTTATTCAAACAGCTTCAGCTTGATAAATTTTCTATCATTACTAAAAAAAGTAATTAATTATCCGAGCAATATTTGGCATGCGCTCACTCATTGGTTTTATCTTATCCGTTTTAATACATGGCTCTATCGCTGCTTATATTCTATTTAAGCACGACTTTAAAGAAAAAAAACACGAGTCAAAGTCCATTGCAATGCAAATGGCAGTGTTTAAGATTATCGCACCTACACCAAAGCCGATAGAGAAAAAAGCAGTACCAAAATTATCTTCTGTTATTGCCCCACTACCTGTAGAGCCTGCAAGAAATACAAAAATCGAAAAACCTATACCTATAAAACCACCAATACCACCAGTCATAGGACAACTACCGAAGCCTGAACCAAAGAGAGTAAAAGTTAATCAAGCTAAATCTAAAATAGAAAAAGTAGAGACTATTAAACCGAAAAGTAGAACAATAAAGCCAAGAAAGCATGTTACTAAAAAGAAACCCAAGAAAAGGATTACAAAAAAGAAGGTAGAGCCAAAAATAATACCCCAGAAAAAACCTCTGCCTAAGCGAAGAGTAATAGCAAAGAAAAAAATGACACCCAAACCTCAACCAGCTCACAAAAAGGTGACTCAATATATAAACCGGAAGCAAAGACAAGCCCAACAGGCATTAGCCCTACAAAAACATAGACAGTTGCTAGCGCAACAACGTAGACAAACAAAAAAGACTACTCAAACTTCTCCTAAACCCAAAAAACAAGCATCTTATAAGAAAATCCCTCGACTAAAGACTATTGGTAATTCTCACTTAGAAGATCAGTATGGAAAAAGTATACACCAAAGAATTAAGCAGAAAAAAGTCTATCCACGTAGAGCAAAAAGAATGCGCAAGGAAGGCATTGTTAACGTTGGTTTTACTATTAGTAAAAATGGCACAATTTCTAAACTACGAATTATAAAGTCATCAGGGGTATTAAGTTTAGATAAAGGTGCACTCAAGACTATAAAGAAGATAGGACGCTTTCCTATTTTCCCCGCAGGACTTAACAAGACATTTATAGACTATATAATCCCAATCTCTTATCACCGCTTAAAGTAAGCTCAATCCAGTAGAAAGTAGAAGCATATTAATTCATTACTGCTTTTTTCAAATTAGAGCATAAAAAAAGGATGTCAAACTTTCGCAAGACATCCTTTAGTATATGGCGGAGCGGACGGGACTCGAACCCGCGACCCCCGGCGTGACAGGCCGGTATTCTAACCAGCTGAACTACCGCTCCACATCACACTTTTTTAGAAAAAATGCGAAAAAAATTGGTGGGTGATGAGAGATTCGAACTCCCGACATTCGCCTTGTAAGGGCGACGCTCTACCAACTGAGCTAATCACCCACTTCGATATTAAATAAATAATATCAAGTGGCTCCAAAGTCATTAACCGTAGTAGTTGACCCCAGAAAGCGCGCTAGTTTACTGCATCTTTTAGAGCTTTACCAGCCTTAAATGCAGGATTATTTGCAGCTTTTATTTGGATGGTTTCACCCGTACGAGGATTACGTCCCTGACGTGCTTTACGCTCACGAACTAGAAATGTACCAAAGCCAATCATGGTCACTTGCTCGCCTTTCTGCAATGTTTCTGTGATAGTTTCAAGAAACCCCTTAAATGCTCTTTCAGTATCAGCTTTTGTTAATCCTGATTTACCTGCTACAGCATCGATTAATTCAGATTTATTCATAACTTCTTCCTTCCTTCAATAAGTTTATTTTGATATAAAAAAACGATAATGCTCATTTTATGAGTTCTTATTCTTTCTATACTCCTGTAGTGCCTAATACACCACGATTCGCAAGCCGCATATTTATACCAGCGCACCACCCAAGTTTCAACAAAAACCAGTAAAAAAAAGAAAATTAATTAGCTTGCTTTATATATATGTTAATAAAAAAGGAGGAAATGTGAAAAATTAGTGAGGAAGTGCATTATCATCCTGATCTTGGTCGCTATGCGATTGTTTCGCATTATCGCAATCATCTTCAATATCCTCTTCCTCAGATAGAGCCTCAGGCATACTTTCTAGAGCAATTTCTAGTACTTCATCTATCCACTTAACAGGTTTAATCGTTAAACCTTTTTTGACATTGTCTGGCACATCTTCTAAGTCCTTCTCATTATCTGAAGGTATTAAAACAGTAGTAATCCCTCCACGATGAGCTGCTAACAGCTTCTCTTTTAAACCACCAATGGGCAAGACTTCACCACGTAAAGTTATCTCACCTGTCATCGCCACTTCAGCTTTAACAGGAATACCTGTCATTGATGAGACAATCGCTGTGACCATACCAACACCTGCACTTGGGCCATCTTTTGGAGTCGCTCCTTCAGGCACATGTATGTGAACATTTTTCTTTTTTAAGAATTTTTGAGTAATACCTAATTCTCTAGAACGACTTTTAACTACCGTCTCTGCAGCCTGTATTGACTCTTGCATTACCTTGCCTAAACTACCTGTACTTTTAACATGACCATTTCCTGCCACCACAACACTTTCGATAGTAAGTAATTCTCCACCTACAGAAGTCCATGCTAACCCAGTTACTTGTCCAATTTGATTTTTCTTATCTGCTTTACCATAATCGAATTTCTGGACACCAAGGTATTTCGAAATATTGCGTGCAGTTACTGATGATTTAGATTTCTTACCTAGTAGATGCTCTCGAATCACTTTGCGACAAATTTTAGAGACTTCTCTCTCTAGACCACGTACGCCAGCCTCTCTTGTATAATGACGAATTATTGACTGAATAGCAGAGTCACTAATGGTGACTTCACCTTTCTCTACACCATTGTCTTTAAATTGCTTAGGAATCAGGTAATTTTTTGCGATATTTAACTTTTCATCTTCTGTATACCCAGGAATACGAATAATTTCCATTCGGTCCAAGAGAGGGCCTGGAATATTCATACTGTTTGAGGTTGCTACGAACATCACATCGGATAAATCAAAATCCACTTCAAGATAGTGATCCGCAAACGCATTATTTTGCTCAGGATCAAGCACTTCTAACATGGCCGATGCGGGATCTCCACGAAAATCTGTGGCCATTTTATCTATCTCATCTAGCAAAAATAATGGATTACGAGTTTTCACTCGTGAAATATTCTGAATGATTTTACCCGGAAGTGCGCCAATATATGTACGACGGTGACCACGAATTTCAGCTTCGTCTCGAATACCACCTAAAGCCATACGTGTATATTTTCTACCTGTAGCTCTTGCCAGAGACTTTCCAAGTGACGTTTTTCCTACACCTGGAGGACCAACTAAACACATAATTGGACCTTTAAGTTTCTTTACACGTTGCTGTACTGCTAAATATTCTACAATTCTTTCTTTTACTTCATCTAAACCATAATGATCTTCATCAAGAATTTTTTGGGCTTTAGATAAATCTTTTGATATTTTAGATTTTTTACTCCACGGTAATCCCACCATCCAGTCAATATAGTTACGTACCACCGTAGCCTCTGCTGACATAGGTGACATCATCTTAAGCTTTTTTAATTCTTCTTCCGCTTTCTCTTTTGCTTCTTTTGGTAGCTTTGCCTTAACTAACTTCTCAGCAAGCTCCTCTAGTTCATTCGCCGGAGTATCTTCAAGTTCACCCAGTTCTTTCTGAATAGCTTTCATTTGCTCATTTAAATAATACTCGCGCTGGCTTTTGTCCATCTGCTGTTTTACACGCCCACGGATACGCTTTTCTACCTGCAACAAATCTATTTCACCTTCAACTAACGTAATCAGGTGCTCCAATCTTTCTTTCACAGATTCAATCTCAAGGATTTCTTGTTTAGCGATAACTTTTAAGCCCAAGTGGGCTGCGATAGCATCTGAAAGACGATCAGGCTCATCCATTCCTGATAATGACGACAATACTTCAGGTGGTACTTTTTTATTCAGATTAACGTATTTATCAAATAAATTAACCAAAGCTCTACTCAATAGCTCAACTTTTCTTTCATCATAATCACTATCTACGTCAAGCATGCTGATGTTGGCGGTAAAGTATTCACCTTCTGTATCCATAGAGTTGATATTGACCCTCTCAACACCTTCAACTAAGACTTTTAGAGTACCATCAGGTAGCTTCAATAACTGCAAAATTGTTGCTAATGTCCCAATCTCAAAAAGATCTTCAGCATTTGGCTCATCAACTTCAGCACTTCGTTGCGCAACCAATAAAATTTGCTTACTATTTTCCATCGCCTCATCTAGAGACTTTATTGATTTCTCTCTTCCAACGAAAAGTGGAATTACCATATGTGGATATACAACAACATCGCGCAATGTTAATACGGGTATATCTTTGATTGATTGTTGTGAATTCTTAGTAGCCATACTTGCCTCATTATTTTCTTTAGCAAAGCTAAAGATCAATACTAGTATTAGGACTTAATATTAAAAATCAATTAACAACAGTGTTTTGCTTGAATAACACCCATTAACAGGGTTCTACTGTTGAAGTTAGGACAGTGCATTATTTAATCTAAAACACTTTCACATTCTCAATGGCACCCCGCCCCTTTTTTGATAATTGACACAGCTAAAACTAAAAGCCACCTCAAATAAGGAGAAATACCTAAGCCCATATGTTATTTTTCTTATTATAAAACTAACTAGACCATCTAGTAACCCATCAACATGAACTTATCAGCTCTTTGATGATGCTTTTTTCTTTTCTTCTTTGCCTTCATAAATTAAATAAGGTTGTGATCCGCCGTTTACAACAGACTCATCTACAACAACCTTACTCACATCTTTTTCCGATGGTAGTTGATACATCGTATCTAATAATATCTTTTCCATAATAGAACGTAAACCACGAGCACCTGTTTTATGTTCCATTGCTTTTTTAGCGATGGCATGCAATGCATCATCACGAAAATCGATTTCCGCACCTTCCATCTCGAACAATCTTTTATATTGTTTAGTAAGTGCATTTTTTGGTTCTGTTAAAATACGCACTAGCGCATCTTCATTAAGCTCTTCAAGCGTTGCAATAACAGGTAAGCGACCAACAAATTCTGGTATTAGACCATACTTGACCAAATCCTCAGCTTCAACATCTCTTATTACATCACCGAAAGCTCTATCATCATCAGGTGCTTTAACTTCTGCAGAGAAACCTATGCCACCTTTTGAAGATCTATCCAGTACAACTTTATCCAGTCCTGAAAAAGCACCACCACAAATAAATAGTATATTTTTCGTATTGACTTGTAGAAATTCTTGTTGAGGATGTTTACGCCCACCCTGTGGTGGTACAGAAGCAATGGTTCCTTCGATAAGCTTCAATAGCGCTTGCTGAACCCCTTCTCCAGATACATCACGAGTAATAGACGGATTATCAGATTTTCTTGAAATCTTATCAATTTCATCAATATATACAATACCAGTTTCTGCTTTTTCAACATCATAGTCGCATTTTTGCAAAAGTTTTTGAATAATGTTCTCAACATCTTCACCAACATAGCCAGCCTCTGTCAGTGTGGTAGCATCAGCCATTGTAAATGGTACATCTAGCATTCTAGCCAGTGTATCTGCCAATAAGGTTTTACCACTGCCTGTTGGACCTATGAGTAAGATATTACTTTTAGAAAGCTCTACATCATCTTTCCCAGACTTACTTTCCATTCTCTTATAATGATTATATACGGCAACAGAAAGAACTTTTTTAGCGGTAGTTTGATCAATAACGTAATCATCTAAGAATGCATTAATTTCAACAGGTATTGGCAAACTATGTTCACTGACCTCATCTTTTTCCTGCAACTCTTCTGTAATTATATCATTACACAAATCTACACATTCATCGCAAATAAACACTGAAGGGCCTGCAATTAGCTTCCTCACTTCATGCTGACTTTTTCCGCAAAAAGAACAATAAAGTAACTTACCATCACCTTTACTTCCCTTGTCATTTTTTTTATCTTTGCTCATTTACAAAAACCTCAATCTGATAATTACTTCCACTTACTCAAATATAACCTTATCTATCTAAAAGTACAGTAAGAACAGATAAAATCGGGGTAATATTAATAGTTTACACCTGTAAACATGAAAAAAGCCTGAATAACAGGCTTTTTTTAGAACTTTTTAAAGCAAAAAATAACTATCTTGTGGTAAGAACCGTATCGATCAAACCATAGTCTTTAGCCGTTTTTGCATCCATAAAGTTATCTCTATCAGTATCTTTCTCAATTGTCTTCATGCTCTGCCCAGTATGATGAGCTAAAACTGAGTTTAACTCATTACGAATCTTCAGAATTTCTTTAGCATGAATATCAATATCAGATGCTTGCCCTTGAAAACCACCTAAAGGCTGATGAATCATAACTCTTGAATGAGGCAAAGCATAACGTTTGTCTTTGGTGCCACCAGCAAGAAGCACTGCTCCCATACTAGCTGCTTGACCAACACACATCGTACTCACATCGGGCTTTATAAACTGCATTGTGTCATAAATAGCCATGCCTGAGGTCACTACTCCCCCTGGTGAATTGATATACATATTTATATCTTTTTCAGAATTATCTGCTTCTAGAAATAGCAATTGAGCCATGACAGATGTTGCCATATAGTCATCCACTTGCCCGACAACAAATATAACTCGCTCTTTCAGCATACGAGATAAAATATCATTCCGTGTTTCCTGACCACGAACTGTCTCAGTCACACCAGGCCAAGGTATTCCACTAACTATATCTTGCGCTTCATTATGTCTATTATTATTTCGCATTAGTTCCTCTTATCTTTTTATTCGATTTAAAATTAAACTGATGGATTAACCTTGTGAGTTCATTATGTCTGTAAACTTCATTTTTTCATCTTTAATTTTTGCTTTTTCTAACACCCAATCCACAATCATTTCTTCCATAACCGCTGCTTCGATTGTTTGCATGGCATTTTGATCAGTTTGATAGTATTCGATTAAAGCCTGTGGATCTTCATAACTTGCTGCCAATGAATTCAACATTTCATCAACGCGGGCTTGATCTTTCTTAAGATCATTTTGCTTTATAATCTCACCAACAATTAAACCAAGTTTTACGCGACGCGCTGCTTGATCTTTAAACATATCATCAGGTAAAGAAGACATATCAGCTCCTTGGGAGTTTTGCTGCATCTCGGCTCTGACTTGTTTAATTTCGTTTTCTACAAGCGTAACAGGTAAGTCAACCTCATGCGCATCATGTAATGCTTCCATCACTGACTGCTTCAGTCGACCCTTGATACGCTGCTCTAGTTCACGTTTCATATTAGCTTCAATTTCTTCTTTAAAGCTCTTTTTAGTACCATCTTCAACACCAAACTTTTTAATAAATTCTTTATCAACAGTTGGCAAAGAAGGCGTACTTACCTTCTTAACTTTTAACACAAATTGTGCAGTTTTTCCTTTGAGTTCATCAGCAGGGTAATCTTCCGGAAAAGCAACATCAGCCTCTTTCTCTGAACCAGGCTTCATGCCCTCAAGAGCCTTCTCAAAGTCTTCTAACATACGACCGACACCAAGCTCTACAGAAAAGTCTTCAGCAGCACCGCCATCAAATGCTTCACCTTCTAACTTCCCATCGAAATCCACAATTAATAAATCACCTTTCTTGGCAGCACCTTTAACTTCTTTCCAGTCTTGCTGTTGCTTTCGCAAGGTTTCAATCATTTCATCAACATCTTTTGCAGCAAGCTTAACCACAGGTTGAGATACTTCTAGCTTTGACATGTCTTGGATTTTAAGATCTGGATACACATCGAAAGTAGCCGTGTATTCCAAATCTTTCCCTGATTCTAAAGTGACGGGTTCTATTTTTGGTAGACCTGCTACTTTAAGCTCCTCTTTCTCTGCTGCTTCGTAAAAGGTTGATTGCAAGAGCTCACCAACTACTTCTTGGTATACCGAATCGCCATATTGCTGGCTAACAACGCTCATAGGAACTTTACCCGGTCTAAAGCCGTCAATTCTAACTCTACTTCTCATTGACTTTAAACGCTGATCAACTTCCCCGTCGACTCGCTCAGCGGGTATAACTACAGATAGTTTACGTTCAATATTTCCGGTGGTTTCGACTGAAACTTGCATGCAATAACCTCATCTCAGGCTTCTTGAACCTGAGTAATTACTAGTATTTGAAAAAATAATGGTGCGAAAGGAGAGACTCGAACTCTCACGTCTTGCGACACTGGAACCTAAATCCAGCGCGTCTACCAATTCCGCCACTTTCGCAAAAAAGCGCGATTATACATTGCATTATTGCAGTTGTATAATCTGAAGGAGAACAAATGAGTTATTTTAGAAAAATAATCACGTTTTCTGACCCATAAAAATGGGGTGGATAATGGGACTCGAACCCACGACGACCGGCATCACAAGCCGGGGCTCTACCAACTGAGCTATACCCACCATTAAAACAAGGTAGCACTGACTAACCCCAACTTAATGGCGCGCCTGGCAGGACTCGAACCTGCAACCTACGGCTTAGAAGGCTGTTGCTCTATCCAGTTGAGCTACAGGCGCAAATCAAGAATTACCAATGTTCTACTAAAGCTGAATAAAATGGTCGGGATAGAGAGATTCGAACTCCCGACATCCTGCACCCAAAGCAGGCGCGCTACCAGACTGCGCTATATCCCGACACTTCCACCTAAACAGCAGATCGCGAATAATACGCATCTAAAATATTTTCGTCAAGTACCATATTGCTCAATCAAAAAAAAGTTTAATGGCACCCCGCCCTTTTTTATGACTTTGCCAATGAATCAGAGGAACATTCCTTGAAAATAAGTATCATCACTACTAACTTTCCAGTACTCAAAAAAAAACCCTAGAATAGTCTAGGGTTTTTTAAAAAAATCATTCAATTAAAATCAGTTAGGACATGCAGCCTTATTACCTGGGGTTTTACCTGCCACTTTCAAAAATGCCTCAAAAGGATCCATCACTTTCATAGCTTCCACCTTTGGACCTTGAAATTTAAGCTTACCACTCATCATAGCACCCATTGCGCCACAACCAAATGAACCTTTACCCATGCAAGCCCAATGCTTATCACTAGCATGCATCAAATAATCAACACTAAAGTTCATCTTCTTTCCATCAGGCTTACCCGAAGCAGTACACATTGCTTTTCCACCTTTATCTTGAATAGTTAGTTGGATTTTTGACTTTGCACCACAACTAGTACGATACATCTGGACAAGCTTATAGCCACGCCCAGCATTATTTTTTACCCATGAGTAACCACCACCACCGTCATTGGCATCCATATCTGTTAACTTAGAAGTTAGCACTGAACTTGCATTCCAAGCTTGGCAGGCTTTTTTCGCCCATGCAGCATCCATATAAGTATTTGCCATTGCGGGGGTTGAGACTGCAGCCACTAGAGCCAGCATACCTAATTTCTTTTTAATATTATTCATATAAAACTATTCCTTGGTGATAAATTAAGCTGCAAAACTAGAATTAAGCTTTGCCGTAGAAATCTTATTCCTGTTTAACTTTATCCAATGAAGACTCGTACAAGACATCCTATTGGGATTAACTACATACTTAATAGGTTAAAATATAAAAAACTAGCAATATTCTGTTAGTTCTTATAATCATAATGGCAGAAGAACATATCTCCTGTCAAATACCCCAGTGTAAGTCATTGATTTACATATATTAGTTAATTATTATATACTTCAATTCTTATTATGAGGGAAATAATTCCATACAATAAAATAATTCATTAACCCTCTACAGAATAAAATACGAAACTAAAACTGTGCTACTCCTCTCATTATTATTTATACTCATGATCATTTATTAATTGGCACACTCATACATGCAATTTAATCTAATCAACAGTGATTCTTCACAAAATAATCTGGCTAGACGTGGGCAGTTAAGCTTCCCACGGGGTAATATCGAAACACCTGCTTTTATGCCTGTGGGTACTTATGGAACCGTAAAATCCATGAAGCCCGAAGAAGTTGAAAACCATGGTGCAGAAATTATTCTAGGCAACACCTTCCATTTAATGCTTCGACCAGGCACTAAAGTAATTCAAGAGCATGGTGATTTACACAACTTCATGAACTGGCACAAACCTATTCTTACAGATTCCGGAGGGTTTCAAGTATTCTCATTATCAAAAATGAGAGAAATCACCGAGGAAGGTGTTCATTTCAGGTCACCTATAAATGGAGAAAAAATATTATTATCCCCAGAAAAATCAATGCAGGTTCAACGGGAACTTGGCTCAGACATAGTAATGATCTTTGATGAATGCACACCCTACCCAGCTACTTTAGATGAAGCAAAAGCATCAATGGAGCTATCTCTTCGCTGGGCAAGAAGAAGTAAACAGGCTCATGCGGATAATCAAGCCGCATTATTTGGCATCGTTCAGGGGGGAATGCATCCAGAATTAAGAGCCATTTCAGCAAAGAAACTTATAGAAATTGACTTTGATGGATATGCCATAGGTGGACTATCAGTTGGCGAACCTAAAAATGAAAGAGATATTGTTCTAGAAGCAACCACCCCACTACTACCCAAAAATAAACCACGCTATTTAATGGGCGTAGGAAAACCTGAAGATATAGTTGAGTCAGTAAAACGTGGAATCGATATGTTTGACTGTGTGATTCCTACTCGTAACGCACGCAATGGATTTTTATTTACGCATAATGGAAAACTTAATATTCGCAATAGCAAACACCAGTTTGATACAGGACCAATTGATAAAAACTGTGGGTGCTATACCTGCCAAAATTATTCACGCTCTTATTTACGCCATTTAGATAAATGTAAAGAAATACTCGGTGCAAATTTAAATACAATTCATAACTTATTTTATTATCAAAACCTCATGCAAAATATACGCAAAGCAATCGAAAATAATGACTTTGATGATTTCAGATTAGATTTCTATCAACAACAAAAAGCTGATAACTAGCTAAACTAACAGACATAAAAAAAGCCGCAAATTGCGGCTTTTTTTATGTCTTAGTAAAATACTTAAATTACATAATACCTAATTTTTCCAACACATCGATTGTTAAACCGCCTGTAGGCAAGTCATTATCTGTCTGGAATTTTTCTACTGCCGACATAGTACCACGTCCTATTGCACCATCAACTGGACCATTATAAACACCAGCATCTTTAAGTGCCTGTTGAATTCGCTTATTGATATTAGGACCCATGTTAGTTTTACATAACACTCTACGCCACTCTAAGCGCTCACTTGATATTTTAGATCTTTTTTCTACAGTCTTGTATTCTGCATCTATTTTAGTACGAACTTCTTCGGCTTCAGTCGCAACATTTTGGACTTTGATTGATTTAGCCACAGAATCAACTTTTTCTTCATCAACTGAAGCCGCAACATCAACAACAAGTTTTTTAACCTTCTTAAATTGAGCAGGAACTTCTTTGAGACAAATTTGATTACCCGTGTAAGTACCTTCACCCTCTGAACTTGCTTCTCTCCATGTAAAACTAGCATCAGAAACCTTGTTAGTTAGTGTTACTTTCTGGTATTCAGCCGGGATTTTAACTTTATCAATAGTAGCATCGGAAACCAACTTTGAAACTTTAAACGCTTTTATTTCTTCAGGAACCTCAACTATATCAATAGCTGCAGCTGTTTTTAGTACCGTCTTTTTGATTGTTTTATAAACAGCAGGCACCTGAATTAAACACATGATCTCTCCAGTAGAGTTATCAATTTTGGTAATTGGACCACTACCTTTTTTCCAAACAGCCTTAGCAGCTTCGACTTCAATTTTCTCTTCAACCACTTCATATTCTGCAGCTTTATATACTTTTTTCTTGCTAGCCTGTCTAACAATAATACTCTCTTCAGTTTCTTCAAATTGCGCTTTTGCAACTTTGATTTCTTCAGATTCTTCTTTAACAAGCACTTCCTTTTCTGTTTTTTCAAACTTTGCAGGAACATAGTATTCTTTGAAACATCCACCTGGTGTAATATTCCCAATATCTACACCACTTGTTTTTGCACCCGCTAATAAAGCAGGACTTGCTGGTATGCCTTTTTTACCTAAATTTGTTACCCAAGTAGTTCTCGCCTTAGAAATTTCCACTTCATCAACTTCTTCACGAAACTTCGCAGGATTAACTTTTATTGTTGTATACCCTTCTTTTTCAACAACAGACTTTTCAGCCGCATCAAACGTTGCTGGAGTTACTTCAACTTTTTCAGATTCAGGCTTTACTAAAACTTTCTCGGTTTTAGTCTCATATTGTGCAGGTACAATTACCTTCGCATAACACTCACCCGGCTTAGCATCGGGTAATGTATTAGTTGCATCTATTCGACTTTCTTTTTTCTCATGTGCCGCTGACATTACCTGTGTAGCAGGTAATAAAAGTGCTAATACAGCAACTGAAGCAAAACTTTTAGATAACATTTGAAAACTCCTTTTAAATTTTATTATGCATACTAAATAGTGTCATTTTTATTACACTATCGATTATTTGTTTAACTGACCAAGAAATGGCACTTCCATAACTAGATAGATGATCAATACCATCGACTAGTTTCAGTATTTAGCCCACAATTAACTCGCCTACTTTTAGCAGACAGCACTAGGATAGTCCATTCATGATGAATGAGCAACCATCTATCAGACTATAAATACAATACTTACTGATATAAAGCAGTCATTTAACAAAAATATATCATTTAAATACTAGCTTTAATAGCCATTACGCATAAAGTCATCAAAGTACCCGGTAGAATCCCCAGCGCTATTACAGCTAGACCATTCATTGTTAGCAAGACACTAAAGTCCCAGCCAACCTTTATAGACACCAATGATTGACCTTCCGCATCTTTTTCATCAGGTGCATCAAAGTACATCAACTTTATAGCTCTTAAATAGTAAAAAGCACCTATTACTGACATCACCACAGCAAAAACGGCCAACCAAACATAACTTGCACCATCCACAGCTACCACTGCATTAATGACAGATAACTTAGCATAAAAACCTACTGTTGGCGGCACACCTGCCATTGAGAATAAAAATAACATCATCATGAAGGCTACCCAAGGATGCCTAGCACTTAAACCTTTAAGATCAGAAAGCTGGTTTGCTTCATAGCCATCTCGGCTAAGGAAAATGATTACAGCAAAACCACCCATAGCAATAATGGAATAGGTAATAATATAAAACATCGAAGCCGCATAGCCAGCAGCACTACCCGCTAAAACCCCCATTACCACAAAACCCATATGAGAAATGGTCGAATATGCCAACATTCGCTTGATATTCGTTTGCGCAATAGCAACAATATTACCCACCAATAACGAGAGTGCCGCGAGTATCGACAATATTTGCTGCCACCCCTGTACCATTTCACCCATGCCTTCAACTAACAGACGAATGATCATAGCAAAAGCGGCTATTTTGGGTGCCGTTCCTAAAAATAAGGTGACAGAAGTCGGAGACCCATCATAAACATCTGGCACCCACATATGAAAAGGAACTACACCAAGCTTAAACCCTAAACCAACGATAACAAAGGCTAGTCCTAACAGTAGACCGATATTTTCCATAACGGGATGAGAAGACATATAAGAACCAATATGATCTAGGTGCAAACTACCACTAATACCATATACTATCGACATTCCATAGAGCAACATTCCTGATGCGATAGCACCTAGAACAAAGTATTTCATTGCTGCTTCTGAGGCAGTCCCATCATCGCGCTTAAACGCCACCATTGCGTACATTGACAAAGATAGTAGCTCCAGCCCCAAATAAATCAATAACATCGTTTTAGCAGAAACCATTACCAACATGCCAAGCACGGCAAATAGACCAAGAGTGAAATACTCTCCTTTGTACATTTGTCGAGAACGCAAATAATTACGTGAATAAACAAATACACCGACCGTAATTAACAATATTGAAACTTTAAGGATTTTCGCCATTGGATCAAGCACGAACATATCACTAAATGTAGTGACCTTTGCTTCACCTGTGGCTTGAAGAGCCTCTGCCATAGCAGCATCAGTAAAACCATATAGCACCAAACCAGCTGTAACGAGTAATACTATCTGCGCCAGCAAATAACTGACAAAGCGCTGCGAGTCTTTAACAAGTAAATCAACCATCAATACAAAACATGTACCTACCAATAGGAAGATTTCGGGTAATGCCGGTAAAAAATCTGGTACGGCAAATTGCATTGGAATAAACATATTTATCAATACCTACCTAATTTGCCAGTTTACTGGTGGTTGCTTGTTCAATAACATGAGCCAATGAATCATTCATTACATGTACTAAAGGCTCTGGCCAAAGACCCAATAAAAGAACAAAGAATGCTAAAGAACCAAGAATCATAGCTTCACGCTTATTAATATCTTTTAATGCAGCGACATCATCATTAACCACAGCACCAAAAATGACACGCTTAACCAGCCAAAGTGTATACGCTGCACCAACAATCAAAGTCGAAGCAGCAAGAAAAGCTATCCAGAAATTAGCTTTAAAACTAGCAAGTATTACCATGAATTCACCAACAAAACCTGATGTTCCAGGTAAACCTGTATTTGCCATGGCAAAAAGAACAAAGAAAGCAGCAAACCATGGCATTGTATTAGAAACTCCGCCATAAGCCGTAATATCTCGTGTATGCATACGATCATATAGAACACCTATACACAAAAACATAGCACCAGATATAAACCCATGTGAAATCATTTGTACCATACCACCTTGCAATGCAAGCAATGATCCCTCTGTATCACCCGTACTTTGCAAAATAGGATAGATTAATATAAATCCGAGTGTCACAAACCCCATATGAGCAATGGAAGAATACGCTACCAGCTTTTTCATATCCTTTTGTACAAGTGCAATAAAACCAATATACACAATAGCCGTTAAGGACATCAAAATGACAAGCCAGGCTAATTCTTTTGCGGCATCAGGAACCATTGGTAAAGAGAACCTTAAGAATCCATAACCACCTATTTTTAACATAACCGCAGCAAGAATCACCGAACCACCCGTTGGTGCTTGTACGTGTGCATCTGGCAACCACGTATGCACTGGCCACATAGGAACCTTGACACCAAAGGCAATTAAGAAAGATAAGAAAATCAATATTTGTGGTAGCTCACCCAACTTAACATTATGTAAGTCTGTGATTTCAAAACTACCTGCAATTGAATACATATAAATCAAGCTAACCAGCATGAATACCGAACCAAAGAAGGTATACAGGAAAAACTTGATTGTTGCATAAATTCGATTATCACCACCCCAAATACCAATCACAATGAACATTGGAATTAACATGGCCTCAAAGAAGACATAAAACAAAATCGCATCTTGCGCAGCAAACACACCATTTATGATGCCTTCCATGAACAAAAAAGCAGCCATATACTGAGCAGGTTTTTTCTTAATAATTTCCCAGCCAGCCAAGACAATTAATACGGTTATAAATGTGTTCAACAAGATTAAGGGCATGGAAATACCATCCACACCAAGAGAGTAATGAATATTAAATGCTTCAATCCACGGTATTCTTTCAACAAACTGAAGTTGATACCCTTCAGGATTAAAACCAGTCCAAAGCAAAATACTAATCACAAATGTGACGACACTAATTAACAATGCAACAGGACGCGCAGCAAACTTATCACCTGTAAATAAGGTAATAATACCACCTAAAATTGGTAACCAGATTATGACGCTGAGCAAATATCCGTCAAACATATTTTGCTCCAAATAATAACCAACTCATTATTGCTAAAACACCCAAAATAATTGAAAAAGCATAGTGGTATAAATAACCTGTTTGTACATGGCGTACTACAGAAGAGAACCATTTTGTCACTTTTGCACTACCATTAACCATTAAGCCATCAATAAGAAAACGATCACCTGCAGCCCACAACCCTCTTCCTATTGCGAGCGCACCACCTGCAAATACAGTCATATTAAATTCATCAGCAAAATACTTTTTGTCTAACAAGGTATGTACAAATCGAAATTTGTCATACCCCCATTGTGCGACCGAAGGTTTTTTCATATAAATAAACCAAGCGCTTCCCAAACCTCCCATTGCCAACCAGAAAGGTGGAGATATCAAACCGTGCCCTACAAAACTAAACACACCGTGATAATGATGTTTAATCGTTTCGATTGCAGGATGAGCATGATCGACAAAAATCACACCCTCAAAGAAGTCACCGACTACCATCGGATTCAACAGATAACCGGATAGGACAGCGGGAACTGCCAAAGCGATTAATGGCCAAACAACAACCTTAGAAGGCTCATGTAAATGAGATTTAGTGTGCTCATCCATACGTTCTTCACCATGGAAAACAAGGAAGAACATTCTGAAACTATAAAATGCCGTTACAAATACACCGAGTAATACCATCCAATAAGCATATTCCGCACCTGGCAAGGTAGAGGCATGAACCGCTTCAATAATAAGATCTTTAGAAAAGAAGCCTGAAAAGAAAGGGAAACCAATTAAAGCGAGCGAACCAATTAAAGATGTCCAATAGGTAATAGGCAAATACTTCTTTAAGCCACCCATTTTACGAATATCTTGTTCATGATGCATAGCAATAATGACAGAGCCTGCCGCGAGGAAAAGTAAAGCTTTGAAAAAAGCATGTGTCATTAGATGAAAAACACCCGCACTATAGGCAGATGCACCCAATGCAACGGTCATATAACCCAGTTGTGATAAGGTCGAATAAGCAACAACACGTTTAATATCATTTTGCACAATGCCAATTAAGCCCATGAAAAAGGCCGTGGTGGCACCAATCACAAGAATCATGCTTAACGCCATATCTGATAATTCAAAAATAGGCGACATACGTGCCACCATAAAGATGCCAGCTGTTACCATTGTTGCCGCATGAATTAATGCTGATATAGGTGTCGGACCTTCCATTGAATCAGGCAACCAAACATGTAGTGGCACCTGCGCTGACTTACCCATTGCTCCAATAAATAAGGATATAGCAATTACCGAAACCAACATCCATTCAATGCTGGGGATAATACTAAGTGTAATGTGTTGAATTGCAGGTAAGCGTTCAAAGACTTCTTTGTAATCAACAGACCCGGTATAAGTCCATATTGCTGCAATACCCAATAAGAACCCAAAATCACCAACACGATTAACTAAGAATGCTTTCATATTAGCGAAAATTGCAGTATCTCTTGTTGACCAAAAACCAATCAACAAATACGAAACTAAACCTACTGCTTCCCAACCAAAGAACAACTGTAAAAAGTTATTCGACATCACCAGCATCAACATCGAAAACGTAAACAAAGAAATATAAGAGAAGAAGCGTTGGTAACTATTATCACCACCTCGACTGTCTTCTGGCCAATTATGCTTATCATCTTCCATGTAGCCGATGGTATAAATATGTACCATCAAAGAGACAAAGGTAACTACAACCATCATCATGGAAGTCAATCGGTCAACTAGAAAACCTACTGCAAATGTTGTATCACCAATTTTTGCCCAAGTATAAACATCACCATAAAAAGCATGACCATCAATTGCTACATGTTTGAGGACAACAAATGATAAAACACAGGAAATACCAACACCAAGCAAAGTGACTGCGTGTGCGCCTTTGCGCCCTATAACACCACCAAATAGACCTGCAATAATTGATCCAATTAAAGCAGCAAGAGGGATGGCTAAATAAACAGTTTCCATATATTTATCTATCCCTTCAGATCATCAAGTTCTTGTACATTTATAGTACGTCGGTTTCTAAAGACTGTAATTAAAATTGCCAAACCAATCGCAGCTTCTGCAGCCGCTACAGTAAGAATAAAAAACACAAAAACCTGACCCGCCATATCGCCCAAGTAATGCGAAAATGCAATAAAATTTAAGTTAACAGCCAACAGCATTAGCTCGATACACATCAACAGGATAATCATGTTTTTTCTATTCAGAAAAATCCCCGCCACACTTATCGAAAATAAAATCGAGCTTAGGATTAAAAAGTGAGATAAAGGAATCATAATACCTTGTCCTCCGCTTTCATTTTCACAATCCGTAATCGATCTGACTTTCTTGTCTTAATTTGCTTAGACTGATCTTGCTTTTTCACTCCCTGACGACGACGTAAGGTCAAAGTGATTGCAGCTATGATCGCAACGACTAATATAACAGCTGCTATTTCAAACGGATACACATACTCGGTATATAAAATTTCGCCTAATGCTTCTGTATTATTGACACTTAATGGTGTTGGCTCTGGAATTGACATCTCAAATACTTTGGATTTCATCACCATAATCATTTCTGCAGCAACCGCAACAGCAACCAAAATACCTAACGGTAGATAACGGGTAAAACCTTCTTTGAGGGTATCTATTTCTATATCTAGCATCATCACTACAAACAAAAATAACACCATAACAGCGCCAACATATACCAGCACCAAAACAACACCCAAAAACTCAGCTTCTAGAAGCACCCAAGTAGCGGCGCTGGTAAAAAAAGCAAGAATCAAAAATAATGCTGAGTAAATTGGATTTCGTGCAGTCACAACTCCTACAGCTGACAACAATGTTACAGCAGCAAAAAAATAAAATATAAATAGCTCAAATGTCATTTAAATTCCTGTCTACGATCCTATTTATAAGGCGCATCGGCGGCTTTTCTTTTAGCAATTTCGGGTTCATGTAGGTCACCAAAAGCCAACAACTCTTCTTTAGTAATCACATGCTTGCCTCGCTCTTCAAAGTGGTACTCAAATATATGTGTTTCTACAATAGCATCCACTGGACACGCTTCTTCACAAAAACCACAATAAATACATTTAAAGAAATCAATTTCATACTTGGTTGTACGACGAGAACCATCTTCGCGCTCTTCAGATTCAATATCTATAGCCAACGCAGGACAAACTGCCTCACACAACTTACACGCAATACAGCGTTCTTGCCCATTCGGGTAACGTCTTAAAGCATGATGACCACGAAATCGTGGCGACATCGGTGTTTTCTGTTCAGGGTATTGAATCGTAAACTTTCGTTTAAAAAAGTATTTACCCGTGATCCCTAAACCCTGCAGTAATTCAAACAAGGTAAAAGACTTGACGAAATGTGTGATTGATCTAAGCATTATTTATTGCCTCATCGACAGCACAGTTTAACAATTGTCTAAAAAAGGGGGGGGTGCCATTATATGAATCTATAACCATGGTTTCCACCCCATTGCGATTGCTAAGCCTTCACCGAATATCCACACCAAAGTAACCGGTATCAATATCTTCCAACCGAGTCGCATAATCTGATCATAACGGTAACGTGGAAAAGTAGCGCGAAACCAAAGATAACAGAACAAGAAGATCAGCATTTTAAAGACTAACCAATGAAAGCCATCTCCAAAAATAAATCCAAGCACTGGAATATTATTAAACAAATCACCAAACGGTGATAGCCACCCACCTAAAAACAATAAGGCTGTGAGTGTAGAGATCAAAATCATGCTGGCATATTCTGCTAAGAAAAATAGCGCAAAAGCCATTCCAGAATACTCTACATGAAAACCTGCCACGATTTCTGACTCACCTTCAGCAACATCAAAGGGGGCACGATTCGTTTCTGCTACCCCAGAGATAAAAAACACCAGAAACATACCGAACAATGGCCAAATAAACCAATCGGTAATATTTCCATCTTGAGCACGAACTATCTCACTCAAGTTCAAGCTACCTGCCGCCATTAATACACCAACTAAAGCAAAGCCCATTGCGATTTCATAGGAAACCACTTGAGCACCGACACGCAATGAGCTCAAAATTGCATATTTAGAGTTAGATGCCCAACCGGCTAGAATAATCCCAAAAACATCCAGAGAATTTACCGCTAAAACCAAAAGCAACCCTGCATTAACATTTGCTAACACACCACCATCCCAAAAAGGAATAACTGACCAAACTGCTAGAGCAGGGGCTAAGGCCAACATCGGTGCGATAAAGAATACGACCTTATTAGCTTCTGTCGGAGTAATAATCTCCTTAAACATCAACTTAACAACATCTGCGATAGGTTGTAGCCAACCTTTAGGTCCGACACGATTTGGCCCCATGCGAACCTGCATATAGCCTATAACTTTACGCTCTGCGAAAGTGGTATAAGCCACTGCCATAATCAAAGGCAAGAGAATAGCTACAATTTTCAACATAATAACGATGAAGATTCTCAACCATTCTGGAAGCCATTCCCACATTCCGATTAAAGCATCCATTAGACAGTAATCTCAATCGAGCCAAACGCTGAGCCTAGCTCACTACTTGATTGCGTACCAGAGGGCAATAACACGCAGCCATCTGGAATTGAGTTATTTGCTAGCAAAGGCATATCCATAGTTACAGCACCCTGCTTCACTCTCACACTTCCACTATTAACTAACACAACTTGCAGATCGAGCCTCTCAATTTCTGCAGTATTTAACTGAACAGTATCCTGCAGAAGATCACTTTTTTGCAGAGAAGTCGCACGACGTTGTAATGAATCAGCACAATAATCAGCAACCATTCCTACGCGCTGGAGCCTATTTTCACACTTATCCAAAGTCGTATAAATACCTGTCACTTCATAACTATTGCTAACGGCAGTGACCTCGTCGCAACTCACTTTCAGTTCTTTTCTAACGTCCGAAGAACTAACATAATCAAAACCTTCAATTTCTAACACATTACCTAAAACGCGCAAAATCTTCCAAGCGGGTCGAGCTTCTGAAAAAGACTTGCTGGCCGCTTTAAAACTCTGCCAATTACCTTCCGCATTAACATAGGTTCCAGATGTTTCAGAGTAGGCCGCACTAGGTAAAATTATATCGGCATTGCTTAGCATATT
>JAZGEM010000073.1:0-5366 GCA_036478745.1 Cocleimonas sp.
TGTGTAAAATAAACTGCTCATGACTGTGAGATACATCTGTTTCTTCAGTTAAGCAACGAATTTCAACTGAACTGTCGTCGTGTAAGGCTTGTAGGCGATTGTTGGGGTCGTATTGATAAGCATTGCCGCCTGACATACCTGTGCAAAACCCTTTACCAAAGCTGCCTAGGTTGAGTATTGCACCATTAATCATATATTCACAAGCAAAGTCGCCTACGCCTTCAACAACAGCCATGGCGCCGGAATTTCGGACAGCAAAACGATCACCTGCCTCGCCATTAATAAAGGTTTTGCCACCAGACGCTCCGAATAATGCAAAATTTCCGATCAATACATTCTCACCTGTTACTTTAGAGCCACCACCAGGTGATTTAACGACAATAATGCCACCACAGGCTGATTTAGCAACACCATCATTACAAGTTCCGGTATGTTCCATACGCATTCCATCATTATTAAATGCAGCAAAACTTTGTCCGGCAGAACCTGTTGTACGGATGATGACGCTGCCAGGTGCTAAATAACGACGTCCATGCTGGTTGGTGTAGATTATTTTTGAATCAGTTGCTTGTTGTTCACTGATTTCATAAGACAGCATGCGTTCAATATCCACTGCTGTTTGACCACCAACAGTTTTATGACGATTGCTTAGTTTGAAATCATTACCTTCAAATTCGATAACGTGACCGTTGACAATATTAGTTTTTATCTTCTCGATAATTTTATCGTCAATATTAAAATCAGCCTCTAAATAGATTGGATTATCGATTTTAACAACATCAACTTGAGCGAGAAGGCGAGTAAAATTAAGTTGACCGACCATGGCAGGGTGATCAATTAAATGTAACAAATCAGCTTGACCTCTAATTTCTTCTAAACTGGTATGCCCTAAACTTGCCAGTATTTCTCTCACTTCGTGCGCCAAATTCATAAAATATTGTGCTAAAGCGCGTGGGTCGCCTTTAAATTCTTCGTGGTTAGTTGTTAAACCTGCTGGACATAAAATATTACAGTTTTTTGCCATGACACAACGAAGCATCATCAGTGCTGTTGTTCCAAATTCAAATGAATCAGCCCCCAAAATAGCTGATTTTACAACATCAAGTCCACTTTGATGGGAGGCACTACAGCGCAACACCACTTTTTCCCGTAGCCCATTTGCAGAGAGTGCTTGATGTACTTCTGCTATGCCCGTTTCAGGAGAACGACCTGTGTGTTTTAAACTGGTTACAGCCGCAGCACCTGTCCCTCCGGTATTTCCAGCTACATTGATAATATCTGCACCTGCTTTGGCAACACCAACGGCAATAGTCCCTATCCCTTCAGAAGAAACCAGTTTAACAACGACTTTAACTCTAGCCGCTTTTGCATCATGAATAAGTTGTCCTAAATCTTCGATTGAATATGTGTCATGATGCGGTGGTGGACTGACTAATTCTACTTTTGGCGTGCCACCTCGTAAGGAAGCAATTTCCACCGATACTTTAGCAGCTGGTAATTGTCCACCTTCACCAGGTTTTGCACCTTGAGCTATTTTTATTTCAATTTCTTCAAGGTTGGGGTCGGCTAAATAACCAGCCCATACTCCAAAGCGTCCCGAGGCAAATTGTTTGATTTTGCTTGATTTTATTGTATTGAAACGACTTGAATGTTCACCGCCTTCTCCTGAATTACTGAGTGCACCCGCAATATTAGTGCCTTGAGCAACCGCTTTATGCGCTTCTGATAATAGAGCACCATGACTCATTGCACCAGAAGCAAGTACTGCAGTAATTTTATGTGCAGATTGAATTTTTGACAGGCTTATCGGGTTTCGTGCCGTCTTAATGGTATTCAGGTAGTTATTTAATAGACTACTTGTATCGGAAATTCTGATAGTGAGGCGGTCGTTTTCTACTTTTGAATTATATTTTTCATTGGCAAAACGTTTTTTAAAATGATTTGCTAGTGCTTCTATTCGTTGTGCTGATGAATTATTGGTAAAGGAAAGTACAAATGAAACGGCATTTGTCACTTCAACTTTTAATCCAAGGATTAAGAAGTTATTATTTCCTTTTAAACTATGAGTGGTCAGAATAGAATCAAAATCTTCACAACTATTTGCTTTACGAATATCGACGGGGAGGGCGGCTATATCGCGAATAGCGGCAGGTCTATCTGCTCGCTCAAGATACAAGTTTTTTATAAAACTTCGATAAGCAGGTGTGATTCCAAAGGCGTCAATTTGTTCAGGTGTGCGCTTGTCATAACCAAAATCAAGATAAGCTGTATCACTTGCTTGTTCAGAGTTTTCATTGTCATTTTGAGGAATATACAAAATATCCTCATCTGTCATTTTAATGTATTCTCTTACTGCAGTATTGCCAAAAGTATGTCCTGCTCCATCTTGCCTTTCTTTGAATAAACCGAGAAAAGGAATGTCATTTTCTTCTTTTATTGAAAGTGCTTTATGATGCCATTTAGCGGCACTCGCAGCAATATCGGAATAACGAACCCCTCCTACAATGGAATTAATGTTAGGGAAATAGGTATTGAGTCTAGGTTCGTTGGTGTCAAGAAAATTTGCTTCAAAAAACTCTCCACCTATGTAGCTTTCAGCTGTACAAAGACCAAATTTCCCCATTGTTTTCATCAATGACTTAGCAACTCCCTTTTGGAAATTATCAAGCGCATTTTGTTGCTCTTGTTGAGAGTCAAATAGGCTGATAACGCGATTATGAACACTCAGAGGGCAAATAGCTGATGCGCCAAAACCTAAAATAGTGGCAACATCGTGTGGGCTGACAGCTTGCCCCGTTTCCATGATCAATGAAGAATTAAATCGCAAGCCGAGATCCACGAGATGCTGGTTTGCAGCGGCTATCATCAATAATGCAGGGATAGCTGCTTTATCCTCATTAATATTGATATCAGTTAAAATAATAATACCCGCATTTTCTTTGGCTGCGTTTTCAACTTGACTGCAAATATTTAATAAAGCTTTTTCTAAAGTATCTGCATTAGCTTTTGAATCACTAAAATCAGGTTGATACAACATATCCAAGGTCGTATGGTTGACTTCATTTTGCTTACGTATTTGTTCTAAATGAGTCCTTTGTAGAACTGGGGATTCAATAATAAGTTGTTTGCTATCATCTTTAGAAAAAGAAGGTTTAGCACCTAAAGCAACACGTAAAGTCATGCCATCACTTTCACGTAAGGAGTCTAGGGGTGGGTTAGTCACTTGAGCAAAGCGCTGACTAAAATAGCGTGACATACCACCTTCGGCATTTGATAAAGCGTTGGGTGTTATGCCATAGCCCATTGCAGAAACCTTTTCAAGTCCGGTATTCAGCATAGGATCAAGCAAAAATCTAAAGCTTTCTTGATTTAACGAATAAGCAGTATGGCGTTGGTCAATGTTAAATTCATGATCATTATCAATTTTTGATAAGTCAATTTTTTTTAGCCCTTTAAAATGAATGGCGCGTTGTTTTAATAAAGATTTATAGTCTTTTTCTTTTGCAAGTCGTTCCATCACTTGGTGGCTATCATAAGTCTCACCGGTACTGTGATCGAAGTACAGCATGCCACCCGCTTCAATTCGCCCACGTTTTAAAACGTCCTTGGCTGGAAAATCAATCTGTCCTGCTTCGGACATAACGACTAAATAATCTTTTGTTTCTATAGATCTTAAAGGCCTTAATCCTAAACGATCTAAACGTGCGCCGACACGAATACCATCATTAAAGATGATGGCGGCAGGTCCATCATTTTTCTCTTCGTACAAACTAAAGTATTCCAACATAGCCCGAACATCTTTAGATAAAGTACTGTCATTTTCCCATGCCGGTGGCATCATCGCTAAAATCGCGGTCACAATATCTAAATCATCTTCATTAATGCGACGAGTGATAGTTTGGTCTAATCGCCCAGAGTCTGATTGTCCAGCAGGAAATATAACTTCCTTATTATTTTGCCGCGCAATTGCATTTTCACTTAATCTATTTTTCTTATCTGTATTTAATTCTCCATTGTGCGCTATGTAACGAAATGGCTGAGCCATCATAGTCGCAGGAGCAGTATTTGTTGAAAAACGAGTGTGAAAAAATAATGTACTGATTTCATGATCTTTATCATAAAGATCAATAAAATATGGGATAACTTCAAATGAATTAAGGCGACCTTTGTAAACTTGGGTACGAGAACTCATTGATAAGGGGTAGAAACCTTCTAATTCATGACGCGTAAAACCTTCCGCTTCGATGGTTAATAACGCAACCTTAATATGTTTCTCGAATTCATCATGAGATGCATCTTTTAAAAAAGACGGTCTGCCGAAAATAACTTGCCTGATAGGTAGTTGAGCTTTAATAGATGCTTTATTAATAACTCTATCATCAACAGGAATATCTCGCCATTGGATGATGGGTAAATCAAAATCTTGTAAGTGATCCTCGACCATTTTGGTGGCCATGCCATCATATTCTAAGTGTTCTTCTGGGTAAAAGAAATTTGCAACACCAAATGCCCCCAGTTTCAGATTATTGTTATTGGTTACCTTTTTGAAAAACTTGAGGGATAAATCAATATTAACGCCAGCGCCATCACCTATTCCTTCCGCACTCATTCCTCCTCGGTGGGGGATGGTGCAAAGTGCTTCGTGGGATTTAACTAATAAATCGTGTGATTGTATGCTTTTTTTGTGGGTTATAAATCCAACACCACAGCTATCCTGTGATAATTTTTCGTCGTAAATCATTTGAACTGTGTGGTTTTTTGGGAGTTTGTATTAATTAACATCTTGGCTCCTTATGGCTTTGTCTGTCGGTTATATCTGGGTGACGAGAGCTACTAACTGTAATGATAAATCTATCGACTAGATTTCATTTAGCGAAACCCACCCATACTAACATGAAGCACGATTTTCTATAAACAAAATTGTTATAAAACTGTAGAAATCTAATTGGAGCAAGAAGTGGGGGTAATGCAAGCAGGAGGAAAGAGTAGAATTAACCTTGATTAAGGTCAAGAGGACATTAAGTTTTGAAAGTTAATCTCCCCTTGCCATTGTTAGATAATAGTTAAATCAAGATAGAGCTAACGACGACGTCCCCCGGGTTTGGGAGTCTCAAAATTGACTCGTAATGGTTTTCCTTTAAAATCTTTACCATTCAGACCAGCAATAGCAGCTCGTGCCTCATGTCCTTCCATTTCTATGAAGCCGAAACCTTTACATTGACCAGAAAAAACATCGGTAACTAAATTAGAACCGCGTACAGTCCCAAATTCGGCAAACAATGCTTCAAGTTCTTGTTCATTTGTATCAGGAGACAAATTGCCTATAAATAATTTTTTCAATTTTTTTTCCCTTTTTGGAATATGTG
>JAZGEM010000074.1:0-76716 GCA_036478745.1 Cocleimonas sp.
CAATAATAGAAACTAAAAACGACTCATATCGGTTCAAACAAAGCCAACAAAAGGCGCTAAAATAACAACCCAAGGGTGGGTCAATATTCGATGCCTATGTGGGTCAATTTTGGATGCTCATTGACAATCTTCTACTAAACGACGATCTCGTCCTTTGGCAGGCTTTGGTCTGCGAACATTTGATACAGGGTTAACAATTATTCCCATACCCCATTCTTTTATAGCGATAGTGTATAAATGACTCAATAGAGCAAGCTCCAATCGCACGGAACTGGCACTTAGACCCTTTTCCAAACGCATATCACGATAATTTGCTACATGCTCTGCACCAAGAGACGCTAAGCTATATTTACCCAGATGCTTGCGCAAAGTATTTCCACGTCTAACTTCAGGCTTCTGAGAGGATGACTTTTTTATTGGGGTTATTTCGTTGTGATAGCGTTCTAATGCTTTTTCAATTGTAGTTTTCTCAGAATGACTTCTAGAGATATAAACACCACGGACAATTTCATCTTCTGTTGTCCTTGCCCAATCAGTCGCATCCCTTTTAATCCGAAAGGTTTTGGTAACTATTGGGTTTCCTGTAATACGAACAATTGCTTTCCAAGAACCTGATTTTGTCTTAACAATGGTAGCCATAAAGTGTACCTTGCATCTGAGCAGTGTACCTTCATTGTACCTATTTGATGAAAAATTGAAAGACGGTGTTTTTACAAATTAGCGAAAATAGAAGTAACTCGCTGATTTATAAAAAGAAATAATGGTGCCCAGGGCCGGAATCGAACCGGCACGGTGTTGCCACCGAGGGATTTTAAGGGCTATATGTTTATCATAAATATCAATTACTTAGCTTTAATTCTCTTTCCTAAAGACAACAGATATTGCCTAATAAATTCAATTACTTAGAGGTTGTTTTTCCTAACTATTATGCACCTACCACCGAGGGATTTTATATCCCTGTTTGTTTAACTTTTCTGTTAATACCTTTTTCAAAATTCTTGAACTATCCACAAATATCTATTGATGTCTATATCTAGCTACTGCAAGCTTTTCGAGTAAATTGTAACGTTATATTTCATTGTCCATCATCAACTAATCATAAAAAAACCCATCAAAGAGACGGGTTTTTTGGGTTATGGAATATCTCAATTAAAGAGATCACTTCTTCTTTCGAGGCTTCTCATAAGTCGCCCAAGCTACAATAAAACCAAATACAATTAAAATTGCGGATCCTATTAATATAACCTTTGAGCTTGTTGCTACTGTTAGATATATCATTACTTGTCCTCTATTTATTAATCTGTTTCGTCAAATTTATATCTGGCAAATATAATCATTCCCACCATATGAAATCCTAAATAGATAAGCATAGCCATGTTCTTTGTTTCATCTTGCCAGTCACTTGTATGAATTAAACTCATAAAAATTGCGTATACAGATATTTGAGTGACAAACCTTTTTAACATTCCTAATTTGTTAGATTTTTTGTTGTTTTTGATTATAGACATATTGTATTCCCTTGATAAGGATAGCCATGGTTAACTTCAACCAAATCTCATAAAAACTTAAGACCAAGTTATGTGTTAAAAATTATTTCTTTTTTGAAGGCTTTTCGTATGTAGCCCAGGCAACAACGGCACCTATAATCACAAAAACAGCAGCGAATACCAATACTGCTATTGATCCAGATGAAGTTGTTGTAACGGTTGTATACAACATTACTAGTCCTCCTTGTCTTTTAATATCAAGACAGAAAAATTATCCGTTACTATCAAATTCTGTTTAATAATAATGAAATACTGATTACCAAGACTAACTTTTTTAACATGAATATCTCCCCTCATTATTATACTAAGCAACATTATACCACAAACACTAAGATCTCCTTAGTATTTGTGTGAGGGGAAACCTTAGATTCTCTTAGACTCATGAATGCCGTTTAAATCAATACACTTGGGAAATCAATGATACTAACAATTATTCTTTACTTACTAAAATTCATAAGGTCTATTGTTCTCATGCAAAAGAAAATATTACAAGGACTAAAACATACTACTCCCGAAGCCGTAACTACAAACATCATTATTCATTCACAAAAGAAACCGCAATGGGTCACAGATGAAGTCGTCAGAATTAAAGCACTCATGCCTCATGCGAGTTGCCGCATTATTTCTTTAGTTTTTAACCAACACTTTGGCAATAGAGAATCTGTAGGAAAAACTTTGTTAGTTACACCATTCGACAAAATCTGTATGAAATACAGATACTACGAAAGAAGATCAAAG
Organism: Cocleimonas sp.; assembly: GCA_036478745.1. Taxonomy (GTDB): domain Bacteria; phylum Pseudomonadota; class Gammaproteobacteria; order Thiotrichales; family Thiotrichaceae; genus Cocleimonas. The sequence goes on from JAZGEM010000074.1 coordinate 2,286, forward strand.
CTCGCCCTGCTCACGCCATTCCTTTCAATAAAGTCTGGGAAATCGACTTAACTTTTATTCAGCAGCAACCCATTCTGGGTGTTGTTGAGCATCATTCCAGAAAAGCACTAACTTCTAGTACCTTTAAAACAAAAAAGCAGTATTGCTATTCTTAGAGCCTTACTAAATATTTTAGATCACACGCCTGCACCACAGTATATCCGCACTGATAACGAAATATGTTTCAACTCAAAGTTAATAAAATTTGGACTATGGTTTCTTGATATCAATCATCAGACAATTGATAAACACTGCCCTTGGCAAAATGGGAGGATTGAGCGATTCTTTGGCACGCTGAAATCAACACTTGCCAATCAGGCTAATATTAATAAGTCAGATTTTCCTTATCTAATGTACAGTTTTGAATTTTGGTACAACAATATTCGACCACATCAAAACTTAGAAAATAAAACACCAGAATCAGTCTACCTAGCACGTATCAAAAAATGGGAAAAGAAATATCCACCAGATACTTGAACAAGAAAGGATAAATTTTCTTTGTCCGTACAATGCGAAGGTTTTACTGTGCTTGCAACATGCCAAACAATGATTTTCATTTGAAAATTAACCTAGATTGTTAATTTGCTCAAAATACTTTACAGAAACATTGTATTTTGAGGGAGTATTTCAGGCTACTTTCTAAAAAATGACTCTAAAATGATTAAGGAGAATACCGCGGACAGTTCGGACAGGACAATGGCTTACAAGCACGACTAACGGTTGATTTTGGCTTATGAGCGTGTGGTTGTCCCGTGTTTGCTATTTTTAATCAAAAAGTGCTTGAAATTAGGGAGGTGTCCATATATGTCCTTTGTTTCGGGTTGTTTTTAACAAGCATAAGTCATTGTTTTAATTATCAATCGAATCTGACCCCTTTGATTTTATAAGCTTGAACAGATTTATACCGTTTGTCTCTATTAAACTAACTCCAAGTTGTAAACAATTTCTATACTTAGATGGATCAATCTCATGCCCATCAAAAATTTCATGTAGAGTAGATTTATCTATTTTTCCGAACATTAAGTCGATTTCTAGTTTCGTATACAATTCTTCTACTATACAAAAAGCCTCTTCTTTTTGTTTTTTATTTAGATCAGATACATCACCAAACAAATGATTAAATAACACAGCTAAACTACCCCATTCTTCTATCTCTTCTTCATTCAGTTCCGCATCAACTATCATCTGTTTAAACCCACCGTCAAAATAGAATCCTATTATTTTATCAATGTATTGAATCATTACTTAACCTCAGCTAAAAAACTCTTTCTGCCTTTTCTAACATACCTTGTTAAGCTTTCTGGGCCTTTTAGTTTGCAAAACTTATCAACTATTTTAGAAGTTCTTAATAGTGCTTTATATAACTGCTTTCTACCATTCCTAGTCATCGTTTTTGATGACCAATCTTCTTTACTCGTCCAGTTACCTTTTCCATTTAACTCTGGTGTGTTTTTAAGTACAACATGCAATACAAAATGAACCATTCTGTGTGTTTCTGCAGGAAGAAATAATAATGCTTGATTAGGATCACCACCTAAGTTTTTGGGAATTGTATGGTGTCCATGATTTCCATCTCCTGTATATTGTTTCTTAATATATGAAACACCTACAAAACATCCGATTTTTTTAGTTACTCCTCCCTTTCCAGATACAGTAAATCTGGTATATTGGCCTACAGAATTTGTCCCCAGTCTTGCGCCTATATTTAATCCAGACATGAGGTTACTCATTGTAAAATACCCACTGGGATCTATACCATTGACAGGATTTGAGTCTGTATATATATACTTATTTAGAGTGATTGGGCTACATATCTTTCCCAGCCACTCATCCTGCTGAGTAAACCGCCCAACCCCTTGATCATAATACCTAGCTCTTAAGTAATATTGCCCTAAGTTTTGATCAAACTGCTCACCCGCAAACAGATAATCATTAACAGTAACACCCGTCTGATTCAGCACCTCACCAAAGGCTTCATAATTGTATAAGTCTGTAAATGCACCTGTGCTGTCACTCAAAGCCCTCGTAGAACCCAGCCCATCATAATGATAAGTATTAGTCGTACCATTTCTAGTTTGACTAAGCAAATCATCACCATAGGTATAGCTAACCGTAGTAGCATTATTCGAGCGCTCTTCAATCACCTGAGCATAAGCCCGATTGCTGTCAACAATATACTGCGTGGTTTCTGATCCCGTGGTTTGGGCTTCTCTTATACCATCGGCATTGTATTGATAACTTGTGGTGCTTCCTGCATTACTGGTTTCTGTCAGTTGATTCTTTGCATTGTAGCTATACGTTTTGCTATTGCCGTCCAGTGTTTCCGTCAGGGTACTGCCGTTATTGTCATAGGTGTAGGTTGTGCCACCTTGCTGGCTTAAACGGTCGTTATCATCATAAGTGTATTGGGTTTGTACGCCGTCTACGGTTTCATAGGTTCGGTTGCCGACCTTGTCGTAGGTGTATTCTGCATTGTAGTTTCCGTTTGTGGCATCGGTGATGGTTTCAGTCTTTAAACGATTCAGATTATCGTAGCTGTAATCCGTTACCCTGCCTGTTGCCTCGGTGATCTTGGTGCGTTTTCCTGTGGCATCTAGGCTGTAGGTATACGATGAGAGTGTTGTGCCTGCACTACTTTTATGTGTGAGTGTAGTCAATCTATTCAAGCTATCGTAAACGTAGTTATCCGTATTGCCATTGGCATGAGTGACTTTGCTTCGATTGCCGACTGCATCATAGCTGTAGCTTGTTGTGCCTATTGCATCAGTGACGGTTGAGAGTCTGTTAAGACTATCGAAGCCATAGCCGACGATTTTAATCTCTGTGCCTTTGCTAGTTTTAAGCTGGGTTCGATTGCTTTGATTATCGTATTGGTATTCGAGCGTTGTACCGTCGACTTGGGTTTCTTTTGTCAAACGGTTTTGGGTATCGAATGTGTAGGTGGCGGTTGATGCATGACTCGCTGAAACAGTCAGTAATATAAGAATGAGGTAATAGTGAATGCTTTGCATGTGATTGATTTTAAACTATCTGATGATTGAATACAGCTTTGTTATTCTCACTCATTCTAGGGAGCAATTGTTTGCTGATGCTAAAAACTGGGGAGGGTGCCATATCACATTTAACTCAGTTTTAAGTACTATTTTATTCACATGGCACCCCCCTACTTTTTAGTATCAGCGGAATAAAACCATTTATTATCAAAAAATAACCGTTTGTCGAGGCTAAATCAATGGCTTACAAGCACGACTAACGGTTGATTTTGGCTTATGAGCGTTTGGTTGTCCTTTGTTTTCCCTTGTTTTCCAACCTACGTTAAATCAATAATCACAGTTTCATAAAAATTGTCTTTAGGTTGAAATTTTAAAGACTGGTCATTAATAAAAACTAATTTTGCTGGTACATTTATAATATTATTATATTCATATGTCGAATAGTCACGAAAAAGAATTTCTCTTTCTGTTAGGTCTCCTTTTGTTCCTATTAAGACATATAAATGTTTTCCTAATGAATCAAAAACATATTTCAACCTTGCTGATATTTTTTTAGATCGACTCCATGTTTTTCTCGAAGATATTTTTGTGTAAATAAAATCTAGTTTACGTATGTCCTCTAGGTGAGTATTAACAATACATCCATCCAGACCAAATTCTGCCGGTAGATCAGCAAACACTTTTTTTAAGATTTTATAAATAACCATATTCCGATCAGATATTTTTTTACATGAAACATATTTTTCAATCGAAAATCCCACGTTAACTATTGCTACATTTGACATAGAGTCATATTCATAAACAGGAATAGGGTGTATTTTTTTTGTTAAAAACTCTTTAGGCCATAAATGAATAACAACTTTCCCAAATTTTGAATAAACATTTCTTTTGAAATTTATATTCAAAGCAAATAAAATACATCTTGTCTCTGCTGTGAGTTTTTGCTCATTTGAATGTCCATAATGTGTAGAAGGACTTATTTCTACCTGCTGAAGATACTTAGCCATTTATTTCACCATTATTATTTACATACTGGACGAAGATTTCCATCAGGATTTCTTTTATGCTGTCCATAAAACTTACCACAGACCCAACCATATTCAACTACAAGAGCTGCGTAACGTCCGGGTAAAGCTCATTGTAATTAATATTAAGGATTGCTCAGAAGAAACCGCCCAATCCCATGCTGTTTGATTTTCTATTATGAGAGCTTTATAACTGTAGTCATTACCGTTCAACAAGGCAGATAACACAAACCCATATGCTTCTATAAATGAGTCTGCTTGTATTGTTACCTTGGATATTTTAATAAGGCCTTCGTGTAATTTTGTAGTTGCTTCAGTATTTCCTTCAAGGAAAAATGTGGTTGTAAGTTGGTGGGCTGTGTAGTTAGAAAATATTGACCATGCTTGATCAAGATCACTCATTCCTGTTACCCTTTTTCCAATGACGCCAGCAAACCAGCGATGAACAGCAGGACTGTCTTGTATCCAGTTGGCTAGAGATTCAGCATTATGTGCTCGAATATCTTTCCATAGTCCGTTATCAAGTTGTTCTTTAACCCAGTTGTCTTTTTTAGCCCAGTGTCTTGGGGAGATGAAGATATAAGTATCTTTATTTCTGTTTAATGGGGAGGCATCATTTGTTCGTTTCTCATAGTCGCTATTGGCTTTGCCTTTAACACTTTTATCTGTACCAATTTCCCATCCTGACATTCCTTTTGGAATGTACTTGTTCCCATGCTCGCTTTTTACAATTCCATCCCAGCCTTCGTTGGAAACAGAGTCTCCAGAAGGAAAATTAACATCAGCTTTATTATCGCAAGTAAGTACCAGTCGCTTTATAAGCTCAGGCAGTAATATTTCTGCCTTCTTTTTATTTGTGGCTACCCAGTTTTTAATGTCGTTTGCTGTTATGTACCATCCTGTCATGTGTTTAACCGATTTTTTGTAATGAAATAATTTCCACAGTATTTGATATTGTAAGACATCATATAAAGTTGTCTATATATAAAAAATATTAAACAACAGCTTTGAATTACTGGCAAATATTTAAATCTCTCTCATTCACTCTTTTGACTAACAAGAGGGAGAGAGTTTTATGTAGCATGTATTTTTTAAAATTATATAGTAAACCTTGGAAAGTCCCATATAATGACCTATAATACCCATATTGGGACTACAAGGTTTTAAATGTTACAAGCAACCACCATTGCAGATTCACTTTTTACTAAAACACAGCAAAAAGTTATGGGGTTATTATTTAGAAAGCCCGACACTTCATTTTATTTAAATGAGATTGTAAGACTTGCTGATATGGGCAAAGGGACAATTAAGCGTGAGCTTGAAAAAATGACTCAGGCAGGATTGTTGACGGTTAAACGTATCGGCAACCAGACTCACTATCAGGCTAATCCAGCGTCTCCTGTTTATGATGAGCTAATTTCAATTTCTCGTAAAACATTTGGACTTGCAGATGTTATTCGTCAAGCTCTTCAGACTGATAGTTCTTTTTTAGCTGATGACTCTATTCAATATGCTTTTATTTATGGCTCTATTGCAAAAGGTGAAGATACGGCTCAAAGTGATATTGATTTAATGATTATTGGGGATGGTTTAGCTTATACAGATATGATGAATCTATTAATCCCAATTGAAAAAGAGTTACAACGCCCGATTAATCCAAGTATCTATACGCTTGAAGATTTTAAGAATAAACTGAATGAGAATAATAGCTTCATCACGCGAGTTTTAGAGCAAGAAAAAATCAATGTAATTGGAGATACCAATGCCATTAGATAAGCTGGAAAACCTTGTCAAAATTGGTCAGCTAAAACATGAGCTACCTGATCAAAATGAATTTGATGGTATGGTGGCATCTGCTGAAATTCGTTTAAATGATGCGAAGCTTGGTGGATTGTCTCAAGATGGTAAATTTACACTTGCCTATGGCGCTGCTCATGCTTTATCACTTGCTGCGATGCGCTGGCATGGTTATCGCTCTGAAAATCGTTATATGGTATTTCAATGTCTTGAACAGACATTGGGATTAGAAACTGTAAAATGGCGTGTACTAGATCAATGCCACAAGCGCAGAAATATTGCAGAGTATGAAGGTCATTTAGAGATTGATTCTCAGTTGTTGAATGAATTAATTGAAATCACAACAGAGCTTTTAGAGCTTGTTAAAGATTTAGGTGATCTATAGCGGGTGTGTCAATTTTGTGTCACAACATCTGTAAGCTATTTTGATATTTACTAGCAGTTACTGGCACATTAATGATGTGCAAACACCGTAAGTGACTGTTTGTTAATGATATGAAATTTACTGTGGTGCCTTTTAATCAATTGGTCGAGCATTCGAATCGCTCACGACCCACCATAGAATTCAAAGGGTTACAGGTTTTTAATTTGTAGTCCTTTTTTATTTTACTTCCTATTTGCTACTTCCGGTCTATTTTCAGACTATTTGTTTTTTCTTTTATCTCTCCTGAAGAACCTTAATAATCTTAGCTTGTATACTCTTATTTGTATTAAAAAATAATAAAACTAACTCAGCTAATTTATCATCATCGGCATAAAGATATGTAACAGGAATGGAGAGTGCTTTTGCAAGGCGCTGCGCTGTTGCATAGTCAGGTACGTGCTTATCCCTCTCATATTGATTAATTCTTGGACTTGCTGAAAATTCATCAATCCCTGCAAGTATCCCTAATTGTTTTTGAGAAACCCCTTTTTCTATTCGAGCTGATCGAAGTCTTCTTCCAACGGGTGAATTTTCTGCCTTCTTTGAACTCACTTTAGCGCCTCTTCATACGAGGCTAAGAGAATCTTAGGTTTTTGTTTACTTGGATACTAAGGAATCCTTAGTATTGAGAGTGTAATCTGCTATAATGAGGTCGAAACTGTGCAGAGCAGTGCTTTTGTAAGTCAATCGATCAACCAAGGAGGACAATATGAATCACACTAACGCAAACAAGTTCAAGAAAATATCGATAATGAATGGTTAGGCTCAAACCAAGTTGCCCTTGGTAAATCATCTAATCGTTTTGTTTCTGGATCATGTAAAGTCATTGGCTTTTTGTTTGTCACTGCCTTTGCACTTGCAATCGGACTTTTAAAGCTGTTCTTTGCCTTTGCGGGTAGTGCTTCTGAGGTTGCTGATCATGAACATCGATTAGGTGAAGAAGATCCAAATAGCAGTTTTGACCTAGATCAAACTGAAATGAATCCTGCAAATATACATTTCAAACCTAAGCAATTTACTGATTAATAACCCTCAAATAATATTGAGGGTTATTAATATTATTTAGCCATCTTTGGTTTCTTAACTCTACTTGCAGAACCTTGACCCGAAGATGTTGCACTTCCCGCGCCTGACGCGCCCTCTCCTGACATACCTCCTATAGCATTAGCACCTAAAATACCAATTGAAGCTAACATCGTAAACCACCACTTTGTAAACAGCAGATAGATAATTAAGGAAATAATGCCCAAGCGGCATGACCAATTGAAGTTACTCCTTCAATATAAGATTTATCACCCCATATATTTGCCAATAAAACTTGATCAATCCAAGCGGCAATATGCCAAATTCCCGGCATCATTGATATACCAAAAAACAGTACAACCAACTGAACCACACGGTCTAATCGATAAAGATTTAATATTAAAATAATGGGAAGCAGCATAATGAGAACCAGCATGGCTACCCCTAACATAATGGGTAATATAAATTTAATAAGCTGCGTGGGAACCTCCAGAAAGAAGGTGCCTATATGGGCAAAAATAGCCGCCAGTTTGTTTTTAATCCATGTCAGGGGGTTTGATGATTCTGAAGAAGTAGAATCGGCTGATACGCTGGCTATTTCTCCAGGGCCTAGTTTTGAATGAAATAACCGATCGAGCTTGTCTGCACTGAATAAAGCCCCAATTAATTGTTGGCTCAGTTACAGAAGATTTATGTTGAGATATTGCACCCGCTGCTACCCCAATTTTCTTAGCGAGTTCTTTTTAAGATAGTTTACTTAATTTACGCGAGGCTTGAATTGCCGAATAAAGTAACACTAGTATTATCCAACAACCCCTATGCTGAACTTATACCCAAAGAGCAAGTAGTGTCATGGAGGAGTCCTAAAAGGAAGCTCCTTGATACTGCTTAAACGATGGGTAAAATTTCAGGTTTAAGGGATGGAACTATTCAATATTAAAATAATTAACTCTCATACGTCACTATCGGTAATTAGATAGTGACGTATGCAATTATCATTGCTACGTAAGGGCGTAAGCCCTATTTTTGGGAATGCCAGCAGGATTATCTGCAATTTTATTGCATCTATTGAAACTAAATTTTAGAAGACATGGAAACACAAGCTAGTCAATTCAATAATGCATTTAATTGTTTTTCAGATTTAAAAGACGAACGAATCAAGATGCCTCCGGCGGGGTATCTCGAAGAACGAGAAGTAAACCAATCCAATCCATGTCTTCATGGCATATTTTACAAGCCTCTTTTGTGATTAAGGTGACATGCGAACTAAGAATACCTTAGCATACAGACAAAAAAACCAAGATTCTCCTAGCCTCATTTAATTGAGGCTATATAGTGAATATTAAGAAAGAAGCAATTTCACCTGTTGGAAAAAGGCTAAGATCTGAACGGACAGCTAAAGGAATATCCCAAAAACAATTGGCTTTTCTGGCAGGGATTGATGAGTTTTCTACAAGCCCAAGGCAATCAATACGAAAGGGACAAACACGTCCCTGATTTTGCTACAGCCCAGCGCCTAGCTAAAGCACTTTCTATTCCTGGACTTACCTTTATGTAGAAGATGATAAGTTAGCAGAATTTATATTAGTGTATTCTTCTGCTACAAAAGAGACCAGACAAACTATTATAGATAGTCTTAGTTTATAAACACATTTTTAATCGCAAAGCGTAAAACTCAAGTGGCTTGATCCCGACTTGGATATCTGACAATGGTGCTTTTCCATTGTGAAGAATCCAACGTATGGCATTACAAAGAAAGACACATTATGCATATCGTTTGATGTACTGTTTTGTTTGGATTCCTAAATATAGGCACAAGGTATTCTGTAATACCCAATCTTACTGTTTTGAAGGAATAATCGAGAAAGCTGATTAAAACTACAATATTGATATAGTTTAGTTAGAAATACCACAGAACCATATTCAGATGGTGTTCGTCGAATCACAACGATGTCACCAAATGATGTGATGCAATTGATCAAGAGCATTCAACAAGAGAGTTTTAGGGTTCCAAAGATAAAAAAACACATTTTGGGGCTGTTAGTTATGGATTCAGAGTTACTCTACAAGACGATAGGTAATGTGAATGGAGATACTACTAGCGTTTATGTTCGAGACCAGCTTACAGAGTTTTAGAAAAAAGAAGGTACGTCAATACAACTAGGTTCGTTTTAAACGTGGCTTGCTTGCGTCCGAGCTTATTATTTATCTAACATATAAAGTTTTATGATAAGAATTTTCCGTTGATCCATTAATTAGTACCACTGGTCATTCTCAAGTTGAATGTATATGTGAATAGATTATTTTTGAGAAGCAAGTTGTTTTACAAGCAGTAAGGCTCTAACAGCGTATGGAAGGAGAGTCGAATAATGCTTCCAGCATTATTATACGTTACAGTTTATTAAGCTATATGCCTAATAACAAAACATAAAAAGATAATGCCTCAGCATTATTTACAGTAACAGTTGTTAAGCTATACGCCTAATAACAAATAAGATTGGGTTACCACATCTCAGTCAAGTTCATTCATTCCTAGAATGAACATTAACATTTAATCATGTTTTATCACATGTACATCTCATGTATGCATGGCGTTTGCCTGCGACTTTTTCCATCCAACAGGAGGAATATCTGTTTATGTCATAAATAAAGCTTTGTCTTTGAGCAGTCAACAGACTAACAAAGATTTGCCTTTTATAGGCCTTATTTTAATCACTATTACCCCTATGGGCCTTTGCCAGTCGTATAGATTGACAATGAGTGACGAACACTAAGCAAGTAACTTTTTTAACAAATAAATAATGGAGCTTATTATGAGTAAACTGACATGGGAACTTAAAATATTACAAAGGCGTAATCATGATGGAGGACGTAGTACACAACACAACCGAAAGAAGATTTTAATCCAAATTGCAAAACAGTTGAAAGAAATAGGATTTAATCAGATGGGCATACACAGCTTAAAAGCAAAACATACGATTAAACTGGTGGACAAATGGAAAAAAGAGGATCTAAATCCTGGAACTATTAAAAATCGTATGGCGCATCTGAGATGGTGGGCTTCTAAGGTAAATGCCACACACAAAATCCCTACTAATAAGCAATTAGGAATTGCCCAGCGCATTTATATAACAAACGTAGACAAATCAATTGTTCTTAAGCAAGAACATCTCTCAAGAATATCAGATCCCTTCCTTAAACTAAGTCTAAGGTTACAGTCTGAATTTGGTCTACGCCGAGAAGAAAGCATTAAATTTATTGCGGCTTTTGCAGACAAAGGCAAATCTATATCTTTAAAAGATACCTGGTGTAAAGGTAAAAGAGCAAGGGAAATACCAATCATCACCGATTCACAACGAAAATTAATAGATGAAATTAAAAGATTTACAGGAGATAAATCTTTAATACCTCAAGATAAGATGTACAAACATCAGTTAAATAAATATCGAAATAATGTCACAAAAAATATCATTGGTTTTAGCAAAGGCCACGGACTTAGACATAATTACGCACAACAGAGATATAAAGCATTATCTGGTAATAACTGTCCACTACAAGGTGGAAAGCACCAAAGAGATATGACAAATCTTGAGCGCAACAAAGATAGAGAAGTAAGGCTCATCATTTCTGAAGAATTAGGTCACTCACGTGAACAGATTACATCATCATATTTAGGAAGTTAATTTCATAAAAGCAGCTAAAGAGCAATAGAGCAATTGCTTTTAGCTGTGTATTTGGAAGAACAATTATTTAGGAGTATATTAAATGCAAGACTCACTAATTACTTATGAACAGCTTAGGGAAGTATTTGGAGGTTCATCTACAGCAGAAGTTGTTGTTCGCCTTGAAAGTCAGGATATCCCATATAAACTGGGAAAACGTGGTTGTCCAATTACAACATTTAGCGCTCTAAATCATGCAATGGGCATTACAAGCAATGAATCTCCTATAATTAAAGAACATACACCAACAATTGAGATAGAGTAGTTATGACTAGACAGAGAAAGATCAAGACTAAATACAATATCAAATACGTTCATGAAGCAAATGGGCGACTTGTCTATAGACCTTATATAAAAAAGTCAGAAAGATATGAAGGTATCATTGTTGATAAGAAAGGCTTTTTAAAACCACCAATCAAATTAGGTAAGCCTGGTGATGACGCAGACCTTATTATGAGGGCGTATCTAGCAGTTAAAAATCAATTAAAAAACCAAGATAGAATAATCAAAGGCACCTTAGGCTATATAGTCCAAGAATATCAAGACTCGCGCCAATATAAAAACAAAGCAGCAAGTAGCCAAAAACGTGATAAAAATTTAATTCGCGTTCTTGAACAAAAAACAAGAATTGATAATAAACCTTCGACTCTTTCAGATATTCATATCGATTTTATTACAAAACCCCTGATAAATGCTATCGCAGAAAAACGTTTAGCTGTTTATAAACAGAATGGAAGAAAAGGTGAAGTACAGGTAAACCGAGAAATAACTTTTTTAAGCGGGGCAATCAGTTGGGCAGTGAACTATTTGCCCAATTTAGGTATTAATGTTAACCCTCTGCTAGGAATTAAAAAAATTAAAGAACCCAAAAATGAACGCTATGTAACTGATGAGGAGTATTACAAGCAATATAAAATTAGCAGCGAGGTTTCACCATACTTACAGCCTGCATTTGAACTTACTTATCTTATGGGCTTAAGAGGCTCAGAAACACTTGATATAAGGGTAAGTGATTGTACAGATGCTGGCATTAGGACTCATCGTAGAAAGGGTTCTAAAGACAATATAGTTGAATGGTCAGAGCGTTTAAAAAATGCTTATGAACATGCATTACTATTGCATAAGGATCATAAAATCTTAGAAATAGATCCTCACCTCATTATTGGTGATACAGGAGGTAAGATGCCGAAAAGCACTTTTGATGATGCTATGCAAAGATTAAAACGAAAAATGAGTTCTAAAGGTTTAAGTAATACATATTGGAGCTTACACAAGCTTAAATCCAAAGCTCAGAGTGATGCTAAAAATAAAGATATTAGTGGATTGTCAGAATCTATGAAGCGCCATTACGACACCAAACTCCATAAGGTTGACCCCGCCAGATAGCAATCTTTTTCCTAAAAGTAGTATTCTTTTTCCTAAATATAGAGTTGCTTGAAGAATTTACTTAGTTAGAAAAACCATAAGCCGCTGATTTTAATGAAAATAAATGGTGCCCAGGGCCGGAATCGAACCGGCACGGTGTTGCCACCGAGGGATTTTAAGTCCCTTGCGTCTACCAATTTCGCCACCTGGGCATGTAATGAACTTACATTTGATGGGCTTTCTAAACTAAACACAATTTAAAAGTAGACATTTAATATTGTGTTTTCTTGTGTAAATAATGGAGGCTGAGCCCGGAATCGAACCGAGGTAGGCGGTTTTGCAAACCGCTGCATAACCACTCTGCAACTCAGCCCCACAAGGTGCGCGATAATAGCATCAAAAAATAGCATATGGAAAGGTTTTCACATATGATTTTTACAATTTCAAACACAACTTTCTAGGACAAATAAAAAAGCCTGAATTATCATTCAGGCTTTTAAATATGGAGCGGGAAAGGAGATTCGAACTCCCGACCCCGACCTTGGCAAGGTCGTGCTCTACCAGCTGAGCTATTCCCGCAAAAGAGGCGCGTATATTAAGTGCCCGTTGTTAAACTGTCAAGCTTCACATTCGATATTTTCATGAATTATTTAAGCTAAGTTAATGATAATGGCACCCCCCCCTTTTTTAGACAATTGGAATGGTCTTTGCCTCTAGTTACAATACAATTAAAGAAGCACGGATTTTTCTTCTCTTCATATTCTATATGGCACCCCCCCTGTTTTTACACAATTGATGTGTATAAAAAGCAAAAGCTTCACCTTTTAACACGCTCAAGGGAACAACTAGCTAATTACTACCTAATAGCTCCATCAATTTATTTTCATCAAATACGGACACTCCGAGCTTTTCAGCCTTTGTCCGTTTAGAGCCTGCCTTTTCTCCTGCAATAACGGCGGTGGTATTTTTTGAAACACTGCCTGTTACTTTTGCGCCTAATGCTTCAAGTTGTGTTTTTGCCTCTGTTCTTTTCATAGCGGTAAATGTTCCCGTTAAAACATAGATTTTTCCTGTTAACTTCAACGCCATTTCTGATTCTATTTGTTCTGGCTCCTGTGGCGTAACACCTGCTTTTAGCAACGCATCAATCACATCATTATTATGATCTTGCTGGAAAAAACTCACAACATGACTGGCAACAATAGGACCTACATCATCGACTTTTTGAAGGTTTTCTTCATCGGTCTGCTTAAGCGCATCTAATGAGCGATAATGATTGGCTAAAGATTTTGCTGTTGTTTCACCTACTTCTCGAATGCCTAATGAATAGATAAAACGCGCTAGCGTGGGTGTTTTGCTTTGTTGTAATGCATCAATCAGGTTTTGCGCTGATTTTTCACCCATGCGCTCAAGGTCTGCTAACTGTTCCGTTTCTAAACCGTATAAATCACTGATATTTTCTATGAGTTTTTCATCAAATAACTGCTCAACTAATTTATCACCGAGACCATCAATATCTAATGCTTTACGTGAGGCAAAGTGCTTTATGGATTGTTTACTTTGAGCACCACAGAATAACCCACCAGAACAGCGTGCCACGGCTTCACCTTCGATTTGTTCCACTTTAGAGTCACAAATAGGACAGTTTTCTGGCATGCTAATAATTTGAGTATGTTCTGGGCGTAAATGTGGAACAATTCTGGCCACTTCAGGAATCACATCACCCGCTCGTCTAACAATAACGGTATCACCCACGCGTACATCTTTGCGTCTAATTTCATCCATATTATGCAAGGTGGCGTTTGTGACTGTTACGCCACCGACAAAGACAGGTTTTAATCTAGCAACAGGAGTGAGCGCGCCCGTTCGTCCGATTTGAAATTCTATGTCTTCTACTACGGTCATTTCTTCTTGTGCGGGAAACTTATGTGCGATTGCCCAGCGTGGCGCACGGCTGACAAAACCTAACTCTTTTTGTAAATCCAGTTGATTTATTTTGTAAACAACACCGTCAATGTCATAAGCTAAGTTGTCGCGCTTTGTACCAATCTCTTCATAATATTGGATACAGCCCGCAACACCCTTCACTACTTTTATATCTGGACAAATTCTAAAGCCCCAACTCGCCAATTGTTGGAGTGCATCATAATGCGTTGTAGGTAGCTCCATCCCTTCGATTAAACCCGTTGCGTAACAATACATGGCGAGCTTACGTTTGGCTGTTTTGCGCGAATCCAGTTGGCGCAAACTACCTGCGGCAGCATTGCGAGGATTCACAAAGGTTTTTTCATCATTTTCACGGGCGACTTGATTGAGTTTTTCAAACGAAGCTTTGGGCATATACACTTCACCACGCACTTCTAAGGTCTCTGGAATATGATTACCAATTAGTTTTAGAGGGATCGAATTAATTGTGCGGACATTTTCAGTGATATTTTCACCTGTCTCCCCATCTCCTCGTGTTGCCCCTTGAACGAGAATACCTTTTTTATAAAGTAGGCTTACTGCTAAACCATCAAGCTTTGGCTCTACGGCAAATTCCAGCATTTTATCTTCTTCTGTATTTTCCTTATCATCAAGGCTAACTAGCCTATCCTTCAATCTCTTTTCAAAAGCAATCAGCTCTTTTTCAGAAAAGGCATTTGCCAATGACAACATCGGCAATAAGTGTTTAACCTGAGTAAATTCACCCAAAGGAGCTGCACCCACGCGTTGACTCGGTGAGTCCTCGGTTAACGTCTCTGGGTATTCCTCTTCAATAGCCTGTAATTCGCGTAATAACTTATCATATTCACTATCAGGGATTTCAGGATCATCCTCTACATAGTATTTATGGTTATGGTAATGAAGCTGTTTATGGAGTTTTTCTACCTTTCCAACAATATTTTCAGGGGTATTATTATTCATCTTTTATCGTATTTACTTCGTATTGAATATAGCCGCATAATTCTACCACAGGATAGGGGCATAAAAGCTGTTATAGAAAGCATCTACTCATAGTTGTGAAAGCATAAAATAAGCTGACCAAAAACAGCTATTTACGAAATCTGAAAATCAGGTATAATGCGCGCCTTAAATTTCTAATAGTTCTTTCAACTATTTTGAGGTTTAAAGCTATTAATTTTCAGGAGATGGGAAATGGCAACTGATAAAAATACAATAACACGCAATTCTGCATTACCAGTGGATGGTATCGAGCCTTACGTTCCTAAGAAAAACGAAGAATATATGAATGACGATCAAGTCGCTCATTTTCGTAATATTTTAGCCGCTTGGAAAAAGAGTTTGATGGAAGAAGTTGATCGCACCATGGATCACATGCAAGAAGAGGCCAGTACATTTTCTGACCCGGCTGATCGCGCGACTCAAGAAGAAGAGTTTACGCTTGAACTTCGTGCTCGCGATAGGGAAAGAAAGCTCGTAAGAAAAATTGATAAAACAATTACACGTCTTGATACAGATGATTATGGCTACTGTGATGCTTGCGGAATTGAAATCGGTTTACAAAGACTAGAAGTCCGCCCAACAGCTGATATGTGTATCGACTGTAAAACGACTGAAGAAATTAAAGAAAAACAAATCGCTTAGTTTTCGTTTAAATAAATTACTTGGGAGCTTCATTGAAAACGTCGAAGTCTTCCAATATTTCAAGTAAATCTGCCAGTGAAAACATGCATTACACTGGCAGATTCGCTCCCTCCCCTACTGGTCCACTCCATTTCGGCTCGCTAATTGCGGCTGTGGCTAGCTACCTTTGCGCCCGTCAAATCTCACATAACAACCAAGGAAAGTGGTTACTGCGGATTGAAGATGTGGATAGTCAACGTTGCCAGCAGAGCCATGCGCTATCTATTATAAGCACACTTGAGAACTATGGCTTTGAATGGGATGATGAGATCCTCTACCAATCACAACGACCGGAAGCTTATCAAGCAGCATTAGACTCTATCACAGATAAAATATACCCTTGTAGTTGTACTCGCAAAGCGTTACGTGAGAATTCATCTAGTAGTAAATATTCCTATACCTATCCTGGGTTTTGTCGCGAAGGAGTAAGAAATCCGGCGAGTGACAACCGTAGTATTCGCTTAAGAACAAATCAAAATCCTGTCTGTTTTACTGATCAATGCCAGCCACAGCCATTTTGTCAAAATATCGAAACCGAAGTGGGTGACTTTATTGTTAAACGCAGTGATGAAATGTTTGCCTACCATCTTGCAGTCGTTGTCGATGATCACTGGCAACAGGTAAACCATATTGTGCGTGGCTCGGACTTGTTTGATAACACGCCACGCCAATTATATTTACAATCCTTACTCGCCTATTCACATCCGCAGTATTTGCATATTCCCGTTGCCGTTGATGCTCAAGGCAAGAAGCTCAGTAAACAAAATTTATCGCCTGAAATACCGATGCTTCAAAGGCGTTTTACATTGATCAAAGCCTTAGAGTTTCTTGGGCAAGTTGTGCCTGATAAATCTAATTTCTCATCTTTAGATGACCTATGGAAATGGGCGGTAGAGAACTGGGATACAAAAAAAATTCCTGCCGTTATGACAAAGCAGTATGACGATACAATAATTTAATCTACACTCTAAAACACAATTGAATGAAGATTATAAAAATGAGTAAAGAAAATCATACTAAAGATGAGTCATTTACGCCTGATGCTTTGATGCTACTTAGTAGTCATTGCGCCCATTGTCCGGGTGTTTTAGAGCTTTTGAGTAAAATGATCAAAGCGGGAGATATTGCTAATTTAACAGTAGTAAATCTTGAGAAGAACCCTGATGCAATGCAAAAGTATAAAGTTCGTTCCGTTCCTTGGGTACGCATTGGCAAGCATGAATTAACGGGCTCTCAAACACTTGAAGCGCTGCAACAACGCGCTCAATGGGCTATAGATGATCATCAAAATAAAGATCAAAAAAACCTAGATGCTGACTTTGACTTTTTGCTGTCTGACGGACAGGTTAACAAAGTCATAGAAGCTATCAAAAAAGATCAGTTGGGTATTAAGGTGATTATGTCACTTCTGGGAGATAGCGGCACCGTGCTCAGTACACGGATTGGTATTGGCGTTGTTTTTGAAGAGTTTGCCACCACTGATTTTGTAAAAGAACTCATCCCTCAACTGGCAGAATTAAGTCAACATGAGGATCAACGTATTCGTGCGGATGCGTATCATTATTTAGGATTAACCAAAGATAAAAGCGCACTTCCCTTTTTAGAAAAAGGCAAAAACGATAAAGACCTAGAAGTCAGGGAGATTGTGGCTGACTCGCTTGAAGAGTTAAACCTAGGCTCTTCAGTTGGCAGCTAAGAATAGATAGTAACCATATGATGAGTAAAAAATTAATTACGATTTTCAACTTCACTACAAGGGTGAGGAACGCTAGGTTAAACAATGCTTGATCGTTTACCCCTTTGGCTATCTGCCCTAATCAAAGAAATATTGTCAATTAGTTTTAATCTTTTCAAGCTGATGATCCCTATCATCATCATCGTCAAGATTATTGAAGAATTAGGTGGCATCAAATACATCGGTATGGCACTAGAACCCATTATGCAACTGGTTGGTTTACCTGCCGAAATGGGTTTAGTATGGGCAACCACCATGATCACCAGCATTTACGGTGGGATGATTATTTTTGCCACAACAGCAATCAGTGAGCCGCTTAGTATCGCTCAAGTAACAGTCTTAGGAAGTATGATGCTATTCGCACATTCGCTACCGATTGAAGTCCGTATAGCTCAAAAAGCAGGTGTCCGTATTGTCTATATGCTGATTTTACGTATTGGTGGTGCGCTATTGCTGGGGTTGATATTACACTACATTTATAGCTCTGGCGCTTTTTTAACTGAAGAAAATACAGCCATCTGGAAGCCACAAATTAGTAGTGATACATCCTTACTAGGCTGGGTATTTTCACAGATCAAAACACTGTTTCAGGTTTTTCTAATAATCGCAGTGCTTGTTGTTTTTTTAAAACTACTCAAAGTTTGCCATATAGAAAGACTGCTCGCCTATCTTTTAAAACCACTTCTTAAAATACTAGGCTTAGGTAAAGAGAGTACCTCCATTACCATCATCGGTATCACACTCGGTCTAACCTATGGCGGTGGCTTATTAATCAATGAAGCTCAAAATGGTAAAATATCTAAGATGGATGTATTTGGTTCACTCAGTCTACTCGCAATCTGTCACAGTATCATAGAAGATACACTGCTTATTATTCTACTTGGTGCTGATATTACAGGTGCGCTCTACCTGCGCGTTCTACTGGCTTTAATTATTACGAGCTTGGTTATTCGTTTTGCAAAAAAACTCAGTTCAGAGTCTTTCTCCCGTTATTTTGTTTACTCATCAAGGTAGCATCCAGAGATATCCATGGAAGTTCAATTGTACAATGGCACCCCCCCCTTTTTTACATATTTGATCCATATTGAAAAAGGTTTATTATGCTAATAAGTCAATTGGAGCACTGAAGCAAATGAATATGCAACAGCAAATAGAAGACAAACTCACGAAAGCACTTGAACCGGAAGTGCTAGAAGTCATCAATGAAAGTCATATGCATAGCGGACCTGCAACAGAATCTCATTTTAAAGTGGTTGCCGTCAGTAAATTATTTGAAGGTAAAATGTTAATTGCTAGGCATCGAATGATTAATTCAGAACTGGCTGATGTATTACAAAAAATTCATGCTCTGGCGATGCACACCATGACACCTGATGAATATTTTGAAAAGGCAGGAAAAGTTGCAGACTCACCTGCTTGTAAAGGGGGATAGTACTAGTAGCTATTAGAGTGCTGGTATTAGAGTACCCAGTATAGCTTATTCCACTATTTCCAAAGTAGGATGAGGGATAATAAACCGACTGGTTGAATTACCTGATTCACGTACTTTTCTAATAATCTCATCTTTATAATTCCAGATGGTCAATAAGTAGTAATCAGGTGGGCTCAGTTGCGCTTGCTGCTCTTCACTAATTATTTTTATGCCTGTTAATGGGATATATCTTCCTTGTTTCGTAATACTTGAATCGACGGCATAAGAAATCATGCTTGAATCAATGCCTAAAAAGTTAAGTAAGGTTGCAGATTTTGCGGATGCCCCGTATACAGATATGGATTTTCCCTGTGATTGTATTTTCTTAATGGTGTTTTGTATCTCAAGTATATTTTTTTGAACACCAGTTATAAACTTTTCATAGTAATTCACGTGATGCATATCTTTTTCAAGTTCAAGGTATTGCAATGCGGTTTTTGATAGTTCACCTTGGGCACTTTGACGTTTGATAACATAAAGCATCGTACCGCCATGAATATCACTGTGTAAGCAATCTATTAACTTGAAGCCAAACTTACTGGTAATTTTTTGAATGGCTCGTAGATTGTAATAGTACATATGTTCATGATAGATCTGATCAAATTCCCTTAATTCGACCGTATCGGGAAAGTAGGCATTCTCTATAACAAAAACACCTTCATCAGTTAATAATTTATCTACACCTTCTAACATTTTCCAAGGCTCTTCATTGTGCGCAAAACAATGTCTGCTAACAATTAAATCTTTTGCTCCCGACTGCTTTTCAATATCTGCTGCTGATTCTGAATCAAAATAATCACAACGTGTTGGAATACCTTCCTGATTCGCCATTTTCACAATATTTTGAGCAGGATCAACACCGATCATACTGTTTACATAAGGCTTAAGGTGCTGAAGGAAGCGACCAATGTTACTGCCTATTTCTAATACGTTAGCCCAACTTTCTAAACCATGCTGATTAATTAAGTGATTGATTATCGTTTGATAGTGCTCTGTCAGCATTGGACTTTTTGGGGTTATATAGGCGTATTCCTTATAAAGGATATCAAGATCAGTACAATAATTTAATTGTGCAGTGGAACAATCAGAACAGATATTAACAACAGTAGGATAGGTTTCTACGGGTATTGATTTATCACTCAGCAGTGTATTCGCAAGCGGTAGGTTTCCAAAATCTAAAATTTCGAAAGTTTCAGCGCCACAGAACCGACAAGCTAAATCTTTGTTGTGATGTATGTTTTTCACAGTTACCGTTAGTTTTTATTATTTGTAGTCTTATGTACATGAATTAGTTCATTTTTTTAAAGGGGCTAACTAATCAATATACTCTCCTGCCAAGCTTTAAGTGCAAGACTTGGCTTTATTTCAATATGAGTAAAACAAATTACTTCACCTTTCTCTACAGCTTTGGTGATAACTGCATCAGAAAGCAAGCCCATCGGTATATGCTGTGGATAATCAATAATTTTTATCGCTACGCCTCGTATTTCAAAACTTCCAATAGCATGAGAAATGCACGTACCGTTAGGTAAATCCTTTTTTGCAATTGCACATAAACTGATAGTCGGTGACTCACTATTATTTAACAGCGGTATTCCCTGATGCATAACTCTTTTTATTGTTTTCAATATTTCCAAATGACATAAGACTCTACTATTACTCAACGTATAATAAGGACCCCCACCCAGTTTTAAGTACTCCAAGGAGGCTTGTTGATGCTCAGTATGTTCAGCCACAATAAACACCCGAGCTTTCTCATCAGCAGAAATTATATAATCACTAATCGTCCGACCTTTTTCCTCAGCTATATTAGCCAGTCTCAGCGCTCCTGCTTCAAGCTTATCAGACTGAAATCCTAATAAGCCTTGTTGAGCAATAGTCGCATTTAAACCATTCGCAACTAATGCCTGCTCAGCCTGTAATTTAGTACCATCCGTTGCTGCAGTGACCATCGCGAGGCTAATACCTTGTTTCTTAGCCCAAAACTGCATCTCTTTAAGCGTGGGGTCGTTGTTGTAAAAACCTTTTACATTTCCATAAACCAAGGGCTTAAACCCCATGCTAATGGCTTCTTCTGCTAAGGCCGCCAAACAACCGGGTTGATCTCCCTCAGCCTCTGTTAGTAACCCTTTTGACACAAAATAGGAACCACAGGTCACATGAAATTCCGTATTCATGGTGACCACAGGCAACGATGCAGAAAAGACCAGGTCAATAACATCTGCGGCATGAATCGGATCACCACTGCATTCGACAACAATATCAGAATGCTCAATCAACTCCGTTAAGGATTGAGTCAGTAAATCTTGACGTGGAAACTCATTACAACTATCTAAGTTACGACGTGTCAAAACACGTGATGCTATATATTCTGTTTGCTGTTGTAGTAAAAGAGTAAAGCCTCTGGATATAAAACCAGTACCTACAATTCCTACTTTTATGGGTGTATCAATGGGACTATTTTTCATAGAAACCTCATAGTTTATTCATTCGCTAACGACTCCAAAAACCACGTGCTTTTTCTCTGTAAGCAGATGTGCTGATTTCTGCTTTATCTGTTGGAAAATTCACTTGAATAGCACCACTAGAAACCGTATCCATCAATCTTACGCCTTGTTCTTTGTAGCGCGTAATCACCTCTGCTTTTGGGTGACCAAAGCGGTTTCGAAAGCCCGCTGTAACCAGCGCCAACTTGGGTGATGTGTATTCAATAAATTCAACTGTTGATGATGTTTTACTTCCATGGTGAGGCACACTTACAACCTCTGATGATAACTTTTTCTTATAGGCATTAACTAATCGTTTCTCCGTTTTCTTTTGTATATCACCCGTTAATAAGAGTGAGTGATATTGATTAGAAACACGCAATACACAGGAACGATTATTCTCATTTTCTTGATAATCTAAGTCGGGAGAGAGAATTTCAAATCTTACTCCATCCCATTGCCACTTCATTCCTTTTGTACAATGCTCTACTTTATGATTAGCTAAAATATTAATTTCAGAGCTCAGAATGCTTTTAACATCAATATTGTTGGTAATATAAGCAGCTCCACCACGGTGATCAATGTCTTCATGCGAGATAATCATACGGTCAATACTGTTAATTCCTTGTGATCTTAAATAGGGAATAACAACCAGCTTTCCAATATCAAAAGTATCACTAATATGTGTGCCCGTATCGTAAATCAAACTATGATTAGCCGTTTGCACTACGGATGCCATTCCTTGACCCACATCTAACATGGTATAGCTAAATGCTCCTTGATTAGGTTTTTCAGCTGTAAAAGTAAGTGCTGGAATTAAAGCAATTAGGCCTAACCATCGCCCAGGAAAACCTTTTGGCAAAATCACAAAGAGCAAACCTACAAAAGCTATTAACAAATACAGAAGTGGCACTTTTGTAGGGTTTAAAGATGATAGCGGAGACTGACTTAAAAAATTCAAACCTATAAACAAATAATCAACGCTAATCGCAGCAATATCAAATAAACTTTCTGAAATCCAAGAAGAAATCGGCATAAAAGCCAACCCTAGCAAGCTTATTGGAACCACAATTAGAGACACCCAAGGTATTGCCAAAATATTCGCAATTGGCGAAGATAAGGATGCAGACCCAAAGAAGATCAAGGTTAGCGGAAGCATTGCCAATGACAGCCAAATCTGTAACTTAATCAACTGCAAAAAAGGCTTTTTAATTTGCCTATTGAGGAAATATAAAATCAAAGCAACGGCGACGAATGATAACCAAAAGCTAATCGTCATCGCAGCTAATGGATCTAAGAGCAACACGGCTAACAGAGCAAAAGACCAAATCTGTAATGAGGTATAATGTCTTCTTCCCATTAACGCCAGCAATGCAATAATAACCATAATCAGCGCACGTTGTGTTGGTAACGTAAAACCAGCCAACATGGCATATATAATGGCAAAAACACCACCAGAAATACTCCCCACAATCTGTAAAGGAACGCGTTCATTAAGCTTTGGAAATAGTCTCCAAATAAACATAATCGGAAAAAAACCAAATGCAGCAACGATCGCAATATGTAAGCCTGAAATCGCGATGAGATGATTTGTGCCTGTTTTTTGAAGTTGTTGCCACTGTTGATCACTCAGTTCCGTTCTAATCGCTACCACTAAGGCACTGAGTACTGCGGCAGCAGGTTTATTAGAAACAGATTCCTGAATATTATGATGAATCGTTTCACGCCATTTATTTAGTGACCACCAAGGTGCTGGTTTAAGACGATGATTTTGCTCTAAAGACTTTCGGATATAACCCGTTGCAATAATTCGTTCTGTAAAAAGCCACTTCTCATAATCAAAGCCACCTAGGTTTAAAAAACCTGAGGGGCGTTTTAAACGAATTCTTAATTGCCAGTTCTCTCCTGCTTTAATGGTTTGTCTTTGTTGAAACCAACCTAAGCGAACAATACCTGCTAACTTAATTATTTTGTCAGACTCAACTTCATCCTTTGCAGCCAATAAAGTCGCATGGCTTATTTTAAAACGAAATCGGGTTCCATCCTCTCGATCATCAGGAATATCAACAACAGAGCCTTGCACAACCATATCCTGACCTTGCCACTGAGAAGGTAAACGTTTATCCAGTAAAATCTGTGCAGTTGTAGTCGAAATAAATAGACCAAGCAAAAATCCTAGAACTATTAAAAACTTGATACTTACATTATTGAACTTATATTTACAATAAGCACCCAATAAAAGAGAGAACAATAAAATTCCACCCAAGCAATATACATTAGGCAAACTCTGAAGAAAGAGAATGGGAAGTGTTCCGAATAAGAAAGAAAGTGATAAAAGTCGCATTAGTATTAAAAATTTAGCATCTAGTCAGTTACTTATGACAGAATCAACCCATATTGTATAGAATATAGGAATATGCCACGTCAATTTTTAAAACGCTATTCTCCTAGCCCAAAAACTATTCGGGAGAATAAAGCTTTATCTTTCCTAGGTGAAGATATTCATCGCCCTAACCTATGGCATATGAATCGAACCTCCGTTTCCAAAGCATTTGCTATTGGTTTATTTTGTGCTTGGCTACCCATACCCTTACAAACAGTTATAGCGGCATTGCTCGCTATTTATTACCGTGCCCATTTACCACTATCTGTCGTATTAGTTTTTATCACCAACCCACTCACTATTCCCCCCATGTTTTATTTTGCTTATAAACTGGGAAGCGTGATGCTAGGGATGCAACTTGAATCGGTTCCAATGGACCTTAGTTGGACATGGTTAACAACAACACTTGGGCAAATCTGGCAACCTTTATTATTCGGTTGCTTACTACTTGGTATTCTCTCTTCAGCCATTGGTTTTTTCACCATTAACACACTTTGGCGAAAAAATATTAGATCTCGTTGGAAGTTACGTTGTGAAAAACGTGAGGCGAAACTTGCAAAAAATAAAATGATGAGTGAAATTAAAAAAGCAATGAAAGATTGATATCCTACATTGAGGTCTCACATGACTAATCTTAATCCTTTTCGGTCATTAATCATTCGCAACATACCTGCAAATGGCATATCGATCAACTGCTGACTGGCTAACGGCATACCCAATACAATACCAATAATGGCACGCGTCACGGCTAAATGAGACACTAGCAAAATATGCTGACCTTGGTAGCTGTTAAGACCTTACCTAAGACTTCATTAATCCGTGGCGTAAAAACTCTAAAGGCTCTGCATTCGTTGGTCGACAATTAACTGGGTCAGAAAAAAACTGCCAATACTCCTCTTCTGACTCTTCCTTAATCGCAGATGGAGTTAAGCCTTCCCAATCGCCATAACCTGCTTCACGAAGATTTTCTATGATCTCAAGTGGTATATCTTTCTTCTTAGCCAGATGTGTAGCAAACCCCTTACAACGTAACATAGGCGAAGACACAATAGCTGACCAATCTTCATTCCTGCCTTCATCACTGGCAAGCATCTGCTTCCAACCATCCTCACTCAGAGCGTGATCAGTACCGCCTCCACGATACATGCGACCACCCTCAGGTTCACCATGCCTTATCAAGTCAATAACTGTTTTATTTTTCATTTGAGTTATCACACTTTGCGGGTAGCTTCACCTTCATAGATTTAGCCAACCTCTCCCATTCAAAATAAGGACCAGGGTCGGTTTTACGCCCAGGTGCAATATGCTCATGACCTGTAATTGATTCGGCTGAAAGCGATGGATAAGCTTCTAACAAATCATTTAAGGTAGCTTCAAGCCCCACATACTGTTCTTCAGTAAATGCTTCAAAATCAGAACCCTCCATCTCAATCCCAATAGAAAAATCATTACAAACATCACGCCCTGAAAATACCGATTTCCCTGCATGCCAAGCCCGCTTATGAAAAGGAACAAACTGTATCACCTCACCATCACGACGAATCAATAAATGACTAGAAACACGCAAATGATGAATCTCCTCATAAAAAGGATGCTCATTTTTATCTAGTTTATTTAAAAACAACTGCTCAATCCCCTCACCACCAAACTCATTAGGTGGCAGACTGATATTATGAATTACGATTAAAGAAATATCTGTTTGATCAGGACGATCATCATGATTCGGCGATAGACAAACTTTAGTGTTTGTTAGCAAGCCTGATTTTGTATTGATGGCAGATGTATCTTTCATGGTTTGAGTATGCAGAATATCTATTAATTTTGATATGGCACCCCCGCCTTATTTACACAATTCAAAAGATAGAAGCTTCAAAAAACAAACACAGGAGGTTTTGCCCCTTCAGGCAACTGAAACCCCTCCCCATATTTCACACTAACAAAATACAATCCACAAGCAGCTGCCGTTATCCCTGCCTTATCTCGATTTTTAAGCTCCAGTAAATCAGAAAACCACTCAGGCTCCCGCCTCCCATCACCAACTTCAAACAAACTCCCTACAATATTTCTCACCATATGATGTAAAAATGCATTGGCAACGATATCAACATAAACAAACTTACCATCACGCGTTACGATGATTTCCTGGAGTTCTCGCATGGCATGTTTTGCCTGACATCCTGCGGCGCGAAAACTGGTGAAGTCATTTTCACCCATTAAGTAACTGGCTGCTTGTTGCATTTTGACAGCATCCAAGTCAACTCGGAACCAACAAACTTGTTTGTTAAGAATAGCGGGGCGAACCGGTTGGTTTAAAATAATGTAACGATAACGGCGTGATTTCGCCGAGAATCTTGCATGAAAAGGTTCATCGACTTCTTGGATCCAGCGCATACTTATATCGTCGGGTAGATTGGTATTACAGCCCATTTGCCAAGCTTTGTTATTACGCTT
Source organism: Cocleimonas sp. (assembly GCA_036478745.1). Taxonomy (GTDB): domain Bacteria; phylum Pseudomonadota; class Gammaproteobacteria; order Thiotrichales; family Thiotrichaceae; genus Cocleimonas. Next base: position 28,827 of record JAZGEM010000074.1, read on the forward strand.
GGCATCAGATTCGAAATGTACGATCTGCCCTATGCTATGCACACCACTGTCTGTTCTCCCTGAGCAGTTTAGTAAGATTTCATGGTTTGCGACACTCGATAGTGCCTTCTCTACTTCTTCTTGTACTGAAGGAGCGTGTTTGAGTCTTTGCCAACCACAATAGGCGGTCCCATCATATTCTATGCAAGCTGCGTATTTCATTGCTGAATAATATTCTATGATTAAGCTAAATAACAGGCATAAAAAAACCGGGCATAAAGCCCGGTTTTAATCAAACTACTAACATTTAATTAACCATTGTGTTGAAGCAATTCTTCTGCTTCACGTTTTTGATCTTCGCTACCATCTTCGATCACTTCTTCAAGTGTACTTCTAGCGCCATCGATATCACCCATGTCTATATAAGCTTTAGCAAGGTCAATCTTTGTTTCGATTTGCGTTTCTTCGATGACATCACTGTCATTATCTAAGTCTAGGAATGATAAGTTATCATCAAACCCTGCAAGCAAATCATCTTCTGCATCATCCTGCTGAGTTTCAGCAATAACTTCTTCTAAACTCTCGTCAGTCGCCACTTCAATTTGATCATCGCTTTCTGTTGCTTTGTAAGCATGATCTTCTGGCATTAGCTTATCAAAATCATCTGAATCCAAATCAAGGTTTAAGCTTGTACTGTCTAGATCCGCTTCTATCGTCATTTCACCTGCAAGCTCTGGCATTTCATTGCCTTCAGATTCAAGCGTTGTTTTTAAAGAGTCATCTCCTAATAGCTGATCAAACTCATCACTTCCTGTTTCATCAAAATCTATACCTAAGTCACTATCCTTATGCATGTCAGTGATATCTTCACTAAGAACATCGTCAAAATCAAAGTCTTCTATTTGATCATCAACATCTATTTCAATATCAACCTTCTCAAATTCCTCGCTTGACGTTTCCATTAAGCTACTAATATCTGCGCTATCTTCTGAATTTATAGACTCTGATATTTCGCTATCATCTGAGGATATTGCATCTGATATCGCAGTACCGGCGACCATAGCAACTCCTGCTGCTGCTATTTTCGAACCACTACCTCCAGATTCAGACTTATCAAACATAGTATTCTCTGGCAATAAAGCTTTACCCCAGTCACAAATATCATCCCAGTACTTATCTTTATTGTCAGCATCCAAGTCCATAAAGTTCTTAGCTTCTTTCTCAAAGGCTTCTTTATCACCCGCTGCCTGATAATTCTCAAGTAGTTTTGCATGTAAAGCCGCACTACCTGGATGTTCAGTTATAGCCCGTTTAATTTCTGATTCTGCTTGATCATGGAGTCCATAAACAATATAAACATCAGCTTCCTGAATGATATCATCTAGTTCATCACTTTCTGCTTCTGTTTCAACTGTAACTTCCTCATCTTCAGTATTAACATTTGTATTAGCAACGTCATCATGGTCTACGTATTCAGATTCATCAAACATTTCAGAATCATCAATCTGTGTTGATGTGGTCACATCAGCTTCATCAAGATCTAGGCTATCGACATCTATATTATCTTCAAAGCCTGGGGAATCTAGATATTCATTCGCCTTACGACGTCTCATGTACCAAAAACCACCTAATAGTGCGAGTAATGTACCACCACCAACACCCAGCGCTCTAGGATCTTCAAGAAGACTCATTACATCAAAGCTACCTTTCTCTTCAGCTTCATTTGTAAATGGGCTAGCAGGTTCTTCACTTGCTACCTCAGGTTCAATTGTTTCTGTAGTCGGCTCTATATTTTCAAATACAGAGTTATTCTCAGCTCGGGCTATTTCTCCATTCTCATTCGCAAGTGTATTCGCGACTTCCTGTTGAATATCAGTACCTTCATTTGTCACTACGGGTGCAATAGCCACTTCAGGCGCTTTGACCTCTGAAGAAGGTTCAGCAGCTTCTGGTTTCATACCACTTTGTAGTTGCGACAATTGTTCACTTTTCAGTGTAATTAAACGATTTTTCTTACGTAACAATGATTCTAAATCAGATACGCGAGACTTTAATTCTTCATTTTCTTTTTGCTTCGTTGTTAATGATTCAGTTATTAGTGATAACTGATTATTTAATCCAGCAACAGAAGCATTTCCAGCTTTAGAACCTTTATCAACTGTATTTTTAGAGCCAATAACTTCAATACGTGCAGACTTTTCTGAAGCTGCTGATTTTGAACCAGCCGTTTTAGTTGAAGCTACACGAAGTTTCTTCCACTCACGAGCTTGAGCTACAACCTGTGCCCTAGCTGCTCTAGATGTTGTAGATCTCGTTTCCTGTATAGAAGGACGAGTCATAAAAGCACCAGACTTCAAGTTATTCATATTACTTTTAGAAAATGCGCGGCGATTTTTCTCAAAAAGTGCCACCATCATTTGGTCTTTACGAACACCACGATATCCTAGTTTCCTAGCAACTTTAGATAAGGTATCTCCACGTCTTACGCGGTATTTGTTAGAGGCAGTAGGAGCACGTGTTGCTGATGTGCCTTCTGCAGCTAATTTTCTTTGTGCCGCAAGCAATTGTCTTTGTTGTGCTGCTCTTTTTTGTTGTGTAGCACTCACTTGACGTTGTAGTCGTTGAGCCTGACGTATTTGTTGTGGCGTACGACGTACTTGTTGGACAGCACGAGGAGCTACACGACGTTGAGGTGCAGCTCGACGCTGCTGTACCGCTGGACGAGTAATGCGACCTTGAGCTTGTGGCTCAGCACGTACACCAGCATTGTTACTAGCAATTGCAGTATTCGGTCGTAATAAAACAGGAGGATCAAGAAGAACCGTATATTCTTTTAATAATTGTCCATTTGGCCAGCTAACTTCTAATAAGAAGTTCAAAAAAGGCTCATTAATCGGTTGATTAGAACTCACTAAAATGACAGGTCTTCCGTTTTGAATAGTTGTTCGAAAACGAATACTATTTAAAAACGCAGGTCTATCAATACCAACACGATTGAATACGGCAGCGGGTGCAACCCTTACGCGTAAAGTTTTCGCTTCTGCTGGTGTTGTAGACAGTAGATTAATTCTTCCTTGAAAAGGCTGGTTCAAGCTAGACTTGGACTCAATATCACCTAGACTTAGCGCGTTAGAAGCGGTTGGAAGAGCCATTGCCAAATAAATGGCCATGCTTAAGGCTTTCTTATTCACTTAATATTCCCCTATTTTTATTTTTATTAACACTGTGAATGGTTAATTTCTTATTCATTATTATTTTCAGTACATCAGAGTAAAAACGATTATTCTAATTATTTTATACCCCTAAGAACTGGATACTGGGGCTAATATATCAAACATCCGATGAATCAAAACTGAACAAAGTAGATTTATTGTCATAATTTTCCAAAACATGTCAGAAGTGTCACTTTCTGACATGTTTTGACGTTAAGATATTATTTCTTATAAATAATCTCTGATCAAAACTTCAGCAATTTGGATGCTATTTAAAGCTGCACCTTTCCTTACATTGTCAGAAACTACCCATAGGTTCAAACCCGTTTCATGGGAAATATCTTCACGAATACGCCCAACAAATGTAGCATCTTTATTTGCCCCATCTGAAACCGCTGTTGGATAACCACCATCTTTTCTTTCGTCTATAACCGTAATTCCAGGTGCATTACTTAAAAGCTCAGTAGCATGTTCAGCGGTGAGTTTTTCACGTGTTTCGATATGAACGGCTTCTGAGTGACCAAAAAACACAGGAACGCGCACAGCAGTAGGGTTAACCAAAATATCATTATCTTCCATGATTTTATTAGTTTCCCAAACCATTTTCATTTCTTCTTTGGTATAGCCATTTTCAGTAAAAACATCTATTTGCGGAATAACATTAAAGGCAATTTGCTTAGGGTAGACTTTAACTTCTGCCTCTTTACCATTAAGTAAAGCAGCCGTCTGACCAGCTAATTCATCTATTGCGGGTTTACCAGAGCCAGAAACAGCTTGATAAGTACAAACATTAATACGGGTGATTTTAGCCACATCATGTAAAGGCTTAAGCGCCACTAACATCTGAATTGTTGAACAGTTTGGATTTGCAATAATGCCACGGTTTGTATATTCCGCGACTGCATGAGGATTAACCTCAGGCACTACTAATGGAATATCATCGTCGTAACGAAACTCTGAGGTGTTATCAATTACCACACACCCTTGCGATGCTGCAATCGGTGCATACTCCTTAGAAACAGACCCGCCGGGTGAAAACAAACCAATCTGTACTTTTGAAAAATCAAATTTAGATAAATCTTCAACCACTAGACTTTTATTACCAAACTTGACGCGTTTACCTGCTGAACGTTCACTCGCCAAAGCATAAACTGTTCCCACTGGAAAGTTACGCTCCGCTAGTATCTCTAGCATGACCTCACCTACAGCGCCTGTTGCGCCAACTACTGCTACATCGTATGTTCTATCTGACATTTTTTACTCCGTACTTATTTAGACTAGCTTTCAAATTAACTTCTAATCTAAGTAGATACTGTCTCATTATAATTTATAAAATAGTTTATGCTTTTAAACTCGCTACAACGGCATCGCCAATCTCACTGGTACTAACCAACGTTGTACCTGACTGCCCTTCGACATAAATATCCGCTGTTCGCAAACCTTGTTTTAATACACTCTCAACGGCATCATCAATTTTCTGAGCTAAGTCTGCCTGATTCAGTGAATAACGTAACATCATGCTCACTGAGGTTATGGTTGCCAATGGATTTGCAATGTTCTTACCTGCAATATCAGGAGCTGAACCGTGGATAGGCTCATACATACCTTTACCATTTTTATCTAAAGAAGCCGAAGGTAACATGCCAATCGAACCTGTTAACATCGCCGCCGCATCGGATAAAATATCACCAAACATATTACCCGTCACCATCACATCAAACTGCTTTGGCTCTTTCACCAATTGCATTGCTGCATTATCGACATACATATGACTTAGTTCTACCTCAGGATATTCCTTGCCTACACGCTCTACCACATCATGCCAAAGCTCCATCACTTCTAGTACATTCGCTTTACCGACAGAGCAAAGTCGTTTATCACGTTGCATCGCAATTTTAAATGCTGAATGTGCAATGCGCTCGATTTCTGATTCCTTATAAACCAAGGTGTTATAACCTTGTTTTTCACCATTCTCTAAGGTACGAATACCACGTGGCTCACCAAAGTAAATACCGCCAGTCAACTCACGCACAATCATAATATCTAAACCTGCTACGACTTCTGCTTTTAAAGAAGAAGCATCGGCGAGTTCTTCATTAAGAATTGCAGGGCGAAGATTTGAGAATAACTCAAGGTCAGCACGAATCCCAAGCAAACCACGTTCAGGGCGTACATCTCGGGGTAAATCATCATATTGATAACCACCCACCGCACCTAATAAAATTGCATCCGCTTCTTTTGCCAGCGCTTGTGTTGCGGGTGGATAAGGATGTCCATCGGCATCATAAGCAGCACCACCGATTTCACCATGGCTTAACTCTATATCGAGTGCATAATCTGCTTTTAGTACTTCAATTACTTTCAACGCTTCTGCTACGATTTCTTTACCAATACCATCACCTGGTAGGATTAATATTTTCTTTGTCATAATTAAGTCTCTTATATTCTATTCATATGGCACCCCCCCTTTTTTGGACAATTGTTCAAAAAAGGGGGGGGGTGCCATTGTATTTATGCTAAGCAAACAACCAAGGCGCATCCTGCTTACGCTTTGTTTCATACGCTTTAATGTCATCTGCATGTTCTAGCGTTAAGCCAATATCATCCAAACCATTTAATAAACAGTGCTTACGAAATTCATCCACTTCAAATGCTGTCTTCTCTGTTAACAGCATATCTTGTTCAATAACGTGTTGGTTTTCCAAGTCTATGGTTAAATCATATCCTTCACTTATCATCGCTTCAGCAAATAACGCATCCACCTTTTCTTCAGGAAGAACAATCGGTAATAGGCCATTCTTAAAGCAATTATTATAAAATATATCAGCAAAGCTTGGCGCGACAATCACCCGAATACCATAATCTTCCAATGCCCAAACAGCATGTTCACGTGAGGAACCGCAGCCAAAATTTTCACGCGCTAACAATATCGAACCCCCTTTATAACGAGGAAGGTTTAAAACAAAGTCTTCTTTTATTTCACGCTTAGAATGATCCATCCCTGGCTCACCAGCTTCTGCATATCGCCAATCATCAAAAAGCGTTGGGCCAAAACCCGTTCGTGAAATTGATTTTAAATACTGTTTTGGGATGATTGCATCGGTATCGACATTAGAACGATCTAAGGGAATGACAATGCCTGTATGTGTTGTAAACTTTTTCATCATATTTCCCTCACGTCAACAAAATGTCCCGCTATCGCGGCAGCTGCAGCCATTGCTGGCCCCACTAAATGGGTACGACCACCTTGACCCTGACGCCCTTCAAAATTTCGATTTGAGGTTGAAGCACAACGCTCCTGTGGCTCCAGTCTATCCGCATTCATTGCCAAACACATTGAACAACCCGGCTCACGCCATTCAAAACCTGCTTGAATAAATATATTATCCAAACCTTCATCTTCTGCTTGTTTCTTAACTAAGCCAGAACCAGGAACCACCATCGCTAATGTAATATTATCAGCCACTTTTTTACCTTGTACGACCTCAGCCGCCTGACGCATATCTTCAATTCGTGAATTGGTACAAGAACCTATAAACACCTTATCTACTAAAATCTCATTAATCGCCTGACCAGCTTTTAATCCCATATAAGCTAGTGCATCACTGATCGATTTCCTCTTGACTGCATCATCTTCATCTCTAGGATCTGGCACTTTGGCATTGACTGATAATACCATTTCAGGTGATGTGCCCCACGTTACCTGTGGCTCAATACTTCCTGCATGTAATCTGACAACTTCATCAAATTCAGCATCATCATCCGTATGCAAATCCTGCCATGCAGCAACGGCTTTATCCCAAATTTCGCCTGTAGGCGAATAAGGTCGACCTTTAACATATTCAATAGTGGTTCCGTCCACAGCAATCATACCCGCGCGCGCGCCGCCCTCAATTGCCATATTACACACCGTCATGCGACCTTCCATGGATAAATCCATAATCGCTTCACCTGCAAATTCAATCGCGTAACCTGTTCCACCTGCCGTACCGATCTCACCAATTATGGCTAAAACAATATCTTTAGCCGTCACACCTTCACCGACTTTGCCATCTACACTGATTAGCATATTTTTCATTTTCTTCTGAATCAAACACTGCGTTGCCATTACATGCTCAACTTCAGAGGTGCCAATACCGTGTGCCAATGCACCGAAGGCTCCATGAGTTGATGTATGTGAATCACCACAAACAACTGTCATACCCGGTAAAGTAGCACCCTGCTCTGGACCAATGACATGCACGATACCTTGACGAATATCATCCATATGGAATTCATTGATTTTAAATTCATCACAGTTCTGGTTTAAGGTATCAATTTGTAATTTAGCGATGGGGTCTGATATTCCTGCCGTACCATTGCCTCTATCCGCCGTGGTCGTCGGTACATTATGATCAGGAACCGCAACAATAGATTCTTTGCGCCATAAACCTCGATTTGCTATACGTAAACCTTCAAAAGCCTGTGGTGAAGTAACCTCATGCACCAGATGACGGTCGATATACAATAAAGATGTTCCATCTTCTTCTTGGCGCACCACATGTGCATTCCATAACTTGTCATATAATGTTTTACCAGCCATCTGTTAATCTCCTAGATTTCCAACACAGTTTACTCTGCTTTTATATATAACTATAATCTTATTAATTTATAATTTATATTCCAGTTGGTTATATATGAATATTTCAAGCTATAGTGCATTTATCGCTGTATCAGAGTATGGGACTTTTTCCAAAGCCGCCGAAGTGCTTTACATTACGCAACCCGCCATCAGCAAACGCATTGCCCTGCTTGAAGAACAACTCGGCAGCCAATTATTCGATAGAATTGGCAAGCGTGTCATGCTCAATGAAGCAGGCAGAGCTTTATTACCCATCGCAGAACGTATCTTACAAGATATCAAAGAGTCACAAAAAGTCATTGATAATCTAAGTGGTCAAATCAGTGGCGACTTATCCTTAGTCACCTCACATCATATTGGCTTACGTCGATTGCCCAATAGCCTTAAGCATTATGCTGAACACTACCCTAATGTGAGATTAGATCTAGAGTTTATGGATTCAGAAAATGCCTGTGAAGCCATCTTAAAAGGAAAGTTTGAACTAGGCGTAGTGACTTTACCCTTAAGTCGTTCAGATCGATTAAAGCTCACACCACTTTGGAATGACCCATTAACCATTGCAGTCTCACCCGATCATCCTTTAGTTAAAATAGCCGCCAACAAAGCTATCAGCCTAGATCAACTCGCCAAACACAGCGCTATTTTACCCGCCATAGGAACTTATACACGCAGCGTAATCGAACACCCTATTATTCAAAAACACGGGGCATTAGACGTTATCTTAGAAACAAACTATTTAGAAACCATCCGCATGATGGTCAGTATCGGATTAGGCTGGAGCGCACTACCACGCGCCATGTTAAGCGATGATATTACTGAAATTAAAGTCAAAGGTTTACACATCGAACGTTCTCTGGGCATTGTTCAACACTCCAAGAGGAGTTTATCTAATGCGGGGAAAAAGTTTGTTGAGATACTGCAAAAACAAGTAGATGGCACCCCCCCTGTTTTTTAACAATTGGAGAGTACATGCAGCTGTTTAGTTTTCATTTCGCTGTCCAACCACAATCTATTTTCCAGTTGGCTCCGGTTACTGCAGATCCTTGCTCTGAACAAAGAAATACCACTAAATTAGCAATCTCTTGGGGCTCGATTAAACGCTTAATTGCTGCAGGTTCTAGCATAACCTTTTCAATAACTTCATCTTCAGGAATATTACGTGTTTTCGCCTGATCGGCGATCTGATTTTCCACTAAAGGCGTACGAACGTATGCAGGACTTAGCGCATTGACAGTAATACCAAACTCACCACCTTCTAATGCCGCTGTTTTGGTTAAGCCAATCAATCCATGTTTGGCAGAGATATAAGCTACTTTATTTGGTGAAGCAACTTCACTGTGTACGGATGCGATATTGATAATTCGACCCCATTTTTGTTTCTTCATGTAGGGCCAAACATATTTAGTTAATAAAAAAGGAGCGGTAAGTAAAATATGTAGCATTTCATCCCAAGTATCTTCAGGGAAATCCTCAAGAGGTGAAATATGTTGGTAGCCCCCATTGTTTACCAAAACGTCTACCCTACCAAAAGTATCAATCGTTTTTTCCACTAGCTGTTTACAGGATTTACGACTTGATAAATCAACTTGAATAAAAGTTGCACCTATTTGTTCCGCAAGACTTTTACCAGAGTCCTCATTGATATCAGCAATAACAACTTGATAGCCTTTTTCTACGAGTGCTTTGGCGCATGCTTTACCTATGCCACTCGCACCACCTGTTACGATCGCACACTTTTTCATGTCAATATACTTTCACCTCAACCAAAACCTAACAGTATAGGTCATACCGCGTTGAAATTTTTAATTTGATATTAATCTAGATTAGCATCAAAAAAACAGGCATGACTTATACTTTCTGCTATATATAAAAGTAGAAACCTTTACACGAGAGATAGTGAGCAGATAAAAACTACTTAAAGTATAGTCTCCCTTGATACTCCTAAAAATACGCTCAATAGCTCGCTATAATCTTATTTTTATAAAAACATGAATATTACGCTTATTTTTCTCTCACCATACTCTCGTACAAAGGTCTCAAATAATAATTAATTTATAATGGAGCCTTAGAATGATCACATACGATGAATTAAATACCCAAAATGATAAAATCACCGAACTTAGCAATGTTTTATCTGTACTAATCAAAGATCGCTCTTTATGTGATTCAGAGATTTGTAGTCAGCTTTTTTACAATTACATGGACAAAGTCAATGAGCATATGCAGTTTATTGACAGTAATTTTTATCAAAGTTTATTAACCAGCTCTTCAACAGAAGCTAATAAGCTTGCTAATAATTTTATGTCGGGTTCACATGAAATAAAAAGGGTAATGAATAATTATGCAAAAAAATGGTGTAAAAAATCTACCCAAGAACTAAAAATCGGTGGTGGACTGCATAACAAGTTTATAGAGCAAACGGATGAGATGTTTGAGATGATTCTTGATAGAATTCAGGATGAAATGGAAAAGCTGTATCCCATGGTTCGTCAAATTAGTAATGGATAAATCCCCAATTCATAGGTTATTTCAAGAAAAAACTCTCTCTAAGGAAGGAACGAATAAATAATGACCCAATAAAAAGCCCCGCATCTTATAAAAAGAGTGCGGGGCTTTTTTTATTAGAATAAAAAAGACGTTACTTTTTCTTCTTAGCTTCTTCTCTTTCTTTAACTTCCTTGATTACTTCTTCAGCTACATTTTTAGGACAAGGCATGTAATGTGAGAATTCCATAGAGAATTGACCACGACCCGATGTCATTGTGCGAAGATCACCAATGTAACCAAACATTTCAGCCAGTGGTGCATCAATTTTAATGCGAACACCTGTTGGACCAGACTCTTGTGATTTGATCATGCCACGACGTCGATTCATATCACCGATTACATCACCAACGTGATCTTCAGGAGTGAATACATCAACCTTCATGATAGGCTCGATTAATTGAGCACCTGCTTTAGGCATAGTCTGACGGAAAGCACCACGTGCTGCCAATTCAAACGCCATTGCTGATGAGTCAACGGCATGGTAAGCACCATCTAATAGGGTAACTTTAACATCTAAAACAGGGAAACCTGCAAGAACACCGTTGTCCATCATTAGACCGAATGCCTTATCAATGGCAGGCCAGTATTCACGTGGTACATTACCACCTGTTACTTTTGACTCAAATGCGTAGCCTTCACCTGGCTCATTTGGCTCCATGATATAGTCGATTTTACCAAACTGTCCAGAACCACCAGACTGCTTTTTATGTGTATAGCTGTCTTCAACCTGCTGTGTGATTGTTTCACGATAAGCAACCTGTGGCTTCCCTACTTCAACATCAACTCCGTGTGTACGCTTCAAAATATCAATTTTGATATCAAGATGCAGCTCACCCATTCCTCTAAGAATAGTCTCGCCACTGTCTTCATCAGTTTCAACGCGGAAAGATGGGTCTTCAGCAACCATTTTACCAATCGCAACACCCATTTTCTCAGAACCACCTTTATCTTTTGGTGATACCGCAATCGAAATAACTGGTTCAGGGAAAACCATAGGCTCTAAGATAGCTGGATTTTTAGGATCACATAATGTGTGACCTGTTTGAACATTCTTCATACCTAAAACAGCAACGATGTCGCCTGCTTGCGCGCCATCTAGCTCAATACGATCATCCGCTGACATCTCAACAATACGACCAATTCTTTCTGTTTTACCCGTTGCAGAGTTAAGCACTGTCGAACCTTTCTCTAGCTTACCAGAGTAAACGCGAATAAAGGTTAATGCGCCGTAACGGTCATCCATAATTTTAAAGGCTAATGCGCGTAATGGATGATCAACATCAACAGTTGCAAATTTACCCGTTGGCTCACCTTCTTCATCAGTTTCAGCTTGTGGTTCAACATCTGTAGGACAAGGAAGGTAATCAATAACAGCATCAAGAATAAGCTGGATACCTTTGTTTTTGAAAGCAGAACCTGTGTACGTTGGGAAGAATGTCATATCCTTGGTACCTTTACGGATACACGCTTTGATTACATCCATATCAGGCTCTTCACCCTCAAGGTACTTTTCCATTGCGTCATCGTCAAGCTCAACGGCTGTTTCGATCAACTTTTCACGCCACTCTTCAACTTGATCAACCATGTCTGCAGGAACATCTTGAATTTCATAGTTTAAAGGATCATCAGAACCGTCCCAAACCCACGCTTTACGTGTTAATAAATCAACAACGCCCGTGAACTCATCTTCCACACCAATTGGAAGTACCATCACTAATGGGTTCGCGCCCAACACATCTTCAACTTGCTTTACAACGCGTAAGAAATCAGCACCAATACGGTCTAATTTGTTAACGAAGATAATACGAGCAACTTCAGATTCATTTGCGTAACGCCAGTTAGTCTCAGACTGAGGCTCAACACCACCTGATGCACAGAAAACACCAACACCACCATCAAGAACTTTAAGTGAACGATATACCTCAACCGTAAAGTCAACGTGACCTGGGGTATCGATAATGTTCATGCGATGATCTTTCCAGAATGCACTTACCGCAGCAGATTGGATTGTTATACCACGTTCAGCTTCTTGTTCCATGAAGTCAGTTGTTGCTTCACCATCATGAACCTCACCAATTTTATGGATTTTACCAGTAAGGCTAAGAATTCGTTCTGTTGTGGTTGTCTTACCTGCATCAACGTGTGCGAAGATGCCGATATTACGGTATTTGCTTAGATCTGCCATGACTATAGTCTCTGTACTTTGCAATTATGCTTAATTGTGGTTAAAAAGCCCTAGTTTACCACTAGGCGAAAAAACGCGGTATTATATAGTAAAACGCTAATATTATGTACACTTTTTAAAATTAAAAGATATAGTCTTTTTTTATTTAGTTTTCGCTATACTTTCAAAATTATTTCGTCGCCATCAGCTACCAACAAAATAGCTAAAAAGTGGGGGGATACCTTAAGTTTTAATAAATTATTATGAGTCTAACCCCTATGAAATACACCCTAAATACCAATAATAATCCTGCCACTGATAAAACTGATTGCCTTGTCATACCTGTTTTAACTAAAGACAAAGAAATTATCTTAAGCAAGTCAGGCAAAATTTTAGATGAAGCCAATTCTGGATCGATTCGTAAAATTCTTGATAAAGGTGATTTTAAAGGAGCCGTTGGTACCATCATGATGCTTCATGATATTAGCGCTAATTCTTCACGTGTACTTTTAATGGGATGTGGCGAACAATCCAACTTTGATGTTAAGCAGTTAAACACATCTGTTAAAGCTGTTGGCAAAGCACTTAAAAGCGCTTCAATAAAAACAGTTAATCTATATTTAAACGATACTTCAAGTGATTCACCTCTTGATAAAAACCAAGCCATTACTCAAACTATTATCGCTTTTGCCGATAGCCTCTACGAATTATTAGAGTATAAAAGCAACAAAGGTAATGATTGTTCACTTGCAGAACTATCTGTTTCTTGCCTCGATGGATTTGATAATGATTCTAACAATGACAATACCACTGCACTTAACAATGGAATCGCTATCACCGAAGGCATGAAAGTAACACGCGATTTAGCCAACCATCCAGGAAATGTATGTACGCCCACTTTTATTGCTGAAACAGCTACCAACATCGCCAATGATTATAAAAACATCGAAATTGATGTGCTTGAAGAAAGTGATATGGAAAAGCTAGGCATGGGTTCTTTCTTGTCAGTTAGTAAAGGCAGTGATGAACCCGGAAAAATGGTTATTTTGCAATACTCAGGGGCTAAGGATAAAAATGATGCACCTATAGCATTAGTGGGTAAAGGCGTGACGTTTGACACGGGTGGCATATCACTAAAACCTGGTGCTAAAATGGATGAAATGAAATTTGATATGGGCGGTGCCGCGGGTATGTTAGGTACATTAAAAGCCTGTGCTGAAATGCAATTACCGCTTAATTTAGTTGTAGTCCTTGCCGCTGCCGAGAATATGCCTAGCGCACGCGCATCAAAGCCTGGCGACATTGTGACTTCTATGCAAGGCACAACAATTGAAGTTTTAAATACCGATGCTGAGGGTCGTTTAGTCCTCTGTGATGCGCTGACTTATGTTGCTAAGTTCAAACCAAGTATTGTCATTGATGCCGCAACATTAACAGGTGCTTGTATCGTTGCTTTAGGTCACCAAATCTGTGCGGTGCTTTCTAATAACGATGAACTTGCAAATGATTTACTTGATGCAGGATTGCATGTGAATGACCAAACATGGCGCTTGCCGATGAATGATGACTACAAAAAGCAACTAAAGAGTGCCTTTGCAGATTTAGGTAATATCGGTGGTCCTGCTGCTGGCACAATTACAGCCGCTTGTTTTTTGGGTGAGTTTACTAAAGACTACCACTGGGCACACCTTGATATTGCCGGCACTGCATGGAATGGCAAGAATGCAACTGGCAGACCAGTGCCTTTACTCTCTCAATATTTGATCAATATGGCAAACAAATAATTGCTAATAACAATGAATCCCAGACTCAAGAAATTAAAACTATGCGAATGGAAGATAACGCTTCAATGCCAAGTTGAAACTCTTCTACTGTGCGGAACTGAAGTACCTATGCTGAGCGGTGTCAATGCATGACAGATATAAAATTTTATGTCTGTCAGCAGGATGGTCTGGATGAGCGCCTGAAGCTATCTTACAAACTTGTAAAGATGGCTCTAAAACATAAATTTAAAATACATATCCATACAGACAATCAACTAACTAGTCAGAAAGTTGATAATCTACTGTGGTCACAAGAAGCACATAGCTTTATCACGCATACAGTGGTTAACGAAGAAACAAACCCACAAAATGCTATAAGCAGAGAACAAGTTGTAATATCTCATGATTTTGAACCGATACATAATTGCGATTACCTAATTAATCTTTCTAACCAACGCCCTCCTTTCTTTTCACGCTTCTTAAAAGTTGCTGAAATATTAGATAATAATGAAAATATAATATCCGCTGGTCGTGAACGATATGCTTTCTACCGCGACCGAGGCTATACTCTCGAATTCCATAAGTTATGAACCTTATGTGACTCTACGTACACATAAGTGATAGAATATGCCCCAAAATTTTAATATCCCCACTGTTTCAAATTTAGTTTCAGCTGGTGACCCCAGCTTAAAAAGTAACTCTGTTTCTACAGGCTTTTCTACGAGTTCAGATGAGCTCAATCTGCGTATTGAAGAACTGGAAAATGCAATTGGTCAAGATAATATAGAACCCATTGGCAGAGCTTATGCGATTCGTTCAGAAGAAAATGAAGATGAATTTACAAATTAATTGAGTTCTAGTTCATTGAAGCCTCATATTAATAAATAATAATACCGTAAAGGAAAAACTAATAAAATTCAGATTTTCTTTTATCAATAACTTTGATAAGATGTAAACACACATGAAAACCCCCGCAATACAACAAGCTTTTAGTTTAAAAAAGCATCCTAAAGAGATGGCATGGTTATGTCTTCCTGAGTCGGAATACCCTGAAGGTATTACTGATTTACTAAGTTTGTGTGCGTCTGATTCTCAACTAGAAAAGTTTGCAGACGAATACAATCTTGATGCAAGAAATGTTCATAGTGTTCTTTTATACTTCATCAATAATGTTATTCTTGTTAAAGGCAACTCAGATATGAAGCTTTTAGGCACGGATAAATTTTCAACACCAAAACTACGTAAGTTGCACTATCAATTATTGATGAGAATTTACCACCCTGATGTCAACTCATCACCACAAGCCAAAGAATATACTGGAATAATTACTGCTGCTTATCGCAGACTTAAAAATGCTCATGCCGTTATCGAAATAAAAACAACTAGACAAAATAGTAACTTGAGAAAGCCACCAAAAAGCTTTTATCAAGCAACTGAGAAAGCGGGAAAACACATTTCAAATGTAAAAAGTGCTTTTGCTGCTGTTTCGGCTCTCAGTATCATTTCTCTTGTTGCATTTGCTGGTCACTTTTATGACCCTGCCAATCCTGAACTAACAATGAGTAAAAGCAAGACTAATACAGAACTACAAGTTGCTGCTCAAAATAGTCAGGATAAGCTGCCTGAAAAAACGACAGAATCAAAGTTTAGAATGGCTTCTTTCTCAGCCACTGATGAGCAACAATCAACTGAAATAAAACTTCAAACCTTGGTCCAAAATCTTGAGTCTGCCTATGAACGAGGCAATGTCGACACAATAAAAAATATTCTGGCAAACTCTCCTGAAATAGTCGATCAAACAGATCAACAGATTAGTAACAAATTAGAAACGCTCTTTGAAATCACGAGTGAAAGAAAAATGCTACTTTATAATTTCACTTGGAGGAATATCTCAGGAAAAATGCAAGGACAAGGAAAATTCATCTCCCGTTATCAATTAAAGGGAGAAAACCAGTGGCTGACGCGTGAAGGAAATGCACAAATTACAGCTCAACAATCTGGACCTATGTTAGAAGTGACTCATTTGGAATTACAAAATCAGTCCATCGAACAATAAACATCAAAATAGCATTGTTCAAGTTGCCGACTGTGACATTACCCACTTAGCCTCCTTACTCAAAAAATATCAATTAACTCTCAAAATAACTCACATGGTAGAAATACCTGGAAGCTATTGGGGTGATACTGAGGCTGGACTAATCGGAAACACTGTCTATGTGCGCAGTGATAGCCCTATTCACTCTCTATTGCATGAAACCTGCCATTATATCTGTATGGATGCCAACAGAAGAGACAATCTCGACACCAATGCTGCTGGGGATTTTGATGAAGAAAATGCAGTCTGTTATCTACAAATCTTACTAGCAAATGATATACCAGAAATGGGAAGTAACCGCATGATGCAGAATATGAATAGCTGGGGATATACTTTTCGCTTGGGGTCGGCGCAATCTTGGTTTAACGAAGATGCAGAAGATGCCTTGGACTGGTTGAAAAACTATAATTTATTAGATGCTAATAGCCGACCTAACTATCAGTTACGAACCTAAGTGTCTTATGTTCTTTTTCTTATAGCATTCCCGCCCTTTTTTAACTCTTAACCACCTGCAATAGTCATACTATCAACTAATATCGAACCTGTTTTCATTGAGCTACGTAGATCAACATCCGTTCCAACAGCAACGATATTTTTAAACATATCACTCAAATTTCCCGCTATTGTGACCTCTTCGACTGGAAATTGTATTTCACCATTCTCTACCCAAAAACCTGAAGCACCTCGTGAATAATCACCTGTTAAACTATTAACACTACTGCCAATTAATTCAGTGACATAAAACCCTGTATCAAGCTGTTTAAGTAACTCACTAAAGCTCTGCCCTGTTGAATCAAGCGTTAGGTTATGCGTTCCACCTGAGTTTGCGGTTGATTCTAAACCTAATTGACGAGCTGAATAGCTGCCCATTAAATAATTTTGAATCACACCATCAATCACAATGTCTTGATTGCTTGTTGCAACACCTTCTTTATCAAAGTAGCTACTGCCAAACCCTTGTTTAATATGTGGTTGCTCATGTAAATGAATAAAGTCAGGAAACACCTTTGTATCAATACTATCCAACAAGAAAGTAGACTTTCGGTATTGTGCTCCGCCGGCAATAGCACTGGTGAAATGCCCTATTAGACTTCTAGCAACTTCAGGCGAATACAAAATAGCTGATTTTCGAGTACTAATCTGCTGTCCATTTAAACGTGCAATGGTTCTCTGCGCTGCTTTAATACCAACTTTTTCAATAGCTTCAAGATTATTCTTGGTGCGACTAGTGCTATACCAATAATCACGCTGCATTGCATCATCACCGACTTCTTGCCCAATAACAGAACAGCTCAAACTATGACGGCTCGACGACATCACACCCGTAAAACCATGCGTATTCGCAGTAAGACTTAAACCGCTGTAAGTGCTAATACTAGCACCATCAGAATTAGTAATTCGCTTATCATAGTCACGTGCTGCTGCTTCACAGGACTTAGCAATGTCGATTGCCTCATCTGCTGATAAATCCCAAGGATGATATAAATCTAGATCGGCGATATCTGTTGCCATACGATCAGCATCGGCTAAACCCGTGTATTTATCTTCTCCAGTAAACTTAGCAATATTACAGGCAGCTCTAACTGTATCTTCAACTGCTTTATCCGATAAATCTGCTGTCGACGCAGAGCCCGTGTTTAAGCCTATATAGACACTCAAACCAAGTCCTTGATCACGGTTATATTCCAACTTATCAACAATATCCCCACGTGTCTCAACGGATAGTCCGATACCACGATTAATACTTAATTCTGCGTCTGTAGCGCCATATTTTTTTGTAAGTTTAAGAATCCTGTCTGATAACTCACGCAGCTCTTGTTCTGTCTTTGCTAGTTCATTCTTATTATTCATGTCTAAGCCTCGGTTCCACCAACAGTTAAACCATCAATTTTAAGTGTGGGTTGACCAACACCTACAGGAACACTTTGACCACCCTTACCACAGATACCAACACCTTGATCCAACGCAAGATCATTACCAATCATGCTCACTTTAGTTAATACATCTGGTCCATTACCAATTAAAGTTGCGCCTTTAACGGGTCGAGTAACCTTTCCATTTTCAATTAAATAAGCTTCAGATGTGGAGAACACAAACTTCCCTGACGTAATATCTACCTGTCCACCCGCAAAGTTTACGGCGTATAAGCCATTTTCTACCGAAGCAATAATTTCTTCTGGATCTCTATCGCCAGCTAACATATAGGTATTTGTCATCCGTGGCATCGGCAGGTGAGCATAGGATTCGCGACGACCGTTTCCGGTTGACTTTTCACCCATTAATTTGGCATTTAGCTTATCTTGCATATAACCTTTTAGAATCCCATCTTCTATTAAAGTAGTACAATTAGTTGGCGTACCCTCATCATCTATACTGAGTGAACCACGACGCTTTTCAAGCGTACCATCATCAACAATAGTGACACCTTTAGCGGCAACTTTCTCACCAACACGTCCACTAAAAGCCGACGTACCTTTACGGTTGAAATCACCTTCTAAGCCGTGTCCTATTGCCTCATGCAATAAAATACCCGGCCAGCCAGAACCTAATACAACCGTTTGACTTCCTGCTGGTGCAGCAACAGACTCAAGATTTACCAATGCCATACGCACGGCTTCTTGAGCATATTCTCTAATACGATCGGCTTGAGTAAAGTAGTCAAAACCAAAGCGTCCACCTCCTCCTGTGCTAGCTGATTCTCGCTTGCCATCTTTTTCTACAATAACGGTAATATTCATACGAACTAAGGGGCGAATATCAGCATTCATATTACCATCAATATCGGCAACTAGAATATGCTCATGAACACCTGCAATATTAGCCATGACTTGTAAAACATGTGAACTCGCAGCCCGTGCTTCCTTATCGGCAAGATTTAACAAAGCAATTTTTTCATTTTCACTCATAGATGCGAGTGGGTTATCAGTGGCATACAGCGCATTAATAGTTTGTGACTCTTTTGCAGACCACGCTTTAACTTTTCCTGTTTGACCAGATTTACCTATTCCGGCAGCAGCTTTAGCAGAAGAGATCAATGCATCAAAGGTAATTTCATCAGAGTAAGCAAAGCCCGTTTGCTCTCCTACTACCATCCGAACTCCGACACCCTGATCAATACTGTAAGTACCATTTTTAATAATACTATCTTCGAGTGACCATGATTCAAATCGTGTTGATTGGAAATATAAATCAGCCAAATCAGCTCCCTTTAATTGCGAGAAAACCTGATCTAGCTTTGCTTCATTTAATCCAGCCGGGTCAAAGAGTTGCTGTTCTACTTGCTGGTATATTGAGTTTGTCATTAGTGCTTATAACCAATTCTATTTATAATTTTGTATGTTGCAGCACAGGAAAACTCTTACGAACTTTTTTCTGTGCTGTTAAGTTTATCTTTATGGTGATAACACCTGTGCCTTTCAAGCGCAAACCATGAACTTGGCCATTATAATCAACCGTCATGCTATGCCCATAGGTATGGCGACCATTAACATGATAACCGCCTTGAGCGGGCGCAATAACATAACATTGATTTTCTATAGCCCTTGCTTTTATGAGTGGCTCCCAGTGCATCTTACCCGTTGTCTTCGTAAAAGCCGAAGGTATGAGGATAATTTCAGCACCTTTTTTTACCATTTCACGGTATAAGATAGGAAAGCGTAAATCATAACAGATCGACATACCAATTTTACCAAAAGGCGTATCAACAACGACTACTTCTTTCCCAGGCTCAAAAGTATCACTCTCACGATAAACTTCTTTAGCCTTTTCATCATCACAGTCAATCTCAACATCAAACAGATGAATTTTATTGTATCTGGCAATAATTTTACCTTTATCGTCAAACATCAATGAGGCAACACTAACTCGCTCAGGATTATCTGATGTTAGAGGAACCGAACCAGCTACTATCCACACTTTATTGTCAATTGCACATTGACGCAGAGTATCTTGAATAAGTCCTTTCCCCTGCTTTTCAGCTAAAGCCAAGTTCTCTTTATCTTCCATAGCCATTAAAGCAAAACACTCAGGAAGCACAACCATTTGTGCACCCTTTGTGGCAGCCTCTCGAATCAATCGAGTGGCTTCCATTAAATTAGCTTTCACTTGGGGGCCCGAAGCCATCTGAATTGCTGCGATTACAGAAGTCATTAATTTAAAATGCTCTTTTTGAACGGAAAGACGGTAAGAAAACGAAGCTATACATAAATGTTAAGCAAAAACTAAACAAGAAAAGCTAAAATTTCTTTTTCGATTTCTTCTTTATCAATCACGGTTTTTTGAGTAACTTCTTTATCAAATAGTGCATTGATTGATTCAGGAATATTAATTCCTGCTTTTTCAGAAATAGCCTTTAAAGCATCAATATCACTACCACCCTGTTGGCCTGTAATCGCTTCTGCAATCGTTGGAGAAAACTTTGTCCATTCCGCAGTTGAATAGGCAATAGTTTTTAATGACTTATCACGACAGGTATCATACGCTTTAAAACAAGTTGCCGTATGCGGATCCATTAGATAACCACTATCAAATGCTTGCTTAATATACTCTTGACCTTCTTTATCCGTACAATAATCAGCTACAAAAACTTTCTGCAACTCAACTAATTCTGCATCAGTCAACTGATAATAGCTTTCTTCATCAAGCTGTTTCATTAATGCTTTAGTGCGCTCAGCACCAAACATATCAAACAAAATACGTTCAACATTAGAAGATTTCAAAATATCCATGGCAGGTGATGTCGTAGCAACAACAGATGCGCTTCTAATATCGTACAAACCTTTATTGACAAGACTAGTAAGCACATTATTTTGGTTTGACGCAATCAAGATTTTTTCAACAGGAAGACCCATTTTCATCGCATAATAACCCCCCAAAGCATTACCAAAGTTACCACTAGGAACGTCCAGATAAACCTTATCTCCCAATGTAATAGCCTCTTGTCGAACAAGCTCTAAATAGCTGTGTATGTGATACATTAGTTGAAAAATTATGCGTCCAAAATTAACTGAATTAGCCGCAGATAAAGAGATATTCTTCTCTTTTAATTTAGCATTAAATTTCTCTGAGCTAAGGAGCAGTTTCAAAGCACTTTGTGCATCATCAAAACTACCGTGAATACCAATGACCTTTAAGTTTTCAGCATTCTCCGTCACCATTTGTAAACGTTGTACGTCCGATGTGCCTCCATCGGGATAAAGACAGACAACACGAACATTATCGCGATTCTTAAACGTCTCTAAAGCCGCAGGGCCCGTATCGCCACTCGTCGCTGCCATGATAAGGTATTCTTCATCACGTTTTTGAGCCAATGATGAAAGAACTAAACCAAATGGCTGTAACGCCATATCTTTAAATGCACGCGTTGCACCGTGATAAAGCTCACTCACATAGAGCTCATCTTTAACCCGAACTAATGGTGCTGGGTTAGTGCTGTCATCAAAATTGTCATAAAGATTTAACGCTTCATCAATCACAGACTGTTCAATATCAATGTCAAATGCCTTCAGTATATCTCGAGCTAAGCTTTTATAATCTGAACTAACATGGTCTTTAAGAAAGTTTAGCCCTAAATCTGGCAAAGACTCAGGCGAGTAGATACCCCCAAACGATGACATCGGTCCAAGAATAGCCTCAGAAAAAGATACTTTCTCAGGCTGCAGACCATCATTACCACGCGTTTCAATAAATTTCATAAATTAACTCTTCTTTCTTTAACATAAGACACAAAACTTAACTGAGTGACTCTACTCGAATTCTCATTACTTCACCGCTAATAACATCCAATGCTTCGATTTTCTCCAGCGCATTATTCATATCACCTTCATTGACACGATGTGTAAGTAAAATAATATCGACATTAGCATTTTCTTGCTCAGATTCTTTCTGGATAAAGGCTTCAATACTAATATTTTTATCACCCAAAATACGCGTAATTTCTGCAAGTACACCGGCTTCGTTTTTAGCTGACATGCGAAGATAGAAAGCTGTTTCAACAGCATCCATATTAAGCACAGGAATATCCGCAAGCTCATCAGGCTGAAAAGCTAAATGAGGCACCCGATTTTCAGGGTCAGTCGTTAATGTCCGTGTCACATCTATTATATCTGCAATCACCGCCGAAGCCGTTGCCTCATCTCCAGCACCCGCACCATAATACAATGTGGCACCAACTGCATCGCCTTTAACAAGTACCGCATTCATCACACCATCTACATTCGCAATTAAGCGTGACTTTGGAATTAATGTTGGATGAACGCGCTGCTCAATACCAGCATCTGTTCGTTTTGCCATACCTAAGTGTTTAATGCGGTAGCCAAGTTCTTCAGCATAAACCACATCTTCCTGAGTAATTTTTGAAATACCCTCTGTATAGGTCTTATCAAATTGTAAAGGGATACCAAATGCAATCGAAGATAGAATTGAAAGTTTATGAGCTGCATCAATACCTTCCACATCAAACGTTGGATCAGCTTCAGCGTAACCAAGCGCTTGCGCCTCTTCCAAAACATCAGCAAAGTCTCTGCCCTTATCGCGCATCTCAGTAAGAATAAAATTACCTGTGCCGTTTATTATGCCCGCTAGCCACTCAACATTATTCGCTGACAAACCTTCTCTCAATGCCTTGATAATCGGAATACCACCCGCTACCGCAGGTTCAAAAGCAACCACAACACCTTTTTCTTGTGCTTTAGCAAAAATTTCATCACCATGAATCGCTATCAAAGCTTTGTTCGCAGTAACAACATGCTTACCATTCTCAATCGCTTGCAACACTAATTCTTTAGCTGGCGTATATCCGCCAATTAACTCAACCACAATATCTATATCTGGGTCATTGACCACTTCAAAAGCATCCTTAGTCAAACGAATACCTTCCACACCAAGCTCTTCTGCACGCTCTGGCTCTAAAGTAGCAATAAAATCAATTTCAATATCACGACCAGCACGTCGCGCTATCTCTTTAGCATTTCTTTTTAGAACAATTGCAGTACCACCGCCAACCGTCCCCAACCCTAATAAACCGACTTTAACTGGTTTCATTTGCACCCTTGCTTAAATAAAAAAATTTATGAACGGGGAACATTACCGCTGCACCTAGTAACTGTCAATCAGCTAATTCATTTCTTATTGATATATCAACCTAGCTCCCTTAGTTGACCGCTTGAGTGATTAATAAAATGAGACCTCTGCATAACTCAGGTGACGATTAAAAATGACTAAAATCTACCTGCTTTTCGTTGTGAGTTTTGCTATGCACCCCCGCAGTATCTGGAATTTGATAAGTAGACAATCCCGTACTATCTGAAATGGGCGGATGGATCCCTTGATTCAACATCATTCCAAAAACTCGGCTGTGAATTTGGGAATTCAGTTAATACCAAATTAAGTCGCTTTATGCTACAATTATTGAAAATAAAAATATCATAAGCAAAAAATCTATCGCTTGGGCTAAGTAATGGATTTCAAACATAAACAATTTCAAAGGGGAAAAAGAAAGCATGAGAATATCATCAAAACATAAGCTTGCCATTGTTAGCGCAATGTTAGTTACAGGTGTTGCGACAGCAAACACTTTCAGCGCGAGTACAAATCAAACGTCACAATTAAAGCAAAATATTGCTTACACAGCACACGGCACCACAGATCGCAAAACAGCGGCGCTATTTAAGCAGCTCATGAAAAATAGCGACAACCTAGAAGTACAAGTTAAAGTACACAAAAAGAGCACACAACAAAACAAAGATTTTTCTTATACGATTACGGGTAAAACCAGTATCAAGAATGTTAAAAAACTGATGCATCTTTTGAAAACAAATCAACAGATAGAAATCATTGCTGAAGCTAATCCTAGCGGTAATGTACAACAGCTTGTTAGCCAGCAAAATCAACACCCACAATATCTACAACAGTGGGGATTGAATACGATACCTGCTCTGTACCAACCTTTTTATCACCGTGGTGTTCCACCTGTATTTGTCCGTGGGAATGTTGTTTGGTATCCTGTGCCAGTCTCTACAAATCTAGCACCTCAACAGATAGTAGCTGCTCCCCCATATCCAATGAATTATGCTGATGTAGTTGCAAGTAGATAACGCATTACAATTTAATTACCATCCCAAGCGCTAAACCTGGGGTGGTAATCGTAGTATTAAAGTATGACAAATTATATCACCCGTAAACCACCTTGCCCGACACTTGTTTTCCCACGATTATTAAGAAAGTCCTGATTAAGTCGATTATAATTTAGCAACAGTTTTAGCAAGCAACAATTAATTAGACTTGATCAAGCCTCCTTAAGATGCAAGTACATATTTTATATGGCACCCCCCCTTTTTTTACATAATTGATATTGTTCAGAGATCCCTTCATAGACTATACTCCTAGCCACTGGTAAATCGTCGATTTACCCCTGTCGACGCACCAGGTAAAAAACACCGAGGGTTTTACCCTCACACAGTAGGATTTATGAAAGCCTTAGTAGTCTGTTCTGGCGGTCTTGATTCTGTTACTTTAGCTTATAAAGTGGCGAATGAAGCAACGCTTACTTCTTTATTATCTTTTGATTATGGTCAACGCCATCGCAAAGAACTTGATTTTGCGCGTCTTTGTGCGGATGATTTAAATACCCAACACATCATTATAGACCTGAGCGATGTCGGTTCACATTTAACCTCTTCACTCACTAGCGACATTGATATTCCTGACGGACATTATGCTGAAGAGAGTATGAAATCTACTGTCGTGCCCAATCGAAATGCCATTATGATGACGATTGCTTATGGTCTTGCCACATCTCAACAGGCAGATACTGTGGCGATGGCAGTGCATGGTGGTGATCACTTTATTTATGCAGATTGTCGTCCTGACTTTATTGAATCCTTTGCCTCCATGCAAAAGCTGGCACTGGATGGGCTTGCCGATATTTCACTTTACACTCCTTTTTTACATCAAGATAAAGCAGCTATTGTTAGTGAAGGCGTAAATCTTACGGTTCCTTTTGCCAATACTTGGTCCTGCTATCAAGGTCTTGAGAAACATTGCGGTCGTTGCGGAACTTGCGTTGAGCGTCGCGAAGCTTTTCATTTAGCAAAAACGATTGACCCGACAAACTATGCCGATGACACCTTTTGGTTATCTGCAATTGAGAATACCTAATGTATACCATCAGCAAACAATTTCATTTTAGTGCATCACATCAGTTAATTAATTTACCCGATGAGCACCCCTGCGCTCGCATGCACGGTCACAATTATATTGTCGAGGTTGAATTAAAATCTGAGACCTTAAATCAATATGGCTTTGTTCTTGATTACAATGATTTAAGTGCACTGAAGGATTTTATTGATAATAAACTCGATCATCGCCACCTAAATGATGTGTTAGGAAATGATGCTACTACGGCTGAACATTTAGCTAAGTTTTTATATGATTGGGCCAAAGCAATGTGGCCAGAGGTGAGTACCATGCGTGTCAGTGAAACACCCAAAACATGGGCAGAGTATAGCGCATGAATGCCCCTTTAAAACAACGAAACGGTCAACTACTCGCTGCGGATACAAACTTGATTTCGATCGCTGAAATATTCGGTCCTACTATTCAAGGCGAAGGTGCTTTAATTGGTTGCCAAACAATTTTTGTGCGCACCGCGGGTTGTGATTATCGCTGTCAATGGTGCGATACGGCTCATGCCGTTTTACCTGAATATGAAAAAGAATGGCTATCGCTGAACGCACAAACAATATTTAACAAAGTTGAACAGTTAAGCAATCATCAAGCCATGTGGGTCACATTATCAGGTGGTAATCCCAGCATTCAAGAGCTCGGTGAGCTAATAAAGCTAGGGCATGAAAAAGGCTATAAGTTTTCAATGGAAACACAAGGCAGTATCTCCAAACCTTGGTTCAAATTATTAGACCAATTAACCTTTAGCCCAAAACCACCCTCTTCTGCGATGCATTTTAAGCAGCGACTACTCGATAGATGCCTAGAGGCTTGTGGTGATAAAACAGATGTCTCATTTAAATTTGTGATCGCTGATAATGATGATTTAATCTGGGCAAAATCAATAGCAGATCAAACTCCAGATATCCCTTGTTTTATCCAACCTTGCAATACACAGGCAAGCCTCGAAGGCGACTTAACCAAGCATAAAAATAATAACAAAAAAATAGACCAACAAAGTCAAATGATTGCTTTGATTGATGCCACACAAACATTAAACTGGCATCAAGTACGCATATTACCGCAACTACATAGTTGGCTTTGGGGTGATCAAAAGGGTGTTTAAAGGGATCTCTGATTAAGTCGATTAGAATTTGATCAGAGGTCACTGAAAGGAGCTTAAAAATGAGATTTTTACATACCATGTTACGGGTTGGCGATTTGGATAAATCCATCGCATTTTATACCGATGTATTAGGGATGAAAGAACTACGCCGCAATGAATATCCTGAGGGTAAATTTACGCTGGCTTTTGTCGGTTATGGCGATGAAACTGACAATACCGTTTTAGAGCTGACCTATAATTGGGGTGTGGATAAATATGACATTGGCAACGCATTTGGTCACATTGCCATTGGTGTTGATGATGTTTATCAAGCCTGTGAAAAAATGAAACAGATGGGTGGAAAAATCATTCGCGATGCAGGCCCAATGAATGCAGGTAAAACTATTATTGCCTTTTTAGAAGATCCAGATGGTTATCAAATCGAGTTGATCGGGCGAAAGTAATCATTAGTATAATATTCAAAATAAGGGGGGGGTGCCATTACTACGCCTAGCACGAGTATGGATAAATGCTCCTTTCTCTTTCTGCAAGGTGTTGCCAGTCCTTTTTTTACTGAACTTGAAAAAGCAGTGATTAAAGCGGGCCATCAAGCACTCAAGGTTAACTTTTGTGGAGGTGATTTATACTCTGGTCGCTTTTTTAAAAAAGCTTCAAATCACATCAGCTACTCGGATACACTTGAAAATTTACCGACCTTTTATGAGCATCTTTTCAACAAACATCAGATCACCGATATAATTTTATTCGGTGATACACGTCCCGTTCACCGATCTGCTGTGAATATTGCAAAAAAAAATAAGATAAACATTCATGTCTTCGAAGAGGGTTATTTTAGACCACATTGGATTACGCTAGAGAAAGGCGGTGTCAATGCACATTCTAGTATGCCTAAAGACCCACAGTTTTTTCTTGATTATGCAAATCATGCGAAGCAAGGTCATTTAACAAAACAGCTTCCAGAGCCAAAACCGACAGGTGGGGGTCTCAGTACAAGAGCTTGGTATGACGTTCGTTATCATTTATCTAAATCATTTTTAAAACCCCTATTTCCACATTATAAAACACACCGTCCTGATAGTGCTCTGAGAGAATATTGGGGCTTTATTCAGCGTATGCCATCGCTGTATTTTTATTATGATCGGAAAGCAGCAGGGCAGATTTCCGGTTTATTAAAACGTAATGTACCTTTTTATATTTTACCCTTACAACTGGATGCTGACTCACAAATTCGCTTACATTCACCCGTTAAAAACTTAACTACATTTATTCAAACCTGTATTCAATCCTTTGCCCAATATGCACCTGAAGAGGCTTGCTTAGTGATTAAAGTACACCCGCTTGATCCTTGGTTTATTGATTTCCCTTTGGTGATTAAACAATCCGCTTTAGAAAATGGATTATCCCAAGAGCGCCTCATTTATCTTGAATCAGGCAACTTAAATGAGCTATTGCAACATGCGAAAGGAACCGTGTTAGTCAATAGTACAGTGGGTAACTCTGCGCTAACATATGATTGTCCTGTGATAGCGCTTGGTGAAGCGATTTACGATATCTCTGGGCTGACTTTTCAGGGAAATTTAGATGACTTTTGGACACAAGCTACACCACCAAACAAAATGCTATTTCAAGCCTTTAGAAAGTATATTATTGATACCACACAAATTAATGGTAGTTTCTATAATATTAAAGGGATTCGAATGGCCATTGAAGGATGTCTTCCTTTTTTAGTCGCCGAGGCTAAGACAGGTTCAGATGAATAGAAAAAATATCCTCATTACAGGTGCGAGCAGTGGTATTGGCTCTGCGTTAGCCGTGCGTTTGGCAAATTCAGAATCTCGCTTAATTTTACTCGCTCGAAATGAACAAAGATTGCAAACTACGGCACAGGCATGTGAACAGAAACAAGCAGAAACGACTATCCATTCGATCGATATTAGCGAAACTAAAAAACTCCAAACACTTATCGAGAAAATCGATATAGAATTTCCGATTGATTTAATTATTTGTAATGCAGGCGTTGCCCATAGCATTGGCAAAAAAGGCAAGGCAGAAGAATGGCAGGATATTTGTAATATTATCGACACCAATGTTTATGGCGTATTGGCAAGTCTCAATCCTCTAATCAGCCGTATGCAACAAAGAAAAAGCGGGCAGATTGTTATCGTTAGCTCACTTGCAGCCTATTACGGCATGGCACTAACACCCACGTATTGCGCGAGTAAAGCGGCTGTAAAAGCTTACGGTGAATCATTGCTAGCTTGGTTAAAACCAGATGGTATTAAAGTCAATATTGTGTACCCGGGTTTTGTCAAATCACCGATGAGTGATCGCTTTCCTGCTTCAAGACCTTTTTTAGTATCAGCAGAAAAAGCAGCCGATATTATTGCCAAAGGCATTGCTAAAAATAAGCCCAGCATTTCTTTCCCCTTTCCACTAAATCTTGGCATGTGGTTTTTAGGCGCCCTACCCACGCGAGTATCAGACTGGATAATGCGATTAGTCTACGGTACGGGTTCTCGTTAATGAGCATTTTCTTTATTGCCTTGCTGCTGACAATAGCATTCTCATTTTTACCAGAGCGCTTTTTAAAACCGCAGGTGCCAACACTTCATATAAACACCGTCGTTTTACAGAGTCTTTTGGTTAGCATCATGTTCATTTGTGTCAGCTTGGTTGTACAACGTGCAGTTTTTTCGGCACTTG
Organism: Cocleimonas sp.; assembly: GCA_036478745.1. Classification (GTDB taxonomy): domain Bacteria; phylum Pseudomonadota; class Gammaproteobacteria; order Thiotrichales; family Thiotrichaceae; genus Cocleimonas. The sequence continues at coordinate 58,199 of JAZGEM010000074.1, forward strand.
CAGTGAGTATATTTTTAATTATCTTAACTACCGTCAGTAATGCTAAATTTAAAGCACTGCGTGAACCGATGATATTCTCGGATATTGTGATGTTTTCGCAAGCCTTTAAACACCCTCGATTGTACTTTCCTTTTCTCGGACTAGCGCCTGTCATTATTGCTCCAATCATTATTATTGGTTTAATTATTAGCGTGTTAGCCTTGGAACCTGCATTAGCTTTTTCATGGCAAAGAATACTCAGCAGCCTACTTGCTATTATTGTGTTTTACTTCATTGCTAAAGCAATTTCCTTAGTTATAAAACTAACCATGAACCCGAATACGGATAATGCAAATTATGGCTTATTAAACACACTTTTTATTTATAGCAAACAAGCAGCAACTTCGTCACATAAACAAAAAATCCAACAGACACTTACAAATTCACCCTTTAACAACCAAAATACCACTTCAGAATCTATAATGGCACCCCCCCCTTTTTTACACAATTGCACACCTGAAGAACAACCCAATATAACCATTGTCCAAAGTGAATCTTTTTTTGATGCACGACGTTTACACCCATCTATCCGTACTTCAGTACTAAAGAGTTTTGATGATTGTAATACCTCGTCCATCCAATATGGAAAACTAAAAATTCCTGCTTGGGGTGCCAACACGATGCGTTCAGAGTTTGCATTTTTAAGCGGGCTAAAATCTGAGTCCTTAGGTTTCTATCGATTCTATCCTTACCACTACCTTCATAAAATGAAAACAACCACAATTGCGAGCCTTCTACAGAGTCAGGGTTACTATTGTGTTTGTATACATCCGCATTCAGCATCGTTTTTTGGGCGTGATCGAATATTCACGGCAATGGGGTTCGATGAGTTTATCGACATCAAAAGCTTTGATGAAAATGATTGTTTTGGACCGTATATTTCAGATCAAGCAGTCACTGAGAAAATAATAGAAATCACTAAGAATAAAATAGATAAGCCATTATTTATATTTGCAATCACTATGGAAAATCACGGACCATTACATCTTGAGAAAACGACGAAAGAAGAACAAGAAATTTATTATTCACAAAGTAAAAGTATCACTGAAAGTAAGGACTTAATTGTTTACTTACGTCATCTTGCTAATGCGGATAGGATGATTCAAAGTCTAACTGACAATTATAACAGTGCTGATAAAGAGACTCTCTTTTGCTTATATGGCGATCATGTCCCTAGTATGCCTGCGATTTACACTGAACTTGATTACCAAGATGCCCATTCAGATTATTTTATTTGGCAAAATAAAGGACATCGCGAATCGATGAATAAGAAAATTTCGATAGAAAACCTTGCGAGCACCGTTCTCAAACAGCTTGCTACTTCAATATAGGTAAGTCACTGGAGATTACCGCTTTCTCAGGTTTTTTGTTCCAGTTTTGTAATAGCGCCATAAAATCTTCCCCATTTAAAGGCTCAGAATAATAATAACCTTGAGCAAAATCACAACCCGCGTCGCGCAATATATCTCTTTGCTCTTCCTTTTCAACCCCCTCTGCAACAATCTTCACACCTAGTCTAGCTGACATATCAATAATAGCTTGCACTAAAATATGATCATCTGATTCAGGAGTCAAATTACTAACAAAAGATTGATCAATCTTCAAATAGTCTATATCGTATTTCTTTAAATATGAAAGCGTCGAATAACCCGTCCCAAAATCATCAATAGCAACACTAATACTCAAATCTCTTAAATGAAACAGGTTCTTGATAACTGATTCATTCATTTCCATTAATAAACCTTCAGTAATCTCCAATAAAACATTTTTACCCGATAATCCACAGGATTTCAGGTATTCACCCCATGCCTTAACATCCATACCATTTTTTTCATATTGTAAAGGTGATGTATTCACTGTCATTTGGAAGTCTTTATCATAGGACTCCAGAATTTTAACTGTTTGATCCATCGCTTCTTTAAAAACCCATTCACCAATAGCGTTGATTAATCCCGCCTGTTCAGCTAGCGGAATAAATTCTACTGGTGAAATTAAACCTCTCGTAGGATGCTCCCACCTAATTAACGCTTCGGCTTTTGTGATTTTATTACTTGATAATTCAATGATCGGTTGGAAATGTAATGAAAACTGCCTTTCATAAACAGCTACACGCAAATCTTTAATTAAAGTAGATTTATGAAGTGATTCATTTTGGAGAACCTTGTTAAAGTATGAAAAACAGTTTCGACCATTGTTTTTAGAATAGTACATTGCCTGATCACCATTCATGACTAAGGTTTTACTATTTTCAGCATCTTCTGGATAACGGGTAATCCCAATACTTGTTGTGATACTGACTTCATGTCTTTTTATGATGTATGGATAACTTAAATTACTTCGAATTTGCACCGCAACCTTCTTAATTTGAACTTTATCAAACAAGCCAGGAATAATAATAACAAACTCATCACCACCAAGACGAGATACACTTCCCTTACCCACTACACTTGCTTTTAAACGTTTAGCTACTTCAATAAGTAGCAGATCTCCTACTTCGTGACCATGCGTGTCATTAACTTCTTTGAACATGTCTAAATCGAGAAAGAATAAAGTAAAAGACTGAACGCTTTCATCAGCGTTTTCAATCACTTTTTTAAGCCGTTTATAAAACCCACGTCTATTCCCTAACCCAGTAAGATCATCAACCTCCGATTGTAATTGGAGTTTCTTCTTACTTTCCTTCAATGCATTTTTTGTTTTTCGAAGGCTATAAGTCCATATCAATAAGAGAACTAACACCCCAAGTAAGAATGAGCCTATTAAAAACACTACCTTTTTAGGTAAAAAATGCTTTGTATTTAAACCAAACCAATAGTTAACCAGAGAGGTCTTATTTCCTGCAGAAATTGATTGAAGCGTTTTATCCATGATACTCAGCAAAATATTATTCGGCTTAACAATACCCATACTGTGACGACTAAAAAATTCTGTATCAGCAGAGAATGAAAGATTGTAATAACCATCATCTTGAATAATTTTTCTAGCAACTTCTGCATTGCCAACATAAGCATCTGCATTACCTATTGAGACTTGTTTTAATGCCTCCGTTGTATTATCAACGTATAATAATTCGATTTCTGGATACTTTTTCAATAATTCAGTAGCTGAGAATGAGCCTTTTTCTACCACAATTTTTTTATTATTTAAGTACTTCAAAGAACCTATAAAACCATGCTTTTTACCAACATTTATAATCACGGTATTTCTTTTAATATAGGAATCGGTAAAGTCTAAGAATTGTTGTCGCTCTGTGGTTTTAACAAGCCCCACAAGTATATCCAACTTACCTAATATGGCCAATTCCATGGTCTCTCCCCAAGAAGCATCTTTTTCAATATGAAACTTAAGACCTGTGCGATGCTCGATAAGGCGGATATAATCTGCTGAAAAACCGATATATTTATTGTCATTACTTATAGAACTAAATGGCGGAAAAGCGCGATCAATTCCTAGTTGAATAATCGGATTTTGATCAATCCACTGCTGCTCTTGAGATGTCAAAGCTACTGTGTAATCATCACTATAAATAATAGTGTGAATGCTCTCATTAGAGACTTCGATGTTAGAACTATTTTCATTATTAAATAAATGATACGTGCCAGCAATTAGTACCATACCTAATAGTACTGACATAAATAACTGCACTCCAGAATCCATCATTCCAGATAAAGTAGCTTGTATTTTATTTTTATAATCCATCATTGTATTTGCGTATCGTAAATAGATTCAGGAACAGTAACTCATGCCAGCTATACACAAACTTAATAAGCATATTAATTTAATAATCATTATAAGGTTCTTTGCACACGTCAGTTCTCACTATATTGATAAAAAAAACAGCACAAAACAAAGAACAAGATAATAACAATCTGCCATGATACTATTTCACACCAAGTAAAAAATGCATAACCACTCACATGAATATCCAATCTGCAATCCAAAAAGTTATTGAAAAACAAGATTTAAACCCTCAAGAAATGACGGATGTAATGCATCAGATCATGACAGGGCAAGCCACAGATTCTCAAATTGGCGGGTTTCTAATCGGCATGCGCATGAAAGGTGAAACGGTAGATGAAATCACCGCTGCTGCCAATGTTATGCGCTCTTTAGCGTCTAGCGTAAAAATCAAGAATAGTGGGAACTTGGTAGAAATAGTCGGAACAGGGGGCGATGGTAGCAGTACCTTTAATATATCAACTGCCAGTTGTTTTGTGGTTGCAGCAGCCGGTGGACGTGTTGCAAAACATGGCAATCGATCAGTCTCCAGCAAGTCCGGTGCGGCTGATTTGTTAGAAGCTGCTGGAGTCAATATTGAGTTAAGTGCTGACCAAGTAAAAGCCTGTGTTGAGGATATTGGTGTTGGCTTTATGTTTGCGCCTATGCATCACAGCGCCATGAAGCACGCCATTGGAGCACGTAAAGAAATGGGGGTTCGAACCCTTTTCAATTTATTAGGTCCTTTAACAAATCCTGCCTCTACACCGAATCAGATATTAGGAGTCTTTAGCAAAGACTGGGTACGACCACTTGCTGACACTCTCAAACAATTGGGGGCTAATCATGTGATGGTGGTACATGGTGATGACGGTATGGATGAAATTAGCATTTCAGCCCCAACATCTGTTGCAGAATTAAAAAATGGTGAGATTACTGAATATACGATCAAGCCTGAAGACTTTGGAATAGCACAACATGAGATAAGTAATATTCGAGTCAACAACCCAGAAGAAAGCCTTGAAATGGTTAATTCGGTGTTAAAAAATGAAGCAAGTCCAGCACGTGACATTGTCGCATTAAACGCAGGTGCTGCTATATATGTGGCAGGTTTAACGGCTTCACACAATGCGGGTATTGAGCGTGCTCTTGAAGTAATAGCCTCAGGCGCTGCACGGAAGAAATTATTACAATTAATAAATGAATCAAACTCATTCTAATACGACAAGAATATGACTAATCCTCCTGACATACTTAAGAAAATTATTAAGCGCAAAGACGAAGAAGTTGCAAAGCGTGTAAAATCACGACCTCTAGTGCAGCTTATCGAGGAAGCTAAAGTAGCCTCCCCCGTTCGTGGTTTCATTGATTCAATGAAAAAACGTATAAACAACAATGAAGCTGCAGTCATTGCTGAAATAAAGAAAGCATCACCCAGTAAAGGCGTGATGCGAGAGAACTTTAACCCTGCTGAAATAGCTGAAAGCTATCAACAAGGTGGAGCGAGTTGTTTATCTATTCTTACCGATATTGATTTTTTCCAAGGCAGTGATGATTATTTGAAACAAGCTAGAGCAGCCTGTGATTTACCCGTCATTCGTAAGGATTTCATCATAGACCCCTATCAAGTATATGAAGCCCGGGCCATGGGGGCTGACTGTATTTTATTGATTGTTGCTGTTTTAGATAATCTTAAACTCAATCAGTTATATTCCTTAGCACGAGCACTTGAAATGGATGTTTTAATTGAAGTACACGATGAGGAGGAGTTATTACGTTCACTGCCACTTAATGCGAAGCTAGTGGGTATTAATAATCGTAACTTACGAAATTTTGAAACGTCATTGAATACTACCATTGATTTATTGGAACAAATACCAGATGGGCGCATTGTAGTAACCGAAAGTGGTATTCATTCGAGTCAAGATGTAACACTCATGCGTAAACATCAAGTCAATGCATTTTTAGTTGGGGAAGCCTTTATGCGCGCAGATAACCCAGGCGAAGAACTCAATAAACTTTTCTTTTAGGTCAAAAATACTATGTTAACTCATCCCGGCTGGGACCCCGTTCTATTCGAATTTCATTTCATTAAAACCTTGAGTATTCACTGGTATGGATTGATGTATGTGATTGGTTTTCTTTCTTTTTTAGTATTAGGAAAAATTCGAGCACGTCGCCCACATAGTCCAGTAACACCTGAGCAAGTGGATGACATTATGTTCTACGGTGCTATTGGTGTTATTGCAGGCGGCAAAATTGGTGAAATGTTCTTTTACCAGTTTCCAGAACTAATGGCTGACCCTTTTAAAGTTTTTCGTATCTGGGAACCCGGCATGAGTTTTCATGGAGGTTTAATTGGTGTGACCATTGCCATGATTATTCTCGCTAGAAAATGGAATCTACCTAAATTACAACTGGGTGATTTTATTGCACCATTAGTGCCGATAGGTTTAGGTGCCGGCAGAATGGGTAACTTTATTAATGGTGAACTTTGGGGAAGGCCAACAGATGTTCCTTGGGCGATGAACTTCCAAACACAATATAACAATGCCGACTCACTACCTCGACACCCTTCTCAGCTTTATGAACTTCTTGGGGAAGGTATTTTATTATTCTTGCTAGTCTGGTTTTATTCTAAAAAACCACGTCCAACTGGAGCGATAACGGGTCTATTTTTACTCGGCTACGGCATTGCGCGATCCACTGTTGAATTTTTCCGTGTCCCTGACAATAGTGATTTCTTAGGAATAGAATGGCTCACTGAAGGTCAATTGTTATCATTACCGATGATTATTATTGGAATTATTCTCATCGTTTTCGCCTATAAGAGAAAAAAAGCATGAAGCAGTACCTAGACTTATGCCAACGTATTATCGACGAAGGAGAATGGGTTAGTAATGAGAGAACAGGTAAACGCTGCCTTACGGTTATCAATGCAGACTTGGAATATGATATTGAAAACAATCATTTTCCTTTAATCACAACACGCAAAAGCTTCTGGAAATCTGCCATTGCAGAGATGCTTGGGTATTTACGTGGTTATAGTAGTGCTGAACAATTCCGTTCAATTGGTTGTAACACTTGGAATGCCAATGCTAATGAAAATGAAAGTTGGTTAAATAACCCAAATAGAAAAGGTGAAGATGATATGGGGCGCGTCTATGGCGTTCAAGGTCGTTCATGGCAACGTCCTGATGGGTGCTCTCTTGATCAATTCAAGAAAGTGATCGATAATTTAAAACAAGGCATTGATGATCGCAGTGAAATCATGACCTTTTATAACCCAGGCGAATTTAATTTAGGATGTTTACGTCCTTGTATGCATACACATCACTTCTCATTACTGGGTGATAAACTCTATTTAAACAGTATTCAGCGTAGCGCTGATTTACCTCTCGGGGTAAATTTTAATCAATGTCAGGTATTTGTACTGCTTGCTATTGTCGCTAGAATTACGGGACATAAGCCTGCAAAGGCCTATCACAAAATAGTCAACGCGCATATTTATGAAGATCAACTTGAATTAATGCGTGACGTACAACTTAAAAGAGAACCATTCCCTTCTCCTAAGTTACATATAAATCCTGATATAAAAACCTTACAAGACATTGAAACATGGGTAACAACAGATGACTTCAAAGTTACCGACTATCAACATCATGAAGCTATCAAATACCCATTTTCAGTATAAATAGTGTTTTAAATCATAAATTGAATAGCCTTTGAGAAAAAACAGTAGTAAAATTCAGCTAACATGATGCGTTCTGTCTTTAACTTCGTCTAAAACGATAATAATTGTAATTATGGCTAAATTACTTCTTCTTAATGGTCCAAACCTAAATTTACTTGGGACACGTGAACCTGAAATTTATGGGTCAGATACTCTTGATGATATCGCAGACAATTTAGCAAGCCTTGCAAACAAAAATGATAACCAACTGACACACTTTCAAAGTAACTCAGAATCGGCATTAATTAACCATATTCATCAGGCAGCTAAAGAAAAAGTAGATTTCATTTTAATAAATCCTGCTGCCTTTACACATACCAGTATCGCTATTCGAGATGCGTTACTTGGAACACAAATACCTTTTATTGAAATTCACCTTTCCAATGTTCACCAACGTGAAGATTTCCGCCAACATTCTTTCTTTTCAGATATAGCTGTAGGAACTATCGTCGGCTTAGGTGCTCAAGGCTATGAATTAGCGTTATTGGCAGCAACTCGCCAGTTGGAAAATCAAACAGAGAATTAACCCATGGATGTTCGTAAAATAAAGAAACTGATTGAGCTGATCCAAAGCAGTGATATTGCTGAATTGGAAATTAAAGAAGGTGAGGAGTCTGTTCGCATCTCACGTAACTCACCTGCTCCCGTTGTAGTTGCCGCGCCTGTTACCCAAGCTCCCTTAACTGCTGCTGCACCCGTTGCTGCTGTCGAGACGGGTTTTGCTCCTCCTCCAGTAGCTGAAAAGCCTAGCGGAGATACCATAGATTCCCCTATGGTTGGAACTTACTATAGTTCTGCCTCACCCACCTCACCTCCTTTTGTCAGCGTAGGTCAGGCTATTTCTAAAGGCGACACACTGTGTATCATCGAAGCGATGAAAATGCTTAATCAAATTGAGTCTGAAAAGTCAGGTATTATAAAAGAAATTCTTGTTGAAAATGAACAGCCTGTCGAATTTGGCCAACCACTTTTCATCATTGAATAACTCAGGCATATACTAAAATGATTAAAAAACTACTCATCGCCAATCGCGGTGAAATTGCCTTAAGAATCCTTCGTGCCTGTCACGAAATGGGAATTAAAACGGTTGCGGTACATTCCACAGCTGACAGAGATTTAAAACATGTACGGCTGGCTGATGAATCTGTGTGTATTGGTCCACCTTCTTCTCTTGAAAGCTATTTAAATATTCCCGCTATTATTAGTGCTGCTGAAGTCACAGATGCTGATGCTATTCATCCAGGTTATGGATTTCTTTCAGAAAATGCTGATTTTGCTGAAAGAGTTGAGTCTAGTGGATTTATTTTTGTGGGACCAACTGCCGAAACCATCCGTATTATGGGTGACAAGATCGCGGCTAAAGAAGCTATGATGAAAGCGGGTGTCCCCTGTGTTCCTGGCTCTGGTGGAGCTATTCCAGATGATGAAAAAATAATATTTGAAATGGCTAAAGATATTGGCTATCCCATTATTATTAAAGCAACAGGTGGAGGTGGCGGACGTGGCATGCGTGTTGTATACGATGAGTCAGATTTACTTGAGTCTGTCGTCCTCACTAAAACTGAAGCTGCAACTGCGTTTAATAACGATGTAATTTTTATGGAGAAGTTTTTAGAAAAGCCTCGTCATATAGAATTCCAAGTGTTAGCAGATACGCATGGAAATGCTATTCACTTATGTGAACGTGATTGTTCTATGCAAAGACGCAACCAAAAGGTTGTTGAAGAGGCTCCTGCGCCAGGCATCACAGAAAAACAACGCAAACAAATGGGAGAAGCCGTCTCCAATGCCTGTCGAGAAATTGGCTATCGTGGAGCTGGAACATTCGAATTTCTATATGAAAATAACGAATTCTACTTCATAGAAATGAATACTCGCTTGCAAGTCGAACATCCTGTTACCGAACTCATCACAGGTGTTGACCTTGTAAAACAGCAACTACTGATTGCTTCAGGTGAAAAGCTTAAAATTAAACAAGGTTTGGTACCGAGAGGGCATGCGATTGAGTGTCGTATCAATGCTGAAGATCCTGAAACCTTTGTCCCTTCACCTGGTAAAGTTCTCCGTTTTCATGTCCCCGGCGGTTTAGGTGTACGTGTGGATTCACATATCTATGGTGGCTATACTGTGCCACCCTATTATGATTCTATGATTGGAAAACTGATTGTCCACGCAGAAGATCGTGAGACTGCAATTAAACGCATGCGTGTAGCACTTTCTGAAATGGTTATTGAAGGCATTAAAACCAATATTCCGCTACAGCGTAGAATTATGGAAGACAAGGCTTTTGTTGCGGGTGGTGCAGGTATTGACTATCTTGAAAAGAAGCTTGGTTTGTAATTAGCAGAATCATGTCTGAGAAAAAAAGCTGGTTACAGCTTGTCTGCTTTACCAGTAAACAAAACCATGAAGCAATTGAAGCTGCAATGGAAGATAGTGATGCACTTTCAATCACTTGGCAAGATGCTGCTGATACACCTGTATTAGAACCACTTCCTGGCGAAAAACCGCTTTGGGATGATTTAATAATTACCGCTTTGTTTGAATCTGATTCAGATTTAACGCCTTTAAGTCAGCTTCTTAAAAAGAATAAAAACCAATGGGATATTAAAGATTTTTTAATAGAAAATATTGAAGATCAAGATTGGGAGCGAGTCTGGATGAAAGACTTTCACCCAATGCGCTTTGGTGAAAATTTATGGATTTATCCCAGTAACCACGAACTTCCTGATGATAATAGTACTAAAATCTTACTTGACCCGGGACTCGCTTTTGGAACTGGCACCCATCCAACAACCGCCCTTTGCCTCGAATGGCTAGATAAAAATCCGCCCCTTAACAAAAGCGTTATAGATTACGGTTGCGGCAGCGGCGTTTTATCCTTAGCTGCTGCAAAATTAGGTGCGACACAAATTACCGCAACAGATATTGATCCTCAAGCTCTAACAGCAACACAAGACAATATGCTCCGCAATCATATCCCTGCTGATTCAATTCATTGTTTTTTACCTGATGATTGCCCAGATATTCCTGTTAAGCTGTTATTAGCCAATATACTATGCGGACCTCTAGAGGAATTATACCCACTATTTAGCGACTTAGTTACATCAGATGGTCAATTAGTTCTATCTGGTCTTTTAGAAGAACAAAAAGATCAGATAATAAAAACGTACTCTCAAACATTCAAAGAATTTGAGTATGCAAGTTTAGATGGTTGGGTTAGGATTAATGCTACTAAAGTATAATCAGACCTTTGCACGAAAAAATGGCGAGAGAGAATTAAACATTTTTTATGCGTCATATCCCTCGTGCAAAGATCTCATAACAAAGGTTAGTTGATACATGTTTACTCAGTGCGAACATTGTAAGGCCATTTTCAATGTCAAAATGCGCGAAATCACCATCGCTGGAGGACAACTTCGTTGTGGTGAGTGTCAGCAAATTTTCAGTACCAAAGAAAATCTGTCAACTACCATGCAAGAACCCTATTCCAAACTATCAAACAAAACAGTAAATATAGATAGTCAATCACACCCCAATCCTGTAATAGAAAGAAGCATTGATCAACCGCGCTCTAAACAAGACCAAGTTTCATCAAGTATCAATAAGACGTCATCCTCTTATTCCAAGAAAATTCTTATTGTTACAGCCCTATCACTCGTTGCCTTGCTTCTATTACAACTTTTCTATAACTATCGCCATGTCTTTTCTGGTGAACCGCAACGCCTCCCAGATCAAGTTCAAATGCTCAATCATAATATTTTCGCACATCCTAATGAGTCTGGTGTGCTAATGATTTCGGCGACAATGGAAAATACCGCTAAACAAGTGCAGCCCTACCCAGTTCTTGAAGTCAAGTTAAGCAATGCCAAATCAGAAGTTATTGCATTAAGAAGATTTACACCTGAGGAGTATCTCGATAATCCGAGCAAGGGAATGCTTTTGCAAGTAAAACAACCAACTAGCATCAAACTAAAAATTAAAGACCCGGGTGAAAGTGCAACTCGCTTTCAGTTTGATTTTCTTTAAGTTACAGAAACTTTTTAGCACTGAATATCAAGATGTTACAGATAGGATCATACAAACTACAGAGCAAGCTAATACTCGCACCAATGGCAGGTGTAACAGATAGACCTTATCGAGATATATGCAGAAAGTTTGGTGCTGGCTTGGCATCTTCAGAAATGATTACATCCGATCTATCATTATTTAATAGTAAAAAAACCCAAACAAGACTAATTGAGACTGATGAACCAACACCAAGGTCAGCTCAGATTGTAGGTACTAGTCCTGAAGTCATGGCAGATGCCGCACGCTTTAATGTGAACCTTGGGGCAAACATTATAGACATCAATATGGGATGTCCTGCAAAAAAGGTATGCAATAAAGCTGCTGGTTCTGCTTTAATGCGCGACACGGCTCTTGTAAAAAAAATACTAACACAGGTTGTTCAAGCCGTTGATGTTCCCGTCACACTGAAAACACGTACAGGCTGGTGCGAATCTAGCCGTAACGCAATTGATATTGCCAAGATAGCCGAAGATGCAGGTATTGCTAGTCTAGCCATTCATGGACGTACACGTAGTCAGGCTTATACGGGCTTTGCTGAATATGAAACTATTCGTCAGATCAAACAAGCTTTAAGCATTCCTATTATCGCCAATGGTGACATCAAAACACTTGATGATGCACATTTTATTTTCCAATACACAGGTGCTGATGGACTTATGTTAGGTCGTATTAGTCAGGGACAACCTTGGATATTCAAAGAATTGCACGATAGCCTAAGCTATAATTCTTCAAGTGAAAGCATAAACACACAACTAAAAATCAACACGATATTAAGCCATATAAGTGCCATTCATCGCCACTATGGCACTGATCAGGGGATTCGCATTGCTCGCAAACACATCGGCTGGTACTTATACGCTTTAGTAAGTCACAAACAGGAATTATTGAAGTCATTAAAAAGAGATATTTTCTCTATTAAGTGTTCTCAGGCACAATTAGCAAAGTTAACTGAACTTCTAAACAAACTGTATGCGACAAAGGAAATATAGACCCCTAATAAATATTAAAACCTTAACTAAGGACAGTATTAAGAAATGAGCTTACCCATGAAAAATATCCCCGTTATTTCTACAGGTGAATCTTCTCTTGCTGACGCAGCAAGATCTACGGTTGAAAACTATATAGCTATGTTAGGCGACCATGATGCCACCTTTCTTTATCGCCAGATCATGGATGAAGTAGAGCGCCCTCTTTTAGAAGTTTTAATGGAGCACACTCACGGAAATCAGTCTAGAACAGCGGCATGTCTTGGTATTAATAGAGCTACTTTACGCTCTAAGCTAAAAAGGCACTCAATAATCTAAACATTATTACCCGTTTGTTAAGTGCTAAACTCAGACTCTCCGAGAGCGACCCGTGACGCTCTCATTTAAGTCCCTATTCTGAATAGTTTGTAAGAGGCTATTTACCTGTGGATACCATTTTAAAAGTAAAATAATTACATTAATCCATCATGACGTGACTCATCATCCGTCAACACACGCTCTTGTGTAACACGATAAACGCTATCATCTTCTTTGCTGAGTAGAATTTCTACACCATGTTTTTTTAGTGTGCCATCATTTGCTTCTACCACTTCAATGGTTTTAAACATCACTTGATAGTCATTTGTTGCAAGTAACTTTAAGCCTTCGTATTTTACACTTTTGAGTACATTATCTTTAAACTCTTTTTTGCTTTGCCTCGCCCAATCTTCATAGCTAACACTTTCTAATCCTGGCACCCCTGTCACCCTAACTTTTTTTGAAATAAGGTTAAAGTGCTCATCAAAAAGTTTATTTGTTGCAGTATGTGCTGAGGCATCTAGCCATTCTTGTGCGATAGTCAATGCTGAGTCTTGAGACATTTGAAAACCTATATAAGTTGATATTAAGGCGATAGTAGCGGGGTTTTAAATTAAAACCAAGTAAAACAATACTCTAGATGGCACCCCCCCTGTTTTTACATAATTACCGATTAATTTATCTATGCTTGAACTAACACGTTTAACCAAAAAAAACATAGACATATCGCCCTCTATAATCTATTAATATCGAATAAGATATTGAAAGGGATTTTCAATGGCAAATACATCCAAGCTGCTAGAACTCATAGGAATGCGCAAGACATTCCCTGGAGTAATTGCTAATAATGATGTTAATTTAGTCATAAAGCAGGGAGAAATCCATGCCTTACTCGGTGAAAATGGCGCAGGTAAATCTACTTTAGTTAAAATGATTTATGGTATTTTAAAGCCTGATACTGGTCAGATTCTTTTCAAGAATAAACCTGTCAATATCAATACCCCAGCCTTTGCCAGAGAGCTTGGTGTTGCTATGGTTTTTCAACACTTTTCTCTTTTTGATTCGTTAACTGTGGTTGAAAACATCTCATTAGGGATGGATCATATAAGTAGTCTTGATGATTTAGCAAAACAAGTAACAGAAGTATCCAATCATTATGGGCTCCCCTTAGACCCAAGTCGGCATGTTTATACATTATCAGTGGGTGAACGCCAACGTATAGAAATTATTCGTTGTCTTTTACAGCAACCTAAACTACTTATTATGGATGAGCCAACATCTGTGTTGACTCCTCAGGAAGTCGATAAGTTATTTATTACACTTAAACGACTTGCCGATGAAGGAATGGCTATCTTATATATCAGTCATAAACTTAATGAAATCAAAACCCTTTGCCACAACGCAACCATTCTTCGTTTAGGTGAAAAAGTTGCCAGTGTTGCAGTAAAGAATGAAACGACTGCATCTTTAGCTGCCATGATGATGGGAGAAGACTTGCAGGAATTTCAGCATCCAGAGAAAATAAGCTTGGGGGGCAAACGCTTAAAAGTCACTAATTTAAATAGGGTTGCAAATGACCCCTTAGGAATTTCTTTACAAAACATTAACCTAGAAGTGCGTGCGGGTGAGGTGGTTGGTATTGCTGGTGTAGCAGGAAACGGGCAGGATGAATTATTAACGGCTTTAAATGGGGAGCAACGAAGCAAACACGCTGAATCAATACAAATTGAAGGCAACTCTATTGCTAACAAAGGTCCCAATGAACGTCGTTCGCTCGGTCTTTCCAGTGTACCCGAAAAACGTCTCGGTCATGGTGCCATGCCTGAGATGAGCCTAATTGATAATGCATTTTTAACCGCATACCAACGTATGAATTTAATTCAAACAAAACTAATCAATTACAGGAAAACCACTGAATTCACAAAAAAAATTATTAAAGATTATGCCGTAAAGACACCGCATGTAGATGTACCTGCTGCAAGCCTTTCTGGTGGCAATTTACAAAAGTTTATTATTGGTCGTGAATTAAGCCAAAACCCAACACTATTAATTGTCGCTCAACCTACCTGGGGCGTGGATGCTGGCGCAGCCTTAACCATTCGAGAAGCCTTACGTGAGCTTGCTAGTAAGGGCGCCGCAGTGCTGGTTATATCACAGGACTTGGATGAGCTAATGGAAATAACTGATCGTATTGGCGCCATTTGTGGCGGAGTACTATCAAACTTTTATCCAACATCGGATATGAATGTTGAAAAAGTAGGAATGCTCATGGCAGGTGTTTCATTGCAAAACGCTGGCGAACATAGCAATAACATAGCAATAAAGAAGGGAATGTAAATGCTACCTAGCTTAAGACTAGTAAAAAGACAAACACCTTCAAAAAAGATGGTTTACCTATCTCCTATTTTAGCAATATTTCTCACACTCATTGCAAGTGTATTTTTATTTCTAATCATGGGTGTATCACCTTTTGCAGCACTTCACGCATTCTTTGTTGAACCAATATCAACTGTCTATGGCTTAACCGAATTAATGGTAAAAGCCACACCTTTAATTTTAATCGGTGTGGCGCTCTCCCTTGGCTTTCGTGCAGGTGTTTGGAATATTGGCGCAGAAGGTCAGCTGATTTTAGGGGGGGTTTTTGGAGGTGCTGTGGCTTTATTTTTCTATGAGAAAACAGGTTTTTATATCATCCCCTTAATTCTAATTGCAGGAGCACTCGGCGGCATGTTTTGGGCAGCAATTGTGGCATTTTTACGTACCAAATTTAATGCCAATGAAATACTCACCAGTTTGATGTTAAGTTATGTTGCTGGCTTACTCTTAAACTATTTGGTTCATGGCGCATTGCGTGATCCTGATGGAATGAACTTTCCCGAATCACGATTATTTAGCGATTCTGCACTTTTGCCCATTTTAATTGAAGATAGCCGTTTACATATTGGCGCCATTATTGCGCTTATAGCTGTTGCTTTTGGCTGGATTCTTTTATCCCGTACCCTGCTCGGCTATAAAATTAAGGTAACGGGGGATGCACCTGCTGCAGGTGAACATGCAGGCTTTAGTCATTCTAAAATCATTTGGACAACCCTATTAATAGGGGGTGGGATGGCTGGTCTGGCTGGAGCCATAGAGGTGTCAGGCCCGATTGGACAATTACTCCCTAGCATCTCACCAGGTTACGGGTTCACTGCCATTATTGTTGCCTATGTAGGTCGTTTACATCCCATTGGGGCTTTATTAGCCGCATTATTATTAGCACTTTCTTACCTTGGTGGCGAAGCCGCACAAATTAACTTGAAATTACCTGTAGCCGTTACAGGTGTGTTTCAAGGATTATTACTCTTTTTCTTGCTCGCCAGTGATGTTTTAATCCATTATAAATTACGTTTTTTTACTGCGAATAATAAAAATACAGCGGAGGTAACCTAATGGAATTTCTAATTCCCGCTCTGCTAACGATTATCACTGCTGCGACACCGCTATTATTTGCTGCTTTAGGTGAACTCATTACAGAAAAATCAGGTGTTCTTAATCTAGGTATTGAAGGCATGATGATTATGGGTGCAATTATGGGGTTCGTCGTTGTTCATTATACCCATAGCCCTGTAATAGCGATTTTAGCCAGTGCTATAGCGGGTGCATTTATGGCAACACTATTTGCAATTTTAGTTTTATATTTTCATGCTAGCCAAGTACCTACAGGCTTAGCCTTAACAATTTTTGGAATTGGATTAAGTGCTTTAATTGGACAAAGTATGATTGGCATTGCTTATGACGGCATTCCCAAAATAGCTATTCCTGTTCTCTCCTCAATTCCCATTATTGGTGAGTTATTTTTTAATCAAGATGCACTCGTTTATCTTTCTATAATTATGGTATTTGTACTGATGTGGTTTCTCCATAAAACCCGTGCAGGACTAATATTACGTGCCGTTGGAGATTCCCATGATGCTGCACATGCGATGGGCTATTCAGTGATTAAAATTCGTTTTCTAGCAACCCTCTTTGGTGGAGCAATGGCAGGTATTGGTGGCGCCTATTTATCTTTATCTTATTCACCCCTATGGGTAGAACAAATGACCGCAGGACGAGGCTGGATTGCATTAGCATTGGTGGTTTTTGCAAGCTGGCGAATCGGTCGGCTATTATTAGGTGCCTATCTTTTTGGCGGTATTAGCATTTTACAATTACATGCCCAAGCCTTAGGCATCGGAATTCCTTCACAAATCATGTCGATGCTACCCTACTTAGCCACCATTGCTGTACTGGTTATTATTTCGCGTGACAAATCAAAAATAAAACTAAATTCACCCGCAAGTTTAGGAAAGGATTTTCATCCAAGTCGATAAATCTTTGCTAAACTCATAAGAGATTAAACCCCCAAAGAAAAGGAGATTAAAAAATGTTATACAAAAAGTTTAAATCATTGTTACTAGCAACTAGCCTTAGCTTAGTTACAAGTATTGCTATTGCTGAGACCAAAGTTGGTTTTGTTTATGTTGGTCCAGTAGGTGATCATGGTTGGTCCTATCAGCATGATCAAGGTCGACAAGCACTCGAAAAAGAGCTTGGAGTAAAAACAACCTATGTTGAAAGTGTTTCAGAGGGTGCAGACGCAGAGCGCGTTATCCGTCAACTGGCCGCTGCTGGTAATGATGTGATTTTCACGACATCTTTTGGCTATATGAATCCTACTTTAAAAGTGGCTAAAAAATTCCCTAAAGTGAAATTTGAGCATGCGACAGGTTATAAGCGTGCAAAGAATGTAAGTACCTATTCTGCTCGCTTTTACGAAGGACGCGCCATCTTAGGCACCATCGCTGGCAAAATGACTAAAACCAATGTTATTGGCTATATTGCCTCCTTCCCTATTCCAGAAGTTATTCGCGGTATTGATGCGCTCACTCTGGCAGCGCGTAAAGTTAACCCCGATGTTAAGGTAAAAGTGATTTGGGTAAACTCATGGTTTGATCCCGGAAAAGAAGGGGATGCAGCAAAAACACTTATTGACCAAGGTGCCGACATAATTACTCAACACACAGATTCACCCGCACCATTACAAGTAGCTGAAAAACGCGGTGTATTTGCATTTGGTCAAGCCTCTGATATGAAAGCATTTGCGCCCAAAGCACAGCTAACCTCTATTATCGATAACTGGGATGATTATTATATTGCACGTGTTAAAGCGCTAATGGATGGCAAATGGGAATCAACTGACACATGGGATGGTATCAAACCGGGTATGGTGAAAATGGCGGACTATGGTGATGCCGTGCCAGCTGATGTTAGAGAAATGGCAGACAAACTAAAAGCTTCGATTGTTGACGGTAGTTTTCACCCTTTTCAAGGACCGATCAAAAACCAAAAAGGTGAGATTATGGTTAAAGAAGGCGAGACATTGGGCGATGGCGATCTAGCTAAATTAAATTGGTACGTTGAAGGCGTAGAAGGAAGTATTCCAAAATAAAATTTAGGTACCTCTTTCAATTATCAAATAAAGAGGGGGGGTGCCATATAACTTTGTAGAAGTTTGAAGATGCTTTAGTAGCAGCCCACCAAGGGCAATAAAGTTGCTTTAGCAAGCCCCCAAGGGCAATAAAGTATATCGTTACAACTCCGCAGGAGGTTGTCGATGATGGTTGAGACTCATACACCCTAAACAAAGAATAGTT
>JAZGEM010000075.1:0-3326 GCA_036478745.1 Cocleimonas sp.
GGTATTCCTGGTGGACACAATGCAGATTTCTCACCAAACAATAAGCATGTTTATATCGGTATGGCTGGCGGTGCTATGAGTGTTGTCGATGTGAATCGTTGGAAGATTGTTAATAATCTTGATATTGGTGTCAGATCGGGTCCGGGTCATACCTGTTTTTCTCCAAAACATAACTTGGCATTAACCACTAACCATGGTGTGAGTTTTACCCGTGTTATTCGTAACATAAACACAGAAAGACCAACAATATCTCAGTATCTACCTCTACCTTTTGCAAGAGAAGGACTGATAAGTACCTATCAATCACATACTTGTTATATTGATGATAATGAAGAGTACTATTACAACTTCTGGGTGGATGGCGGTGTTTTCTACAAAATGAAGTTAGCAGATATTGCCGCAAACACAGTAAATGGTAATCGTAATCTCGTTTTTGATTCTATTAAAACAGGTGGAATACCAATACAAGGTAGCTATATTTATCTAAAAGATATTAAAGATGAAGTAGACAACCAAGTCTTTAAAGCGAATAACGACACCGCCACATCGGATGGTTCAGCCATTTCAATTGATGTACAAGCTAATGATACTGGTATAGATCTAACCTTAGAACATGCAGACAGTGCACGTCATGGAACAGTTGAAGTCGTCAATGGTCAGTTACGATACACACCAAACTATGGCTTTAGTGGTAAAGACGGAATTTGGTACGGAATAAGCTCTCCAGGATTCGAATGGGAATGGGCTTATGTTGATGTAACCATCAATTCATCGGTTACCACAGTGCCTTTAAGAGTCTCAAATGATTCAGCCACTACAGGCATTAGTGAATCAATTACTGTAGATGTACTTGCAAACGATTCAGGAACAGGTCTCTACCTCGGTTGGGCTGAAGCAACTAACGGAACAGTAACATTAGTCAATGACAAAATAGTTTATGTTCCAAATGCAGGCTTTCGAGGGCGTGATGACTTCTGGTATGAAGTATTAGATTCTTCAGGAGAGTCAACCTGGGGCAATATTGTTATCACTGTCGTTGATTCATCAGGCGCAATTACAGTTGATGGAGACAATAATGACTGGAATGGTTGGGCAGATTCTATCAACCCTAGGAATAATACTTCGCTATGGATTGAAGATGATGCAGATAAGCTCTATATCATGGTAACAGCACAAGAACTTGGAGAGCACACACAGATATTTATTGATTCTGACAGTAATAATTCAACGGGATATCGTTTTAATGAGCTGTTAAATGTTCAGCGTTTATCTGCAGAGTTAATGATCGAAGATAGTACAGCGCACCAATATTCAGGTGATGGTACATCATGGTCTTGGGATGCAGACCAGCAAGGTGTTGTCTCAGTTCGATCAGGTAATATTATTGAAATATCCATTCCTAAGTCTCTACTGAAAAATAGAGCAACAGGGCAACAGGTGTATATTGGATTTGCAAGTATTGATAGTGATTGGCGGAACCGAATTGGTTATCAAAATGACTATATTACAAATACATTCAACTACTCTTTAAAGCAATAAAGAAACTTGCTTAGGGTATGAATTACATACCCTAAGCATCATAATTAATAACAATTAATTCTTGTAATACAAGCAAAAATAAAAGGTAAAAAAATGAAATCGATTAAATTATTCATCATCACCACTCTGGCATTAACCATACTCACTGCCTGTGGTGGAGGCTCATCTAATGAAACGACAAGTGTCGCACCGACACCTAGTCCAGACAGAGCAACTAACCCTGTTAACCCCTCAAGTCCATCATCAACTCCAGTAAATCCTACTAGCCCAACAACGGATTCTACAGAACTGGTTATCGATAATGGACGTGGTACAACCAATGGGCATGAAACAGAGCTGCCTAAGTAAAATCTATACAGAACCAACAAAAGCCGATTGGATTTATTTCAATCGGCTTTTTTTATCTGATTAGGGTTTAGAGTTTTTCACTATCCAGTTCCGAATATGGCTAGTCAGCTCTTTTAAAAGCGCTACAATAGTGTGATGTCGAGTTACATTATTAAAACTAAAGATATTGAAACCTATCGTCAGGCACGCCTTTCTCGGGATGTCCGTTTTGATGGGAAATTCTATGTTGCGGTCAAAACCACCGGTATATACTGCCGACCTATTTGCCCAGCGGTAACACCCAAAGAAGAAAATATTGAATACTTTCACCACGGTCATCTTGCAGCAAAAGCCGGTTATCGTCCTTGCTTGCGTTGTCACCCTGATAGTGCTCCAGATTCGCCACTTTGGAATGGTGTGAGCACCACCCTAGTTCGTGCAAAACGTTTAATTGATAATGGCGCGCTTGAATATGGCTCGTTACAAAGCCTTTCTGAAAGACTAGGCGTCACAGACCGCTATTGTCGCCAGCTATTTGATAAACACTTGGGTATTTCTCCCAAAGCCTATGCGTTATACAAACAATGTGAGTTTGCCAAAAAGCTATTGCATCAAACCCGTTTACCTATAAATGAAATTGCACTCGCTTCTGGTTTTAACAGCGTGCGGCGCTTTAATGACTGTTTTAAAAAGCAGTTGTTATTGACACCAACACAGCTAAGAAAATCACAAAAAACGTCGTCTACTATCGCATTAAAACTCTATTATCGCCCACCCTATGATTGGCAACATTTACAAGGCTTCTTTGCTGCGCGTGTTATTGCAGGTTTAGAATGGGTTGATATCAATAGTTACGGCAGAACCTTTAAGTGGTGCAATCAGGAGGGTTGCTGTAAAGGCAGATTCACCGCTGTTCACAACAAACAAAAGCACCGTTTTGATGTTAAAATAGAATCTGACAACCTCACCTTACTCAAACCTATTGTCAATAATATCCGCCGTATTTTAGATTTAGATACGGACATTAAAACCGTCGAGAACTGCCTGAAAAACAATGGCTTTAATAAACCACAACAAGGTTTAAGACTCCCTGGAACATGGTCTGTTTTTGAAGCAGGTATTCGGGCTATTTTAGGACAGCAGATTTCGGTTGTTGCAGCACGTAAACTGGTTATATCAACCGTCAATGAACTGGGTGAAAAGGCAGAAGATGGAAAAATGTATTTCCCAACAGAAAAAGAGATGATGCATTCTCATTATGATTTTATAAAGATGCCAGGCAAGCGTAAAGAAACACTTCAAAACCTTGCAAGATATTTCGTAGAAAACAAGCAAGCAGATGAACCCGATAACTGGCTTTCAATAAAAGGCATCGGTCCATGGACAATAGATTATGCCAAAATGCGTGGACTGAGCGATCCAGATATTTATTTGGCGGGTGATTTAGGCGTAAACAAAGC
>JAZGEM010000076.1:0-39285 GCA_036478745.1 Cocleimonas sp.
AACAGAAAGATCAATTTGTTGTTTGCGGGGAATCGTCATGGTGAGATCATGCGCTATTGCGTGAAAAAGTGGCTAAAACGAGAGATGGACGGTTGGGTTTAGCAGATGGAATTGTGGATGTCCTTTAATTTGTCCTTTAATTTGTTGGATGAAAAAATGGCTTAATTTGTTGACTTTTAATCACAGTCACTTGTTATACTTTTTTAATTCCAAGGGTTAAACAACTCTACTGTACTTTGCTCCATATCTGAAGTGTTTCTAGTAACTACAATGCAATTATTTACAAGCCCAGAAACTGCAATCAAACCATCAAGAGCAGGCATAGGTTTTCCAGCCTTTTCTGTAATTCCTTGTATGATTCCCCATTGGGTTGAAACTTCTAAATCAATAGGAAATATTTTACCCTCAAACCTTTGCTTTAAATCTTCCTCGACCCATAACTTCAGTTTTTTCTTTCTGATTTTATTAGGAGCTTTTTCTATGCCTTTTTCAATTTCTCCGAATGTTAAAACACTTAGAAATAATTCACTTTCTTCTTGATTAGTTAGCCAAGAAATTACGTTTTTATTAGGTTTTGGCTTTATCATTTCTGAGATTACACAAGTGTCTAAAAGATACTTCATAACTCAACATCTCTAGGAAAATCAGTATTGTTTCTTGATATATCTAACTCAATCTCTGAAAGTGGAGAGTTTCTTAAGAATGTGACTAGATTTGTTTTTGGTTTTATTATTTTTTTATAATCTTCAAACGAAAGAACAACTACCGCATTATTACCATGTTTTGTAACAAACTGCGGTTTATTGTGCATTGCATTATCGACCAATTGGCTAAATTTACTTTTTGCATCTTGTAGTTGCCATGTATCGTTTTTCATAATCAAATCTCTTAATAACCAGTCTGACTAGATTTTAACATGATTTTGATAAATATGCGACTTTTGAACTTTAGTCCTTTAAAACGTGCCGTTCAATCTTCAAATAAAGGTGGGGGTGCCTTTCAAGCATTTATATGATTTTATCTTAGGAATGTATTCTTTGCTAAGGTCACGCAAGCCTCGACCAACATCGACATCTCCTTCGGAGCTGTAACGATGTACTTTTCAGCGCTGTGGCGCTTAGAAAAGCAATCTGCCAAATAGTAGGGGGATACCATATCCTTTCCATAAGAATTAACATCCCTGATACCATCTTGCGCTGTTTTTCGTTATTATCTTCCTTTTTCCTTAAGGGCTGGTTTTTCATGCAGTGTTTTCAAATAGAAGGTGGTACACCACTAGAAGGTGAAGTCGTCATATCTGGTGCAAAGAACGCCGTTCTACCGTTACAAGCAGCAGCATTACTTGCACATGGCAAAATGACCATTCGTAATGTACCAAGATTAAAAGATGTTTCGACCCTTGCTTCTCTTTTAGAGGGTATGGGTGTTACCGTTAAGACGGATAAAGATAATAATATTAGCACCGACACATCAACCATCAAAAATCAAATTGCACCCTATGAATTGGTTAGAACGATGCGCGCCTCTATTCTTGTACTCGGTCCATTGGTTGCACGTTATGGTTATGCGGAAGTTTCCTTGCCTGGTGGTTGTGCCATTGGTAGTCGCCCGGTGAATATTCACCTTACGGGTCTGGAAGCTATGGGTGTTGAGATAACTGTTGATGAAGGTTTTATTCGTGCTAGGGCAGATAAACTGACTGGTGCGACGATTAATATGGAAGCTGTCACGGTTACGGGAACAGAAAATCTGCTAATGGCTGCTGTGCTTGCTGAAGGAACCACTATTTTAGAAAATGCGGCGCGTGAGCCTGAAGTGGTCGATCTTGCTAATTGTCTAAAGCAGATGGGGGCAAAAATTACAGGTGAAGGCACCAGTACTATTACCGTACAAGGTGTGAAGAAACTCAAAGGCATTGATTATTCTGTTTTACCTGATCGTATTGAAACAGGTACTTACCTCGCCGCTGCCGCTATCACGGGTGGTATTATTAAATGTGTGAATGCAGCACCCGAAACTCTTGATGCGGTATTGGCTAAATTCAAAGAAGCAGGTGCCAGTGTTGAGGTAGGTAAAGACTGGATTGAACTTGATATGCGTGGTCGTAAATTGAAATCAGTCGATATTCGCACTGAGCCGCATCCTGCATTCCCAACCGATATGCAAGCACAGTTTATGGCAATGAATTGTGTTTCAAATGGCATCGGAGTGGTTGTTGAAACTATTTTTGAAAACCGCATGATGCATGTTGCTGAGCTAATGCGGATGGGGGCTAATATTCGCCTTGAAGGTAATACTGCTATTGTTGCTGGAATGCCGTCATTACGTGGTGCGCCTGTGATGGCGACTGACTTGCGCGCCTCTGCTTGTTTGATATTGGCAGGTCTTGCGGCAAAAGGTATTACTATTGTCGATCGCATCTATCATACTGACCGTGGTTATGAGAAAATCGAAGATAAGCTGACGGCAGTTGGCGCTAAAATTAAACGCTGTTAAACGTGTGCTAGAAATATGAACCAAAATTTGACCATTGCTCTTTCTAAAGGGCGTATCTTCAAAGAAACTATGCCCTTGTTAAAAGCGGCAGGAATAGAGGCTTTGGATGATCCTGAAACCAGTCGCAAGTTAATTCTTGATACCAATCATGATGATGTGAAATTAGTCATTATTCGCGCTACGGATGTGCCAGTCTATGTCCAATATGGTGCAGCTGATTTAGGTGTTACGGGTAAAGATGTGTTAATGGAGCATGGCGGTGAAGGTCTTTATGAAATGCTTGATTTAGACATTGCCCGATGCAAACTAATGACCGCTGGTTTTGCTGACAAGCCTTTACCTGAAGGGCAATTAAAAGTAGCGACTAAATTTATTAATTGTACACGCGACTATTTTGCTAAACAGGGCAGACAGATAGAAATTATCAAGCTCTATGGTTCTATGGAATTGGCTCCTATTGTAGGTTTGGCGGATATTATTGTTGATGTTGTTGATACAGGAAATACCCTTAAAGCTAATGGTTTAGTGCCCCTAGAACATATGGCTGATATCAGTTCTCGAATTGTTGTAAATTCAGCATCAATGAAGACCAAACATAAACGATTAAAAACACTGTTAGACCAGCTTAAAACAGCGGTTGAGAAGAAAAGTTCACTATGACATCAAACCCTCAAATTAAACATAAAACAGATAACCTAAGAATTACGGGCGTAGAGAATGTTCACTCTCCCGCCACACTGGTTAAAGATTATCCATTAACTGAGAATGCGGCTAAAACTGTTTTTAAAGCACGCCAAGAAACCCATAAAATATTGCATAACGAAGATGATCGTTTATTGGTCGTTGTAGGGCCATGCTCTATACATGACACGAAGGCGGCGCTTGAATATGCCAAACTTCTTGCAGGATTACGTGAAGAACTATCAGGTCAATTGCATATTGTTATGCGTGTTTATTTTGAAAAGCCACGTACCAGCATTGGTTGGAAAGGTTTGATAAATGATCCTGACTTAACAGGAAAGTTTAATATCAATGAAGGCTTAAGAGTAGCGAGGCATTTATTGTTAGACCTAGCTGAGCAAGGCATGCCTACAGCGACGGAATTTTTAGATTTGATTTCACCTCAATATATTGCAGATTTAATTGCATGGGGTGCGATTGGTGCGCGTACAACCGAATCACAGGCCCACAGAGAATTAGCTTCTGGCATGTCCTGTCCCATTGGTTTTAAAAATGGGACTTATGGCAATTTAGATATTGCGATTAATGCGATAAAATCCTCTTCACAATCGCATCACTTTTTGTCGGTAACAAAAGAAGGTCACTCCGCTATTTTTAGTACAAAAGGCAATGATGATTGTCATATTATTTTACGTGGCGGTCTCCAACCTAATTATGATGAGAAGAGTGTTTCTGATGCATTAGAGCAGCTTGAAGATGCAGGTTTAGCGCGCAAACTGATGGTTGATTTTAGTCATGCTAATAGTAATAAAGACTATCGTAATCAACCTAAAGTATCTTCTAATATTGCGGCACAAATCAGCAAGGGTGAAGATGGAATTTGTGGGGTGATGATTGAGAGTCACTTAGTTGAAGGCAATCAAAATGGTGAAGGTAAAACGCGTGATGAATTAACCTATGGTCAAAGTATTACCGATGCTTGTATTAATTGGCAGGATACCGAAACCGTCTTGCGTGAACTGGCCGACGCCGTTGAAAAAAGACGAAGCAAGTAAAATAGTATGAAACAATTAAATTCAAATGATAAAGCATTCTGGTCTGATCTAGATCAGCTTCTAGCGTGGGAAAGTGTCTCGGATCAAACGGTCTTTGATACGGTTAATGGCATTCTAAAAGATGTTAAATCAAAGGGTGATTCGGCCGTTATTGAATACACCAATAAATTTGATCGCATGAGTGCTACATCCATGCAGGAATTAGATATTCCAAAGCAACGTTTGCAACAAGCACTTGATGCGATACCTGCAGAGCAACGCAGTGCACTTGAGCAAGCAGCCAATCGTGTAAAGCGCTATGCAGAACATCAAAAAATGGAGTCTTGGAGTTATACAGAAGACGATGGCACCGTCTTAGGACAACAGGTGACCTGCTTAGATAGAGTTGGCTTATATGTTCCAGGTGGTAAAGCGGCTTATCCATCCTCTGTTTTGATGAATGCAATACCTGCAAAAGTTGCAGGTGTACCTGAACTTATTATGGTTGTGCCCACCCCAGATGGTGAGATAAATGAATTGGTATTGGCAGCAGCAGCCATTTCAGACGTAGACAGAGTATTTTCTATCGGTGGCGCACAAGCTGTCGCGGCGTTAGCCTATGGCACAGAAACAGTGCCATCCGTAGATAAAATTGTGGGGCCAGGCAATATTTATGTTGCTACGGCTAAACGCATGGTATTTGGAACCGTGGGCATTGATATGATTGCGGGACCATCTGAAATTTTAGTTATTTGTGATGGTAAAACAGACCCCGACTGGATTGCAATGGATCTGTTCTCGCAAGCAGAGCACGATGAGGATGCACAATCTATCCTAGTCTCTCAAGATGAAGGTTTTATTAATAAAGTTCTACAAAGCATTGATAAGCTGATAAAAGAAATGCCACGAGCAGATATTATTCGTGAGTCACTTCAAAGCAGGGGAGCGACTATTCTGGTAAAGGATATGGATGAAGCGATTAAAATTGCCAACTACATCGCACCAGAGCATTTAGAACTCTCGATTGAAAATGCCGAAGAGGTTGCGAAACAAGTTCGCCACGCAGGCGCTATCTTTATGGGTCGTTACACGGCAGAGGCATTGGGTGATTATTGTGCAGGTCCTAATCATGTTTTACCCACATCAAGAACCGCGCGTTTCTCTTCACCGTTAGGTGTGTATGATTTTCAAAAACGTTCTTCTTTAATTGGTTGTTCTGTCGAGGGTGCTTCTGAGTTGGGTAAGATTGCTTCAACGCTAGCTCATGGTGAAGGGTTAGTTGCGCATGCTCGTTCAGCGGAGTATCGGATTAATAAGTAAGTAGCTCATTTTTAACAAAATATATTGAATTATATTTTATTTCATTTTTTACATAGGTTAAGCTAGGTATCCCTCATTAATTAAATATATATTATGAATAAAATACTTGTTGCTTTGTTTTGTGCCTTCGCCCTAACCTTTATGGCTCAAGCTAAAACTGTGTCAATGCATAATGGTGGTATCTCTTTTGATGCTCCTGCTAGCTTTGTTCCGATGCCTCCCGAATATATCAAGATAAAATATCCAAGAGGAAATGTTCCCGCGAATGTACTTACCAGTGATAGCACAGAGACCACGATAGCATTTGATCTAAGAGCAAAAGACTTACCTCAAAGTCAGATAGAAGCGACAGGTAAGGCATTTGAAACTGCGTTTAAAAAAGTGGTAGGTGGTTTCATTCTCAAATCAAATAAAACGGTACAGCTTGCTGGGCAGAAATGGATGCAATTGGAATTTATCTCCAACACCATAGATTCAGAAGTTTACAATATCATGCTGATCACAGGCTATAAGGGACAGATGCTGGTGTTTAATTTAAATTCCACACTAGAAGAATTTAAAAAGTATGAGCCAGCTTTACGAAAATCTATTAAGACGATAGTTTTGAAATAAAGGAATAGACTTTTTTGTTTAAGAAAGTGGCAAGTAAACATCATAACGGGTTGATTTTCCACTTATAACAAATGCAGGTTCGAGTTCTTCAGTCAGTTTCTCAGCCAATCGTGGGCGTTTTACTACAATGCGTTTTGTTGCTTTCTCAAGTGCCAGTAATAACAAGTTTTCTGAGTCATCATCTTTGCCCACGATATCATGTAGAAACTGCATTTCCTTTTTTACCTGGGCGGATTTAGTGCGTGTTGGAAACATCGGGTCGAGGTAGATGACATCGGGTAAACCTTCAAGCGTAGAAATATATTTAATAGCCTCTTCATTTTTTAGATTCATCCTACTCAGAATATCCTGCATTTCATGGTCGGCACTCAGACTAGCGCGTTGTAAGGCATCATTAAGTAAAGCATGAACAATCGGATTACGCTCCAACATAGTAACGTCACAGCCTAAGCTGGCAAGCACAAAAGCATCCCCACCTAAGCCTGTGGTTAAATCGAGTACGGTAGGATTGTTGATCTTATGCATTCCGATGGCTTTAGCAATATCCTGACCTTTGCCACCACCTTGTAAACGACGGTGTCTAGTTTTACCTTGAAGAAATTCGATGTGGATGGAGTCAGTTTTTACTTTTTTATTTTTATTCTCAGACGAGACTTTTTGTAACTCAAGATATTCTCTCGTTAAATGCAGAATATATTCAGGTTGAATATTTCTGTCTAATAAGGGTAGGGAGGTTTGCTTAGCGAGTTTTTTTAAATGCTCCAGAGGAATGCCTCTAACCCCGCTTATGCCTATAATTATCTTAGACATTAGTTGTGAAGGTTTCTATTTTGAAGTGAAAACTAGAAGCTGATATTCGTAGCAGTTCTACTGAGTCGAAGGGCACCCCCCCCTTTATTTGAAGATTGTAGGAGCTTGTGTTGGCAGTTGGTTTAATAATGCGGTGGCGGAACATCATCTTCAATATTAGGAGATAAAAGCTCTTCTTTGCTGATCGAATCAATTTTCTCTTTTAGAAATCTTAGCTGAATCTCAAGTGTCTGAATTTGTTGTTGCTGTTTGTGCACTTCACGGTTAAGCGTTTCAATGGTGTTTTCTTGCTCCATTGAGAGGATTTCTAGATTTTCGATTCTTGAATTCATTGCTTTTAAAGTTCTTAGGAGCTAAAAAGAGAGCTAAAAAGTACATCGACTACTCTATAGGAATAGTCGATGTGTGTAGTGTAAGGGATCAGTTTTTGCATATTTAGCAAGTGTATATTTAAAACTTAAAGCAAATCTCGACCTTTCTGCGAAGCAATTCTTAAACGCAAAGCATTCAATTTAATAAAGCCTTCTGCATCTTTTTGATCATAAGCACCGCCATCATCATCAAAGGTTGCAATATCCTCATCAAACAGTGAGTTATCTGATTTTCTACCGACACAACTTACTGCACCTTTATAGAGTTTTAAACGTACTGTGCCGTTGACGTATTGTTGTGATTCATCAATCATTTTCTGCATCATTTCACGCTCAGGGCTCCACCAGTATCCATTGTAAATCATCTCGGCATATTTTGGCATGAGTGCATCTTTTAGGTGTGCTACTTCACGGTCAAGAGTTAGTGACTCCATAGAGCGATGACCTTGTAACATAATCGTTCCGCCGGGTGTTTCATAACAGCCGCGAGACTTCATGCCGACGTAACGGTTTTCAACAATATCTAAACGACCTACACCATTCTCACCACCTAATGTATTTAAGGTTTCAAGCATGGTTGCAGGGCTAAGTTCTTTGCCATTTAATGCAACGGGATCGCCATTTTTATACGTTAACTCAATGTAAGTTGGTTTATCGGGTGCATCTTCAGGCGATACCGACCAACGCCACATATCATCTTCAGCTTCATTCCAAGGGTCTTCTAAAATATCACCTTCGTAAGAAATATGCAGCAGGTTGGCATCCATAGAATAGGGTGACTTTTTGCCTTGCTTTTGGTAATCAATTTCAATGCCATGTTTTTCAGCGTATGCCATTAAAGATTCACGGGAACTTAATTCCCACTCACGCCAAGGAGCGATAATTTTAACGCCTGGTTTTAGCGCATATGCACCTAGCTCAAAACGTACCTGATCATTACCTTTGCCAGTTGCACCGTGACAAATGGCATCAGCGCCGGTTTCATTAGCAATTTCAATCAGTCGTTTAGAAATTAATGGACGCGCAATAGATGTACCAAGTAAGTACTCACCTTCATAAACTGTATTGGCACGGAACATAGGGAAAACGTAGTCTTTTACAAACTCTTCGCGTAAATCATCAATATATATTTCTTTAACTCCCGCAGCTTTGGCTTTTGCGCGCGCGGGTTCGACCTCTTCACCTTGACCAACATCAGCGGTAAAGGTAACGACTTCACAGCCATAGGTTTCTTCTAGCCATTTGATAATAATTGAGGTATCGAGACCACCTGAGTAGGCGAGAACGACTTTTTTAATACTTTGCTTGTTTGTAGATGACATGATCTATTCCAGAAAATTAAAAACAGGGGCGCATTATAACCGTTCTGCTAGAATGTGCGCCATGGAAATACTTAAAAATAGCGCATTAAAAAACTTGAATACCTTCGGTGTCGATGTCAACACAACGTTTTACAGTGAAATCCATAATATGGACGATATCGCAGGACTCATTAATTGGAAAAACACCAATAAAGTCCCCATGCTGTTGCTCGGTGGTGGCAGCAATTTATTATTTAAAGAAGACTACGCAGGACTCGTTGCGAAAGTCTGTCTCAGTGGAAAAGATATCGCAGAAGAAGATGATAAGCACGTCTATGTATCCGTGGCAGGTGGAGAAAATTGGCATGACTTTGTACGTTGGACGGTTGAGCAGGGCATGTCAGGCTTAGAGAATTTATCATTAATTCCGGGCACCGTCGGCGCAGCGCCGATTCAAAACATAGGTGCTTATGGCGTAGAGCTAGCGGATCACTTTCATTCCTTACAAGCTGTAGATTTAGAGTCGGCTGAAGTCCTTGAATACCAAAAATCAGCCTGTGATTTTGGCTATCGTGAAAGCTTCTTCAAATCACAGACTTTGGATAAATTGCTCATTACATCCGTCACTTTCGCCCTACCTAAAAAGCCAAATTGGAAAATTGACTATGCAGGTGTGCGAGAAATTCTGGAAGGCGTAGAGCCAACAGCCGAGCTAATCAGCAATGCCATAATTGAATTGCGCCAAAGTAAATTACCCGACCCTGCAAAAATAGGTAATGCAGGAAGCTTCTTTAAAAACCCTGTGTTGAATATTGAAAAATGGCAAGATTTAAAAGAATGGAATCCAACCATACCGGGTTACGTTCAAGAAGGGGGAGATATGAAAACCTCGGCTGCGTGGTTAATTGATCAATGCGGTTGGAAAGGCTATCGCAAAGGTGATGCAGGAGTATCTGATAAACATGCGCTGGTGCTGGTAAATTATGGTAATGCGACGGGCGCTGAACTTTGGGCTGTGGCACAAGAAATTATGACTTCCGTTGAGGAACGGTTTGGGGTTTTACTTGAAGCAGAACCACGGGTTATATAGCGAGCTACCATTTGACGTTTTTGAGCTGAATATTAATATTCTAAGGAAGCGGAGGAGTAGTAATTGTGTAAAAAAGGGGGGGGTGCAATATGATAGCTTTGATAACAGAAAAGTATAATCGGTTTACCAATGAGTGATAAAGAATAAGGAATTCTAAGAGGTATTCAGTTTTAATGATTTATAGAGTAACCTCAGGCATTTTTATCAGCATATTATACTTACTTGTTTTTACAGGGACAGTTGATTGGTTTGAGGGTTTTAACCGTTCACAAAAAGCTATATTTGCTGCTGAAACGGTTTCAATTGTTAAAGCGATGTCAGGTATTATTTATATTTAATGGCTCTCGCTAGTATTTACTTGATTATCTTTAGTCAGGAAGCACCTAAAATTATCATCGGTTTTTTCTTGGTGCCAGTCGTTTTTGGTGTACTCTTGGCGTTTCAATAGTGAAGGTAGTTTAACGAATTCAATAACAATGAAAATAGACGTAAGTAAATGTCCAAACTGTAGCGAGTCTCTCCAAGACTTAGTTGATAAACTTGATGATGATTTAGAAAAAGGGCATAAACCCCCTGACGTATTTGAATGCCCTTATTGTCATGCTCAAATAACCTTTGCTGGAAAGGTATATGCTTTTTCTTTGGTTGCTGTATTTATCATTTTTGCGATACTGCTACTCGTTGAACTCAGTTGTTTTTTTATTGAAGGGAGATGTGTTTCTTTTATTTCTGGTATTAAAACTGTGAACTGGATTGTATCCGCTATTATGGTGATTCTGGTCTACTTGTTTATGCGGACACCAAGGTTAAAACTAGCTTCTACAGTTGAGAACTCTGATAGAAAATAACACCGCTGCTTTTGTCATAAGGCACCCCCCCCTTTTTTTTGATAATTGGTCTTAATAAGGTTCATATGAGTCGCTGCACATTTTCTGCATAAAAGTATCATTTTATGAACATTATTTCTCCAATTTAAGTCATTAATATCATCCTTGTTATTTATTACGAGGTACAGTTATGGATATTATCGGCACGTTAATTGGTTTTTTCTTTTTAATTACACTTTTTGCCGGTCTATTATTCTTTGTCATTTTTATGGCACGTAAAATTGGTTTGATTCAAGTGACTGAAACAGAAGAAAGTGGGAGAGAAGGTGGGCAACAAAACGTTATTAAGTCTTATCTAGCAGATGTAAAACATCTTAGTGACTCACTGATTTTTCGGTTTATTACCATCGCGATTTTGATTGGGGTGATGACCATACCTTTGTCAATGGTGAGTGATATTGTCCGTGAGCGAAGCAATAATTACCGTGCCGTTTTAAGTGAAATCGCTAGCACTTGGGGCCACCGCCAAAAATTGCAGGGACCTGCATTATTTATTCCGTATACGGAGAAGTTTGTATCTGAAGTGACCAAGACGGATAAGGATGGCAACGAGCGCAAAGTGAATAAAACCACCTATGCTCATCGTACCGCAATCGTATTGCCTGAAGATTTAAATATCAATGTGGACATTAAAAGTCAAAAACGTAAACGGAATATTTATGAGTCGCTGGTTTATACCGCAGATTTAACGGTTGATGGTTACTTTTTACGCCCTAAAATTAATGACTTATCAAATTATATCGATAAAATTCATTGGGATCGTGTTTGGTTAGCGGTTGGGATTTCTGACACACAGGCGATCAATAAGGTTTCCAGCTTAAACTGGGCAAATCAACACAGAGTTGATTTTGAACCCGGTACAAAGGTGGTCAATACCATTAAAAATGGCTTTCATGCACCATTAGATTTGCGTGTTGATAATAATGAGAATGAAGAAGGCAGTAGCCTAAATCAGAAATATCCTTTTCAATTAGTGATTAATGTAAACGGTAGTCAGGGGTTTTATTTTAGTCCTTTTGGAAAGACCACCGATGTAAAAGTTACATCTGATTGGCCACATCCAAGTTTTAAGGGTAATGTACTTCCTGATGCACATGAAGTCACTGATAAAGGTTTTAAGGCAAACTGGTCAGTACCGCATTTAGCAAGAAATTATCCTCAATTATGGACATTGGAAACACAAAACTTTGACTTACAAGAGTTTAGTGCAGGGGTGAATTTATTTGATTCTGTATCACTTTACTCAAAAATCACCCGATCAATAAAATACGGTGTACTGTTTTTTACATTAACTTATATCACATTTCTAATTTTTGAATTGGGAATCGGTAGGCGGTTACACATCGTGCAATACGGTGTGATTGGATTAGCTCTGTCGATGTTTTATCTAACACTGTTATCAATGGCTGAGCATGCAGGCTTTTTTAATGCTTATATTTCAGCCGCTGCAATAATTATTGTGATGATCAGTTTGTATGCCTTCGCAGCCATTAAAAACCTATTGAGAACAGGGACAATCGGCTTGTTATTGGTAGGTCTTTATTCGATTTTGTATTCTTTATTAAAGCTAGAGGATTATGCCTTGATGGCAGGAACGGTACTGTTATTAGTTATATTAGCTGTGATGATGTATCTGACTAGAAATATAGGAAGAGGTGCTGGGTAGAATTAAAAGATAAAGCGCAAAAAAATCCCGTGTTATGTTTACATAAGCACGGGATTTTTTAATTAATTGAATGGGTGATTTTAAGTTTCAATCCCTTCACAGAATTCTTTAATTTGTTTTCTGATTAGCTCAATTTTTTCTTTTCTTTGTTTTTGATCAAGCAGTGTTTTCTTTCCGTCATTATCTTCCCAGATATTTCTGTAATTTTTCTGTAACTGACCTTCGCTTTTGCGTAGACCTTTACACGAGTTAATTAATTTTTGATCAGGACCTGATAGTTTCACTTCCTCTTTTGACTCTGATTTATTTCCTGTTTCACTATCAGAGCCTTCAGTTTTAGCGGGGGCGCGATATTTTCCGGCTGCAGAACGAATACGGTCTTCTATATCCTGAGATTTGACTTTTTGTTTTGCTGGTGGGTGAGCAGAGTAATGAATATTGCCATTAGCATCTGTCCACTTATAGATTTCTGCCTGTGTATTCAAAGTAAGAAATAGGGCAAGCGTACTAAGACTAGCAAGTGTCATTATTTTTTTCATTGTTATTTACCTGTGTTGCTTTTTCAGTCCGTAATGAATGTTGGAGTTGGGTTTATCAATTTGCTTGATTATAGTTACTTTTACTGACATTTACATAAACACAAGACTAATGGTTTTCCATTTGTCTGAAAATCAAACTAGTTCTACTGAAAAACTGTGAATAGATCAAAATATATAATCAAAACTCTGCTAGTATTTAGCTATCCCTAAAATATTGAGGAAACAATATGCCCTTTGATGCAAAACTGACGGAAGAAATTAATGTGCTCGCACAATTTAATCTAAAAAATGAGCAAGATGGAATCAAAATACATCACGAAGCATCAACAAATATAATAGAAGCGGCTGCAAGACTTCATGATAAAGGTCTAATTACCCAAAAAGATGGGGGTTATCTAACAGATCTAGGGCGAAAAGCGGCAGAGCATACAGATGCTTTAGTGACTATATTGTAATTATTCAAGATCAATATTGGTTTTGTAGCAAACTTCTCTGATTTAGAATCAGGGCTTCCTAAATAGTGTCTACTAAGGGATAATGTGTAGCCCTTTAGTACAACAAATCATCTATGTTCACAGGCATTATTCAAGCAATCGGTAAAATCTCTGATATCCAAGCTAATGATGGAGATATAACGCTGGTCGTGAATACTGGCAAGCTTGACATGTCCGATGTTGAATTAGGTGACAGCATTGCTGTAAATGGTGTTTGTTTAACGGCGGTTGTGTTGACTGAAACAAGCTTTACTGCTGATGTATCTCGTGAGACTTTGTCCCTAACATCCTTAGGTGACTTAGGAAAAAGTTCTTCCGTAAACTTAGAAAAAGCGCTTACTCTACAAACACGACTTGGTGGACATATGGTTAGCGGTCATGTGGATGGAATGGGTGAAATCGTATCTCGCCATAATGATGGACGTTCAGAACGTTTTAGGATAAAAGCGTCAGATGAGTTGGCAAAATATATTGCTGCTAAGGGTTCGATTACCATTGATGGCGTTAGTTTAACGGTCAATGTAGTGGATGGCTCTTTTTTTGAAATTAATATTGTTCCTCACACAATTAAAGAAACAATTATAGGTGCATATCAAGCAGGTTCGAAAATCAATTTAGAAGTTGATGTGGTGGCACGCTACCTTGAACGATTAATTCAAGGGGGCGTATTGGCGTCATCTAATGCTTTAGATACATCAAACATTACACAATCATTTTTAGCCCAAAACGGGTTTAAGTAAACTCGCTTTAAAAGAATTTAAATAGATGAAATTTAATAAAATAGAAGACATTTTAGAAGATATTGCTGAAGGTAAAATGGTTATCATTGTAGATGATGAAGATCGTGAGAACGAAGGTGATTTCTTAATGGCAGCTTCCAAAGTTCGCCCTGAAGATATTAACTTTATGGCGACGCATGGACGCGGTTTGGTGTGTATGCCAATCACAGCTGAACGTTGTAAGCAGTTAAAACTGCCTTTGATGGTTTCTGAGAAAGATAATCAGGAAGAGCTAGCAACAAACTTTACGGTGTCTATTGAGGCATCTTCGGGTGTAACCACAGGAATTTCTGCCTATGATCGCTCTTTAACGATACGCGCGGCTGTTGCTCCAGATGCCGATAAAAGTAGTATTGTGCAACCGGGCCACATATTTCCATTAATGGCACAGCCAGGTGGTGTTTTAACGCGTGCAGGTCATACAGAGGCAGGTTGTGACTTGGCAAGATTAGCAGGTTTGGAGCCTGCGGCAGCGATTGTTGAAATTCTTAATGAAGACGGCAGCATGGCACGTCGTGATGATCTGGAAAAAATTGCCAAGCAACATGACCTTAAAATAGGTACTATCGAAGACTTAATTCGTTATCGTGTGCAGACAGAGAAAACGATTACACGTGAGCATGAAGTGGTATTGAATACCGAGTTTGGAGAGTTTAACGCGGTTGCTTATAAAGATGAAAACAGTAAGCAGACTCATTTGGCTTTAGTTAAGGGTGATATTAATTTGGACAAACCTTCATTGGTACGCGTTCATTTAGAAGACCCATTATGCGATGTTTTAGCGTTAAATGAAGAAGGCTGTGGTTGGCCATTACGTAGTGTCATGCAAACGATTGCTGAAGAAGGCGAAGGTGTTATTGTTGTGTTGCGTGGTAATACACAGCTTGATGCTTCTAAGCGTTTAAAAGAGCTAGATTCAAATCATGAGCAACAGCCAGAAGAAAATAGTTCCCCATCAGAGCTTAAAACCTTTGGTATCGGCGCGCAGATTTTAAGTGATCTTGGAGTGCGTAAAATGCGTGTCATGAGTGCGCCAATGACACTCCATGGTTTGGCAGGGTTTGATTTAGAAATTGTAGAATATGTTGGACATTAAGTTAGACATAAAGTTAGACATAAAGAGGGAATAAATATGAGTAATATCAAAGAAATATCGGGCGATTTTAATGCTGGAAAAGCAAAATTTGGCATTGCAGTAGCACGTTTTAACTCTTTTATTGTTGAAAGTCTCTGCGATGGTGCTGTTGATGCCTTACAGCGTCATGGTGTTGCTGATAAGTCGATTGAAATTATCCGTGTGCCGGGTGCTTTTGAGTTGCCTGTTATGGTTCAAGCGATGGCAAATAGTGGTAAATATGATTCTGTGATTGCATTAGGTGCTGTCATTCGTGGCAGTACACCGCATTTTGATATTGTTGCTGATGCCTCTGCAAAAGGTTTAGCGACAATTGCTCTGGATACAGGTATGCCAATAATCAATGGGATACTAACTACCGATTCTATAGAGCAAGCGATAGAGCGTGCTGGTACCAAAGCAGGTAATAAAGGTGCGGAAGCCGCTGTAACGGCGATTGAAATGGTTTCATTATTAAATAAGTTTAATAAATAACTAAGAAATAAATTAAAAATGGCTGTAGATAAGAAACAACAATATATTTCAGAGCGTCGTGTTGCACGTAAGTTGGCATTAATTGCTATTTATCAGTGGCAAATGACTGATAATAGTTACGAAGATATTTACCTTGGTTTGCAAGAAGACATTAGTTTGTCAAAAGACATGCTAAAGGCTGACTTGGAATTTTTTCAGGCATTGACTCAATGTGCAATAAATAAAACTGACGTTATTGATGCTGAGCTAAAACCTTTTCTAGATCGTGATGCCGAACACCTTGATCAGATTGAAAGAGCCGTGTTACGCCTTGCAACCTGTGAATTAATGCATCAACCAGAAGTGCCGTATAAAGTGATTGTGAATGAATCAGTGAATCTGACTAAAAAGTTTGGTGCTGATCAGGCGCATAAGTTTGTTAATGGCGTTTTAGACAAGGTAGGGAATAAGCTTCGACCTAATGAAGTGGCTTCATCAAATGCTCCTAAGAAAGTACAAAAAGAAACACCAAAAGAAACACCTAAAAAAGCGCCGAAAGTAACAAAAAAAGAAATATCTAAAAGAATCCCAAAAGTACTATCTAAGAAAACTTAGCATACTTTGTATGCATGAATTCAATCTTATTCATCAATACTTTACTTGGGATAATCAACCTGATGATATTTTAATTGCAGTTGGCGATGATGCTGCAGTGCTTGATTTACCCAAGGATAAACAATTGGTTACCTCCATTGATACCTTAATTTCAGGTGTACACTTTCCCAAAAGCACGGCTCCAAGAGCGGTTGGGCATAAAGCCTTAGCGGTAAATTTAAGTGATCTTGCAGCAATGGGAGCAGAGCCAAAATGGTTTACTTTAGCGCTGACCTTACCGACGATAGATACCGTATGGTTGGAAGAATTTAGTGCAGGTTTAAAGTCATTGGCGCAGCAACACCAATGTTTCTTAATAGGGGGCGATACCACACGAGGCCCCTTAAGCATTAGCATTCAAGTGATGGGTTTTGTGGATCAGGGAAGGGCACTTTTAAGAAGTGGCGCTAAGCTTGGTGACAAGATTTATGTTAGTGGTACCTTAGGTGATGCAGCAGCAGGTTTACAGAACATACTAGGTGAACTATCACTTTCTGAAGACGATGCCGTATTTTGCCAGAAGAAGCTAAATATTCCGACGCCTCGAATACGTGAAAGTAAAAAACTTAAAACTTTTGCAAGTGCCTGTATTGATATCTCTGATGGTTTATTGCAGGACTTATCACATATTCTCAGGGCGTCTAAAATGGGAGCAAACTTGGATTTATCCGCTTTGCCATTTTCTCCCGTATTAAAAAAACTAGATAAGAAACAGGCGCAACAACTCGCCTTCTCTGGTGATGATTATGAATTATTATTTACAGTTCCAGAAGATAAGGAAGCGTTGCTTTTAGAGACAATGGACAGCAAAGTAAGTTGTATTGGTCATATTACAAATGAATGTGGCAAGATTATTGATGAATCAGGAAAAGAGTTAAACGCAACAGGTTATAATCATTTCAATGACAACTAAAAATCCAAAAATCAAAGGGCTTAATCGTAAAGTCCTAACAAATCCCGTGCACTTCTTAGCCTTTGGTTTTGGTAGTGGTTTGGCACCTTTTGCCCCGGGTACATTTGGCACACTCGCTGCGATTCCACTGTATTTATTAATGACTTCATGGTCATTGACTCTATACCTAGTGATAGTAGCCATTGTCTCTATCGTTGGTATTTGGATATGTGGGAAATCCTCTGAAATGTTGGGTGTACATGATCATTCAGGGATTGTCTGGGATGAATTTGCAGGCTATTTTGTTACCATGATAGCTGCACCTGCAGGTTGGATTTGGATAGTCGTTGGGTTTTTATTATTTCGTCTATTCGATATATGGAAACCTTGGCCAATCTCTGTTTTAGACAAGCAAGTCCATGGTGGTTTTGGCATTATGGTTGATGATATTCTGGCGGGTATTTTTGCTTTTATTGGTTTACAGCTTATTTATTTCTTATCTACTTTGTATTAAGGATTTGTAGTAACAGCTTAAGCATGACTAAAAATGCCATTACAATCTTCTAAATAATACGGGGGTGCCATTTAAATATCTATACGATCATTTCTTAGAGTCTTTTTTTTGCGGAGATAGCGCAAGTCTCAACCTACATCGACACCTCCTTCGAAGTTGTAACGATATACTTTATCGCCTTCTGGCACTGCTCTGATTAGTCCAATTATTTTTAGCAAACTAAATTCTAATCGACTTAATCAGAGGTTCTTAAAGTAGCAATCTTCAAATAAAGGCGGGGGCGTATCAATTATTATGAGACCTCAACTTAAACTAAAAGTCATATGAGAGTGTTAGCCCTACTGTGCGTGGTTCACCTTTTTGGGTATAGGTTTC
This sequence comes from Cocleimonas sp., assembly GCA_036478745.1. Taxonomy (GTDB): domain Bacteria; phylum Pseudomonadota; class Gammaproteobacteria; order Thiotrichales; family Thiotrichaceae; genus Cocleimonas. Next base: position 18,104 of record JAZGEM010000076.1, read on the forward strand.
AGTTGTATAACCATTGCCTGGGTTATTACCAAAGCTACCAAAACCTCGGACATCAAAATCTTTATCTAATAAATTTCTCGCCCAAAGAGTCGCTTTCCAATCGCCTTGTTTATAGCTTACATTGGCATTTAATAGTGAATAAGATTTTGCTTTGGCACTGTGTCTATCTGAGAAAAAGAAGCCGTCTTTGCCTTCTACATTTAAGCCTGCGCTTAAGTTAGAGGAGAATGCGTACTCTGCTCCTAAGTTGTACTGGTAATTAGGAGCATGCGCTTGATCTCTACCATTTAAATTTAAGCCATTTGCTGCAGATTGAGGGTCTTTATATTCATCAAACTTTGCCTCTAATAAGCCCAGTGACGTTTTAAATGTCAATTTATCTGTTAGCTGCCAGTCTAGTTCTGCTTCCAGTCCGTAGTTATTACCGGCAGCCGCATTTGCTAAGAACGGTGTGAACTCGGTGCTTCCATCATCACGTTGTACCACTATCGAGCTATTCACCTGCTGATCTTTACGTTTTGCATAGAAGGTTGATACTCGAGTTTTTAATTTATCATCAAAGAATGATGAATTTACTCCCACTTCAAAATTCCATAGATATTCGGTACCAAAGTCGAGAAGGTTTTTAGGTAAAGAACCATCCACATTTACACCACCAGCTTTAAAGCCACGAGATAGGCTGGCATGCCCTAGATGATTGTCATTAATGTCGTATTCAAGACCGAGTTTTCCACCATAGAGAAGTTCATCGGTGTTGATTTTATTATTGTTTGAATCATTATAATTCGCATCCCATTGTTCTGCTCTTAAACCGGTGATCACATTTAGTTTGTCTGTGACGATGGTATCTAACTGACCATATATTGCGCTGCTTTTGGTATCGTATTTACTCTTGAAATCACTTTCTGCAAAGGTGTATTTTCGGAGTAAATCCTCTGATTTTTTAGAATAGTAAAGTCCCGCAACCCAATCTGTTTTATCATTAAAAATACGACCTTCTTCGTCCGAAAGTAACTGCGCTTCAAAGCTTGTGTTTTTTCTAGTTCGTAAATACTGATCAAAAGAAGAGTAGGGAAATAGGCTGTCATCGAACTGTCCGACAAATGACCAATCTTCATCATAACTGTATTCAAGATCAGAATCAGAATAGCTGGCACTTGTTTTTAAAGATACAGCAGGGTTTATTTTATAGTCTGATTTGATAGAAAAAGCATTGGTTTTTTGTGAGTCTCGCCCTGGTTGGTCACTTAAGGTATGGCGAGAATTATCAAAAGTAAAAGCATCATAACCATTATCAATGTTGAGATGTAGATATTGTAGATCAACACTCAGATCATCACTCGCTAACCATTTCAGGTGTCCTCTTGCAGTGAGTTCATCAATCTCAGCGGTGTCATCACGACTCAAAAATTTATTATTGATAAAGCCATCTGACTGATTTGAATGCAAAGAAATACGACCTAATAAAGTGTTTGTTATAAGAGGTCCACCAACCGCTATACCCAGACTTTTTCTTCCGAAATTACCCATGGTACTTTCAATATGTCCCTTGCGTTCATTGCTGGGCTCTGTTGATTTTAAATTGATAATACCCGCTAATGCGCCAGCTCCATATTTAGTACCTTGTGGTCCACGGACAACTTCTACCTGCTCTATATCAAATAATGTTGCAGAGGCGCCACTGCGACTAAAGTCAATGCCATCGACATATAAACCTACAGAAGGATTAATAGGGGTTTGAAATTGACTACGTTCGCCGATACCACGAATTTGGAAATAGTGGGCGCGTGATGCACCACTTGATATATTAACATTGGGTGCTGTATTTAGAACATCTTCGATATGGTTAGCACCACGTTTTTTTAATTCATCTTCTGAAACGATAGTAACACTAACGGTGCTATCCTCTAGTGTGATTGGACGAAAATCTGTGGTGACTTCTATTTCTTCAAGCATAACGTCAGCATCTGCAAGAGATGTAAACAAAAGCGAGGTAAAAAGAACAGGTAAGAAGTGTATTGGGTTTTGCATGTTTTCTCCAAATAAACGGAATAGCAACATGCAAAACTACAGAGTATATCAATTGATATAATAGAAATTGAAGTTAAGCTTTTGCCTATTCCTACGCTAGTACTAACTAGATCAGGTTCTAAGGGTTTCCTGTTTAATCAACAGATTCTCAGGTAGGACTGCTACCACCCCTTGGCTTGACATGATTATATACGAAGAAGTTTTTACCTGAAAGTTAAACTTATTATATATTCCGTTTGTCGCTTATTTTTGTTATTTTGTGTAGAAGGGTTATTCTCTACTTAAGTTCTCAAATATGAAAATAAAAACAATGAACAACTATAAATTATCGTTACTCAGTTTACTGTTACTTATACCCGTACCAACTATTGTTTTCAGGTTTATGAAAAACTTAGCTGATAGTGGAACTATCAGCATATTTGAACTAAATTTCTCAGGGACTGAAGCTATTTTGGCCGTGGTGCTATTTATATTACTTAGTGTAAGCGTATTAACGCTTTCTTTGAAAAAGCTAGTATTAAGTTATAAGCAGGTTTTTATTAAGGGTTCTCTGGACGTTAGATAACTATTAGCTTTCTGTTGATTCCTTAACCACTTTATCCTTCTTGGAGTTTTGTAGAATGAATTTTTCAATACTCTCCGTTGAGAGCATACCAGGTTGAGCAGCAACTAATTTACCAGAAGGGTCAAAGAGTATAAAAGTTGGCGTTCCTACTAATGATTCACCAAGGCTTTTCTCCATCCAGATATTCATTTCTATGTAATTGGTGATAATGGTTGGAAACTTGATTCCATATTCATCAATAAAATCTTCAACATCATCTATCCCATTTTTACTGTCTAAAGAAACTCCGAGTATGCGGGTGTTTTTAAGTTTGCCATCAAATTTAACCATGCTCGGCATATGCATACGACAGGCTGGACAATTCGTTTCCCATATTTCTACGATAGTCCATTTATCTTTTCCTATATGGTTTGATATAGAATCGTTCTTTCCATCAAGATCGGTAAAAGCAAATACATTACTGCTTAGAAATAGTAGTGCTAAAAGTCCAGTTTTAATTAGTTGTGTTAATTTTTTGTTTGCTAAAGTAATCTGTTTCACAGACAATTTCCTCAATTATTTAATATATGATTTTTTAGATGGCTAACTTAGTTAACAGTTCAAAAATTTCCACTGTCCTTTTTGATCTAGATGGTACCTTATTAGACACTGCTCCGGATATGACTAATGCGTTAAACCTACTACTCGCAGAAGAAGACAAACCACCTCTATCTAATGAAGAATGTAGGGATTTTGTTTCTCATGGCTCAATCGCAATGGTCAAACTCGGTTTTGGTGATCAACAAAGTGTTGATGAACTTGAACGTCGTCGCGATCGATTCCTGCATTTATACGAGAAAGTACTCTGTGTGGATACAAAATTATTCAATGGCATGGATAAAGTGTTGCATTTTCTTGAAGAAAACAACATTAGTTGGGGAATAGTGACTAATAAGCCTGGATTTCTTACTGATCCTTTATTGCAACAACTTGATTTATACAGGCGTGCTTGTACGGTTATTTCAGGTGATACGTTAACGAAGCGCAAGCCTCATCCAGAGCCTCTCTATTTAGCGGCTACTGAATGTGGAAGTCTTGCGACTGAATGTATATATGTTGGTGATGCGCAACGAGATATCGAAGCAGGAAATCGTGCAAATATGCAGACATTGCTAGCAAGCTATGGATATATCGATGCTTCTCAAGAGCCAGTTCTTTGGAATGCGAATGGTGTTATTGAATACCCAGAAGAAATATTGGCATGGTTGGATTAATAGAATAGGGCAGTATGATGCGACTAATATTTGAGCAAAACAGCGTGGCGTGTCATTATAGTGTCTTGAAGACAAGAGTAAGGGATGGGGGCAAAAATGGATATTGGGAAAAATAGTGCTAAAAGTACTTTAATTCAGGTTGTAGTATTTCTTATTGCTTTGGCAGCTTTTATTCTTTTTTATAAAGATACTATTGTAAATATCTATACATCGGGGGATATCAGTAAAACGGGTTTGATCATCAACGGTATTATCTTTATATTTTTCTTTATTGGTCTGTTGCGCATCGTTATGGTGTTGTTTCGTTATATTCATGAGCATATGCAGTTGCTTAAGATGATTCGCTCGTTAAGGCAAAACCATGATAATCCAACAGAAGGATTGGTAAAAGCATCGCTCGCTGTTCAGCGCTTTAATAGTGTGCAATGGGTTTCTCAACAAGGTGCTCCGGTCAATCAAGAAGCAATGGCAGCGAGCACAAACGCCTATGAAAACTCTCGACTAACGGTAATACGCTTCGTCCATAGCACTTTAATTCTAGCGGGTGTGTTTGGTACGGTTGTTTCATTATCGATGGCTTTAATTGGCGCGGCAGGTCTTTTGAATTCTCCTGAAGGAGTGAAAGAAATGGGGGCAATAATCAGTGGGATGTCTTCTGCATTAAGTTCGACAATTACGGCTATTATCTGCTTTTTCGTTTTTGCTTACTTTTATTTAAGATTAAATGATGCGCGAATTCAATTACTGACTCAAGTTGAAGACTTAACCAGTATGTATCTTATACCTAAAATTTCACATACTGAAGAAGGTATGGTTCAACAGGTCGCAGAATTGACCTTGGCGTTAAAAGACTCAGCACATAAAATTCTTGCAGTAGAAGAGAAGTTTATCCAAGCAGGTGATCAATTAAAACTAGCGGTGGATGATTTACATGGACAAATCAATAGAATAGGAATTCACGATGATATTAATGATATTAAAGGCTTAATACGTAAAGGCTTTCATCTCTCTGAGCCTGAATATGATATTGAATCAAATATAACTTCTACTGAAAAAACATCATTATTACAAGCCGAAAACTACTCAGATACCCAGAGTGATATTAATACAAAAAATGCGATTGATCGAAAATAAGGGGCGCTAGAGATAAATATGAACTACGGTTACCCTGGTGGAAATACACACCTAGAAAATCATAATGTTAGTGAGGAAGGTTTTTGGCCGTCATTTACTGACATTATGATGGTTATTGTGATGGTATTTCTACTGGTCACTGTGGCCGTGATTTTAAATAACTGGACATTAATTTCAGAGTTAAAATCCAGTATTGAAGCACAGGAAGTTGCAACGTCCTTAGCAGATACCCGTCAAGAAAAAAATCTAAATCTTGAGTCAAAGCTAAGTCAGCTAGAAGCAAAGTTACTTGAGTTAAATGCGGAATATAAGGCGAAGAAAAGCAATTTAACGACTGCCCAAGAAAAACTAACGGAGATGGAGCAACAGCTAGTTCAAAAAGTAACTACTTTGGAGTCATTGGATAAAAAGCTGCTTACATTGAGTGAAAAGTTTCAGCAAGAACAGATTAACCTAGATACTACACAGAAAAAACTTAGTGAAAAAGAGCAGCTTTTAGGGAAAAAAGAATCAAAGTTAGTTGCACTTCAATCTGATTTAGAAAGTACCTTAAAACAAAAGAATGAATTATCTCAATTAAGCCAAACACAAAAAAATAAAATTGATAAAGGTTTAAGTACTCAAGAAATTTTACGTCAAAAAATTGAAACTTTAGAAAGCTTATTAACCGAATCAAAACAAGACAATGATAGAAACAATAAAGAAATAGAGCAACTAAAGGTTGCAGCAGAAGATAGTAAAAAAATAACGCTAGCTCTGCAGGAAACTCGTAGTAATCTTGAACAGCAAATTGTGACGATTAAAAATAAGAGCCAAGAGGCTCAGCAAGTATTGGTAAAAGAGAATCAGAAAGTAAAAGAGCAAATTGTACTGCTCGAAAATACGGTAAAGGAAAACAATGCTACAACGAAGGTGCTTCAAGTTAAACGTAGTGAGTTAGATAAACAACTGGCTTTTCTACAAACTGATTATGATGAAACACAAAAAGGTTTAGAAAAAGAAGCCAACAAAACCCAAAAGCTAGAACAAAAAATAACGGAGCTACAGGGTGAAAGTAGCAACTTTGAAGAAACTAAAGAAGAGTTTTTGTTAGCTTTAAAAACTGTCAAAGAAGTACTCAATGCAAAGCAACAAAAACTATCGTCATTAGAGTTGAGTGTTAGTCAAACTAAGCAACAATTAGAAGACAAAGTTAATACGATTGCTTCTTTACAGCAATTACGGTCTTCAGGTGAAACACAGTTGAGAAGTCTACAAGGTGAACTCGATACACTTGATAATAAATATCAAAAACTATTACGTCCTGAGCGTTCTTCTAAAGGTAAGTTTGTAGTAAGCATTCGTTACAAAAAAGTAGGATCTAGAAGAATAATAAATTTTAAACCCAGTTCTAATGTTTCTTATCAACAGCTAACACAAAAGCAGTTAGAACGAGCATTAGCAATACTCAAAGAAAAACATAAAGCAGACCTTTATCTGAAAATCATTATTCCAGAGAAAAGCGGGCTGTCATATAATGAAGTCTGGAAGTTTACTATCAATTTACAGAAAAAATACGATTATTATTATCAATAATTTCAATATGATTTACACTACCGTTAGAACATCACAGGGTGCATGATTGATAATACCATTGGCAGATGAGCCAATTAACCTAGCTAGACCACGCCTTCCGTGTGAGCCAATGACAATTAAATCAATATTGTTTTTACGAGCATACTCAATCAATGTATCCACAGGATGACCTGATATTACCACTGTATTAATCTTGGTTTCATCATACTCTGAATCTTTTATGTATTTATCTAATTGCTTTTTAATTCGGTTTAGATGTTTTTCTTTTAACTCTGGATTATTTGCTAACACAGGAACAGCTAGTTCCCCTATTGCAGGATAGAGTTCTGTTGATAGGGTTTCAGCAGCATGAATTAAAGTCACTTTTGCTTCAAATGGTCTAGCAATCTCTAGTGCTTTTTTTAAAGCTGCATTGGCATATTTTGAGAAATCTGTAGCGACTAGAATATGGCGGTAGCCAATATATTCGTTTCCTTCGGCAAGATTTTCCACTTCCTTAAGCCAACTTAAAGCATCTGTTTCACTATCAAAGTGCTCTACTTCAGATTTAATAAAAAGATCACCAATCTCAGAAATGATTTTTTCAAGTAGACTTTCACCTACAATGGCAATACGCAAAAAATCTTGATTATGCTCTAAGCCTATTTTTAGGTCTTGCCATGCGGCTTTGGCACTCCAGCCTTTAAAATCTTTGAGTGTAATCAATAAAGAAAGAGGACTTTCTTTTTTAAGTATCCGTTCTAACTTAGGGCGAAATATTTTGTAATCTTCCTCAACAAGCTTACCGCTGAGTTGAAAGGCATAGATATGGGGTTCGTTTAAGGGGATTTCAGTAATCATCAGTCATCTCCATGTAATTTTTGATACAGGTTATCAATTGAAGAAGTAATTTCTTTATTTATTTGCGACAATCTATTGTGACTTTGTTGCTCATCAGACTGTTTTGTACTAATTGTTTTACTATATCTATTTATTGAGCGCATTTGCTTACGAACACCAACTCTTAGTTCATCTAGTTGTTTTAATGATTGATCATAATGTTCATGCCAATACGTTGTATCATCCATCCAAATTTGTTGTTGATCAGATAGGTTTGATGCGTCTGTTGTCATATTGTGTTGTAACGTTTCACCAAGCTCTGACAACTCCAGCCTAGTTTGATCAGCAACCTTCGAGAGTTTACTCCAGACATTACTAGCAATATATGAGGCATCAAACGAAAGTGTTTCTTTAAGGCTTTGATTGAGTCGATGGGTGGTTTCGCCCCATTCGGATAGATTTGATTTTAGTTCATCACTGATATGATCGATCTCTTCACGACTTAATTCACGCCATTCACTGAGTTTTTCTTCGGCCTCTGAAAATGCCTCTTTAAGCGGCTTTTTGTCTTTATCGACTAATTCTTCTACATGCTCTAACATGCTTTTATAAGCTTCTTGAAGCTTATTATGAACGGATTTAGTATCCATGGCTTAGCTCCTATATATGTTCTTAAAATTTAGTAAGTCTCAGTACAATCTAAAAGATGATAAAGACTTTCTTTATCTTAAATATAGGCGTTATTTCAGTTAATACTATAGATATAGGTCAACAAAATGACTCTTATTGATTTATTGATATAAATTATGGGACATAAATGGACTAACCCGTTAGTGATATTTTTTCTCTTTGAAAAACTTTTCTTACCACTTTTTGCTTAGCAAGGTTCTCTAAGTACGGACCAAGATTTTGATAACTCAGTGCTGGTTTAGGTAGGTTTCTACCCCAGATAGATACCATTAATAAAAAATAGTCACATACTGTTATCTGGTTTCCCACTAGGAATGATTCTCCATTCAACTTTTTATCCAGTAAATCAAACATTGCCATTAAGCGGATTTCTTGTGATTCTATAATTGATGCTTCGCAGCCTTTTTCCATTGTGTATTTTTCAGGGTAGAAATAAACCAAAAATTCACTTTGAACGGTGTTATTTAGGTACATTAACCACTGATAGAAATGAGCACGATCTTGTTCACCGAGCTTTGGTATTAATGTGGACTCTGGATGCTGTTCACAAAGATACAAACAAATAGCTGAGCTTTCAAAAATCACAAGATCATCATGAATTAATGTCGGTATCCTCCCAGCAGGGTTCAGAGCGAGGTACGCTGGTGATTTTTGCTGTTGGTTATCCCTGTCAACTAGAAGTAATTCAAAATTTTTATTAAGGTGTTCTAACACTAGATGAGGGGCTAGGCTTGCATTTTTTGGGTAGTAATATAACTGAAGCATTTTTAACCCACCGCGATATAAGTTTTTATTTGTGTCGAATTAGGCGCATTTTCATACGACTCAATATAAGATCAGAGCCGTATGAAAATTATAAAATAAAAAGCTACAACACTTCTTGTAAAGCTTCATCTAAACTTGCAACAGTACGGTCAATGTTTTGTAGCTTATCTAGACCAAATAAGCCAAGTCTAAATGTTTGGTAGTCATCACGTTCATCACATTGCAATGGTACACCTGCAGCAATTTGCATGCCAATCTCACCAAACTTCTTCCCAGTTTGCATACCCACATCTTGGGTGTAACTTACGACCACGCCAGGTGCTTCAAACCCAGGTGCTGCAACACTTTTAATGCCTTTGCTAGCAAGTAGGGCGCGGACTTTATCACCTTGATCTTGCTGATTTTGTTTTACTTTAGCAAAACCATATTCTTTAGTTTCAAGCATGATATCTCTAAACTGCCTTAGTGCATCAGTTGGCATGGTTGCATGATAGGCGTGGGCTCCACCTTCATAGGCTTGCATAATGGTATGCCACTGTTTTAGATTCATTGCAAAGCTAGTGCTTTCAGTTGCTTCCATTTTAGAGAGTGCAGTATCATTTAGCATCACAAGTCCTGCACAGGGTGGACCGCTCCAGCCTTTTTGGGGAGCACTGATTAGTACATCGACATTGTTAGCTTCCATATCTACCCAGATTGTTCCTGAAGCAATACAATCCAATACAAAAATTCCACCAACTGAATGCACAGCATCACCAACTGCTTGTAGATAGTCTTCGGGTAAAATCATCCCTGAAGAAGTCTCTACATGAGGAGCAAATACCACTGCTGGCTTCTCTGCTTTAATAGTAGCTACTACATTCTCAATAGCTGCAGGAGCGAAAGGAGATTGAGCTTCATTTTCTAACTGCTTTGCCATCATCACTGTATGACCACTAGCAATCTTTCCAGTATCTAGAATTTGAGTCCAACGAAAACTAAACCAACCATTGCGAATTACTAAACATTTTTCATCTGTGGCAAACTGACGTGCTACGGACTCCATACCAAAGGTTCCACTACCAGGTACAACTATTACGGCTTTGGCGTTGTAAACTTCCTTTAAGGTACTGGAAATATCATTCATAACAGTCTGAAAAGACTGTGACATATGATTAAGTGCGCGGTCGGTATAAACCACTGAATATTCGAGTAAACCATCAGGGTCTACATTTGGAAGTAAAGCTGGCATTGGAGCTCCTAAGTTTTAAATAATGTTAACTGCTAACGGATTGTAAGGTAGTTTTTAGGAAAAATCTTAAATCCTTATAAAAAGAATGCCATAACTTAATTATTCTCAGGTAGCTCTTAAATTTTAAGCAATAAAAAAGCCACCGTTACGGTGACTTTTTTAAATGTAGTGAAGTTTTCTAGTTATCTACCAAGAAAACCCTTTGCCATATTTAATGCGCCACCGATTCCGCCGATAGAATCAAGTAAAGATCCGCCGCTACTTGCATTATCAACCATTTGTGGCATCGCATCGCGTAATCCACCAATCGCTTCTGACTCGCTTAGGCCAAGTTGTGATGCAAAGTCTGAAATTTTATCTGCGCCAAACATATTGGTCACGTGACTATCTTCCATAGGTTGATTGTCACCGTCACCAAGCCAAGATTGTGCCATATCAGCCATGCCGCCGCCTTGCATTTTTCCAAGTAATGATCCGATATCGAAACCACCATTATCATTGCTTCCGCCAGTTAAGCCAGATAGAGCAGAAGTTAATGTGCCTAAATCTAGACCACTACCAGCATTTCCGCTCATTTTACTTTTCATGAAAGAAGATGCGCCCATTTTCAAAAGATCGCCCATATCCATAATATTACTCCTTTGTGTTTTATTTAAATGTGTTGAATTGTCGAATTAGAAAGACTAATCCATTGGAATTCGAATTTGCTGACCTGGGAAGATTAGGTCAGGGTCTTTAATAACTTCTTTATTTGCTTCAAAAATTTTGGGGTAGTCATTGCCGTTACCATAAAACTCTTTGGCAATTTTCCAAAGACTATCGCCTTTTTGAATTTGGTAGTACTGCACTTCAACTGTTTGTGTTGGTGCTGTTACTTCCTCTGCTCTGACTTCTTCAATACCCATTGCATTTCCCGCCATTAGTATAACTTTCTCTAATGCACTGGGGTCATCAGTATCACCTTTTATGGTAGCTACGCCATCGTGTACTTCAATTTCTAAGTTGCTTATACCTGGGTTGTCTTCTTCAATATGCTCTTGTAATTTTTCAGAAGCATCATCGTTTCCCCCAAAAATATTTTTACCAATATTTTTTGCAAAGCTTAGTAAGCCCATATTTTCTCCTTTTGTTGTATTATTGATCACAGCTACATAATCTATAATAAGGTTAATATTAGAATTTTCAATGTCTAATGTAAAAGTAACTCAGTTGAGTTTAGTATAAATTTATAAAAATGTTCCAAATTTAACGAATCGTTTAAACCAATATTTTGAATCCATTGTCGCTACCTTTACATGTTGACTTCCCGTTGCAGCATGAACAAATTTTCGGTTACCGATATATATGCCAACATGATTAGATTTTTTACCTGTTTTAAAAAATAACATGTCTCCTGGTTGTAATTGAGCATAATTAATTGTTCTGCTCTGGTCTCTTTGTTGAGCTGCTGTTCGAGGTATGTTCATACCTAGTGCATTTTTATGTACATAACTCATTAAACCACTACAATCGAAACCTTGAGTAGGATTATTTCCACCCCATTTATAAGGAGCTCCAATGGTGCTAGTTGCGATTTTTACCATACGATTCCGAGTCAATTGTTGTTTATCTTTATGCGGTGATAGTTTAGTTTGTGGTCTATAAGCCTGTGAAGATACAGTCGGGTGATTTTGGTTTGCCCTATTATTTTTTGAATGCTGAGATACTTGGGAACAGCCAGCTGTTAGCGATACGGTGAAGAATAAAAGAAACAAGTATAGTGTTGTATTTCTCATAGTTATAAGCCATTTTTTTGTTACCATTGTTGGAACTATATCAATTAAAGTTAACTCTAAGCTGAATCAAATAAATTTACTGTTTATTTTATATATGAATCCATATTTAGAAGAGTGAAATACTTGTACTAAATTCGTTTTTCTAAGTGTGGATTTAGCTTATCTATTGTAGAATGAGGAGAACTTTATATACTAACTATAGTCACTGTCTTTTTACGTTTATAAATTGGGGCGAAACACTTGTCAGATAAAAAAGACAAACCATTAAATTCTGAAGAGTTATCTGAATTAACTGATATTGTTACTGAATCAACGGTTAGTAAAGAGCCTTTAGATAATGAAGAGCCCTCAGCAAATAGAGAGCTCTCAGCAAATAGAGAGCCCTCAGCAGGCAAAGAACATTCAACTGATATAGAACCTTCTACAAATACTAATGAAGAATACCAATCTTCAAATAGATCCAATTCAATTGATCATTCGAATAATGATCAAGAGCAACCATTACAACTCTCAGAAGATAAACCTAAAAAACCATTTGTTGGCGTGTTTTTTTCTACAATATTTAGTATTTTGCGTGGATTATGGCGAGTTACCAGAATAGCAGTATTAGTAGGTATTGTAATCGGCTCAGTTTTTGCAGCCGCCTATGTTCTTGAACAAGATGATCTCGTCAGAAAGCAGTTTGAAGGAAAACGTTGGGCACTTCCTGCACGAGTTTTTGCGCGTCCACTTGAAATTTATGAAGGCAAAAGTCTGATAGGCGATGATCTTCAAAAGGAGTTACAGTTACTGGGTTATAGTTATGTAACGCATTTAGTTGGTACAGGACAGTTTACTAGGAAAAAAAATACCTTCACTATTCAGACTCGTGGATTTAAATTTGCTGAAGATCAAGAAATATCTAGGCGAATTCAAATTACTATAAAAAAAGACAAGATTGCTAAACTAGAAAATACTGAGAGTAGTGAGCCTTTAACTCTGATGCGGTTGGAACCTGTATTAATTGGTAATTTCTATCCACAACATAATGAAGACCGTGTTCTAATCAAGTTGGACGAAGTCACTCCTTTATTAGCAAAAGGTTTAGTTGCCGTAGAAGATAAGCACTTTAATGATCATTTTGGTGTAAATCCTAAATCGATTGTCCGTGCAATTATTGCCAATGCAGAAGCAGGTAAAAGAGTGCAGGGTGCAAGTACTTTAACTCAGCAGTTGGTGAAAAACTTCTATTTAAGTAATACCAAAAGTTATAAGCGAAAAGCCAGAGAAGCTATCATGGCAATGTTACTTGAAAACCATTATGAAAAAAGTGAGATTTTAGAGGCATACTTGAATGAAATATATTTAGGGCAAAATGGAAAAAGAGCTATCCATGGTTTTGGCTTAGCATCCCAATTTTATTTTAATAAACCAATTGGTGAACTACACCCGGAACAGGTCGCATTACTTATAGGTATTGCGAAAGGTCCTTCTGCTTATAATCCACGCTTACATCCTAAATCAGCTATGAAACGTCGTAATTTAGTTATTGATGTTATGGCAAGAGAAGGGGTAATGGATTCTAAGCTTGCCGTTGAATTGAAAACTCGCCCCTTGGGAGTAAGCAAAGTAGCCCCACCCAGTGTTAGTCCTTTTCCATCTTATCTTGAGTTAGTTCGAATACAGCTAAAGCGTGATTACAAGGAAGAAGACTTAAGTTCAGAGGGCTTGTTAATTTTTACATCTATGGATCCTGTTATCCAAATCCAAGCTGAAAATGTATTAAAAAGCCGTATTGAAAAATTAGAGAAATCAAAACGTATGGATAAAGACAAGTTGAACGGTGCTATGGTGGTAAGTAGTGTGCAAGGGGCTGAAGTGTTAGCCGTTGTGGGCGGTAGAGATGCTCGTTTTGCGGGTTATAATCGCGCTTTAAGTGCGAAACGACAAATTGGGTCATTAATCAAGCCCTTTGTTTATTTATCAGCATTAAATGAAGGTAAGTATACTTTAGCAACGCCGGTAGATGCAGGACCTGTTACGGTACGTCTGTCTAAAAATAAAACTTGGAAGCCAAAAAATTATAGTGGTAAAGACATAGGTGTTGTCCCTTTTGAACAAGGGCTGGTTAAATCACTAAATACACCAACCGTGCGTATCGGTATTACGCATGGTTTAGAACATGTGATAAAAACACTCTATAATCTTGGGCATAATAGGGAAATTCAAAGTAACCCATCCTTACTATTAGGTGCAATACAGCTTACCCCAATGGAAGTTCAGCAACTTTATCAAACAGTCGCAGCAGGTGGTTCATATACACCGCTAAAGGCGATAAGAAGCGTGATGAATTCTTATGGGAAAACGCTAAATCGTTATCAACTTGCTGTAAAACAGGTGATGCCTGAAGAGTCAGTTTATTTATTATCTTATGCGATGAATAAAGTCACAAAAGAGGGTACGGCGAAGTACCTAAACTATGCTTTACCTGCATGGAAAAATGCAGCAGGAAAAACGGGCACAACCAATAAGAATGTAGACAGCTGGTTTGCAGGTTTTACAGGGCAACATGTTGCATCTGTTTGGGTGGGGCGTGATGATAACAAACCAACTGGATTTACAGGTGCTGCTGGTGCGCTACGAGTTTGGGCGGATCTGTTTAAACAAATCCCGACAAAACCATTTAAGCCTGTTAAGCCTAAATCTATAAAGTTTTATAAAGTGGATAAAATAACAGGCTTACTTTACAACCCTGTATGCAGTGAATCCGCAACCGTACCTTTCATGGTTGGAACTGAACCAGAAGAAATGAGTGAATGTAAACCACAGATTTTTTATGATGAAAATGGATCTCCCGTAGCTTCAATGGGATCAGCTGTCTGGGAACAAAAATCTGTTTCTACTACTGACTATAATAATACAATGAATTCTGTAAATACTACAAAACCTACTAAAAAAGATTCAATAAAATGGTCTGCTAATAATCAGAATAAAACAACGAAAACAATCAGAAAAACAACCAAGCCAAAAGATGATGCTGGTTGGATAGATAAATTAATGGAGCGTTAAATGCATCAATTAAAATTCACTTTTATTTTTAGTTTAATCGTTTTTATCATGTCTTTGTCGGCCTGTTCTAGTTCAAATGTTGTTCAATCGGATGCCCGAAATTTGCCAACTATACCTGAAATAAAAACCCCAAAAGTTGCACGTCCAAATATTCCACCTAAAAAGGTGATTAAAATGGCAGTCGTTAAACGTTATAGTCCTGGAGCTAGTGTTCAATCGGTTATCACTAAAGAAGAGCAACATGCTGTTAATGAATTACTTAAAACAGAAGTCATAAAAAAAGAGCAGGTCATCATCGATCCCTATGCTTCAATTCCAAATAATAGTTCTATATCTTCTACAAGCATTAATAAAGGAACAGTGATAGCAGATACAGACAGTTCTCCAGCAGTGAAGTCTTTAATGGCACAAGCTCGCGCTAATATTGCAATAGGTAATACGCGTTCAGCAATAAGTAGCCTTGAACGAGGCTTAAGGATAGAACCCGAGAACTCAATGTTATGGAACATACTTGCAATTTCACATTTTGAACAATCAGAGTTCCAACAATCAATCAGTATGGCGAAGAAGTCGATACGCTATAGTAATGATGATAATTTCATCGCCAAAAATTGGGAATTAATCAAAAAAGCGGGTGAGAAAGCGGGCGATATGATCGTGGTTAAAGAAGCCATTAATTATTCAAGAATTGCACCATAATTCTCCAATGGCTTCAATTGATCAAGAAACAGATTGGGATACATTATTGGGTGATGATGGGCCACTAGCTTCTGTAATACCAGGATTTCAGGTACGTGAACAGCAACAACAAATGGTTCATGCTGTCGGTGATGCGATTAAAAATCACTCCGCTGTTGTAATAGAAGCTGGTACTGGTGTTGGTAAAACATTCGCTTATCTTGTACCTGCTATAGCATCGGGTGGTCGAGTCATTGTCTCAACGGGAACTAAGACATTACAAGATCAACTCTTTCGCAAAGACTTACCTCTAGTAAAGAATGCACTAAAAACAGATACTAAAATTGCATTGTTAAAAGGTCGCGCGAACTATCTTTGTAGTTACCGTTTAAGGCGAGCACAAAGTGAAGGTATCTTTGATGACAGGCGTTCATTATCTTATTTACAACGTATTGCAGATTGGCAAATCATCACATTTTCTGGTGACATTTCCGAACTTAGTAGTGTTCCTAGTGATGCAGAAATCTGGCAACATGCCACATCAACAGCAGATAACTGTCTTGGCTCTGACTGTGAAGATTATGACACTTGTTTTGTGGTTAAGGCTCGTCGAGAAGCGCAAGAAGCAGATGTTGTTGTTGTAAATCATCATCTATTTTTTGCAGATTTAGCACTAAAGGAAGAAGGTTTTGGTGAGTTGTTACCGAGTGCAAATGCAGTAATTCTTGATGAAGCACATCAGATACCCGAAATAGCATCGACGTTCTTTAGTGACGTATTAAGCAGTCGTCAATTATTAGAACTTGGGCGTGATACCTTAGGTGAAGCACTTAGTGGTGCTGCTGATATGAAGGAATTGCGTGAGTTATTGGGTGCATTAGAGAAATGTGTTCTGGATCTGAGACTGGCGATGGATAAACCAGGTTTGCGTGAACCATTTTATAAAATACAAGAAAAGCCAGCGATTAAAAAAGAAATAAGCCATTTAGAAACTATTCTGGATGATTTACAAATACAATTAAAAATTGCAGCAGAAAGAAGCAAAGGGCTGGAGTCTTGTTATGAAAGAATGCAACAACAAGGCTTAAAGCTATACAATCTTAATCACCCCAAAGCGGGTTCAGTTCAATGGTATGAAACCTATACTCGATCATTTTCATTAATATCAACACCACTAGATATTGCAGAGACTTTCAAGAGGCATCTAGAGAGCTGGCCCTGTGCATGGGTTTTAACATCAGCAACCTTGGCAGTTGGTCAGTCTTTTGATCACTTTACCAAGCGAATTGGGATGGAATCACCCAAAGAGCTATTACTCGATAGCCCCTTTGATTATTGGCATAATGCTTTGTTGTACGCTCCTCCTGATATGCCAGAACCACAGGATGTAGATTATGTTTCTGCTTTAGTAGATGCATCTGTACCCGTCATAGAGGCAAGTGAAGGGCGTACTTTTATGTTATTTACCAGTTATCGTGCTTTAAATGAAGCTGCAGAATTACTCGCTGATGAAATAGAATATCCCATTTTAGTTCAGGGTGAATCATCACAAGCAGATATGATTAAAAAATTCAGAAAACTAGGTAATGCAGTTTTGATGGGTACCAGTAGTTTTTGGGAAGGAGTTGATGTTAGAGGTGAAGCCTTAAGCTGCGTAATTATAGATAAACTACCTTTTGCATCACCAGGTGACCCTGTATTGGAAGCTCGAATTAAATCCATCCGTGAAAGTGGCGGAAATCCTTTTGGAGAGTACCAATTACCGCAAGCTGTGATCTCCTTAAAGCAAGGTGTGGGACGATTGATTCGTGATAGCATGGATAAAGGTGTGCTGATGATTTGTGACCCACGTTTACGCACAAAATCTTATGGAATAACTTTTTTAAATAGTTTGCCACGTGTACCTAGAACCAGCAAGCAGGACGTTGTAGAACGATTTTTTGATATAATTAAAAATGCAAAATCAAAAAAAGAGCAAATACCTCCCAAAAAATCAAAGTCTACGACACCAAAAGGATAAGTCAATGGCTAACATACTTGCAATTGAAACAGCAACTGAAGCCTGCTCAGCAGCATTACTTATAGATAATGGAATAGAGTATAAGCTTCACACTCGTTTTCAACTAGCACCTAGAGAACACACTCAATTAATCTTGCCAATGTTGGATGAAATATTGGAAGAGGGCAGTCTTGACCTTTCAGATGTAAATGCCATTGCTTTTGGACGTGGTCCTGGTGCTTTTACCGGTTTGCGTATAGCTGCAGGAGTAGCACAGGGAATCGCTTTGTCTATTGATAAACCAATGATACCCGTTTCAACATTGCAAGCTTTGGCATACCAAGCCTTTTTAGAAAAAGGTGAAGATAAAACCGTAATAGCAGCACTAGATGCGCGAATGAGTGAGGTCTATTGGGGAGTATTTAAACTAACTGATTCAAAAGTCCATGCAATAAAAGATGAAAAAGTAAGTAAGGCACAAGAGATGTTAAGTGTGCTTACCGATACAACACACATCGGGGTCGGCTCAGCTTGGGATGAATACTATGATGATCTATTCTCTGATGAAGAACCACAACCTGACGCGTTGATGATTATGAATGGACAATTACCACGAGCGGAATATATTGCACGCTTAGCTTTAGATTTATACAAAAATAATAAAACAGTAGCAATAGAAGATGCGCAGCCTGTTTATATTCGAAATAATGTGGCTGTGAAATCTAACAAAAGTGGCAAGTGATAGTGATTAGTCAATCCCTGAATATTCTTGGGTTCGAGAGATGCTAAAACGAGTTTGAGGAACCTTGACTATCAATATTTATTACTAACTAGTAGTGTAAATGAATTGCATGATAAAAAAAACAAACCCCCTTCAGACAATCTTCAAAAAAAGGTGGGGGTGCCATAATTTAATTTACAGGCTCAAGTCAACATCAAGAAATTGAACCCTAACGTTTAAAATCATCTACTCCTCTTTTTACTTTATCTTACTCAGGAGTAGATAATTTAAGTACTAGTACTACTTATACTTCTTAATTTCACCAGATTTTACCCTAGCGAAATAAGAATCCAGTTCTTTCTTAACAATGGGTGCTAGGAAATATAAGCCAAGAATATTTGGTACTGCAATCAAGAATACGAGCGCATCAGATATATCTAAAATTGGACCAAGTTGGACAACACAACCTAATGCAACAAAGGCACAGAAGATGATTTTATATATAGTTTGTCCTAGAGTGCTCTCACCAAACAAGTAAGTCCATCCTTTCAATCCATAATAGGACCAGGAAACCATCGTTGAAAAAGCAAATAATACGGCAGCAAATGCCAATGGGTATGGGAACCAAGAAAACTCGCGTTCAAAGGCAGCTGAGGTCATTGCTACTCCCTGAGCATCTCCAGCAAAATTAGGATCTGCGACCTGTGCTGTACCGATTACTAATGCGGTTATTGTACAAATAATAATGGTGTCGATAAATGGTTCTAGTAAAGATACGAATCCCTCAGTAACAGGTTCATTTGTTTTAACTGCTGAGTGAGCAATTGACGCAGATCCAATTCCTGCTTCATTTGAAAATACAGCTCGTTGGAAACCAATAATTAGAGCACCTATTGCACCGCCAGCTACGCCATTAGCCGTAAATGCACCCTCAATTATATTTGAGATTGCTTGAGGTATTGCTGTGTAGTTCATCAAAATAACAACAATGGCAAATAGACAGTAGAATATAGCCATAAATGGTACGATTTTTTCAGTTACTTTAGCAATGGATTTAATACCGCCAATGATAACTGCAAATACCACTACAGCCTGAATAAGACCAATTAACCAGCCATAGCCATCTAACCCACCATTAGCTACAGTATTTAGCTGTACGTAAGCTTGATTGGATTGAAACATATTGCCTATTCCTAATGCGCCGATAAAAATACCGATAGCATAGAAAGTCCCCATAAACTTGCCAAAGCCCGCCATTCCACGGTCTGCAAATCCTTGTCTCAAATAGTACATTGGACCACCTGAAACATGACCATCGTCAAACTCTTTTCGGTATTTTACACCGAGAGTACATTCAACAAATTTAGTGGACATACCTAGAAAACCGGCCATGATCATCCAGAATGTGGCTCCCGCACCACCGATGGTAACGGCAACAGCTACACCACCAATATTACCGATACCAACAGTACCTGAAACGGCTGTTGCTAGGGCTTGGAAGTGAGAAACCTCCCCACTTGTGTGTGAGTCTGGATCAGTGAAATCACCTTTAACTAACTGAATTGCATGCTTAAAACCACGAATATTGATAAAGCCTAAATAGAATGTAAAGAATACTGCACCGATAACTAACCATAGTACAACAAGGGGTAATTGGGCTCCAAAAAATGAAACTTTGAAAAACACGACTTTGCCTACAAAAGCTGCAATGGGTGCTGTGATATCATTAATTGTGGCGTCTATTCCAGAATTCTCTGTTTCAGACTTTACCGGTACAGAAATACCATGAATCCAACCTCTGTATCCTAGGTTTGGATTTTCAATTCCTTGTATCCAATCTCCAGCTGTTTTTGTGTCCGACGACGGCGCGGCTGCATACATTGGTGATAGACCCACCAACAGAACACTGATAATAAAAATCTTAGCAAGTAAATCTCTCATCCCTTGGTTCTCCTTTTGTTATTAATACAACACTTTTTGTAGAGCCTAAGTTGTTGCTTTCTCGTGGATATTCTGTGAGTTTTTAAGGTACAACTGTGACAGGGACAGATGATGTCTGTATTAGTGCAGCAGTCACGCTACCAAAAAGCATAGAACGAAACTTTGACTCACCTAATTTCCCTAAGTAAATTTGTGATACTTTGTTCTTGTCCGCAATACGAATGATAGTTTCAGCAATATTTCCGTGCCTTACGATAGTCTCTACATTTAGCCCGCTCTCTCTTAATACTGTGGCTTCAGGTTGTAAGACCGAGTCATTTGCTCGTTGAATCTCAGATTCTCTCCTTTTGTGTCGTTCTTCATTTTCTTCTGGAGTATTAAAACTATAAGGTGACCAATCAATAACATAAATTAGAATTAAATCAGAATTTGTCGATTTTGCGTGTTCAGCAGCAATTGTAGTCGCTCGCTTACCACCTTCACTTCCATCTAAAGCAACAAGAATCTTATTTGACATGTTTATCTCCAAGTGCAGTTTAAAATTCAGTTTTATTAAGTTATATCGAAAGGAATCTATAAAATATAGAACATATTGTTTAAATTATTAGCACCAATACAAGAACGAGCTTAGAGCCAATATGTAATTTATTGATAAAAAACAAAGGAACAATCTTGCAAAAAGATACTCTGTTCAAGGTCAAGCAAAAAAACACCCTCTCAATAAGATTAATTAATTAGTACCTGTATCTGTAAGAGAATAAAAACGTTGTCCATCAAAGGGTTTATCATCAGATAACATGCCATGCATTGCTAATAAGAGTTTACGCATCACTGCACATACAGCTTGTATTTTTTTGAGTCCATTATCTTCAATGAGATGTAGATAGAATGCTCGAATATTCGGGTCATAGCGCGTAGCACTAAGTGCTCCCATATAAAGCGCTTCACGAATATAAC
>JAZGEM010000077.1:0-2060 GCA_036478745.1 Cocleimonas sp.
AAGCAGTGGAATAGGTTTTTACTTGGGGTGATTTTTAAAGACGGTGTTTTGTCATCATGGAAGGGGCAACACATCACGTAGTCTTTGCCTTCTTTCTTCAGCTCGTAGCCTTGGCTTTCTGCCAATCGTAAAAGAGAAGTATTAGTTTTTAAGTGTTCTAGTTCTTTATCGCTAAATCGTGCCATGTTTTCACCAAACCTCGTCAATAGACATCTTGATTGTTCTTAATATAGACTATATAGTAGAGTTATGGCAAGACTTAAAAATAGAGGCATTACAATGAACACTCATCAACTTTGGATTCGAGTGCTTACCATGTCTGGTTTTTCTGAGCGACTAAAATTATTACGATCTTCGCGTAACATGACGCAAACACGATTAGCTGAGTTATTAGAGGTAGACCCAAGAGTCTATAACCGCTGGGAACGAGGCACAGCCACACCACAGCTTGAGACCGTGATTAAGATTGCTGATATTTTACAGATTAGTTTAGATGAACTGGCAGGCAGAACGGAGAATATTTCAGAACCTATGATTCACAACAATGAGTTAATGAATCTCTATCATCAAGTAGATCAATTGCCCGACAATGAACAACAAGCTCTCATCCTTGTCATTGATAGCTTCGTCCGTAAAGCTCAGATTGGTAAGGCTATGAGAGGCGTTGCTAAGTAAAGTCATTAAACACCTTATTTTAATATACACCCCCCTAGTTTTTACTATTTTTGGGATAAGTGAACCGTCTAAAAAGTATAAAAACTAGGGGGGTGTGTATTATATAAACGGTTGTTTTATAAAGGCTAAGCCATTGTTTTAATTATCAATCGAGTCTGACCCCTTTGATTTCTGAAATGCCTTACTTTTCTTTTCATCGAACATATTATCCCTTTTATTGAGTTTCCGTAAAAGTTTCTCCTTTATCTAATGAGTTAGCATCAAGTTCATGGCCACCAAACATTCCATTATCACTAAAACCTATGCTCACAACTTTTCCGCTATATATGCCTATGCTTGACAAAGTGAGATTTTTTTTAAACTCTTCCTGAGTTAATTCTGGCTCATCATCAACTCTGTTCTCTAAGTATGCAGGCAAGAGATCTTCACATATCTTATTTTGTGCTTTGTTAGTGTACTTATCTAAGTTTTGAAACACTTGCAATCCCAACTCCAGACTTTCTTCAAACTCTTCAGATACCGATCGTGCATAAAATGAAAGATGCCTACCATCGATTTTACATGAGCCACTACAATAAATACCTCCAAGGCGGATACCTTCACCTATCTTCAAATCAGGAAGTAATTTATTTAACTTCTGAAACGCTTTGCTTTGGATTTTATCAAACATTTACCATGCTCCAATTATAGACAGTGAATACCACCACAGTGACGTACCCCCCCCTTACTTGATAAATGGATCTCTTCCGATACCAGTATCATGGTCTTGCCATTCTGATGGTGATGCCAGTTCCACCCAGCAGGAGCATTGCCTTTCGAATTTGTCGGAGGCCAAGGCCAGTTGTCTGCATTGAGGACTCCTTTTGCTTTTAATTTTTGTTTATACTGTTCTGCGGCACGATCCATATCATCTTTCTGGTTTTCTGGATTATTGAAATACCCAATATCCATAACAGCCTTCACTCCATTCTGTGTGTACGCAAAAGGTTCAAAAACAGGATAACCATTATTGAATTTCACGCCTTTTTTACCATATTTTTTTAGTGCTTTTGCAAGAGGCGTACCCTTCGCAGGTATCCAAAGAGAGTCACCTTGTTTCCCTTTGTTTTTCTTGTTGCCCCACGTTCCTTTTCCTTTTGCACATTTTGGGATATTAAGCTTTTTGCCTCCAAAGGTAACTGTACCTTTACAGCCTTTATAAATATCTTTGGGGTCTTTCTTATTACGATTAAACTTAAACTTTTTAGTAAACCCGTCGAACTTAGCTACACCAGCACTTAGAACAAAATCCCCAACGTGTTTAGCTAAGGTATTACTAACCCCTTGAACATCTTCACAGTTATAGCCACCTTTTTTCTGGCTTAGCGCATAAATATCTTCGCCTG
>JAZGEM010000078.1:0-3252 GCA_036478745.1 Cocleimonas sp.
CATAAATATCTGCCACTTAACCCACCTCTAAAGTAATGGTGTATTCCATTTCTCCTGAGTGTGTCTCAATCACTTTATGACCATTGATTCTGCACCAGGCAGGAATATCTTGCATTACCCCAGGGTCGGTACAAACAACTTCTAAAATATCACCTGTCGTCATTGTTTTAACTTTATCCTGAGTTCGTATTACTGGCAAAGGACACAATAATCTTTTTGCGTTTAGGGTTTCTTTAGCCATTATACAAACCATTGCTGAGGTATTTCATCAGCTTTTAATGGCTTTACTTCAACAGTTTTTTCCACGCCATCTTTTTGTCTTATAGTCACATCGACATGTTCAGCATCACGTCCTTGACCATAGCGTGCTGTTAATTGAGCGGCTATGATTAAATCATCTTCACTAGGTGACCCGTCGACAATGGCTAATGGGCCACGATGGCTTGAACAATTCATGTTAATAAATTGTTTTTTATAGCCTTCCATAAATCGAGCTTCGCCATCCTCTCTTGCAACAATCACTTTAAAATTATCTTTGGGTCTAATATGTCTTCCGACTTTTAATAACATCACATCATCTAAGTCATATTCTTTTCGACCTCTCGCTGTCCATAAATCAACCAATTTATCTGAATAACTTTTGTCAGTCAAAAAACAGCATCCACCTGCGGGTTGTGCAAAATCTTCAAAACCGAAATCATTCGCCAATTGCATCTGAGGTTTACGGGTTCGACCACTAAAATCAAAAAGCTTCTCTCTGTCAACCCAGCCTTCTCTTTCTGGTAGTGTCATCGGTAAATTTTTTGCACATAATGGACGTAACAATAAATCATCAGCACCTGACTCGGTAGCGATAACTGGCATGGTATCTTTTCTTTGTGACATGGGGCGTTGTCCTATTACCTCGCCAGTAATAATAAAGTCGAAGTCATTTTCTTCAATCCATTCCTTAGCTTTATGTACCATAAAAATTTTGCAATCCAGGCACGGGTTCATGTTTGCGCCGTAACCATGTTTAGGGTTAATTAACACATCTTTATATTCTTCTATAATATCGACAATGTGTAATTTTATGCCTAACTGCTCGGCCGACCATAAAGCATTATTTCTTTTCGGTTTGTCCTTATCTTTTTTTCTAATGGCATGGGTATGACCTTCCACACAAAACCCAGTATAAAAATTAATCCCTTCAACATGAATGCCTTGTTCTTGTACTGTTTTTGCGGCTAATAATGAGTCCAGGCCTCCAGAAATTAATGCCACTGCTTTTCTTTGCTTATTCATTACACCTTTAATTTTAATAATTGTTCAATTATCTTAACGCTAACGAAATGATCCTTTGAATCACCCTAACCAATTAGTTAGGGGAAAATTCTAGCACATCTATTGATACCGACCTAAGCTCTCTACAAAAAATATTGAATCAAATAAAGGAGAGATCTTTCTTTTTTAAAAAGAAGGACGCCTTAAAGTTTGGTTCGTAGAACGAGCAACAAATATAGATTGACTTTTATTTAAAAACCAATAATTATTGTAATGAAACTTAATTAATTAAATGTGTTTGTTAGGGACTCTTAATATTTCAATAGAGCAGCTATTTTTCGTGAAATAGTTGTCAATAATCAAAGTGAGTTATTTATGAAATTATTCTACATCGTCGCCGGTTTAGCTTTAGAAATTATTACTTCTTCTTGTCTTGCAAATGCTCAAGAAGGGTTGCTATTAGAAGATCGCATCGATTCAACACCTATTCCTTATTATGAGCTTCAACCAATCACACCACCAGGTGAACTTATTGATGGACATCCGACGGAAAAAAGTGGACTAGTATTGAATAGTGCTGGATTGGTATCTGGTAAGTATATAACTAACAATAGAATTTTAATCTTTAGTTTACAAGACGGTATTATCCACACTTCGGAAGATATTGATGGAGTTCGAATTTTGTGGTCATCTAGCCCAGCACTAAATGATGCTGGTGATATTGCTGCCATTCACAAAATGGAAGACAATACTTATCGACTAGCACTTTGGGATACTCAACTCGATGAGCCACTCATTCAAATTCCTTTGCCTGATAATAGTGAAGGTGGTTTTGTTACGGGAATTAACAGCAATGGTACTGTTATCGGTTCTTACTTTACTTTAGAAGAGCCTTCTGTTAGTTTTCAATGGAATCTTGCTGAAGGCTTCAATACGTTGGAAGGAGGGAGTAACTTTACTTTAGATTCAAATTTCTATAGTCGCTATGCCATAGGTTTTGACTTGGGTAAAATTAATGAAGCCGGAGACATTATTGGTGCAGGAGCTGCCCTGTGGAATAGTGATGGGATCGCTATACCGATTGAGACTGGAAACATAAATAAAGAATTTGAACATATTGAGAACCTCGATATCAATTTTGTTAATGGAAAAACAGTAGTTGTTGGAAGCTATTATTCTGAAAATATTGAAGGTAATCGTGAACGATTGCCTTTTCGTTTGGAAGATGGTGACTTTAAAAATCTCAGTCTAGTTCCATCAATAGTCAATGTGACTGATGGTGTAGCAATAGCTGTCAACAGTCATGGGGATGTTGTTGGAGAATACAGTGACTCTTCCATTGCTCCAAGTTACTATCGTAGTCATGGATTCCTTTGGGCAAATACTGTGGCCTATCCAGAGGGTGAATTGATTGATTTGGGCATTCCTGACGGTTTTAATGCAGAGGATCATCATTTCACAACTGCAGCAGACATTAACGATGATAGCGTTATTGTTGGAACTTTTAGTGACGTTAGTGGCATTCACTCTAACTTTAACGGCATTCGATCCAGCTTTGCTCACATCTGGAAAAATTTCAAAATTCATAATCTCAACAAGTTGAAAAATAGACCTACCGAGTGGCACTTGAGCCGAGCTTATGACATAAATAATGCTGGGCAAATTATTGCTCTTGCTGAATCACGAAGAACACATAAGCAGCAGTTTTTCCTATTGACTCCTACTGATAAAAATAATGCTAATTATGGGTTAGTAGTCGATGGTGGTTTTGAGGAAGGTGGGGAGCCATGGAGAAATTGGGGAGATACGGAAGTAATTCAAGCTGATTCGACTAACAAAGTCTTGAATATACGCAATCAGGGAAGAGGACAATTTCTACCAGATTTTGAGCCAGGTAGTACATATAAATATCAATCTCTTAGTAAAAGAGATAATGTTGGTATTGTTGGCACAATGGGAGTTAGTTTTTTCGCTCAAGACTACAGGCAG
>JAZGEM010000079.1:0-147252 GCA_036478745.1 Cocleimonas sp.
TTTACTGAAAAAGTCATAGTTGCAGTCCCACCTGCAGGTACATTAGGACTAGTGTTAGTACACGTTGTTCCTGCTGACACCCCTAGAGCACACGAATTAAAACTATCACCACTAAGGTTTGTTGTACCCATTGGCACAGTTTCGTCGACACTAATAGTGCCGTCAATATCGCCTAAATTTGTTAATATGATTTCATACGTTAGAGTCTCACCAGCTTCTGCTTCAGGGCCACCTGATTTCAATGTTTTAGTCAGTTCAATTTCAGTAGGGCAAGCCTCTTTTACAGAATCAAAAAGAAACCCTGGCGCGCCAGAGCCTATATCATCTACTACTATCCTCGAAACTGCGATATCACCAAAATCAAAAAACACCATATTGGCTCTTACAAACGTAGTAGTGCTTCTACCGCTAAACCTACTTAAACTAACAGAATTTTGTGAACCCGTTACCGTAATATTTGTTCCTAGATCAGTAAATGTTGTAGGTGTGCCATTCGGATAAGTTCCCGTTGTACCCTGTGCCGTTGTTACAATATAGTTAGCGGGATTAGGGATAATAACTCCATTCTCATCATAAACCGTAATAATAGATTCCTCACGAGATTGATCTATATCGGTCACAGCCCATTTAGAAGTAATGGGCTGATTAAACGTCATATCTATAGTCCCATGGTTTGGCCAAGCGTAGGCTATTGGTGTGCGATTTGCGTACAACTCCGCTCCGCCTCTAGACGTTTCGCTCGAAACAGCCACAGTACCCGTACTCGTTACTGTCAGTGGGCCAATATTTTGAACATATCCACTACCACTTCTAGTTGGCTTTTCGCTCATGTCACCATTTGCAGCTGTATACGTTGTGTTTGTACACGAACTTCCAGACGCAGCACTTGCCGTACCCGTCAAAGCAAAAAATCCTAATAAAAACACTCCCACTGTTGGAGTTATCCTTTTCCCCTTTGACAGTGCTAAGTATAAATTGATTACTTTTTGAAGGTTTTTTAGCCCAGTTAACATATTAAAATTCCCTATTTTATAGTCTGATTATTTATACACATCTAGCAAGCCCTGCATAAATATGATTTATATTTGCGGAACAATACCTTTTTGAAGCTGAACGTTAACTGAACAACACAGAAAATTGCCTTGATTAGTTAATTTAATTGCAGTTTTCTTGCTGAGTTTAACATCGGCGAAATTTCCACTAAAAATATCCGAAAATGACAAGATTAATCAGTTTGATAAAAAGCCATTTCGGCTTATTTACTGTGGATTATTCATTGTTTACATTGAATAATCGCATCTGAATAACTTTCAATCTCCGATTCACACACAGGACTGATATCTGCATCAAGCAGCTAATCGTAAGTTTCACATTCAATAAAGCATGGTTAAAAATACCAAAACTCTACCAGTCGCCCGCGTATTTAGTTACTTAAGTCTGTTCTATCGCTAATAGCCATTCTCTTAGTCGGTGCAGTACTAAGGTCACTCTTTAATTATCACACCCCTTGCTTCAACCATCATCGACACTTCCTGTGGAAGGTGCAACGATATACTTTTTAGCGCCTAGAGCGCTCTAAAAAGCAACTTCATTTCATCGTAACAAGCTCTTCTGCACTCACCGGATGTATCGCAATCGTATCATCAAAGTCGCTCTTAGTAGCACCCATACGAATCGCAACAGCAAAGCCCTGTAACATTTCATCTGCGCCTAGCCCAATAAGATGACAACCAATAACCTTCTCTTCTTCACCTAGCACGATCAATTTCATGTGTGTTTTAACTTTGTGGCGTGTCAGTTGGTGATAAAGCGGTACGAAGTCTGTTTGGTAGACTTTTACGTCGTCACCATACTCTTCACGTGCCTTCTCTTCACTCAGCCCAATTGTACCAATTGGCGGATGGGTGAACATGACGGTTGCGATGTTGTCGTATGACATTTTGCGCTCTGGTTTTCCACCGTATAAGCGATCACCTAGGCGACGACCTGCGGCGATTGCTACGGGTGTTAGTGGTGCTTTGCCTATAATATCGCCGATGGCATATATGCCGTCTACGGTTGTTTTCTCATAGTCATCTACCACGACCATGCCACGGTTTAATTCTACGTCAGTGTTTTCTAGTCCGATGTTGTCTGTATTGGGGCGACGACCGATTGCCCAGATGAGTGCTTCTACGTCTGTAATATTTGTGCCGTCTTTAAAGTGAATGGTAAGCAGTTTTTTATCATCAGAACTATCTGCTTGCTCTTCTACTTTTGAGATGATTTCATCATCGTAGAGTGCAATTTTGTCGTCTTCCATTTGTTTGCGTAATGCTTTTTGAATGGTGCCGTCGAAGCCTTCCAGCACGGGCCAACCTTGGTGTAGCACGGATACGTCTGAGCCTAAACCGTCCATTAGCATGGCAAGTTCTAGGGCGATATAACCACCACCAACGACCACCACTTTTTGGGGTTGTACTTCATCTAGGTCTTGGAAGAAACCATCTGAATTTATACCTAAGTCTGCACCTTCAATATCACTTGGGATAATGGGACGACCGCCTGTGGCGATTACGATATTGTCTGCAGTGTATTGTTCCGTCCCTTCATCAGAGACGACTTCGATTGTTTTATTATCAATGAATTTTGCATAGCCATTGATAACATCAACGCCTGCCTCACCCATGTATCCGTCGTACCAATCAAGAATACCGCCGATAAAGTTTTCACGCTTCATGACAAGTTTTTCCCAATTGAGTTTACCTGCATCACCATCTAGGTCGATATTAAAGCCATAGTCCTGAGCATCTTTTAAACCTTGCGCTACGCCTGCTCCATACCACATTACCTTCTTGGGTACACAGCCGACATTAACACAGGTACCACCTAATTCACTGGCTTCAATTACTGCTGTTTTTGCACCGTAAGAAGCGGCACGTTCTGCAATTGATAAACCGCCGCTACCTGCGCCGATTGAAATTAGGTCGTAATGTTTGCTCATGATATTTCCTTTTAAACGTCACAGTGTATTAACTACGAATACCCTGAGCTACTTTATTTTATGTCTAATCTTTAAAAAAAGGGGGGGTGCCATTTACCAGAGTGTATATGAATACACTCTGGCAATAAATACCAACTAATTAGCTTTTAAGCCACTCAGCCAGGTCACTTGATCCACCAATATGATCGCCATTGATGAAGACTTGTGGTACTGAAGATGTTCCAACCATAGCGCGTAAACTACGATCTGTGTAGTCTTCGCCCATCATCAGTACTTCGTAATCCATTCCTGCGCCTTCAAGCATTTCTTTTGCTTTTGCACAAAATGGACAACCATTACGCGCCATAACAGTAACACTGGCTGGCTTCTGTGCATTCGGTGCGATGTGCTCAAGCATGGTATCAGCATCAGAAACTTCAAATGGGTCGCCTTCAACATCTGGCTCGATAAACATTTTATCAACAACACCATCTTTAACTAGCATAGAGTAGCGCCATGAACGCTTCCCAAAACCAATATCACTTTTGTCGACAAGCATACCCATGCCTTCTGAGAACTCACCGTTTCCATCAGGGATGAAAGTAATATCCTCAGCGCCTTGGTCAACTTTCCACTCGTTCATGACGAATGTATCATTAACAGACACACAAAGAATATCATCAACTCCGTTTGCTTTAAACGCAGGTATTAGCTGATTGTAACGTGGCACGTGCGCCGATGAACAGGTTGGTGTGAATGCACCTGGTAGTGAGAATACGATTACTGTTTTGCCTTTGAAAAGCTCATCAGTAGTAACATCAACCCAGTCGTTATTCTGGCGTATGTGAAAAGTAACTGAAGGTATCTTTTGACCTTCTTTATTTTCTAGTGACATAATTGTCTCCTTGAATTTAAAAATAATAAAATTTATTGAATATGAAGTGGTGATCTATATGCATTTGTCTATGGATTCGAATTCTAATGCAAATAATGCTATTCTGTAAACCATATTGTTTATATTATTATATCCTAAAAAATAGATCACATGAATTTACCTACTATCAAGCAACTTCGTTACTTTGTTGCGCTAAAAAAATATCAACATTTTGGTAAAGCTGCCAAAGCCTGCTTTGTTTCGCAATCTGCTTTTAGTGTGGCGATTAAAGAGATGGAAAAACAATTAGGTGTGCAGCTTGTTGACCGCACTAATAAAAGTGTCACGATAACCCGAACCGGAAGAGAAATTGCTCATCATGCAAAGCTGTGTTTACGTGATATTGAACATTTAGCAGAATTAGCACACAGCAATCAACAACCGCTTACGGGTCGTCTAAACCTCGGTGTTATACCCACCATTGCACCTTTTATATTACCTACCTTATTACCAAAACTGCGTGCAGCCTACCCTGACCTAAAGCTCTATCTACGTGAAGATACAACTAAAGCATTACATCAACGCTTATTAGAAGGCGAATTAGATCTTATTTTAATTGCCTTGCCTTTTAAGTTAAGTAATGTTGATGTTTTTCCCATGTTTAAAGATCGTTTTTTATTCGCCTGCCATAAAAACAGCCGTTTGATTAACCCTCAAAAATATTCTTTATCTAAGTTACCTAAAGAGAGCGTACTTTTATTAGAGGATGGTCATTGTTTACGTGACCATGCACTTTCAGCTTGTAAAATTCGTAATCAAGATATGGTAAGCCAATTTTCTGCAAGTAGTCTCTTAACCTTAGTCAGCATGGTTGATTCTGACATTGGTATCACCTACCTGACTGATATGGCAAAAAAATCATCTCTTTTAAAAAACACAGATATTCAAACCTTTGATTTAGATAAAAATAGCTATCGAGAAATTGGTTTAGCGTGGAGAAAAGGTAGCGCTCGAACAGATGAATTTAAACTACTCGGCAACACGATTAGGGGTGTATATCAATCACCTCAGTAGAGCATTCTCTTTGCACAAACAAATATGGTTTAGGTGGAGCAGTTCAGCTTGGATTAAGCTGTACACCTATACTATTAGTTATTAATATTTATAGATGATCTATGTAGTTCTTGTTTCCAGATAAAGTAACAAATTGATCCTATAAAAAGTATGTTGATAAACATACTTTAAAATGATTAGTTAATTGCCAAAAATAAAAATAATAGGGTCTTGTCAATGTCATCAGCAACTTCTGTATCAATCCATCCGTCGTTACCTTTGATATTCCCATCTTTGGACAAAACCGTTGGTAGTAAAGAAAAGCAAGACCCAGATGCTGCTTGGCATTTTTACTCTCATTTGATTCGAAGAAATCCACAAGACTTATCCTTACATACACACCGTGTCTTTTTCGCGATGCAGCATAATGGTGCTTCTTACTTAGCGGGTTCATTGCAGGATCTTTTTTATGTCTTAAAAGATGCTGGAGTGAAGCTACGTATTCGCTTATTAAAAGCTGCCATTCCTTACTTGAGTGAAAAAGATGTCCATTATTTTGCAATGTGGATTAAAACAGGTATCAAAAAAGGTATGGGCTACAAGTGGATAAAGGGTTCTGTTCTTGCAGATGGTTTATTCGGGAAAGATCAACCATTAATAGAAATGAAGAAGCAACAACACGCTGAATTAACGCCTTTAGAAGAAGCAAGATCTTGTATGGAGTTTGGGCAACTTGATGTTGCAAAGAAGATATTAATAGAAGCTTTAGATATTGACCCCAATAATGTGGAGTTAATTAAGGAACTTGACTATCTATCCGAATATTCTCGAAGCAGACAAATTGCACCTGATGAAGAAACCGATATGAGTAAATTCAGAGCGGTTCTAAAAAGTCTTAAAGCAAAAATATTTGATGGCTCTAAAAATTAATAGCATTTACGAATAATAATTTAACGATATAACTGGCTTATGTTTAATAAAACCAAGAAAAGTGAAATAAAAATAGGGATGTTGGAAATAAGCCCGCAGAATAAAACTATTCTAGAATACTATTTTAGTACTTCTGGTAAGGCTTTATTCAAAAAGACTAATCAAGAAAATGCTTCTGCATTTATTATTGATTTTGATTTTCCTGGCGCTAAAGAAAGTTGGAATGATATTTCAAAAGCCACTCAAAAACCCGCCATCATCCTATCTATTAAAGAAGTAGATCTTCCTTCTACTGTTTGGATAGCAAAACCATTAACTGCAATAGCCTTAACAAATGCTGCAGCTACTATTCGTGAGATGATTAACGCTAAAGTTGAGATGGTTTCAGAAGTTACTACTAAAGTGCCTTTAGAAGTAATCTCAGGAGCTAAAAGTGATAATCCTGTAATAACTATTGATGATAAAGATGAAGAAAAATTACAGCTAGATTCAGTTCTAGAAGAAATCGAAGATTGGAATAATAATAAAGAGGCTGATGTAGCAGCAGCTAACAATCTCGTACTAGAAGACTCTGTCCAGCCTTTAGAAGCTCCAGAAGAAAAAGTTGGCAATGAAAGTATTAAAGAAGAAACTGCCTCTAATAAGGTTAAAGAATTAGCAAACATTACCACTTCATCTGAATTAGACGAAATCATAAATACTGTTAATTTTAAGGACTCCATTAACTTAGAAATTAATTCTGATCTAGACGTTAAACCAGAAATTGAAGCTAAGTCAGTTTCTAAACCTCAAACCGCTTTAGAAAAAGAGACACTGTCGAAACCAGCACAAACACCTCAAGAAATAGAGAGGGAAATAATTGATACTCCTGATATAACCGATAGCATTAGTGATACACCATCGCTAACTATGGGTCCGTCAGATGAAGAGGATATTGATGCCCTACTTCATTCTTTAATTTCTGGTGAAGGCAGTAAGAATAGTTCAGAAAAAAATAAAGCGTCAGAAACACCTTTATCAGTAAACTACGCTAGGAAATTTGATGAAGAAACCAGTCTCTCAGTAAAAGAATCTGACGATTTAGATCTAAGCCTCGTTGAATCACCTATTGATGAAAGTACTTTATTAAAAAATGAGGATGTTCGTGCTGATGCCTTATCTGATATAGAACCAGATCTTTTAGATTTAACCTTTGCTAATGAAAGCATGGAAACAGAGATAAACCTAAGTGAGATCCACGAAGCTGAAAAGACAAATAACCAAGTAGTAGCGCTTGATAAACAACAAGAGTTTTTACTAAATGAAATTGATAAGGTAGAAATTAATACCGTTCCAGTATCAGAACATAAATACGACCGCGTCGGTTTTGAAATGGATAAGAATCTTTCACCAAAAGAAAGTAGTTTTACTACTGCCGAAACCGAATTACAGTCTTTATTAAATGAAATTCGAGAAGAGGCAGATAAAGATATTGAGAGCCCTCAAAATCCACCTCAAAAAACAAACAAAGCGCAAGAAATTGACCAAACAGATGCAGAGAAACGCTGGGCTCAATTATGTGGTGAAAATGATAATATCAAAAAACAAGATATAAAAAAGTTATCTTATTCTAGTGATGAGCATATGCTTCTTAAATTAATTCAGCAGATTGCATCCACTAAAAAATTACAAACTATAGTAAGAATGAAATATAACGATATAGCGATTGTAATTGATCGAACCGTTGATACTATCTACTGTAATCATTCCATTAGATCTGAAGAATATGCTGAATATTGTTATGAATCACTGGATCCTAACCGAATTAAAGTATTTGAACTTGATGAGAGTGAAATAAGGTCATACAGGACAAAAATGGAAAGCTCTCCAAATATGGCTCACTCAATTGAATCTTTTATCTGGACGACAAGCTTATTAACTTCCCGTGGTAGGTTACTAACAAAAACAGATATTAACCGAACGGTTAGTTTGAAGACATGGCCTGATTTAACACGTTTAGAGCAAATGCCTTATACAATGCAAATTGCTGCTGTATTAAGTAAGATCCCAGCAAGTCTTGAAGAGATTGCCGCTCAACTACAAATACCACAACGCTATGTATTTGCATTTTACAACGGTGCTCTTGCATTAGATATGATCGAATTTGATCCAAAGAAATTTAGAACTTCAACATTTAGCCTCAACGATTTATCTAAGAAAGGCAAAAATCGAGGGTTCTTCGGTCGCTTGCTAAAAAGGTTAACAAAATAATTATGTCTATAACGAATAAAAAAATTATTTTCACAGGGCCCGTTGGTGCGGGTAAAACGACAGCCATTGAAACCATGAGTGACATTCCAA
This sequence comes from Cocleimonas sp., assembly GCA_036478745.1. Taxonomy (GTDB): domain Bacteria; phylum Pseudomonadota; class Gammaproteobacteria; order Thiotrichales; family Thiotrichaceae; genus Cocleimonas. The sequence goes on from JAZGEM010000079.1 coordinate 8,160, forward strand.
TCGTTAGCACCAACGAAGAAGCCAGCGATATGACTAAAGATCGAAAGCCACAAACAACCGTTGCAATGGATTACGGTAGAATTAATATTGGTGATAAAGAGAAAATCCACCTCTATGGTACACCGGGTCAAGAACGTTTTAGTTTTATGTGGGATATCTTAACGAATGGTGCGCTGGGTCTTATCTTATTATTGGATAACTCAAGAGACAATCCACAGCAGGACTTAAAGTTTTATTTACAGTCTTTTAAGAAATTCATCCAAGAGGGGGAATTGATTATTGGTGTTACAAGGCTAGACGAACAAAAAAGTCCTTCAATTAATGATTACAGGCATTGGCTTGATGATTTATCTGTCTCAGCTCCTGTTTTCACTGTTGACGCAAGAGAGCGCCAAGATGTTTCTTGTCTTGTGCAAGCATTACTCTATTCACTTGACCCAGGGGTTGCCGCCTAATGAGTTCATTTACTTTAAATAATGATTTGTATATTAATATCACACCACGCGGTGCTTATTTTGCAACTCAAGATAATTCAGAAGATGTCACACGAAACATTTTACTAAAGTTACTAGAAATGGATGAAAGCCCACCTCTAACAGAGGACACTATCGTCGAAATATGTCAAGACGATGTAGAAGATGGCTCTAATCTGATTCATAGAATGCAAAAACTCGGTTTAGTTTCTGGTCAAAAAGAAATTGAAGTCGCACCTCAACAAAACCTTGAAGATAGCTTGCCTGAATTATTAGGCTCTTTATCAAACTCAAAGAAAGTATTACTGGCAGAACATAGTGGTCTATATTTGGGTGCTTCAGGGTTTCCACATGAGGCAGCAGAAGAACTTGCTGCTATCAGCGCAAATCTTTCTGAGGTTTATCAACGACACAAGAGTTTATTGCAAGGAAACCTTGGCTTTAATCAACATGCCTGGGGCTTAGTGGATGCAGCCGGGAATAGTGAAGTAGGGTTTTGGCCTCTTTATATCGGTTATAACCAGTTTGCACTCGTTATACACGGAATGCCTCAGCTTAATCGACCTGCATTTAAAAACTTGATTTGGTCGTTAATGAGACGCTATGGCGCGGTATAAAATTAACAAGAAATAACATGACACTCTATCGGTTTTGGAGTGATTTAAAGGTTAAAGTAAATTATAGTTGATCAATAATTAGAATAATAATTAGTAAAACATAATATAAAAATGATAATGAAATTTAGAAGGGGTACAAACAATGCGTTCTGAAATGCTTAGTTCAATTTTGAGCGACTTAAACGGCTCTAGTGCAGATATCGAAGCTTCTGCAGTATTGTCTACAGATGGTTTAATGATGGATTCATTGCTTCCTGCAGGGATGGATGATGATCGTGTAGGTGCAATGAGTGCCGCGATGCTTTCACTAGGAGACCGTACTGCTGAAGAACTCGCAAGAGGTACTTTAGAGCAGGTCTTGATTAAAGGTGACTTAGGTTATATTTTAATGACTTATGCTGGGCCCGAAGCAGTAGTAACTGTTTTAACAAAACCCGAAGCACGTCTCGGTTTGATTTTTCTGGATGTTAAACGCGCAGCAGATGCGATCCAAAAAATTGTCGTTTAAGGAATTTCTAACGAGTCTAATTATTTTAGCGTGCTAAAAATCTCATTACAGACTTCATCATTTTCCTTAAAAAGTACCCTCTAAAATCACCAAATTAGAGAACAGATTCCTTCTGTTTCTCTAATTTCTTATGTCTGTAATGACCTTGATTGCAATCTTTATGGCACCCCCCCCTTTTTTGCATGATTACTATTAATTCTAACCCTCTTTTCAATCTAAGATAGCAAATCACCGAACAACCCATTAATATTGATAAAGGATAATTCTTAATAGCGTTTAATAGCGTAATGATTAAAAAAACAGACATTTTATTAGTGGGTGCAGGAGCGATGAGTTCCACGCTTGCGTCTATGCTAAAACAACTAGACCCTGATTTATCAGTTGTTATGGTTGAGCGCCTTGATAAACCTCTTCAAGAAAGCAGCGATGGCTGGAATAATGCAGGCACAGGGCATGCCGCTTATTGCGAATTAAACTATACACCGCAACAAGCTGATGGCAGTGTCGATGTCAAAAAAGCCTATGGAATCAACGCAAGATATGAAGTCAGTCTTCAATACTGGTCATACCTTGTCAAACTTGGCGCTCTGCCTGAGCCTCAAAAATTCATAAATCCTGTGCCGCACATTAGCTTTGTTTGGGGTGACGATAATGTTGAGTTTCTACGAAAACGCCATGCAAAACTTATTCAACATCCTATGTTTTCTTCAATGGAATTTACTGAGGACGAGAGCATTTTACGCGAATGGATTCCGTTAGTTATGAATGGCAGGGATGATCAGCAAAAAGTAGCAGCAACTCGTGTGACCTATGGTACAGATGTAAACTTTGCAGCGGTTAGTCATGGCATGTTAAGCCATCTACAAACCATGCGTAATTTTGAGTTACACTTAAATACGACAGTAACTGATCTAACACAATCTACAACTGGTAGATGGAATGTGCGGCTAAAACACGATTCCACGATTAAGACCATTGATACAGGCTTTGTCTTTATTGGCGCTGGCGGTGCTGCATTACAACTACTTCAAAAATCAGGAATTCCAGAAGCAAAAGGTTACGCTGGTTTTCCCGTTAGTGGGCAATTTCTGGTGTGTAAAAAACCTGAAATTGTTAAGCAACATCTCGCGAAAGTTTATGGTAAAGCCTCTGTCGGAGCGCCGCCGATGTCCGTGCCACACTTAGACACACGAATCATTGATGATGAAAAAGCACTATTGTTTGGTCCTTTCGCTGGGTTTACAACTAAATTTTTAAAACAAGGTTCTATCTGGGACTTATTCACATCCATCAGACTCAATAATATCTGGCCAATGATAAAAGTCGGCATCAATAACGTCGACTTGATTACTTACTTAGTTAAAGAAACCTTTCAATCACCAAAATCTCGAATGCAGGCATTACGAGAATATTTTCCAGAAGCCTTGGATCAAGACTGGAAATTACACACTGCGGGGCAACGCGTACAAATAATTAAAAGATGCCCAAAGACAGGTGGAAAAATCCAATTCGGCACAGAAGTGATTCGCTCAGCTGATGGCACAATAGCAGCTTTATTAGGCGCATCTCCTGGCGCTTCAATCTTGGTACCAATTATTTTAGAAATCATTGAAACATGCTTTAGTGAAAAATTAGCTACGCCAGAATGGCAAGTAAAGATAAGAGAAATTATTCCATCCTATGGGATATCCATCGTTTCACATCAAGATTTATTTATGGAAATTCGTGAAGATACTTTATCCACTTTAAAGCTTGATGAAGAGCATCATGTCATCAATACGAAGTAAGTGCTAATGGCCTCACATAGCATATATGGCACCCCCCCCTTTTTTAACAATTGTAATTCTCCAATACCGCTAATAAATAATCCTCCCATTAAGCTATTTAAAATTTGCCTTTTGCCCGAGTCACTTCTATATGAGGTAAATGAGAGTGATGACTAGGTACAAGCGATGACAATTGAGAAGAGAAGTGATGCTGTCACGGCATTAATCAGCAAAGGTATTTCCATTGATGCTCAAAAAGTTGATGAAAACTTAGCCTGGTTAAAAAAACAAATGCACCCTCTGTTTTTTACTTTGAACCAAGCAGAGATTGAAGCACTCTCGATGTTGACAACAAGTTTGCATCATATGGATTATCACTCCCGAATTTTATTGGTGGATAAGCCAGAGCTTGCCATGATTGCACAGGTTGATACTCAGGGGTCACTATATAAAACCTTACAAGCCATGCCTGAGCGGGATATTTCTTATGCAGAGTTAACCACTTCACTATCTGCATTGCCTTCAAGTAAATTCCATTTAGAAGTATTACGTTTTGACTATGCTAGAAAACGCGATGATGAAGTGTTAGCTCAGCTTGAGAATTGTGAGGTTAAAGATTCCGTTTATGAGGCGGTGTTAAAAGTCATTATTAAAACATTCCCAGATTTCCAACAAGAAGAAACCAGAGATTTACTCAAGATATTATTACTTAACCATCCTGAGTATGTACGCGTATCGCCACCAAGGCGTATTGCACGTATTCTTAATTTATTCGCAAAAACAGAAATCAATGATGGCATACATTTTGATATTGAAAAAATTTCTGATGAAAATTCAGCTGATGAATATCGGGTATTACTTGGCATGGCTAATCCACCTGTTAAAGGCTTTTTACTGCAACTATTGGAAGTATTTAATCGCTTAGGAATTTCTGTTTGGCGCTCATATAGCCTGACGCTAAGTAATGGCGTCCACCCTTATTTTCTTTCAACTTTTTATGTGCGCCCACGAAACGGTGACTCTTTACACAAAGATTGTGGCCTGTTTCAAGAGTTACAACGTGAAATCTATAATACCCAGATTTTATTCAGCTACTCTCGAAGCTATGTAGAACTTGTAAAAACAGGTTTGATTACAGGTTCTGATGCAAGCTTGGTAGATGCCTTAATAAGTTTTTGTCATACCAATCTAGCGCATAATCACCCCGCTAGTTATTCACTGGAAGGCATTCGCCGAGCTTTTCATAACCACCCAGATATTACCCTTCAAATTATTGCTTTGTTTCACAAACGTTTTAATCCAACTCAGGAAGGTCGTAAAAAAGCCTATGCAGAAAATCTGATTACCGTCACTGAAGCCGTTGATGATTTTAATTCGGGACGTAAGTTTTTAGATAAATTTCGTCGCACTATATTTCGCTGTGCCTTGTCATTCATTCAACACACCTTAAAAACCAACTTCTTTGTGGCTGAGAAACATGCCTTGTCTTTTCGATTAGACCCACTTTACCTTGATGACCTAGGCGATGATTTTACAAATGACTTACCCGCTGATAGACCCTTTAGAATCACTTACTTTTATGGTCGAAATGGTGTTGCCTTTCATATTGGTTTTTCAGATATTGCGCGCGGAGGATGGCGAACAAATATTACTCAAGGACGTGATAATTATGTAACCAGTGCCAACACAATGTTTAAGGAAAACTATGTATTGGCACACACCCAACACTTAAAAAATAAAGATATTTATGAAGGCGGTTCTAAAATGGTAGCGGTGTTACGAGCTGATTCTAAGGGAGATAAAGAATCAATTCGTCAGCAATTATATAAGTTACAGTTAGCCTTTATTAATGCCTTTTTTGATCTTTTTGTAACCGAAGATGGCAAGGCAAAAGATCCTCGTGTTATTGATTACTATGCAGAAGATGAGCCTATAGAGCTTGGTCCAGATGAAAATATGCATGATCAAATGATCGAGATAATTGCTAAGCAGTCAGTCAAACGTGGTTACTTACTAGGGCCTGGCGTAATGTCGAGTAAGCAGGTGGGGATTAATCATAAAGATTATGGTGTGACTTCAATCGGCGTGATTCGATTCGCTGAAGTCACCATGCAATCACTTGGTATCAATATGCACCAAGATGAGTTTAGTGTGAAGTTCACAGGCGGGCCCAATGGTGATGTTGCAGGAAACTGCATGCGTTTATTATTAGAGCGCTGCCCACAGGTGAAAATCAAATTAATTGTGGATGGCTCAGGGGCTTTATTTGACCCAGAAGGTTTAGATCATGCTGCATTATCTAAGGTAATTTTACAAACAGACTTAGATGTTTTTGATATAACAACACTGCACCCAAGTGGGTTTTTATTATATCGCAATCAAACCAAACAAGATGGCATGCGAACATTATATAAAAATTCAATCATGACAAAAAGTGGGCTAAAGGAAAGATGGGTGTCAAATGATAAGTTTTATAAAATATTCAATAGCCTATTATTTACAGTCAGTGCCGATTTATTTATCCCTGCTGGCGGTCGCCCCGAAACCATTGACATAGAAAATGTGGGCAATTATTTTAATAACGAGGGAAAACCAAGTGCGAAGCTCATTGTCGAAGGTGCAAACTCATTTATAACGCCAGAAGCACGCTTAGAATTACAGAGACGTGAGGTGATTATTATTCGCGATGCGTCGGCAAATAAATGCGGAGTAATTTCATCTTCATACGAAATCATTGCTAATTTAATGCTGAGTGACGAAGAGTTTTTAGCAAATAAAGATTGCTATGTTGAAGATGTAGTTAACATTTTAAATCAAATGGCAGAAAGAGAAGCGCTACTCATTTTACAGCGCTATCAAGAAACTAATGGCAGTATTCCTTACACCGATATTTCTAATAATATAAGCCGTGAAATTAATGATCACTACGCAAGAATATTTGAATACTTTAGTGAAAACCAGGCACTCTGTGATGAGCCAGTATATTTAAATGCGATGTATTTACACATGCCACACCTGATAGGTGCAAATGAGTATTTGCGAAATCGGGTTCAGAATTTACCCGATAAAGTAAAGTACGCTATCCTTGCCAGTAAGCTAGCATCAGCAATAGTTTATGATGGAGATACTGATAGTATTTATGGTGGGATTATTGAGACACAGGCTAAGAAATTTTCGCAATTTCTATGAATTAAACTGAAAGGATAAATGGCATCCCCCCCCTTTTTTAACAATTGGTTAATACCCTAGTAACCTTGAACCCAGTAATACTTTAAATGAGCTATTTGTCATGTCACTAGAAGCCGCACTAACCTTCTCTTTAGCAATATTTATTTTTGCTATAACACCTGGTCCTGGCACCTTTGCATTGCTAGCGCGAGCTTTGGTTTCCGGGGCTTGGTCATGTTTGCCAATGTCTCTTGGAATGGCAGTGAGTGATATCATTTATTTGATTCTAGCTACCTTTGGTTTGGCTACAATTGCTCAGAACTATGGTGGTTTATTTACCTTTATCCGCTTTGCTGGTGCAGCTTATCTTTTCTATTTAGGTTGGAAGATGTGGACGGCAGATGTTGATACACAATTCAAAATTGAGGCGACTGAAACGGATAAAAAAAGAGATTGGTTCAGCGGCTTTATTCAAGGGGTTTTGATTTCAGCATCAAATCCTAAAGTCATCCTTTTCTACATTGCATTTTTGCCAACTTTTATAAATCTAACGACACTAAACAATAATGATATTTTCTTGATCAGCACATTGACTTTATTTGCTCTCGTGGCAGGTTTAATGTTGGTTTCGGTTGCGGCATCATCAGTGAGGCGCTATTTGAAATCTGAAAAAGCACTCAAGCGACTCAACCGTACAGCAGGTAGTATTATGATTGGAGCGGGTGCATTTTTAGTAAGCCGCAGTAATCAAACTTGATGTTTAAACTAGGCAAGCTAGGTTTTGTCAATATGTTCTAGCTCAGTTAAATGCTTACCTGTGAGAGTGTATGCTTTTCCAAAACCGATAACGTATCTACCCTGTTGAGGTGTAAGGCGAAATAAAATAAAGTCAGGCAAACTATTAAGTAGTTCCATAATACTACCGAAACGTTTTTCAAACTGCTTGAGTAATTGTGTATATTCTCCACTTTCATCATTATCTTTTTCCACTATTTCTACATGGCACTGATAGCTTACCCGTTGCCGAGCAAATAGCTGACGGGTATCCTGTTCGTCTTGCATCAATAAGATACTAGCAATTGAGTGTAACTGTAGGTCTTGGGTATGACTCGCGAGTTGGCTTAAAAAGAGATAAAAATTTCCATTATCATCTTCTATAAAAGGAGCATAACTAATATTAGGTTTTGCCTCCTCTGTTAGAGTTGACAAGGACAGTGTTTGTACACTGCTTTTAAATTCTTTGAATGATTCCTGAAGTGATTTTTTCATAGGGAAAAATAGTAACCGAGTAAAGCTATTATCATAGACCATTGTGAACTTTTTCAGGCATTGCTTTCTAGAAACAATAGTTTTGTTGCAATAAATTCTCTCAATATATTAGAATGAGCTCTTTTATGTAGGTAATTGCTATGAAGTTATCATCAAACTTGATTGGATCTTTATTGATCGCCGCTATTGGAACAACAGCTTTTGTTTATATGGCTAAACGCCCAGCCGTTGAGGGTAATACCGTTATATTTGGAGCGCCTAATCAAATAGGCGCTTCAACGACTTCTAAAGTTGAGGAACAAGAAGTACCCAAGCAAGAAGAGACCTTGGTAGAGACAACTGAAGCTAAGGTTGAGACGACAGAAAGTACAACAACTGAAGCAACAACAAATACTTCAGAGACGACTTCTAACAGTGTTGAAGACACACCAGAGACTACTGAAACGCCTACAAACTAAACAGGATTAAAATCAAGTCTATTTGGATATTTTAATTTTATAGTCATGTGTGATTTCTGCGGTCTTACCGAGCATTATTGAAGCTGAGCAATACTTTTCTGCTGATAGCTCAATAGCTCGGGATACCTTTTTATCAACAAGTTCATTCCCTGATATCACAAAGTGCAAATGAATATTTGTAAAGACTTTGGGTTCAGTCTCAGCTCGTTCTGCTGTAATTTCTACTTCACAATCGACTAGATCCTGCTTACCTTTTTTTAACATTGATACGACATCAAATGAAGCGCAGCCACCTAAACCCAACAAAAGCATTTCCATTGGGCGAACGCCTAAGTTTCTCCCGCCGAATTCTGGTGGGCCGTCCATTACAACTGAGTGACCGCTGCCAGACTCCCCAACGAAACTCATATTGTCTAACCACTTAACGCGTGTTTTCATTACAGTCCTTTTGCCCAAGTTTTGTTTCTATAGCATCCATTAATAAACCAGCAATATTTGCTGAATAGATGCTGTCTAATTCACGGATACAGGTTGGGCTGGTGACATTAATTTCTGTTAAGTAATCACCAATCACATCTAGACCTACAAACATTAAACCCATTTCCTTTAACTTTGGACCCACAATTTTACATATTTCATATTCACGTTCAGTTAAATCTACACCCTTATAACTTGCGCCTGCAGCTAGATTGCCTCTACTTTCACCTTCTGCAGGAATACGAGCTAAACCCTGCGGGAAAGGTTCTCCGTTGATGAGCAGAATACGCTTATCACCTTGTTTGAATTCTGGTAAAAATCGTTGTGCCATGACAGTGCGATTACCATGTTGTGTAATGGTTTCTAAAATAACGCTTCTGTTTGCATCACCATCACGAATTTGGAAGACCATTTCTCCTCCCATTCCATCGAGGGGCTTAACAACAATATGCTTTAATTCTTCATGGAATGCCTTGATTAATTCCATATCTCGGGTTACTAATGTCTCTGGAGAGCATTCTGGAAACCAAGCGGTAAAGAGTTTTTCATTTGCTGTACGAATACTGGATGGGCTATTAATAACTAAACAGCCTCTTTTTTCCGCCAGCTCAAGTAGGTATGTTGAGTAGATATACTCCATATCAAAAGGCGGATCTTTTCGCATTAACACACCTGACAACTCATGTAAGGGTTTTACCTCTTCAGTACCAAGTTCATACCATTTTTCTGAATTATCAATAACTTTGGCAGAAAACATCTTGGCATAAACAACCCCATCCTTTACAAATAGATCAGATTGAGTGATATAAAAGACACTGTAGTTTCGTCGCTGAGCTTCGAGCATCATTGCAAACGTACTGTCTTTTTTAATATTTATTGAATCAATAGGATCCATGACGAAACCTAGATGAATTGTATTTTGCATAGGATAAAGAGAGTCTTTAATTACAATACTTGTTATTGTATGATGGAAGCGCATTATACAAAAGTACTATGCAAAAAAAAGCGGACATAAAGTCCGCTTAAAGTTGCGAGGGAGCCTGTAATAAGTAATGCCTTAGCATTACCCAAAAATACGGTTGGTTAGTTGAATCCCCTTTGATCAAGCCCAACATGACCGCCTTGCTATATATATGTAGTAATGAGATCAGATTCGGTTCAATTTTTATGTTAAATTTCTTTTTTTATTTTAAATATGCAAAAACTTAATCACTTTTGAACATAATCGTGATAGGAAACCACTAACGAGATGGATAGAACGTTGAAACTTACAGTAGCAGAGAAAACATCAAGAGATACTCTTCTACTGAAGAAAATTTCTAAAGGTGACCGACAAGCTTTTACCGAGCTTTATAAAAGCTATCAACCTCGGTTATTAAAGTTTTGTAGTCGCATATTGAGAAATGATGTTTCATTAGCAGCAGACATTGCAGATGAAGCTCTCATTGAAGTCTGGCATGCTGCTGGAAGCTTTTCGGGAAGGTCACAACCTTCTACTTGGATACATTCCATCGCCAGATTCAGGTTAATTGGGTATTTAAGAAAAAATAAGGAGGTATTACTTGATGATGATTCAGAGCAGTTAAATTTTGAAGATTCATCTTTATTACCTGATGAGGAATTAATTATTTCTGAACGAGATCAAAAAATTGTAGATGATCTTGGAAAGTTGAGCACCAAACACAGAGAAGTTATTGAGTTGGTCTACTTTCGAGAACTTTCTATTAAAGATATAGCAGCAATGTTAGATATTTCAGAGAATACTGTTAAAACACGTATGTTTTATGCAAGAAAACACCTTAAATCTATTCTTGCTAATTCAGACTTGTTGAGTGATAAAAAATGAATACTACTAATAAAAATATTCCTGAAGAAGCCATCAAGCTACTCCCATGGTATGCAACAGGGTGGCTTTCTTCTGAAGAGCGCACTTATGTAAATAAAGTGTTAAAAGAATATCCTGAGCTTCAAGATCAGCTAGATGATGAACTTAAAATGATCAGTTTAATATCTAAAGATAAAGAAGTACTTGAATTATCATCTCTTGAACCATCTAAAACACGTTTGAATGAAATATTTAGAACAATTGATAAAGATTCTATTGACTCCAAAAAACATGATTCTAGTGATATTAAAGCTCGCTTAAAATCTTGGTTACCTACTTCATTTAATACGCAGTATGCAAGCTTTGCTGGTGTAGCTATCCTTGCTGTTACCTTGCTTTTTGCATTCATAGCACCTCTCGTTCTTCAGGAAAAAAATCAACAAAGTGATTTTGAACCAGCAACATCTGAAGAAAATAAGCTGTCAAAAAACACGACTAATGCTACAATCTTGTTAGTTGGTATAAAAGGAAGTCCTGAAGTTCTCAAGACTCTTGCTCCTTTAAAGGATAAACTCAGCAAAGTTGAACATGTTCAGGGAAAAGCTGGCATGTATAAAATTAGCTTAAAAAGTAAATTGGTACCTGAAAAAACTCAGGAATTAATCCGATTTTTATTATCTCAAAAAGAAATAGTGTGGTTTGCAGGTGAAGCTTATTAAATTATTATTTGTTAGTGTATTACTACTTTTTGTTAGTAATGCAGTAATTGCTCAAAACTATAGTATCGAAAATGAAGGTCAAGAACCTTTATATTTAGACTTTATTTTCGCACCTAAAAAAATAAAGGAAGCTGTTAAGGTAGAGAAAAAACGAATAAAATCCGCCCCAAAACGCACTAATTACATTAAAAATGAACTTGTTCTACTCTATGCTAATGATGACGTAGATAATATTTCTGATCTCCTACAACAATATCAACTTGATCAAAAATCAAAAAATTCTCTACCATCAATTAGAACTACTATGGTCGTTGCTAATACAAACGGTCAAAACCCTCTAACGTTAAGTCAAAAAATAAATAAACAAGAAAAAAACATATTAGCTATTACAAACAATCTCTTCAACACCGCTTCAACCTCTTTTAAAAATGCATACTCTATGTATGAGACGGGTGTAAGTTACGTCCATAAAACCACGCAGGGAGAGGGAACAACTGTTTGCATGGTAGATACTCCTATTGATATTTATCACCCATCTCTATCAAAAGCTCATATTGAAACTCTCGACTTGGTTAAGTTTAACCCTGAAAATAGCAACTCCATGTTACATGGTACAGCTGTCGCTGGTATTTTAGTAAGTCAAAATACTCATATAGGTATTGCGCCAAAAACCAAACTGTATTCAGTTGGCGCTTTTCAAACATCCAATGGAACCGAAAGACTTCATGGATCATCATCTAATATTGCAAAGGCAATAGATACCTGTATACAACATAAAGTAGACGTAATGAACCTTAGTTTCACTGGTAGTCGTGATTCTTTATTAGAAAAGATGGTTACTAAAGCAATCGATAAAAGAATTATTGTAGTAGCAGCTGCTGGAAACGGTGGTAATTGGGGTAGTACAATTTATCCTGCACTCATTCCTGGCGTAATAACAGCTACGGCAGTTGATGAAAAAAAGCATTTATTCAGTAAAGCAGATAAAGGTCTTTTTATTGATTATTCTGCACCTGGAGTTAATGTTTTAACTATCGCTCCTGGAGGCAAATATAAGCTTGCTACTGGAACCTCTATTTCCTCAGCTCACGTGAGTGGAATTATAGCTCTATTGCTGTCTCAGAGACGCACTAATAATATTGATGTAACGTTAGCTAAAACTGTTGAAGACCTAGGAAAACCAGGTAGAGATCAAATGTATGGTGAAGGTTTAATTAGTGCCAGCAATGCTTTGGATATTATTAAAGCTAGTAAATCAAAAACACATTAAGATAATATTTAAAATAAAAAAGTAACCGCTTGTTTCTATGGTTCAATATTCAACCAATCTTTTGGTTTTAAGAAATGTGTATAAAGTTTTTCTTCTTCTGAACCCTTTTTTGGTTGCCAATTATACTTCCATTTAACAAGTGGTGGCATTGACATTAAAATAGATTCTGTTCTCCCACCAGATTGTAAACCGAATAGCGTACCTCGATCATAGACTAAATTATATTCAACATAACGACCACGTCTATACAACTGGAAATCCCTATGCTCTTCACTATATTCATGGGACTTTCGACGAGCCATTATTGGCAAATACGCTTTTATGAAACTGTCTCCAACGCTTTTCATAAATTTGAATGACTGTTCAAAACCGTTTTCATTTAAGTCGTCAAAAAATAAACCCCCTATACCTCTTTGCTCATCACGATGTTTTAAATAAAAATATTCATCACACCACTTTTTATACTTACTATAAACCTCATCACCAAATGGTGAGCATGCCTCATATGCTACCTTATGCCACTCAATACAATCTTCATCAAAACCATAGTAAGGGGTAAGGTCAAAACCTCCTCCAAACCACCAAACAGGATCTTCGCCTTCCTTTTCTGCAATAAAAAACCTCACATTTGCATGTGAAGTTGGCACAAAAGGATTTTTTGGATGTATGACTAATGAAACGCCTAATGCTTGGAAAGTACGACCGGTTAACTCAGGTCTAAGTGCAGTGGCTGATGCTGGCATTTTTTTACCAAAAACATGAGAGAAGTTAACTCCACCTTGTTCGATCACAACACCATCAGTAAGTAAACGGGTACGCCCACCACCTGTCATCTGTGGTTTCTTAGGGTCTAATTCACGCTGCCAAATATCATCGATAAATTTAGCATCACCATCTTCGCCTTCAATCTGCTTGCAGATGTCATCTTGTAATCCTAGGAGGTAGTCTTTTACTTTTTGTACATCAGGTGTTGCCATAGATAATTTGTCCTTAAAATTTTATTTTCTCTTTGACTTACGTCTCTTCTTTCTGCTTTTCTTACTATAATTTAGAGACCTTACTGTTGTTACTCGAGATAAAATCTTAATAATACTCATATGACGCAAATGGCGCGCAAGTCCTAATGCTGTTTTGCCATCGGAATTTCTAATATTTGGATTAACACCTACCTGAATATAATACTGAACTAACTTCCAATGAGCATATCGAGCAGCAACATGAAGAGGCGTCCAATCTTTGTCTGTTTTTTTACTAGGGTTCAGACCCAGTTTAACCAATAACTTCGCAACATCTGTTAAACCCTTCGAGCTAGCAACGTGAAGAAGGGTAACACCGCGAGAGCCCTTTTCTTTAACATTAGCCCCATGCTCAACTAGCTCTGCTACCATAGAAGCCCAGCCTCTACTGACTGCAATACCAAGGGTGGTTTCTCCTTGTAGATTTTTATAAGTAGGTTTTACGCCTTTCTTTAATAAATATTTAACTCTAGGAATCTTACCTGCTTTTAAAGCAATGAATAACTCTTGCTCAAGAATAGGATTCGAAATTGATTGCTTTTTCTTTGGTTGGTTTTTATTAGCTTTTGTAGACTCAGGCTTATTTTTTGATTTTTTCTTTGGTTTTGAAGAGCTTCTATTACCATTAAACTTACCAGAAGCAGTGCTTAAAAGTAATAGGACTTCATTTGATAATGGTTTCCCATTGGCATCTAGCAAGACGTTTTGTGTCTTCGCCTGTGCTATTGATGAGTTTGTAATAAATATAGCCAATATAGCAAGTAAAATCCACTTGTTAATATATGATGAGTTATCCCTCATTTCTACACCCTTCCCTGATCTAGTATTATTTTTAGTCTATTCTACCAGATTCCTATTCAGATTTTTTTAAAGCTTATGTTTATTAGAAAAATTTATAGAGGCTAGTATTCAGAGAAATAAATTCTGTAGATCTTTTTGGAAATATTGACCAGCTTTAACAAGTGAATAAAAATTGAACTTGATCAGATGCTCTTTAATAGCTACGAAAGACTCCAATCATCACACCTTGAATTACTACTTGATCTGCTGGATAGAACATTGATTGCATTTGACTATTTGCTGGTCTCAGCTCGATAACGCCAGTATCTTTTGGGTGGTAATACTTGAGAGTAGCTTCGTAGTTGTCTACTAAAGCAACAATAATATTTCCTTCTCTAGCAACACTTTGCTTTTGTATAACGACATAATCATCATCCCAGATACCAGCTTCAATCATTGAGTCCCCAGCTATTCTTAAAACATAACGATTTGGTCCGTAAAATAGTTTGGCAAGATTAACGTTTTGTTTATCAGGAATTGCCTCTATAGGACAACCAGCTGCTATGCGTCCCATATATGGTAACGTTCCTTCCTCTTCAAAAGGTTCAATCAATTGATAGGCAGCCTTACCTTCAGCTTCTTGTAGGTAATTATTATTGATCAAAGTTCGAATATGTTTGTGGATGGTACTCCGACCAATACCTATCTCTTGCCCAACTTCTTCCAGTGTAGGCAAGTAACCCATCTGTTGAGCAAGATGCTGTATTGTTTGTAAAACTAATGCTTGTTTAGATGTTAACATAATAGTGTTCTCCCAGTGTTCCTATTCCATCTTTATAGCGAACAAAAAAGATACATGCAAGTACTTTTCTATTTATATTAATAATTTCTAAAGAAGATATTTAACTAAATAGTTATTATAGATAAATTCAATGCCTATATTAAATTATAGTATTAATAATATGTGTACTAATTTAATATTCCCTAAGGTTATGATAATTATAATTATAATTACATCGCCTTCATTAAACCCTGAAATTTTACTAATTTCATAAAGAGAATTTTGTTGATATGTATCAACCACTGCTATTAAAAGACTTAACAAAAGAGTATTTTTATATTAGTATTATTTCACGGGTGTCCTCTAGGATATTTGTGAAGTGAATGGGTAGTCCCTTGAGCCTAATTACAAATTACGGGTATTGAATAAAAGTTTTGTGTGCATGACCGCTACGGTGGTAAGCCTAATAGATTTTTGTAGATTCCCACTTGAACCTTCTGGTTCGAGGTCGATGTTCACTTCACGGTATTTTGGTAGACACCCTTTTTTATTACCAGCTTGTTTTCTACAAACACCCTCCTCGCAACATATCCCAAACTTCATTCGTACCCATAATGTAAACCCCTCTAATTATTAAAAAAAGGGGGGGATGCCATATGCCATTGAGACTACAATGCTTGGGATTATCTTACGGCTTTTAAAACAAACAAGCCTTTGGGATTTTTTGTGCACTTGCTCGTGGGTCTATTTCATTTGTCCACCTCATCACAGGAGCATTACTCCCAAAGGGTTCGTCATACTCAATCCAAAATAGCTCTTTTTGTTTTTTTTGTTCTGTATATTTTGCATCATAACCCAGAAATCTCACGTATTCTGAATGACGGCGTGCCTTATCTAGGTTTTCAAAAGAACCTAAAGAGATAGCATTTTTATAAGGACCAGAGTCTATAATTTTATATTTCTTAATTTCGTGCTTACTAATATCTGCTATTACTTTTTCAGCATCTTTTCTTGTTGAAAGTGGTTGTAAATAAACTAAGAAATTCAGTGTTTGCATCGTTTTTTGTTTATTAACGGCTGTTGCCAGCCCAAAGTCATTTATCTTTTTAGCTATATCACGTGCTGTCTTTTCACTATTTAGCGGGCCGAAGGTATAACAACTACTCTGCCTATTAGTATTTTTACTTTGATAAGCATCTGTTCTCTTTGATGTTAAAAGCACTAAACCTGGAATATTCTCAACGAGTTTTGTTGGCGCAGCGTACCCCACTTTTCCTATAGAGTTTGCCCAGAAGAAATAAAAGATATTAGCGAGCAACAGGGTGATTATTAAATATCGGATCATAAAGTGAATTATAACTGATTAATAACTTTTAAGCCTTGCATTAGTAAGTTTTCCTGCAACTGATAGTCTAATTGAAAATAGGGCATTAAGTGCTTAGCGTTACCACCACAAATAATTTTATCTAGTCGCTGCTCTTTATTTTGATCATTATCAATTATTTCTTTTTCCATTCTGTTACATATGCCATCAATGGCTCCCGCTAAGCCTATCAAACAACCACTTGCTATTGCTTGTGACGTTTCTTTAGAGAAACAGTTAGCACTGAAGGTTTTTGACGCTTCATTAAATAAAGGTAATAACTCTGTGTTATCCAGTAGGCTATTTGCACATAAATGAAGACCCGGTAAAATAACCCCACCTAAATGCTTTCCCTGCTGGTCAACAGCATCTATTGTCGTAGCCGTTCCAGAGTCCACTACAATGAAGGCTTTATTAGTTTGGTCTGATGAATTGACTAAATATTGCGATGCAATCATTCCAACAAAACGATCTGAACCAAGTTTTTGAGGTTCAATATATGCATTTGTTATACCGCCAAGTTGTCGAATTGATTCAATATTATTCCAGCTAAATTGATATTGAGCACCAAGCTCTTTTGCTTGCTGTGCGAACTTTACACCTAATACAGTAACCATCATTACTTCATCACAAACACTTTTGTGTAACTCTAAAATATCTTTAAATACATCGATAGGTGTTTTATCTGCATATTGAATAGGAACTTGTGCAGACAGAGTATCGCCATCACAAAGAGCCCACTTCAAGCTTGAATTACCCACATCGATTAACAATGTTTTCATATAAGTGACCTTACGGAATACCTTTTAAGATGTTCATTTATGTAAATTATTTTCTAGCTTAATATCGGCCGATGAGAAATATTCGAGGCTACCATTGTTTTTAATTATCCCTAAACGGCCAAATTCATCTAGTTGATCAACTATGCCAGAAACTTTTCCGCCTTGATGAATAAAACTTACATCCTTTCCTCTCAGGATATCCCAGTTATCCCATAAACCAATAAAGTCATCAAATTTCAAAGATTTAAGTTGCTTTAGATGATTAGCAAGACGATATATTAGATGAGATAATAATATCTCTCGAGATATTTCATTCTCCCCAAGAATTTCATCAATACTTATACACTCTTGTCCAACCAGATCTTTTACAGATTCAGTTAAACTAATATTTAAACCAATCCCAATAATAAGTCGTTCTGACTGGTTACTTCTCTCTATTAATATCCCACCGAGTTTTTTAGATTGCCAATAAATATCATTTGGCCATTTAAGACCATGCCCACTAACACCACAATCTGTTAATGCTTCTGCAGTAGCAATACCTGCTATTAAGCCAATCAGTGAGTGAAATTTTATTTGCTCATCAAGACACCAGCACATTGAAAAGTAAATGTTTCCAATGTTAGGTGACTGCCAACTATTCCCTCTTCTACCACGTCCTTCACTTTGCGACTCACAAATACAAACATCCCCACAATCTCCATTATTCTTTAACCAATTATTAGTAGAATCAAGCTCCTCAAAATAATGGATATCAATATCGTCGTCACAGGAGATTCTATCAGTATCTAATGGTTTGTAGTTTTTTGACATAGAGTGAGAGAAGTAAAATTCATCAATATTGATGATGATTTCCAATACTAAAATAAATTAGAATATAGCATGTTAACAAGTGACTGATTCTAAGCATTTGAATTGTTTTAGTGAGTTTATCTTAACTTTTTACCATAAAAGGCACCCCCCCCTTTTTTTAAAGATTTACTACACCTACAAATACCCTATAATTCCGACTCATACTAATCATTACAGGTTAAAAAATGAATAAAGCTCTTAATCAAGAATGTGCCGTTTCTATTCTCTATAAATGGTTTAAAGATAATATTAGTACATTTACTTCTGTAAAAGCAGAAACAGAGTTCAGAGACTCAGGCAAAGGATCAGCCTATGTGCGTATTGATACAAAAGCCTATATGACAGAATTATATGCCTTTGATGCAGATAATCGCCTAGTCATAGAGGTTATCAATATGGAAACAGATGAAACGACTTTTCCGCAGTCAGGAAACTGCGAGATATTAACTGAGTTTGAACAGCATCTGGCAGACTATGTGAAATGGTTTAAGGAAGTTAGCTCTCTATAAAGCTGTAGCATTCTGCTTAATTAGATCCAAAAAATCAGAAAAATTGATATCATTAATTCGACTTTTCTAATGAGAATCCTTCTATTGCTTAATATCAGTACCACTAGTCTGATATTAAGTGGCATTGCTTGACAGAAATACGGTTGTAAAATTAAAATAGGCGTATTAAAAAAAGAAATTGTAAAAGAAACTTAAATCAAGAACCCAATAACAAGAATTAATAAAAAAGGTCTTTCTCATGTCTAAGTCTGTTAAATTCGTAAAAATTGTATCTCCAATTGCATTAGCAATTGCTCTATCAGCTTGTGGTGGAGGTGATACAACTTTTGGTAATAATCCTGGAAACACACCAGATCAAGAAGAGGTAACTCTAGCCAGTTCAATCGAAGTTTCGGTTAGTTCTTTGCAGCTACCCTCTGACGGACTAACGCCAGTTGTTATCTCCGCTATTGCAAAAGATCTCAAAAATAATGCCATTAAAGATGCAAAAATTGAATTTGCGGTAGATAACGGAGCGACACTCGTTATTGACGATACAGCAAGTGCTGAAACAACAGGTGCTGTTGGTGACATTGATGTGGGTGGAGCGATAACCGGTCCAACTATTCGATCAGCAAAACTAACACCTAATACGCCTGAAAATCGTACTTTAAATGTTACCGTGACTTCAGGGACACAATCTAAAGTTATTCAAATTAAAGTCGTCGGTACCAATGTAACCATTGATGGGCCTTCAGCGATTACCATTAACAAAGACACACCTTTTATTCTTAAATTAAAAAATAGTTCAAATAAAGCGATTCCTCTGGAAGCTGTTGAACTAAGTTCTACTGCTGGTAATACCATCATAACTGACAGCAACTACATTACCAATGAAGCAGGTGAAATTCCATTTACTGTTAGTGGAACTTCTGCAGGAACAGATACATTAAAGGTTAAAGTTCTTGGTGTTGAGTATGAAAAGAATATTTCAATCTCTGGTGATGAATTTGCTCTGACAGAAGATAAGGCTGGCGAAATAGATATTAATACAAATTCTACAATTAACTTTGTCTGGAAGAAAAATGGAGTCCCTCAGGTGGGTGAAACTATCCGCCTTAGTTCAACCCGAGGCACTCTTTCTAGCACATCAGTTGTTACTGATGGCTCAGGTAAAGCTAGCTTTACTATTACAGCAGCAACCGCAGGTCGTACCGTCATTTCTGCCATAACAGCAGATGGTTTAACAACAACGCTTGCAAGAGAGTTTGTAGCAACCACACCATCGTATTTAAATACACAGGCTGCACCCACATTAATACCACCTGATGGAACCAGTACTATCATCGCAAAAGTCCGTGATGACAGAGACAACCCTGTTAAAAATATGACGATAGACTTTAGTCTTGATGATACTGTCGATGGAACATTAAGTGGTTCTACAGCAATTACAGACTCACTGGGTCGTGCTTCCGTTTCTTACAAAGCGGGTAATTCATCTAGCTCAAAAGATGGTGTTACCATAAGAACATTCATACAGGGTCACCCTGAAGTTGCTACAGACACAATAAGACTTACCGTAGGTGGTAGTGCGGTTCGCATCGTCTTAGGTGATGATGAAATAGTAGCAGAAGATGAAGTTTTCTATATTAAGAAGTTTGGTGTTATCGCATCGGATAGTGCAGGTAACCCGATCAGTGACCAAGAGATATCTTTTACAATCTTCCCTACAGAATATCTAAAGGGTAGTCTTTGGTATAGCAAGATCGATGATAGATGGTATCAAACGCCTATCTTCGATGGTGACATTATAGTAAATGGAGCTACTGCTATTTGTCCTTCAGAAGATATTAACCATAATAACAACCTTGATAGAGGTGAGGATATCAATAGAAATGGTTTCCTAGACCCCACTCAAGATGCTGCTGTAACAGGTGCTGGCGTAACAGATGAAAATGGTAGAATTACTGTCGAAGTAGTTTACCCACAAAATACAGCATGGTGGTCAGAACAACGTATTGAAGCAACAACAACTGTAAATGGAACAGAGTATTTAGAGCAAACAGACTTTGTTTTACCCGTAGCTGCAGCTGATGTTCTTGGTGAAGGCACACCTCCTAATGTGGTTAGCCCTTACGGAACGTTTGGAGGTTGTACGGATAATCCAAAAGGCATACCACCTGTCCTACCTATTAAACTTGCGGTAATCAACCCAGTCTTAGGCGGAGAAGTCGTATCATTGTTTAATGATGTTTGGTACTCAATTACGGGTGATGAGAAAGTCATTCCTAGTATTGAATATACTTTAAGCTCGGATAAAGTGAATATTGAGTTTGGTCCTAATAACTCATTTAGATTAAATGATATAGATAAAGAGGTCGATAACTCAGGCTTCTATATCAACCTTGATTATGCAGGTGAAGTAACACAGTTATTCTATCGCGACCTACCAAGTTCTGATGATACTGTTGGACCTGTTATCTCTATTACTGGGTTCTCATCAGTAGATGTTGCACAAAACCAATCCTATACTGATGCAGGTGCTACTGCAGTTGATGAAACAGATAACATCGTTACTGTTGAAGTCATTGCAGGTCTTCCAGTAGATACGGCTACCCTAGGTGCTCATGTCATTACTTATAGAGCAACAGATAGTTCTGGCAATGCCACAGTTGCTACACGTCTAGTGAATGTAGTGATTGATAACACACCGCCGCAGATTAGACTAAATGGTCTACCTACTGTGACAGTGATCCAAAATCAACTGTATGCAGATGCAGGTGCTACCGCATTAGATGACTTGGATAGAGATGTGACCGTCAGAGTAATATCTGGGTTACCACTTAATACAAGTACTGTTGGAACTTACACGATCGTTTATGAAGCATCAGATGATTCTGGTAATAGTTCAACAGCAACACGTACGGTTCAAGTGGTTTTACCATAAGCTGATACATTAATCAGTGTTAGAAAAAACCCGCTATTTATAGCGGGTTTTTTTTGACTTAGATTAAGCTAGACATACTATTTAAGGCGCCTCTTAACTAAAGCTAACAATGAAGCATAAGCGTACAAATCAGTCTGCAAGGATCGGGTAATATTATTTAAAACATTATCAACTTTCTTTTTTAAAGCAGAGTCTTTTGATAATAAACTGGCTTCTAACAAAAGTGCCTCAGATGATAATAAAGCACTGTCTGAAATATGCGCTTGCTGAACCCCCTGTGGTAATAAGCTATTAGGATTTTCAATCCAGTTATTGCCTTTATAAAACGTATTCCATGCCGTTATGGCAATAGCTTTTCCTATCGCTTGTGATTTTTTATCATTGCTAGCTTTGCCCCATTTGATTAGCCCCCATGAAACGGCAGCATAGTCATAAAGTGTCCCAGGTTTAGCATTTGCAGCGGAACGCCGAAGTGTTTTTCCATCCCAGAGGTTGATTAAGAATTGTGATAAATTTTTACCTGTTACGCTAAAGGATGGATCGTCCTTTGCCCCTCTTGCAAAAGCAGCAAGCGTTAAACCATTTAAGCCAGATAATAGTTTTATATCCCTTGGAATTTTTCTGTTTTTATTTCTATATTTTTTTAAGGTTAATTTAATTTTATTAATTAGTACTGTCGCTTCTTCGAAAGACAAATTTATCCGTTTAGATAACTCCTCAACACTGATATCTTGTCGTGGTAAATTACCCGCATCTAATTCATTTGGGCGATTTAAATTCCAGTATATATTCGCAGCTTTTAATTCTTTTGAATCAAGAATTTTTTTCAACTCTGACTGCCGCCAAAGATAATAACCCCCCTCTACGTTTTCACTGTCAACTGCCGATAAACTGGCGATAAAAGCATGGCTACTGCCGCGCATTTCATCTTGTAAAAAGTGCAGTGTTTCAATCGCTGTTTGTCTATAGCTATCATTTTTATATTGGTCTGCTGCATCAAAATATAACAGTGGCATCATTGCATTGGTATAAAGCATTTTTTCAAAATGAGGTATCTCCCAATCTGGATCGGTTGTATACCGATAAAAACCTCCAGCCACTTCATCATGCAATCCTTTTTGCGCCATTTGTTGTAGCGTTAGTTTAATGAAGGTATCCGCTTGCGCATTTTTCTCACTACGATTTAATTTTAATAAAGCCCAAAGCTGTGGAATTTGAGGAAATTTGCGTTGCTGCCCAAAACCACCCTGTAATGTATCTGCATATTTTAATGCCGTACTAACAAACTTATCTGAAAGTACTTTAATATTCGTGTCGGTCACTTTACGTTCTTGTTTTTCCAACATACTGACCAAAGTTTTACTCATGTCCTTTGCCTGTTTAGATAAAGACACTTGCTCACTTTTCCATTTATTCGACAACTCTTTAAGAACATTAGAAAAATGTTCACGCGGCAAATAAGTAGCCCCAACTAATGGATAACCTTCAGGAGTAATGAATACATTCAATGGCCAACCAGCTGTACCATTGGTAACTTGGACAAATTCAATAAGGCGTTTATCAAGAACAGGGTTTAATTCACGATCCACTTTAATCGAGATATAATCTTTATTAAGTAACTTGGCTATACCCTTATCAGAATAACTCTCGCGCTGCATTACGTGACACCAGTGACAGGCAAAATAGCCAATAGAGACAAACAGTAGTTTATTTTCTTTCTTAGCCTTATCCAATGCAGGTTGCCCCCATTCCATCCAATTAACAGGATCTTTCCCATGTAGAGCGAGATAGGGGGAAGAATGATTTTCTAGTTGATTCGCTGAGAGTGGTGCAATTATCAGTAAAGAGCTAATAAACAATACAATTGTGTAAAAAAGGGGGGGGTGCCATTTAAAAAATAGGCTATTTCTGCGAGGTTTTGTCATGGTTTTATCCTTAAGTCCATCGTTGTCATAGTATTCTAATAGAATAATACGCTTCGTTTGCTACTTTAGTTTCTTTAGTATTGTTATAATCTACAAATTAACCACTACTTCA
The DNA here is from genome assembly GCA_036478745.1 of Cocleimonas sp. GTDB lineage: Bacteria > Pseudomonadota > Gammaproteobacteria > Thiotrichales > Thiotrichaceae > Cocleimonas. The sequence goes on from JAZGEM010000079.1 coordinate 31,756, forward strand.
TCAAAAAGAATACATTATGTCAGGAAATACTTACGGAAAATTATTCACAGTGACCTCTTTTGGCGAGAGTCATGGTCCCGCCATTGGTTGTATTGTAGATGGTTGCCCTCCCGGCATGGCATTATCAGAAGAAGATATTCAAGGTGATTTAGACCGTCGTCGCCCGGGCACAAGTCGCCATACAACACAGCGTCGAGAGTTAGATCAAGTACAAATACTTTCAGGTACATTTGAGGGCAAGACCACTGGAACTCCAATCGCTATGATCATCCAAAACACCGATCAACGCTCTAAAGACTACAGCGATATTATGGATCGTTTTCGCCCCGGTCATGCAGATTATACTTATTATAAAAAATATGGCTTTCGTGATTATCGTGGTGGGGGTCGCTCCTCTGCACGTGAAACAGCAATGCGCGTAGCTGCAGGTGGCGTTGCAAAAAAATACTTAAAAGAAAAATATGGCATTGAAGTGCGTGGCTACTTATCGCAATTAGGTCCAATTAAAATCGAAACTGTAGACTGGAATGAAATCGCAAATAATCCATTTTTCTCACCTGATGTCAGTAAAGTCACCGAGATGGAAAACTATATGGATGCACTTCGAAAAGAAGGTGAATCTGTAGGCGCTAAGATTACAACAGTTGCAACAGGCGTTTTCCCAGGATTAGGCGAGCCAATTTTTGATCGTTTAGATGCCGACATTGCACATTCGATGATGAGCATTAATGCTGCAAAAGGCGTAGAAATAGGTGCTGGATTTGATTCAATCACTCAAAAAGGAACGGTTCACAGAGATGAAATCACCATGGATGGATTTATTGGTAATAATTCTGGCGGTATCCTAGGTGGTATTTCTTCAGGTCAGGATATTGTTGTTCATACAGCATTTAAAGCTACTTCAAGCCTACGTTTACCCGGTCAATCGGTAAACCTAAAAGGTGAGTCCGTTGAAGTAATAACCAAAGGTCGGCATGACCCCTGTGTTGGTATACGCGCTACACCAATATGTGAAGCACAAATGGCAATGACGATAATGGATCATGTGCTGCGCCACCGTGCACAAAATATAGATGTAAATACAGAATTACCAGATATTCCAGCAGCTAAAGAATAGAAACCATGAAACTCATAATCATTAGTCTACTTACACTTCTACTCGGTTCCTGTAGCCCAGTTTATATTGTTGACCATGATTTAGAGCCACCAAAAACTACAAAAGGTCTATCTTGCCTTAAAGGCTGTCAGTCACAATTAAATCAGTGTGATTTGCAATGTGATAGACAATTCTCACAGTGTTCTATCAAAGCAAAACAACAAGCCCAGAGACTACTTCCGGGTCTACTAAAAGCCTACCCGCATCAATTACAACTTTGGCACAGTGCTAGATCACAATATCGAAGGGATCTTGATTGGTATGAGTTTCAATCTCGTATTGATTATTCAAGAAGGCAAAGCTACCTGCGTCACTGTATTAAACAGGGTAAAAATAAACACAGCTGTAGAAATAGATATGGTCATAATAGTCATTATTACTATGACCGCCCCAGCTTTAATATACTCGTCCTGTTCAGCCCACGCTAGCTAGTGAGACAGCTAAGTTGGTAAAAACCAGTTGTAATAAAGAATGTGTCTGTAAATCAAAATACCGTTTGTGCTATACAAGTTGTGGTGGCGTAGTGAAGTCTAAGAAAATTTGTATCAAAAACTGCCCATAATTCTCAATCACTTGGCTCATTAGGCTCATTGAAAAATGACAATCTATCTCCATATTCTATACTAGAATAAGTACAATTGAGAGATCCGCACAAATCCAATTCTATCAACACTAAGGAGTTTATATGTCAGGTCTATTATCAGCAGAACTACTACCCATAGCATTAGTTGTCTTTGCCGTCATTGTCATCATGAAAGGTGTCAAACGCGTTCCTCAAGGAATGGAGTACACTGTTGAACGCTTTGGTCGATACACACGAACGCTAAAGCCAGGGATTCAATTCATCATCCCTTTTATTGATAATATTGGTGCTAAAGTAAATATGATGGAGCAGGTTTCAGATGTTCCACAACAAGAAGTCATCACCCGCGACAATGCCATGGTTAGTGCAGATGGTGTCGTTTTTTTCCAAGTAATGGATGCCGCTAAATCTGCTTATCGTGTCAATGATATGTATCGCGCCATACTCAATATTACAATGACAAATATACGAAGTGTCATGGGTTCGATGGACTTAGATGAGTTGCTGTCTAAACGTGATGTGATCAATTCTCGATTGTTAACCGTAGTTGATGAGGCTGCATCTACTTGGGGAATTAAAGTCACTCGTATTGAAATAAAAGATATAAACCCACCTCAAGATTTAGTAGAGGCTATGGGTCGACAAATGAAAGCAGAACGAGAAAAACGTGCCCTAATTTTAGATGCAGAAGGTGAACGTCAGGCTCGAATACTCAATGCAGAAGGTATCAAACAATCACAAATACTACATGCTGAAGGTGAAAAAGAAGCCTCATTCAGAGAAGCTGAAGCTCGCGAACGTTTAGCTGAAGCTGAAGCTAAAGCAACAGAAATGGTGTCAAAAGCGATTGCCGAAGGTGATGTGCAGGCGATTAACTACTTTGTTGCACAAAAATATACCGAAGCGTTAAAAGAAATAGCCTCGGCCGACAACCAAAAAGTCATAATGATGCCACTAGAAGCCTCAAGCTTAATAGGCTCAATCGCAGGTATTGCAGAAATTACCAAAGAAGGTTTTAGTAAAAAAGGTGATAGTTAATGGATAGTTTAACCAAGGGATTATTCGATAATTTACAATATTGGCATTGGCTCATCTTTGCCATTGTATTGGTTGTATTAGAAGTATTTTCTCCTGCTGCATTCTTTATTTGGATTGGTGCTGCAGCAACCATTACTGGATTAGCACTGTTGATATTGGGTGATCTAAGCTGGCAAACACAATTTATCGTATTTGCCATAGCCAGCATTGCTTCTATTGTATTAGGACGATCTTTTTTTCAAAGTAAATCAGTTAACACCGATGACCCAACCTTAAGCCAATTAGAAAAAGAATTGATTGGTAAAATATGTGAAGTAGAGCAAGCCATACACAATGGCAGTGGACGTGTAAAAGTTGGTGAAACCACATGGAAAGCTACTGGAGCAGACTGCGAAAAAGGTCAAAGAGTTAGAGTTGTCGCTGTAGATGGTGCTGTATTGAAAGTAACACCTATTTAATGAAACCTTTGCACAAATCAGTATTTCTATTGTGGTTTTTTCTTAAATAATGCTGAATGCCTTTGAACTTCGAATGAAACTGAATCACTGCCTATAATATTCCCTTTTCTATCAACAACCTTCACAACTGCTGTATGTGCTCCACGAGAAAGGTTGGAAAAATTACTGGTTCTTGACCTGTTTTTACTGACTTCATTACCATCAAGTAAAAAGACCACTTGATGATCTGCTTTTAATTTAGGCTGAATCTTCAGCATAGCTGAAACATCACCATCATTAGCTCGAATAACTTGACCAGATTTTGGGGCTAAGAATTTTATTGTTGTATATTTTACTAGCTGTTGTTTTTTCTTAGCTACCGTCTTCACAGGAGTAACTTTTTTAGTTCCCGTATCAAAAACAAGAGGCTTCCATTGGTTTGCATAGTTATCAATAACGGTGATTGCTGGCATTTCAAAGTTTGAGTCTTTTTTATCGGCGGGAGGACTATCCCCATACTGTGTTTTACCTTGCGCATCTACCCATTTAAATACCCCTTTTGCAGACACATTTGAACTTAAAACGATCAAGCAAGTAATTAAGCTTAGAGTGATACTAATTGATTTCATACAGATACCTTGAAAAGCTGAGTTATGACTAAATTATAGCAAATAAGCTATCATTAACACCAAGATTCCCGAATATTAGTAATATTTTAGGATAAAAAAAATATGAGTAAATTACAACCGTACGATATTGATGAAAGAAAGTGGGCAATGATTATACACGGAGCCGCATTCTCAGGCTTGATTTTCCCACTTGGCTTAGTATTAGGACCTACCCTAGTTTGGTTCTTCAAAAGAAAAGATAGTATCTATTTAGATGCACAAGGAAGAAAAGTCATTAATTTTCAATTAACTATTTTAATCGCCGTTTTTGTACTGTTTCTTCTATCTATTATTATTCGCCCGTTTTTTATATTTGGATCTTTAATCGGTCTACTTGGGTTAGTTTTTGCTGCAATTGCTGGAATTAGTATTTACAACACTGGTGATTATAACTACCCATTTTCATTGAAGCTAATTTAGAGAGACCTCAGCATAACTCAGGTCTCTAAGAGATTATTACTTTTTAGCTACAGGGCAGGTCTTAATTCCAAGAATAGAATAAAGAGGACACCATCCTATTAAACCGGTCAGTAAAGGTACTAAACCAACGAGTGCCCAATAATTAAATATACCTGTATTGTTCCAACCATAAGCGCCCCAACCTAAAATTGCTAAACCTACAACTACTCTTAAAATTCGATCAACATTACCTTCATTTTTCATAGTAAACGTCCTTATTTGATTATTTAAAATAATTGAATTGTCTGATTAGGAGATAGTTAAACAACAATCTATTTACCTGCACAGCTTGCTACAATCTAATTGTAAACTGTAATACAAATAGTGTATGTGACCATAATCACATAGGATCTAGTTATCAGTTGTTCTTTACATGTTTTTTTTAGTTGTTTATGCTTCTAACCCTTACAATAAATCACAAATATAAATAAGAATTAAATCCATGAATACAGAAAACATTTCTACAGAATCAATAAATCACAGTTGCCATGATGCATTTTCAGAAGCACGTAAACACTTACAAACAAGGATTATTGGTCAATCTTTACTTGTTGATCGTTTACTCATCGCATTATTGGCAGATGGTCATCTCTTAGTTGAAGGAGCACCAGGGCTTGCTAAAACAACCGCCATTAAAGAATTGTCCGCCATTTTAGAAGGCGATTTCCATCGACTACAATTCACCCCTGATTTACTTCCAGGAGACCTTACAGGAAGTGATGTTTATAGACCTGAAACAGGTGAGTTTATCTTTCAAAAAGGGCCTTTATTTCATAACTTAATTCTTGCAGATGAAATAAACCGCGCTCCTGCAAAGGTACAATCTGCATTGCTTGAAGCAATGGGTGAACATCAAATCACTGTAGGTAGTACGACTTACCAATTACCCCGTCCTTTTTTAGTAATGGCAACACAAAACCCAATTGAACAGGAAGGCACTTATCCCTTGCCAGAGGCCCAATTAGATCGCTTTTTAATGCACATATTCATTAATTACCCTGATGCAAAAGCTGAACACTTAATATTAGAATTAGCCAGAAACCAAGCTAAAAACATACATGCTAAACCAACTGATTCAGCCGTTACATTAACAAAAAAAGCCGTAGAAGAAGCGCAGTCAGAAGTATTAGATATCCATATGGCAGAACCCGTACAAGAATACATTGTCCAATTAATACTGGCGAGTAGAAACCCCGCAGCCTATAGCGAAGAACTAGGCCGCTGGATCAGTTATGGAGGAAGCCCTCGCGCCACTATCTCATTAGACCGTTGTGCACGAGCACATGCATGGTTATTAGGTCGAGATTATGTTTCCCCCGAGGATGTCCAAGCCGTTGCCTATGAAGTATTGCGCCATCGTATTTTGATTTCCTATGAAGCAGAAGCAGAGGGAATTACTGCAGATAAAGTGATTGAGGAATTAATCAAGCAAGTACCTGTATCGTGATTCGAAAGATTTTTTCTATCCAGATTTCACCTAAGCTTGATCAAGTAGTTGATCAGGTAATGGGATTATAGAATGGCATTCTTTAAACGCTGGTTTCACAATACGGATTCTGATCATGATAATGAAGTCCCAATTAATACCAGTACCCACGCCACCACAAAAGAATTGATCAGTCTGCAACAACAAGCATATAAACTCGATATGGGTCGCCGTTCGTATGCAAGCTCTTCAACAACAGGTACTCATCACTCTCGTTTTCGAGGTCGTGGCATGGATTATCAAGAGTCTAGAATTTATCAGGCAGGTGATGACATTCGCAATATGGATTGGCGGGTCACTGCACGCTCAGGTAAACCGCATACTAAGCTCTACCAAGAAGAACGTGAGCGTCCTGTTGTCTTACTCATCGACTTTAATCCCGGTATGTTTTTTGGCTCAGTCAATACACTAAAATCTGTTGTAGCAGCAAAAGCCGCAACCTTAATTGCTTGGGCTGTTTCAAATCGTGGCGATAGAATTGGTGCATTAATCATAAATAGCGCTCACCATGAAATACAACCTAAAACAGGTAAACGTGGTGTTTTACAGTTAATTCGTGAACTAGTTAAGCACGGAGATCCATTGGTTGGATTACAAAAACAAGGAACGCATACTAGCCTTAATCAAGAATTAAAAAGACTACGGCGTATTGCTCGCCCTGGATCGTTAGTTTTTTTAATTAGTGATTTCTATGATATTGACAAAACCACAGCACAGCATTTACAAACTATTGCTCGGCATAATGATATACAAGCTATTCAAATAGTTGACCCTCTTGAAATAACGCCTCCGATTCCAGCGAAGTATCATGTAACAGATGGCGACAAAACTAGCATTTTAAATACACGCACCAAGAAAGGGCGTAAAAAGTATCAGAACTTCTTTGCTGAACATCATCTAGCGGTTAAAAAGCTAATGCAAACCCATAAGATACCATTACTACAACTTTCTACCGCTGATGATGTTTTATTAGAACTTCAAAAAAGTTTTGGCAAGACAAAGCCTCGTTCATCTATAAGCGCCATATCAAACTCCATGTCATCAACAGGATAATTACATGCCAACTGATGACTCATTACAACTACACGATATCCATTTGCCTGATAATGCTGATGTTTGGCCATTAGCATTTGGTTGGTGGGTATTGTTATTTTTATTACTCGTTGCTTTTGCAGTGCTTATCCAATATTACCGTCAACGCTTAAAACGACAAAGAAAGAAAACTGTCATTCTTAAGCAGTTAAAAAAACTTGAAAACCAGTTAAAAAATAATCCTAGTAATGAATCCCTTGCTAAGGTTAATACCTTACTTCGACAACTTGCTATCACTCATTATCCTCGTTCAGAGATAGCCAGCCTTACAGGCAGTAATTGGCTACACTTTCTTGATCAGTCTGGAAAGACTCATGACTTTAGCAAAGGTGCTGGTCGAATTTTAATAGAAGCTCCTTATCGTGCAGGAAAATCACAAAACTTGAATTTAGAAGAATTAATTCCTTTGGTTAGAAAGTGGATTTCTACCGTGCTTAAAAAAACAAAAACTAACTATAAAAGTGAAATATTGTGATTGATCTAAGTAGTGTTGATTTTGTTTTTCTTTGGGCTTTTCTGTTATTGCCTTTACCGTTATTGCTTAGGTTTATTCTTCCTCCTGCAAAAATAAACAGTAGTGCGGCATTACGTATTCCTTTCTATAAGGACCTACAATCAAGCCTTCGTTCACATAAAAAGCCTAAATCGGTAGGTCGATTGATTTTAGCTAGCCTTGCATGGCTCTTTCTTATTATAGCTTGCGCACGCCCACAATTAATCGGTGATACTATCAAACAACCCATTAGTGGGCGTAGCTTGATGATGTCTGTTGATATATCTGCTTCTATGAATGAGCGAGACATGATCATATCTGGCAGAAGAGTGACGCGCTTAGCAGCCGTTAAAGCAGTAGCGGGAGACTTTATTACAAAACGCCAAGGAGACCGTATAGGATTGATTCTATTCGGTAGTCAAGCCTATTTACAAGCGCCTCTAACTTTTGATAGAAAAACAGTGGCAATTTTACTGGATGAATCATTCCTAGGTTTGGCTGGTCGAGCAACGGCAATTGGTGATGCGATTGGCTTAGCCGTAAAACGCCTACGTGAGGAAGATGAAGACAATCGAGTACTGATCTTACTTACTGACGGTGCGAATACAGCGGGTAATGTCGAGCCACTTAAAGCAGCAGATTTAGCACATCAAGAAAAAGTTAAAATTTATACCATTGGTGTAGGTTCTAGTAGAAGTAACGACCTTGATGAACCAACCTTAATCGCTATTGCCGAAAAAACGAAAGGGCAATACTTTAGAGCAAGAGATGTTAAAGGCCTTTTAAAAATATACGATGAACTTGATAAGGTTGAACCTATATCAAAAGATGAATTAAGTTATCGTCCTCTAGAAGAACTATATTACTATCCTTTATCTATTGCTTTATTGTTAAGCGCTCTAGTCGCCCTATTTGGCATTTTTAATAGCTTTATCCCTTCTTTTCCCTCCAAGTTTAAACAACAAAAAAGTAATGTGAGTAAGTTGTAATGATATTTGAGCAGTTCAACTTTTTATATCCACAATGGTTTTTTGCATTAATTCCACTGGTACTCATACTCTGGTTTTCATTTCGCTCTAATGGTAACTCTAAAGCATGGGAAAAAGTGATAGATGCCAAACTATTGCCCTTACTATTACAAGGTGAAGACAATAAAACAGGAAAACTTGCCAAAACACTATTAATCCTTGGATGGTTAATCACTGTAATAGCACTTGCTGATCCCGTATGGGAAAAGATATCTCGACCTATTTTTCAAACAAATACCGCACGAGTTATCGTATTAGATTTATCTAGTTCCATGTTAATTTCAGATTTAAAGCCATCTAGACTAGCTCGTGCACGTTTTAAAATTGAAGATATTCTATCTAGAGATGAGGAGGGTCAGACAGGCTTAGTGCTGTTTGCTGGAGATGCTTTTACAGCCTCACCGTTAACCAGAGATACAAAAACCATTCGCTCTTTACTAAAAATACTCACACCCCAGCTGATGCCAGCTCAAGGAAGTCGTGTTGATTTAGGCTTAAATAAAGCACATGAATTACTTAAACAGGCTGGAGTAAATAAAGGACAGGTTTTACTCATTGCAGATGGTTTAAGCGATAAAAATCTGGCCGATAAAGCAGCCAAGTCTTTAGTAAAAGATGGTTATACAGTTTCTGTTCTTGGGGTTGGTACAGAAGAAGGAGGCACTTTAAAATTCAGAAATTATAGTAATGTCATTATTAAGCTAGAGTCGGATAATTTAAGTGCAGTCGCAGCTACTGGCAAAGGAAACTATCATCAAATTAGTGCCAATAATTTAGATTTACAACATGTGTTATCTGTAAAACTAGATGGGAAAGTGAGTAATAATAAAAATCCGCAAAAACAAAATATTGAAAATGATCAATGGAAATCGACAGGACCGATTCTAATACTCTTTCTTATACCGCTTGCAGCATTTGCCTTTCGTCGTGGCTGGCTATTTAATGTCTTTTTTGCTTTTATTCTTGTAAGCCTATTACTTCAAACTCAACCAGTCGTGGCTTTCTCACTGGATGATTTATGGAAGAATAAAGAGCAACAAGCCGATGCAGCATTAAAGCTTCAACAGTATGACAAAGCGAGTAAGCTTTCTAATAATCCTCTTCGACTAGGAAGTGCAGCATATAAATTAGAGAACTATGCTGAAGCGCTCAAGCACTTTAAAGAAAGCAAAGGCGCTAATGCACGTTATAATGAAGGCAATACCCTAGCCAAACTTAAAAAATATAAAGAAGCTATCACAGCCTATGATGGAGCGATTGAACAACAAACTGATATGCAAGATGCAATTGAGAATAGATCTGCAATAGAAAAATTACTAGAACAACAGCATAAAGAATCTGATAAATCTGAAGGCAGTGATAAAAAAAACCAAGATAATCAGAAAAATGAATCAGGGCAACAATTTGACGATAAATCAGATAAGAAGTCAGAAAAGCAACAAGGATCTAAAGATCAAAAAAGTAAGTCATCAGAAAGTAATCAAGCAAACAAAGAAGAGCAAGATGATAATAAGGAAAAGTCAGAAAAAATAAATAAAAAAAGAGATCAAGAAAAACAAACAGGCAATCAATTTTCTGATGCAAATAAAGAACGGAACAAAAAGAAGGAAGATCAAGATAGTGAACCATCTACGAATGACAAAAATTCAAAAACTAAAACAGAGCAAGAGAAAAGTAGCGATACTAATAGTGACAAGAAAGAAAAGGAACAAAACAAACTAGAGAATAATGAAAGTGATGAGAGTGTCCCCAGGCCTAGTAAAGTAGCAGAAACCGAGCTTACCAAAGAAGAGAAGATGGCAGCAGAGCAATGGCTACGCAGGATACCTGATGACCCCGGTGGATTACTACGACGTAAGTTTAAATATCAATATAATCGGCGCCGTAATAATTCAAGTACAGAAAAACCCTGGTGATATAACGTGAAACAACTCATTTTTGCTTTATTTTTACTCTTTGTATACCCTGTAAATGCAGCGGTAAAAGCTACCGTAAATCAGTCGGTTTCTTTTGAAGGTGACCCAATTACGCTCATTATAGAAACTAATAAAAACAATAACATGCTGCCGGATCTATCACCTTTAAAAAAAGACTTCCTTGTTCTTAGCTCTAGCGCAAGCTCTCAGATCAATATTATCAATGGTAGGAGATCATTTAAAAAAACATGGTCGATAGAACTAAAAGCAAAGAAAAAAGGTGTCTTCAAAATACCAGAAATAAAAGTTGGCAATGATACAACAAAGAGCATCAATGTAACGATAGAAAAATTACCTCCTGAGGTAGCCGCTGAAACCAATAAACATATTTTTATCCAAACATCGGTAGGAATAACGGATGGTGAAACCTATGTACAACAACAAATTCCTTACACCGTAAAGCTTTTTTATGACTCTTCAATGCAGTCAGGGGAGTTCTTATTACCTGAAATTGAAGATGTCAATATGCGTCAACTTGAAACAAATCGACGTTATCAAGTTGTACGAGCAGGTAAAAAATTTACCGTTATTGAAAAGCACTTTGTTATTTCCCCTGAGAAAAGTGGAAAATTACAACTTCCTGGGATTACTGTAAAAGGTCGCATTGCACTTTCAGGAGGTGATTCGCCAAAACTGCGAAATCGTTATGATGGAACAGATATGCTAAATAAGTTTTTCAATGACTTTGGTAGAGGAAATCCATTTGACCGTTTATTTAATCGTCGCTCTATTGGGCCAAGCCGACCATTTTCAATTAGCAGTGAGACAATAAACGTTAATGTTTTACCTGTTCCAAAAGAGTTTACTGGCAAAGCGTGGTTACCCGCTGAGAATCTTATCATCCATGATAGCTGGAAATTGAACCCTCCTGAGTTAAAAGTTGGAGAGCCTGTAATGCGAACACTCACATTACAGGTTAAAGGTCTTTCAAGTTCGCAAATTCCTCAGCTAGAAATACCCAAACCAATCGGCATAAAAGTTTATCCAGAACAAGCTGAAACGGATACGCCCAATGACGGTAAAACCATCTATGGCATTCAACGGGTCGATATTAGTTATATTCCCAATAAACAAGGTAAAGTCACCATACCTGAAATTTCAGTAGATTGGTGGGATGTAAAAGCAAAAAAACAAAAAACATTCACTCTTCCTGAATGGGGCTTAAATGTAGCTGCTGGAATTTCAACAGGCGACACCGACAACATCATTAATAAATCATTTACTGAACCCATGAATGATGTAGCCTCAAATAAAGCCGTACTAAAAAATGATAAAAAAGAAGAAGCCTCACAATTTTGGAACAGGCGATTAATCACAGCAATAAGTGTTATTTTATTATTAATACTTTCTGCTTTAGTTTATCAGCGAAATAGAAAGAAGAAGCTATTTAACAAACTAACAAACAAAAATCATCCCATTAATATTGCTAAACTACGTGCTCGCGTATTAACAGCATGTAAAAATAATGATAATAAACTTACCGCAAGCGCACTATTGAAATTTATCTCGTCAGATTGGGGTATTGAAATTCAAAGCCTAGGAATACTTGCTACAAAATTCGATAAAGGTTCTGAACACATTGTTGAACTGGAAAAAAGTTTATATGGTGCTGAAAAACTTAACTGGGATGGAAGTGCGCTATCTGCATTAATTGAAAAAGGAATTAATCAAAATAAAACCATCAAGCCTGAAGCAAACACTGGGCTTGCTCCACTGTATCCGATTCATTCTAGTAACTAGTTCTAATATAAAACTACTTTCAGTTTCTATATCCCTTAATCAAAGAACCCTTGATATTGTAACTTTGATCAATCGCAATACGCCTTTTCTGTGCTTTACTAACTATAGTTGGAATGCCTTTTAAAATACTTCTATGCATCGCATAAACCGCAGGGCTATTCCCTGAAAGTCCTAACTTTCTAGCAACAAGCTCTGCCTCAATTGCAAATAAAATCTGTTGTAATTGTTGCTTACTTAGCTCTTCAAACTGTTGCCAGTCACTAATCGCCTTTGTTAAAGGTAGCTGTAAATCTCTATTTTTTTGTAAGTGATTATTTAACACAAGAATTTGCTGTTCAGCATGTCTTATAAGCTGTTGTAAGGTATCGATATATGTTTGTAGTTGCTCATCAATTAATGACAAATAACCAATTAGTTCGGTACTTAAGTTCGAGCTAAAGGGTTTTATATTTTCATTAACTTTCTTATTTTCTAATCTTCGCTTTTTAGTCTTCGCTGGTTTTTGATGAGAATCAAGTAATCTACGCGCTTGATCTAGACCTCTAACCATCTGACCCTGAACGCTATAGATAAGAGTCTGGTACTTTTTGTCAGCTTTATAAATATCCTCTTCTAAATAAACCGCCTGTTTAGAAAACTTACTCAAAACATCATTACGATCCATGGTGTTATGCGCAATCCAAGCACGTCTGATTTCCTTATCCGTATTTTGATAAGTTTTATATAGAATTGCTTGGGCTTCTCTCCATTTATTTTTTACATGCCTAATCATTTCAATGTGATTCGGATAAGTCAGCTCCATATTTTCAATTTCTATTAGCAAAGAATTTGTCACATAGAGCTTTTCTTGTAACTGTTGTTGAGAAACTGAAAGTGGCTCGTAAATTTTTGAAACAAAAGTGTCTACTTCAATTTGGTCATGCTGAAATTGAATATCCGAGCGCCACCCTGAGATACCTTTAAAAACCAAAACAAAAATAAGAATCGCAGGGATAAATAAAATAGCCGTTAGGGTTGATAACTTATCAGATGATAGACTCCCTGCTTTTTTAATTTTATGAACCAGTAACGCCAATACCACAAACACAATCAGTGAAAGTAAAAAGAAAATGAAGAATATGAAGTTAGCGAAGGTCAATGAAAATAAGCCCTGTTTTTAAATTAACATTATAGAGAGTTTGTCAGAATCAGTCGTCATAGAAATGGACAAAATCTCACTTATTATAGAGTAACCCAGTCAGCTAATATAAGGAATGCTAATTGTGTAAAAAAGGGGGGGGTGCCATTAAGACTGTGATAGTATGCGTTAACGCATAAAAATGGTTAATCAAGGAGAGAATATGTTGTCTCGAATAAGCAAACTATTCGTATTTCTTTTAGTTACAATTAGCATTATATCAACTGCTGAAGCCCGCTACAGTAGTAATCCTAAGCTGGGTATCAATGTTGGAGACCTTGGCAAACTGACTTCATCTATTCCTTTTACCGATATCTTTAAAAGTTCGCGTGGCTGGTTTACTTCATGTGAATTTGACTGGGGGTCTGGGCGAGCTATAGACCCTGGTTGTACTCGAAAAACCTCCTTGAACACACGCGAACAAGATTTGCTTCAGCTTGATGGTAACGGTTGGGTTCGCTCTCTTCCTGCGCCTCATGAAGCTCCTGTTTATACCAGTGTCACGAGTACTTGGAAATTATCAGAGCATTTTCCACCTGGGCGATACGTCGTTTTATACGATGGTCAAGGAACATTAAAACTCACGGGTGATTTACGCATGGCTCATCAAAAGCCGGGGCATATTGAGTTTGATTTATTATCGCCTAAAAGAAACCTAAGGCTACAAATCACGCGAACCGACCCAAGAAGAAACGGCGAATACCTGCGTAATATCCGTATTGTGCCAAAGAAAAATGAGAACAATTATAGAAGACAGGTTTTCAATAAAGACTATATCGCCCGAATTCGTGAATTACACTCTTTGAGGTTCATGCCTTGGACAAACCCGCGTGCCAATGTAGCGGTTGAATGGAATCAACGCGCCACCATAGGATCAGCTTTTTACACAGGTGATAATGGTGTGCCAGCTGAGCGAATGGTAGACCTTGCCAATGCCATTAATGCATCACCTTGGTTAAGTGTGCCTTACAAAGCCAGTGATAATTATATGCGTGAGTTTGCGCACATGGTTAAAAAACGATTACGCAAAAATCAAACGGTGTATATAGAATTTTCCAATGAAGTTTGGAACAGTATTTTTCCCGCTGCGACCTACGCTGCACGCAAAGCCGATAAGCTTTGGAACTTCCCTTATCCAAAAGTACCTCAGGGTAAACGTCGCGTATTACTTGGTGCCAACTGGTATGCAAAACGTAGTGTTGAGATGTGTCAAATATGGAAAAAAGAATTTGGCGGACAACGTAACCGCGTAAAATGTGTGGTCGGTTCACTCAACTCAGTGCCATGGGTAGGCAAAGAAATACTAGATTGCCCACTGTGGAAACAAGCAAATGGCTGTGGCAGACATATTGATGCCTATGGCATTGGCCCTTATTTCGGTGATTATATCGCCCGTAAAGAACACCGCTCAACGGTAAAAAGCTGGACACGAAATGCAGATGGCGGAAAGTCACGCCTATTCCAAGAAATCCTTCACGGAGGCATGCTTAAAAATGGTCCAGAAGGGGGCGCTATGCCTCACTTAAAAAAACAGCTAGCTCAAAATAAACAACTCGCTGATAGGTACAACTTGCAACTGATTGCCTATGAAGCAGGGCAACATCTTATTCGTTACGACCCACCTCATACGGTAAAAGACCCAGCCGTACTTAATTTATTTATGAGCGTGCAAAAAGACCCGCGCATGAAACAAGCTTACCAACAGTATCTTGATACATGGGAAAAAAGTGGCGGTGGATTAATGCTTCATTTCTACGGCATTGGTCAGCCAGAACCAAGGAATTTCTTTGGAATGTTAGATCACTTACACCAACAAAGCACACCTAAATTCTCTGCACTAATGGATTATTTAGGTTCGCCCTCAACCTATATAGCACCTCGCAAAACATATGTACCACCTGTCGCTAGAGCACCCGCGCTAAGACCAAAACAAGCACCTGCACCACGGACAAAGCAAGCCCCCATTCAAAGGCAGCAACCTAGAGTGGCTCAACAGCCAGCAACAGCAAATAGCTCAAATGGTGCATGGGATGAATTCCTTGTTCCAAAGCAACAAGCACCACAAGTTGATATACCGGTTATTCAAAGGCAAGCACCTCCAGCTAGAGCTTTAGCCTCAGGAATACAAGGTCAAGGTTTAAGGGGCTGGGCGAATGCTGGCAAATCTGCAATCTCACCTGGCAAAAAGTTAGCAGGAGGTAGAAATCATCAGCTGTCAGTTTTATGGCGCTATGACAACGCCCAATTAAGAGGAAATGAATTCTTCCGAATATATGCGCTAGATATTAATGGTGGACGGAAAATACTCCTAGAGCAAAAAGGTAGAGAAATAGCAGATATGAATACCTATGATCAATTATTTGAAGAAAATATCAATCGCTATGTCGGACCAACCATCAGATTTATGCTAGAGGCAAGCCCCGGCCTCAATGTTGTTGTTGAGAGGTTTAGATTCTAGGCTCTTTTAAGTGATTCTGCTCAAGTCAAATTATTTTAGGTTTGCGAAAAATAGCGACAATTTTTCCTGCACTTAAATCTAATCAACTTAATCAGGTTCTCCTTAATAAAACATAACATCCACTAAAAATAATACCTTTAAAATATATGGCATCCCCCCCTTTTTTAAACAATTGTCTAAGAAAGGGGGGGGTGCCATATCATTGATGCCTACTCCAATAGAAGTCTATTTCTATTGTGTTTTACATTAAAAATCTAAACATGTTTAAAATTTCATACTAAAATAATTATAACTGCGAAATTTCTGCATAATGATTTTAGCCATTTTTACTCGTCACCTGAATTATGTTGAAGTCTCACTGCATCATAAAATTTAGATTTTACGTATCACTTCTACAAAGATACATTGCATCTCTTTTTCAAAAAGGAGCAAATTAATGACCGTTCGCCAAGGCTTTACTTTTATTTCGATTGGTATTTCCATATTGGTTTTACTGCTTTCATTTATCTGGTCACATGCACTTTGGTTTTTCGTTATCATAATTCCTTTAATACTCTTAGGTATTTTTGATATTAAGCAAAAGAAGAAAACATTGCTTAGGCTTTACCCTATTGTTGGGCATTTCCGCTATCTATTAGAATATGTACGCCCTGAAATTCAACAATATTTTATTGAATCCGACACCAATGGCATGCCCATTAGTCGTGAGTTTAGAACCTTGGTTTATCAACGAGCAAAAGGAATTCGTGATACTCGACCTTTTGGCACCGTATTTGATGTTTATCGTTCTGGGGCAGAATGGATAAATCATTCATTAGCTCCCACAGAAATTCAAGAGAAAAACCCTCGTATCATCTTTGGTAAAGATAACTGCAGTCAGCCTTATGCTACATCTCCTTTGAATATATCCGCAATGAGTTATGGTGCCTTAAGCAAAACTGCCATCATGGCATTAAATAAAGGTGCAAAAATGGATGGCTTTGCGCATAACACAGGGGAAGGGGGTATCAGCCCCTACCATCTAAAACATGGTGGTGACTTAATTTGGCAAATAGGTACGGGCTATTTTGGATGTCGTTCTGCCGAGGGTGGTTTTAGTGAAAAGAAATTTATTAAGAGCGCTGCAAATGATTCTGTAAAAATGATCGAGATAAAACTTTCTCAAGGTGCAAAACCTGGTCATGGTGGTATTTTACCTGGGGCTAAAGTCACTCAGGAAATTTCAGATATACGCGGTGTTGAAATTGCTAAAGATGTGATCTCGCCTCCTGCACATACTGCCTTTTCTACCCCTCAAGGTTTATTAGAATTTGTTGCACAACTACGTAATTTATCCGATGGAAAACCTGTCGGCTTTAAACTGTGTATTGGTTACAAAACAGAGTTTTTATCAATTTGTAAAGCCATGATAAAAACAGGACTTACGCCTGACTTTATCACCATTGATGGAGCCGAGGGTGGAACGGGTGCAGCGCCAGTGGAATTAACTAACTCAGTTGGAACACCTCTCTGGGACGCAGTAGCTTTTGTAAATAATGCATTAATTGGAACAGGTGTTCGCAGTAAAATTAGAATTATTGCAGCAGGCAAAATTATTTCTGCATTTCATATGATACGAGTCATGGCACTAGGAGCAGATACCGTTAATTCAGCGAGGGGAATGATGTTTGCTTTAGGTTGCATCCAGTCACGTACGTGTAATACGGATGAATGCCCTACAGGTATAGCAACACAGAATCCTAAGCGGTATCAAGCGCTTGATGTAACAGACAAGGGCGAGCGAGTATCAAAATACCATCACTCCATGATTAAACATTTAATTGAATTACTCGAGGTTGCTGGTCTAAATAGCACCGAAGAAATAAAACCCTGGCATATAAACCGTAGGGTAGGTGCTGATAATGTTAAAAACTATGCTGAAATTTATGAATCATTAGAACCAAATTGCTTATTAAATACAAAAACGATTCCCCAGAACTGGCGAAAAACTTGGAATTTAGCAAGCGCTGATAGGTGGTAAAAGGTGCATCAACATCTTAAAATACAAAAGCTCTTTTTAACGTTATAACCCCAAGTAACACCACTAATAGCCCCGCGATCAATTTTACCTTTGGATGTTTTACCCATTTAGCTAGGCGCGTTGCAACAACACCCATGGCTAATAAATTAGGCAATGTTCCCAAGCCAAAGGCTAGCATAATCAGCCCACCTTCTATTGCGCCACCTGAAGAAAGTGTCCAGATTAATGCGGTATAAACTAAACCACAGGGCAACCAACCCCATAAAAACCCCAATGGTATAGCTTGTTGAAAGCTTTGAACAGGGATAAAACGCTTCGTAAATGGTTGAATGAATTTCCACAACCTTTGTCCAATAAACTCTATTTTTGATAAACCTGACCAAATTCCTGCCAGATACAGCCCAAGTGCAATCATAAAGACAGCAGCAATGGCAGCAAGAATTTGTTGTGCGGATTGAATACCGGTTAAATCAACAAGTGTAGAGCCAAGAAAACCAACGATAGCACCAGCAACAATATAACCTGATATTCGACCGATATTGTATCCAAGGTTTATCACTATGAGGGAAGTTTGTTGCTTATCTTTTTGTATATTTAAAGTGAGCGCACCTACAATACCGCCACACATACCAAAGCAGTGAACTCCACCTAATAAGCCCGTTATAAAGGCGACAAAATATTGAGAGTGATCAAGCCATTCAGGCACAAAAGATAAACTTAATTGATGGTTTGACGGGGTAAATAGTGCCCAGCATCATAGTCTGTGAACATATCATCAATCATTGGGTGCTCTATTTCCAAATTGGATGAGTCGACATAGATATTTTGTTCAGAAACATAAGCCATTGAGCCTTCTTCATCAACAAGAACATGATACCAAGGGGAGTTCTTAGAGGGTTCATTGGTCGTGTATTGGTCGTACCAATCATCAGAACCTTGGAAATCTGCATCAACATCGACTATAACTCCACGGAACTGTTGTTCTCTATGAATGATTACATCACCGATATTGAATCCTGCAATTAAAATGGTCATGCTTAATTCCCTTTTTTAAGTTTCCAATGCTCTGAGATTATGAATCTCTCAATATTATACATATACTAACGTATGGTTTGTTTCTTTGGTTTCAAGAGCGTGTTGCATTTTATTAATGATGTATGGGCAAGCTACCGCGTCCTTCGACTCCGCCCCTGATTAAGCCCAATTATTTTAAACTTGTTAAAACTGCCTATATTTTCCTGCGATTAAATCTAATCAACTTAATCAGGCTCTCTAGCATATTTCTTTCTTTCGTATTTTAACGCATTTAATCTACGTAGATAAAGCTCTTCTTTTATCTGCTCTTTTTCAAAGCCATCTTTAATAATTTCCTGTACGTTAATACTGGCAGCTACTTCGAGCATTTTAGAGAAAAAAGGTGCCTGTTGGTAATCATAATCTTCGTAGCCTGTTCGACCATGACTATCCGCAATACAGGCAACTAAAAACGCTCCAAACCTTTCAGGTTTACGAAAGGCATCTGTTTTATTCAATACTTTTAATAGTGTTTTCGGTTTTATCTCAAAAGCGCGATGTACATGAGTATGATAACGTGCGTTTATCTCAGCTAGTTGACGATATTTATTAGGAATTCGATAGCGCTCACAAAGCGCTTTTACCAGAACCAAACCTCTCTCTTCATGTCCATAGTGATGCGGTAACTCTTCCTTAGCTGTGGTCCCTTTCCCAAGGTCATGGGTTAAAGCGGCAAAACGAACAGTCGGATCATCGCTTAATAGGCAAGCCTGCTGCAACACCATCATAGTATGAACACCCGTATCAATTTCTGGGTGGTGCTCTTCTGGTTGAGGTACGCCAAAAAGCCGATCAATCTCAGGAAATAAAACGTTAAGTGCTCCACACTCGCGCAATACTTTAATAAAAATATCGGGTGATGGCTCAGATAATGCACGCATAGTTTCCTGCCAAACACGCTCTGCAACTAAGGCATCAACTTCACCTTGCTTAACCATATCAATCATCAGTTGCATGGTTTCATCAGCAACTTTAAAACCAAGGTTTGAAAAACGAGCAGCGAACCTAGCTATTCTCAAAATGCGTACAGGATCTTCTGCAAAGGCTGGGGAAACATGGCGTAAAATTCGATTTTCTAAATCAAACTGTCCGTCAACATAGTCGATAATATTGCCATCATTATCTTCTGCCAAAGCATTAATTGTTAAATCACGGCGTTTTACATCTTCCTCTAATGTGACATTACTTTCAGCATAAAACTTAAAGCCATGGTAGCCTGCTGAAACTTTACGCTCAGTTCTTGCTAATGCGTATTCTTCATGGGTATCTGGATGTAAGAAAACGGGAAAATCTTTTCCTACCGCTGTGAAATTTTGTTGAAGCATATCCTCGGGTGTTGCACCTGTTACTACCCAATCATTATCTTTTACAGGGATCCCAAGTAGTTTATCTCGTACTGCTCCACCAACTAAAAATGTTTTCATTATTGAATTATACCGTAATATTTTGATCAATATTGCAAATATAAAACCCTTATTAGTATTTTAGAGTCTCCTTATAAACCCTTGATAAACTTGTTTTTATTGACTCAGATGAGCATTTATGCTGTTATCCTCAGTCCTTCATCACCAATTACCACAATAATAGGATGTGTATTCATCTCCCAAGGAATCTCTGATTAGAGTCCTATTATTTTTAGGCTGAGATAGAATTATTCTGATTTTTCACGAAGTGAGCGAGAGTAGTTGTTTTATTGTCGTGATCATCATGGAAAATAAAGGTGATTTTAGCCAGCATAAAATAATTGGACTAGATTAGAGGAACCCAATAATAGACAATAAATAAAGTACAACAAAGGAGCTAAACAATGGCACACATCGTAGTGTTAGGAGCAGGAACTGGCGGCATGCCAGCCGCATATGAATTAAAAGATGAACTTGGTGGTAGTCACGAAATTACGCTAATAAATGAAAGAGATTATTTTCAGTTTACACCTTCAAACCCTTGGGTAGGTGTTGGATGGAGATCACGTAGTGATATCACCTTTTCAATTGAAAAGTACGTAACCAAAAAAGGCATTAAATTTGTAGCAGGCAGAGTTGACAATATCGATGCCGCAAATAGTGCATTAACTATGGAAAATGGCGATACTATCAATTATGACTATATGATCATTGCAACTGGGCCAAAGTTGTACTTTGATGAAGTTGAAGGTAGTGGACCTCATGGTGGTCATACACATTCAGTTTGTACTGTCGATCATGCTGAAATGTTTAATAAAGATTATCAAGAGCTTCTTGCTAAAGGTAGTGGGCATATCGTTGTCGGTGCGATGCCTTTTGCTAGTTGTTTTGGACCGGCATATGAATTTGCATTGATTGTTGATACTGATCTTCGTAAACGTAAAATTCGTGATAAATTTAATATCACTATGGTTACATCAGAGCCTTACATTGGTCACTTAGGTTTAGGTGGCGTTGGTGACTCAAAAGGTATGCTTGAGTCAGAACTTCGTAGCAAACATATAAAGTGGATTACAAATGCTAAGACAACCAAAGTTGAAGAAGGCAAACTATTTACTGATGAGCTAGATGCAAAAGGTGAAGTTTACCTAAGCCATGAAGTTGAGTTTGATCTTGCCATGATGCTTCCTGCATTTTTCGGTGTTGATGCTGTCGCTTCTGTTGAAAGTTTATGTAATCCGCGTGGTTTTGTCATGATCGATGAGTTTCATCGCAATCCAACCTATCATAATATTTTTTCTGCAGGTGTTTGTGTTGCAATACCACCTGTTGAGGCAACACCAGTTCCAACAGGTGCACCAAAAACAGGCTATATGATTGAGTCAATGGTGACAGCTGCCGTACATAATATTAAAGCGGCAATTGATGGAAATGAGCCTCATGCAAAAGGTACTTGGACAGCGCTTTGTTTGGCTGACTTTGGAGACACGGGTGCAGCATTCTTGGCAATCCCTCAAATCCCACCACGTAACGTAGCATGGTTTAAGAAAGGCAAGTGGGTTCATCTTGCTAAAATAGCCTTTGAAAAGTACTTTATTCGCAAGATGAAAAAGGGCAGCTCAGAACCATTCTATGAGAAATCTATCTTGAAAATGATGGGTGTAACACGACTGAAATGATATAAGACCCAAAATCATTAAGAAATAGGAAGCACTATGCTTCCTATTTTTTTGGGTGAATATTATCTTTAGTCTAATATTTCTTTAACTAAGCAATTGATATTATTATTGTTATAATAAGCTTAAGCCATTTAGAGTGCTTAATAATGGATTTAGGTAATATTCAAAAGGGCATGTTTTATCTATTCAACAACTCTGGTAAAGTACGCGCACTATAGATAACATCTTGTTTTGGGCTCACTAAAACATTTTGTAAACAGGGGAAAAATAATGCCAATAAAAATAGGTATTCCACGCGAGACTGCGGTAGGGGAGCGCCGAGTCGCAATTGATCCATTTGTCATTGGACGACTCTCAAAACTGGGAATTGAAATTCTCGTTGAAAAAGGAGCGGGTAAATCTGCTTTAATTTCTGATGCGCAATACGATGAGGCTACGTTAGTTGATAATGCCAAAGAGCTATCTGAAAAAGCAGATATTATTTGGCGTGTACAAGCACCTACAGCAGAAGAAGTCTCAATAATGCGCCCTGGTTCTGTATTAATAGGCACTTTAATGGCACATAACAATATTGCCATGCTCAAAGCCTTACAAGATAGTAAAATCACTAGTTTTGCAATGGAATTGATACCTCGAATTTCTCGTGCTCAATCAATGGATATTCTCTCCTCACAAGCTGCTATTGCTGGTTATAAGGCCGCTATTATGGCAGCAGATATTGCTCCTCGCTTTTTCCCAATGTTAACAACAGCTGCGGGTACTATTCGCCCTTCAAAAGTAATAATCATTGGTGTTGGTGTGGCCGGTTTACAAGCAATTGCTACTGCTAAACGCCTGGGTGCAGTTGTTGAAGCTTACGATGTACGACCAGAAACAAAAGAACAAATTGCATCACTTGGTGCAAAAGCAATTGAATTGACTATTTCTGCGGTAGGCGATGGTGGTTATGCAAGAGAGCTATCCAAAGAAGAGCGTGAACAACAACAGCAAGAGCTTGCAGAATACATATCGCAAGCAGATGTACTCATCACTACAGCTGCAGTACCGGGTAAACCCGCACCTAAAATTATTCCTGAGTCTACTGTAGATGGTATGAAAGAAGGCGCGGTAATCATAGATTTAGCTGCAGAAGGTGGCGGAAACTGTGTTTTAACCCAGCCGGGCAAGACAATCACACATGGCGATGTCATTATTCATGGGCCGCTTGATATTGCTAGTCAAGTTCCTGTTCACGCCAGCGAGATGTACGCTAAAAACCTATTTAATTTTATGCAATTGCTAATAGATGAAAAAGGTGACTATGTCCCTGACTTTGAAGATGAAGTCGTTATTGGCTCTCTACTTACAAAAGATGGGCAAGTTATGCACGAAGCGACTGTAGAACTTTTAGACAAGACAATAGGGGAACAATAATGGAAGGTTTTGTTGCACTTTATATTTTTATGTTAGCGGCTGTAACAGGTTATGAAATCATTTCTAAAGTTCCTGTGATTTTACATACACCTCTAATGTCTGGCTCTAACTTTATTCACGGCATCGTGCTAGTCGGCGCAATGGTAGCAATGGGTCATGCTGAAAGTACGACACAAACTGTCATAGGCTTTTTTGCAGTGTTACTCGCAGCAGGTAATGCTGTTGGGGGCTATATCGTTACCGAACGCATGCTAGAGATGTTTAAGCCTAGTGATAAAGACAAAGGAGATAAGTAATGCCCGATTTTGTAATTCAGGCTACCTATTTTATAGGCGCTCTATTGTTTATTCTCGGACTCAAGCAAATGAGTTCACCTATGACGGCACGACGGGGAATCGTTTGGGCTGGTGTTGGAATGGTCATGGCTACGCTCATCACCTATTTCCACCATGATATTCATCACAATTATATTTTGATGACTGTTGCGATAGCTATTGGTGGTGCCATCGCATATGTCAGTGGCAAAAAAGTTGCTATGACGGACATGCCCCAAATGATCGCTTTATATAACGGCATGGGTGGTGGTGCTGCAGCAGCAATTGCAGCCGTTGAATTAGTCAAACAAGAACCAATGTCTTTTACCGTTCAAGCTTTAGCAGTGACTGGTGCATTAATAGGAACAATAGCTTTCTCTGGATCATTTGTTGCTTATTTAAAGCTTCAAGGCATCATGCGCGGTGTCATTCGTTTCTCTATCCAGCAATGGGTTAATGCACTTGTATTTGTATTGGTCGTAACGATAGGTATTTCTATTATTTATAATGGTACTGCTTATGAAATGAGTCATCTCATCATCTTCTTTGCCTTGGCACTTGCCTTTGGTGTGATGATGACTGTGCCAATTGGTGGTGCTGATATGCCTGTCGTTATTTCTTTATTCAATGCGCTAACCGGTTTAGCCGTTGGCTTTGAGGGTTATGTATTAGGTAACCCCGCCATGATGATTGCAGGAATTGTAGTAGGTTCTGCTGGCACCCTGTTAACTCAACTTATGGCAAGAGCCATGAACCGCCCTATCACTAATGTACTCTTTAGTAACTTTGGTGATGGTGGAGATGGTGAAGCTGCTGAAGTATCAGGCAGCATGAAAGAGATTGATAGTACGGATGTTGCAGTAATGATGGCGTTCGCAGAAAAAGTTGTCATTATTCCAGGTTATGGAATGGCAGTAGCGCAAGCACAGCATAAAGTTTGGGAAATGACCAAACAACTTCAAGAACGTGGGGTTAGCGTTAAGTTTGCAATTCACCCTGTTGCCGGTCGTATGCCCGGTCATATGAATGTATTACTTGCAGAGGCAGGAGTACCTTACGATATAATCTATGATCTTGATGAGATTAATGAAGAATTTCCCACTACGGATGTAGTCTTGGTAATTGGTGCAAATGATGTCGTTAACCCGGCCGCAAGAAATGATCCGAATAGCCCAATTTTTGGCATGCCTATTCTGAATGCGGATTTTGCTAAAAATGTAATTGTGGTAAAACGTGGCAAAGGCACTGGATTCTCCGGTATCGAAAACCACCTCTTCTTTGCGGATAATACACGGATGTTATATGGTGATGGTCAAGCAGTTGCTAATGACTTAGTTAGCGATTTAAAAGAACTTTAAATCAGCTTTTTTTATTTTCACAAAAATAAACAATAAATCACTTGAAATTTTAAGAAAGCCTCTACAATGAGGCTTTCCTTTTTCCTGTTATGCACAGCGTGGATAAAAACAAAAACTTACTGTAAATATACTATACTCAAGATGAAATAATTTGCTGTAAGCTGCTGATATTTAAGTATTTATAGAATATAATCATATGGTTATAGAGATGACCTTTATTCTTTAAAGACAGTAACTTAGTACACTTATAATCTTTTAATCCACAGAGTTATCCACAGGCTCTGCTAATTGATTAATAATTATTATATAATTAATGAGTTAGCCAATAATTGTAAATAAACAATGACAAACTTAACCTAAGTTAGTATGAAAGAAACTCCTACTAAAAGTATTATTCGTGTCGCTATCCAACGACCCATATACACATTGCTTGACTATCAATGCAATAGCAATCCTTTGCCAAAATCTGGGTATCGAGTGCGTGTCCCTCTAGGAAATTCTAATGTTGTGGGCATTATTGTTGAAACAGATGTAAAGAGTGAAGTACCAAATCTTAAATCTGTTATGGAAGTTATTGATCAACAATCTCTATTTAGTGATTCAATGTTTGATCTGCTCAAATGGGCGAGCCAATATTACTTCTACCCATTGGGGGAAGTTTTATTTCATGCACTTCCCGTTTTACTAAGAAAAGGGAAGTCCTACCCTAAAATTCAACTATGGAAAGCAAACATACGCGGGAAAACTTTAGAAGAGGGTCAGCTCAATCGCTCACCTAAACAAAAACAAATGCTAGCTCTTCTAATTAAAGAAGAGGTCGATGCACAACAGTTAAGACAGAGCTTTGGAACTAACTGGCGAAATATACTAAAGCAGCTCGATGTAAAAGAGTACATTACACAAAGGGAGATTAATGCGGATAATAATATTATTAACAGAACGCAAATTGACACTGCTCTCAAACAAAAAATTACATTAACAGATGAACAACAAAGTAGCGTAGCGTCTATTGCTGATTACTTTAAAGAAAACCACCCAAAACCTATTATGTTGCATGGCATTACAGGTAGTGGTAAGACTGAAGTCTATTTACGCGCTATAGAGTCTCTCCTTGAAAGCGGCAAACAGGTTTTAGTGTTAGTACCTGAAATTGGTTTAACACCACAATTACTAACGCGCTTTCAGGAACACTTCCCAGAAAGTAATACTGCTTCCTTGCACTCTGCATTAGCAGCAGGCGATCGATTACGCGTATGGATGGGGGCTAGATCTGGCTCAATCAATATTATTATCGGAACACGGTCTGCAGTATTTACACCAATGAAAAGCTTAGGTGCAATCATAGTTGATGAAGAACACGATGCCTCTTTTAAACAGCAGGAAGGGTTTCTTTATCAAGGTCGTGATTTAGCCATTAAGCGCGCATATGATGAAGCAATACCCATAGTACTAGGGAGTGCCACGCCATCACTTGAGTCACTACATAATTCTAAAAACAACCGCTATCACTACTTACGCATATCCAGCCGCCCTGGCACCCGAAAACCACCAACTATTTCACTACAAGATATACGCTCATTATCATTAGAGGCTGGTATCAGCAGCCTCATGATGTCTGAAATCCACTCACATATTAATAATCAACAGCAAGTCATGCTGTTTTTAAATCGGCGTGGTTTTGCCCCAATTTTGATGTGTCCTGATTGTGGCTGGCATGCAAGCTGTACAAACTGTGATATTGGAATGACTTATCATGCTTCAATCAGCAAGGTCATCTGTCATCATTGTGGTGTTCAAAACCTCGTTAAACAACATTGCCCTGATTGTAATAAAACAAACTTAACAACACAGGGTCATGGTACAGAACGGATAGAAGAGGTTTTAAATACACATTTTCCAGATATCCCTGTTATTCGTATCGATCGTGACAGCACATCTAAAAAAGGCTCTCTTGAAAAAAAGCTTAAAATGGTTCATGAAGGTAAGCCAATAATATTAATCGGCACACAGATGTTAACCAAAGGACATGATTTTCCTAATTTAACGTTAGTGGGTATTTTAGATGTTGATCAAGCTTTATTTAGTATGGACTTTCGATCACAAGAACGTTTAACACAACAAGTTTTACAAGTATCTGGTCGCGCAGGAAGAGGAGAGAAAAAGGGGCAAGTGATTTTACAAACCTCTCAACCGCAACACCCAATTTTATTGAGTCTACTTTCACAAGGCTACTTAAAGACAGCAGAGCATATATTGGACGAAAGAGAACTCTGGAACTACCCACCTAGTGGAGCCCAAGCTCTTGTTCGTGTTAGTGCTGAAACTGAAAAAGCAGGAATTAATTTCCTAAATAAGCTACGAGAGCAACTTCCAATAGAAGATGATAATAACGTTAGCATTTTAGGCCCCATGCCATCACCGATGTTAAAAAGAGCGAATCGCTATCGCTTTCAAATATTATTTTCTGCTCAAAAAAGAGGGCATTTACATAACGCAATAAAAAATGCTCTGGCTTTATTAGCTAAACTTCGCCGAACAGGTGGTGTTAGATGGACAATAGATATTGATCCTGTTGACTTTTTGTAAGGGATTAACGTTTATAAAGCTTAATTTGAGAATATGCTTGATTTCAAATCTTCTTAAAACTACATATTGTGTTTATTATATTGCCACATCACAAGATGTAGTTTTTATAACATTTTAACTATTTTATATAAGTGATAGGCATGATTTTTATTAAGTTAATAACTAATATCTATTCTCACATGAATCTCTCTCATCAATTTATATACTTGATGAGAAGATGCTTGTAAGTATCGGGAAATAATGGCAATATTGACTTGGGGATGGTTTCTTGTCTATCAAGAAATTTAGCAGTTAGTGATTTATCACATTAAATAAAAGAGTTTAATAATGTATAAAGACTTCAAGAAAAGTGAGTCATTAGATACTGGTTTTGTTGGCGGAAGTGGTATTTTATGGATGATGTCAGGGATTATTTTAGGTCTAGTTGTTGGGCTTGGAATGTATTATTTTTCAAACAACAATAATTCTAGTATCTCATTAGTAGAAAGTGTTCAACAAAAAATAGAAAAAGCACAACATTCAAAACCGACTCAATACCAACAAAATATAACCACAAAGACAAAAAATACTCAGCGCATTAAGTCTAGCGAACAACAAGCCAGAAAAAATAGCTTTAGTTATTATGCTGTTTTACCTACACTTGATGTGCCTGTTAATTCTTTACGACCTATTGATACAAGGCAGAATATCAATACTTCTACCAAAAAATCTATCACTGAAGGTTCTTTAATAAAAGTTAGCACAAAAAATACAAATGACAATGTAGAAGTATCCAGTCAAATTGGTGACTACTTACTTCAAGTTGCCTCTTTTAAGAAAAAAAGCATGGCGAATTTAACGCGGGGTCGACTTGCCAATAAAGGTATCGAGGCTTACGTACAAAAGAAAAAAGTTAAAGGCCGTTTTTGGTACCGAGTTGTTGCTGGGCCAGTTGATCAAATTAGTGTTGATAATTGGAAAATAACAGCAGAAAAACTAGGACACCGACCGTTAATAATTTCAGTTAGGTAATCTGGAGTACCTATGGCTAAGGTAGAATCAGTTATTAATAGCCCACCTTTGGATTCCAATGATAAAGTAGATGACTCTAGTTTAATGCAAGGGCAAATTGCCTATTTGTATAAAAATAAAATGCTAGGCATATGGAGCAACACACTACTTTCAGGATTGTTGCTTTACTTTTTTTGGTTTCACCTCCCAGAGCAACACACATCACTTTTAATATGGTTTGGCTTAATTGTCGTATTAAGTGTTTTACGTTTTTTTCTAGGAAGAAACTTTAAACCAGAGCAAAAATATACCCAAACAGAACTAAGTAGTTGGGCTAATCGACATGTATTTTTTACCACGCTAGTCAGCACTATCTGGGGCTTAGCAGGAGTCGTTTTCTTTCCAAATGATCTGGTTCACTTAGCACTCTTAGTATTAATTTTATTCAGTGTTTTACTCTCAGCAATACCACTGCTTGCGGCATCACGCATCGCTTATTATTTTCAGATAATTGTTACGCTTGTACCTACGATCATAATCATCTTTTTGAGTAATAACAAAGCGCTAGATTATAACCTAGTAGCACTTGCGATGATTGTGATGACTATTACATTAGTTTTAGTTTCAGGCTATATTTATCATCTTTTATTTGAACTACAAGATGCACAAATCGCATTACAAGCCTTAGCGGACACCGATCAGTTAACACAAATCGCAAATCGCCGTCACTTTGATAGAAAGTTCAAAGTTGAATGGCGACGATCGATGCGAGATAAAACACCTATTTCACTGTTATTAATAGATGTAGATCATTTTAAACTATACAACGATTGCTACGGGCACCCTGCGGGTGATGTGTGTTTACAACAAATCGCCATCGCTATGAAATCAATTACTAATCGCCCAGCAGACCTTGTGTCTCGTTACGGTGGAGAAGAATTTGCTGTTCTCTTGCCAAATACTTCAAGAAAAAATTCAGCAATGCTTGCTGAACGTGTATGTAAAAAAATAGAGTCTTTAAAAATTGAACATAAGGAGTCAAATTTTGGTGTAGTAACCATCAGTGTTGGTGTCTCCTGTTGTGAACCCGCATGGGACTTTACAGGTAAAACGCCTCAAGAAGAGCAAAAAGTAACATTCCCAGCGATGCTATTAACTGCAGCAGATAATGCGCTTTATGTATCTAAAGAAAAGGGTAGAAATAGGGTTTCTGAACAGGACTGTGGCGACCAGAAAATGTCTAAAGTTCTTCAACAACAGGAAAAAGACAGTCTCATAGGTAGCTAACGCTCAGACAAAGCTTTATCCTCTCTATACATGATACCTGAGTTAAACAAAAACAAAAATGATCTAAATAAACTCAGAAATTTATTAAAAAACTGTCGATCTTCAAAACGTTTTTTGTTGTCACGAAAAATACAACAGTTAGCTCAAATTAAGTCCGTAGAAAAGTATGCTAAAGAATTCCAAAGGCTCGAATCTAACTTACTTGAATCTATTCATAATCGTAAAATACGATTAAAAAACCTACCCAAACCTGATTACCCCGATCTGCCCGTCGCCGAGCGTCGTGATGAAATCATCAAAACCATCAAAGAAAACCAAGTCACTATAATCTGTGGAGAAACAGGTTCTGGAAAGACAACACAGTTACCTAAAATGTGTCTAGAATTAGGGCGAGGCATAGATGGCATTATCGGTCACACTCAACCCCGCAGAATTGCAGCCAGAAGTGTTGCTGCACGAATTGCTGAGGAACTTAAAAGCGAGCTAGGTTCAGTGGTTGGTTATAAAGTACGCTTTCATGATCAAACTAAAGATGAAAGCTATATCAAACTAATGACCGATGGAATTTTACTGGCTGAAATTCGCACCGATCGTTACTTAAATCAATACGATACTTTAATTATAGATGAGGCACATGAACGCAGCCTCAATATAGATTTTCTCATTGGTTATTTACGTTGGCTGTTACCTCGACGCAAAGATCTCAAAATAATCATTACATCAGCGACGATTGATCCACAGCGTTTTGCCAAGCATTTTAATTTTACGGGCAAAGAAGGAGATGATGCGCCTATAATTGAAGTTTCGGGTCGTACTTTCCCCGTTGAAATTCGCTATCACTCTTTAATCCCAGAAAATAACTCACAGGAAGAAAAGGAAGAGACAAAAGAAAAAGATATGATTCAGGCTATCGTTGATGCTAGCGATGAATTAATGGCTGAATCAACGGGTGGAATCTTAGTATTTTTATCAGGTGAAAGAGAAATACGCGAAGCCAGTGAAGCCTTACGCAAACATCACAAACCCAGTGTTGAAATTTTGCCATTATTCGCGCGCCTGTCTGCGGTAGAGCAAAATAAAATATTTCATCCAAGTGGCGCAAGGCGCATTGTTTTATCTACAAATGTTGCCGAAACGTCACTAACCGTTCCTGGCATTAAATATGTTATTGATACAGGATTAGCACGAATTTCACGTTATTCTTGGCGTTCTCGTATACAACGTTTACCCATAGAGAAGATCTCTCAAGCATCAGCTAATCAACGTTCGGGTCGTTGTGGTCGCACCAGTGATGGTATTGCGATTCGTCTCTATGCAGAAGATGACTTTGAATCTCGAACTGAATTCACTCTACCTGAAATTCAACGCACTAATTTAGCCTCGGTAATTTTGCAGTTAGCCTCTCTTAATTTGGGCGATGTCTATGACTTTCCTTATGTGGAAGCACCTAACCCGGGCATGATTCGCGATGGTTATAAACTACTGTTTGAACTTGGAGCCGTCAATAAAGCACGTGGTGAGAACATCAAGATCACTCCAGTAGGTCGTCAACTGGCCAACTTACCCATTGATCCTCGTTTAGGTCGTATGTTACTGGCTGCTAAAGATCAAGACGTACTCGAAGAAGTATTGGTTATTGTGAGTGCTCTATCCATTCAAGATGTACGTGAGCGTCCAATGGATAAGCAGCAAGCGTCTGATCAAAAACACAGTCGATTTAAAGATGACTCGTCTGATTTTATCAGCTTGCTTAACCTCTGGGATTATTATCACGACAAAAATGGTGAACTATCTCAAGGGCAACTACGCAAACTTTGTCGCCGAGAATTCCTCTCTTATATGCGTTTGCGTGAATGGAATGAAACTTATCGTCAGTTACGTATGAGTCTTAAAAACACTAATTTCAGTTTAAACAAACAGAAACCCTCCAATCTTGTAAAAAAGGGGGGGGTGCCATTTAAGGATAAAAAGAAAGCTAAAGCTGCCTTAATAGATGGTATAGATACCGAAAAATACTTAGCAAAATATGATGCTA
This sequence comes from Cocleimonas sp., assembly GCA_036478745.1. Classification (GTDB taxonomy): domain Bacteria; phylum Pseudomonadota; class Gammaproteobacteria; order Thiotrichales; family Thiotrichaceae; genus Cocleimonas. The sequence continues at coordinate 63,706 of JAZGEM010000079.1, forward strand.
TCCATCAAAGCTTATTAACAGGTTTGCTGAGCAATATTGGTTTTAAAGAAGAGAACCAAGAGTATCTTGGTGCAAACAACCGTAAGTTCTTTATTTTTCCTGCATCGGGTTTACGCAAAAGCGCACCCAAATGGATCATCTCTTCTGAGATTGTAGAAACGTCACGTTTGTTTGCGCGCACTGTAGCAAAAATTCAACCACAATGGATTGAATACGCCGCCAAACATTTACTCAAATATCATTATAGTGAACCACGTTGGGAAAAGCGCTCCGCACAAGTAGCCGCTGATGAGCGTAGCAGTCTTTATGGGATAACCATCAATCCAAAACGGCGTGTTAATTTTGGTCCAATTGATAGTGTCGTTGCTCGCCAACTATTTATTCGGCATGCGCTTGTGTATGGGGAATATCAATGTAAGGCTGATTTCTTCACGCATAACCGAGCCTTAATTGAAGAAGTTGAGGAGCTTGAAGCAAAGTCTCGCCGTCGAGATATTTTAGTCGATGAAGAAATTCTTTATGATTTTTATGACAAGTTCATACCCAACAATATCTACAGCGGACCATCATTTGAAAAATGGCGTAAACAATATGAAATAGATAGTCCTCGAGCACTATTTTTAAGCCGTGATTATTTAATGCAACGTGATGATTCACATGTTCAAGGAGAGCAATATCCTGATCACATCAAAGTTGCCGATATGCTATTGCCACTCACTTACAATTTTGAACCCGGTAAGAAGAATGATGGCGTTACGGCTCGCCTACCTGCCGCTGCTCTAAATCAACTTCACCTCAAAGATTTTGATTATCTAGTCCCCGGCATGCTGCAAGAAAAGGTTATTGCCTTTATTCGAAGTCTACCAAAGCAAGTCCGAAAGCAATTTGTACCCGCACCTGAATATGCTAATGCTTGTCTTGAGTCTCTTAATGATCTCAGCGATTCGCCCATTGTGGATGCTATTGCAGAAGCATTAAGACGCATGACAGGTCATCGGATTGACCCAGAAATATTACAAGCACATCAATTTGAAGATCATCATCAAATGCGATTTGAAGTGGTTGATGAATCAGGAAAAACAATCAAAACGGGGCGAGACTTAGAAATGCTAAAAGACATTGTTGGTCAAAAGGCGACGGCAACGTTTAGTCAGGCAAAGTCTAACCTTACCACAGGCAGCAATAATCTTGAGCGTAATGACATTCAACAATGGGATTTTAAAACACTCCCTGAAGATGTTCTCGTTGACATCAGTGAAATGAAAATTAAGGCATGGCCTGCACTGGTTGATAAAGGAAGTTCGACTGCTATTGAGTTATTTGATTCTCCGCAAAAAGCACAGCAGCAACAGGGCTTGTTGCGCATGGTACTGATTCATTGCGTAAAAGAAGAAAATGCAATATTAAAAAGTCTGCCCAATATTCAAAACCTTTGTTTGAAATATAACTCAACGGGTAAATGTGATGAACTGAAGAAAAATATTACTAAAAACATATTTCGCCTTTGTTTTATAAGCAATGATTGGCAAGATAAAATGCATGGGATTGGTATTGACCAACAACAATTTCAAAACCATATTGATGCACAAAAAAGTAAACTTACTGACACGAGGGATGAGCTTTGTCAGCAGTTATCACTGATACTTGGAATCAATCATGATATTCGAAAACAGCTTAAAGGGAGCATAGACTTAACGCTGTTAGAAACATTAAATGATATTAAAGATCAACTGCAATCTCTTGTCTTCGTCGGCTTTATCGATGATCTTAGTTTTGAAGAATTAAGACAATACCCTCGATACCTAAAAGCCATTATCAAACGTTTGGAAAGGTTAAAAGGTGATGCTCATAAGGATAGAGCCTTACGTTTGCAAGTCCAGCCATATTGGGATGAATACAATAATGTGCTTAGGAAAAAGGGACAGAGTAAAGATTTAACGGAGTATAGATGGATGATAGAGGAGTTCAGAGTATCGCTATTTGCTCAGAATCTTGGTACAGCATTTCCTGTTTCAGAAAAAAGACTGGCTAAAAAATTGAATGAGATAAAAAATAGTTGAGACCTCAGTTAGTCAATCTTGTAAAAAAGGGGGGGATGCCATCTAACTTTTATCCATTCTATCTCTATTGAAAAGGTCTCATACTGTATTGAATATGTTTTAATAGCGTAACCCTCTTTAAATCGTTGCTCATATCATGCCTCAAAAACCATCAAATAAATTTTCATCTCTATCACTTTCTAAAGCACTAGTTTCTAATCTTGACTCTCTAGGCTATAAAGAAATGACACCTGTACAAGCTACGAGCTTGCCTGCCATTTTGAATGAAAAGGATCTCATCGTTCAAGCTAAAACGGGCAGTGGCAAAACAGCAGCATTTGCTTTAGGTATTCTGCAAAAAATTAACCCCGCTTTTTTTGGTGTCCAAGCACTCATTATTTGCCCGACACGTGAGTTAGCTGATCAAGTGGCTAAAGAAATTCGTGATTTATCTCGATGTATTCCCAATATGAAAACCGTTGTTTTATGTGGTGGCAAGCCATTAATGCCTCAAGCAGAATCGCTTAAGTATGGTGCTCATATTGTGGTGGGGACACCCGGTCGTTTAAAAGATCATTTAAGTCGCTCAACGTTGAATATTAGTGGGCTAGAAACCTTGGTGCTTGATGAAGCCGATCGCATGCTGGATATGGGTTTCTATGATGAAATCATTAACATCATTAACAACACACCAAAGAATCGCCAGACGCTATTATTCTCGGCTACTTTCCCTGATCGTATAAAGAAAATGACGCGTACTATTCAACGTGACCCTGAAATTATTAAGATCGATGTAAGCCATGATGATAGTGTTATTGAACAGTTATTTTACCTGACCAATAACTATCAACGTAAAGATGGTTTATTGGCAATACTCGAACATTTTCATAAAAAAGATCAAATAGATTCTGCTGTTATTTTTTGTGATACTAAAATTCAATGCCATGAAATTTCAAGTTTTTTAAAGGATCATCAAATAGAAAATTTAGCATTACACGGTGATTTAGAGCAACGCGATCGTGATCAAGTACTGGTACGCTTTAGTAATAAAAGCTGTGCTGTTTTAGTTGCAACCGATGTCGCCGCACGAGGTTTGGATATCAAGTCATTACAAATGGTAATTAACTACGAACTACCACATGACCCAGAGATATACCTTCACCGCATCGGTCGTACAGGTAGAGCAGGGGAAACTGGACTTGCGCTAAGCTTATACACAGAAGCTGAAATTACCCGTTTTATCGCTATCGAAGATTACTTAGACAAGCCCTGTAAAAATGCAGAAATAGAATCTCTAGAGCGTAATTCAAGCTTTAAATTAAGCTCTAAAATGAGCACCATCCAGCTCGACTCTGGTAAGAAAAATAAAATACGTCCAGGTGATCTACTCGGCGCACTAACAAAAGATGCTGGATTAGCTGGTTCTCAAATTGGCAAAATTAATATATTCGATACCTTTAGTTATATTGCAATCGATGATGAAGTTGTTGCTCAAGCAGTTAATCATTTCCGTCATGGCAAGGTTAAAGGGCGTAAGGTTAAAGCACGACAGATTCTTTAAGACCCTTCTGATTAAGGATAACTGGGATATTCTCTATACTAGTATTTATATTTGTGGGTGCTGTCGGATAATGCGCCCGATCTAACAGGGTTAAGTTTTGATAGTCAAAATCTGAATCCCAGCTCACGACTATTCCTGTTTCATCTTGGGACTGACGCGAAATAATGAATCGATCTAAACCTGCCGCTAGTTGTTTTTCGAAAATATGACTATTTCCTATTGAACGAATTCGCAATATGTCATCGTTATTTTTAGAATCTTTTTGTGTATTGCTACTTTGCAAAATATGAATACTTTGGCATTCGCTATTCCATGTTACTTCAAAGCTTTGTTTTAAATCTTGCGTTGTATTATCAAATGTCCGCGCTACATTTTCTGCCATACTTACACCCAGATGTGGTTCAAGTATAGGGGATTGTTCACCACAGTTCGTACAACAGGAATTTTTATCTAGGTTACTTACTTTGGCATATAAGCCATAACGTGTTACCCAAGTAGTCTGACATTTTGGACAGAGTGAATCATTACTATCAGCTTCGTAGGTATTGCCTAAATAGACGTATTTCATTCCTTTTGATATTGCTAGTTTGCGTGCTTGTTCTAGTGTACTAAATGTTGTGCGCTCAACATGGGTGTATTTATAAGCTGGGTGAAATGCGACAAAGTGTAGTGGTACATGATTGCCTATATTATTTTTTATCCAGTCGATAGTGTCGATAATATCTTGGTCACTATCGTTTAATTCTGGTATGACGAGCTGGCTAATTTCTAAATGACAATCAGAGGCTGCAACCTGTTTGATTCGATCTAGTACAGGTTGTAGTTTTGCTTTGGTGACTTTTTGGTAGAATTCTGCATTCAATGATTTTAGTGACAGGCTGAAAATATCAATGCATTCAATGAGTTCTTTTACTGGTAATTCTTCGATATAAAATGCTGATTTATAAAGTGTTTTAATGCCAATTTTTTGTGCAAGTTTGGAAGTTTTTACGACAAACTCGTGCCAAACAACGGGGTCATTATAGGTCCATGATATAATCTGAATAGCATTTTTCTTACACAATTCTATTAAATCTTCAGGCGTATAATCGCGCACCATTTTATAATCTAAGTGTTTGGTTTGTGATGTCTCCCAATTTTGGCAGAATGAACAGGACATCATGCAACCAATATTTCCCATACTTAAAATTCTAGCCCCTGGCGCATAATGATTAACCGCTTCTGTCTCTATAACTTCTTCGGTGGCTGCCAGTGATTGTCCATAATTAAAAGTGTGTAGCTCGCCATTGACTGTTCCACGCACGCCACAAAATCCCATACGATCATTTTTTGGGCGGCAATGTCTGGGGCAAAGTTGGCACTCTGCTCTATTTTCTTTAAAAGGTACCCAGTGTTGTGCGGGTTGGCTATTTTTCATCTAATCTTATTCCTTATTAGAACCGCTTAGCTTTTTTAATAAGCTGGAAGAATAGCGCATCAAAAATAGATTTGTCAGAAATTGTTAACGCTTCAAGACAGTCAAGACCTGCAAAATAGTTCGCCATTTTAACTGTGTCTGCTTGTTGCTGCGCTTGCTCTTTGTAATCTCGCCATTGGACACTAAGACCTGAATTATCCAATTGCTTCTTAGCAGAAATTGTTTGCGCCGGCGTATTACCTCTTTGCATAAAAAAAGGCATGGTTTCAGTTTCTACCCATAATTGCGTTTGTTGATGTGACAGCGTGGCGTGGCGTACCGCTTCCCATGGATCAAGTGCAATTAAAAAATCTAACTGTCCTCTTGGGATTCCCTGTCCTAACGTAGGTAACGCTTCAGTGCTAATTCTAAATTCGGCATACACACTGCCTAATGATTGTGCACCGCCTTTATGAATGGTGAATTGGCATTCATAATTTGAGGCAATTAATGTTTCCGCTAACACTTTTGTTAGACTATTAATTCCTTGTCCGCCAATGCCTGCAATAATTAAATTAGTCATATTGGTAACTTTTTATCGCTTATTTCAATCGCACCACTGGGACAAATATCAATACAAGCTGCACAACGCCGACATTGTTCCATTTGAATGGATAGTAAGCTTGTCTTTTGATCTTTAACAATAGCGGGGCATTGCAAGTCACTGTAGCAAAGTGTGCAGCCCTCACACTTATCATTGTGCAAAAATAAGCTGCGCTCCTTTAAACGTCGCAATGATTCTTCACTGGGTTGCAAGGCACAATCACCTCTTACCCAAATGACTTTTACGCCTTTTAAGCTAGTTGCTTTTCTAATGATTGATTTCATTTCGATGGCTAAAAATGGATCGGCTTCAAAGATATGTTTCACGCCAATACTATCTAATAATTTACCAAGATCAGTTTTGCCTGATGTGGTTGGTGAGTCTTGATGACCCGTCATTGCGACACTGCGATTATCAAAAATAATATGGGTTAAGTTGATGTTGTTCTCAACCGCACTTTGTAATGAAATCAGTCCACCATGAAAGAAACTTCCCTCTCCACCTGTTGATACCAAGGGTTGTTCGGGCAGTAAATGAGCAATGCCTTGTGACATTCCAATCCCTGCATTCATACACAAAAGCCAATCGGTACGATGTGGCGGTAAGGATGAACAACCAATATCGCCACCAATGATTCCGACTTCACCCTGTTTTTTTTGGATTTCTTCGAGTGCTTTATCAATAGCAAAAAATGCTGGTCGATGCGGACAGCCTTCACAGAATGTTCCTGCTCTTTCTGGACAGTCTAACGTTAAATTTAGTCGTGGTTTATTCTTTTTACAATCAAACTTATCTGTCAAAAAATCACGTACTTGCTGATCATTTATTTCACCCCATACAGGAAAAATATCTTTGCCATTTACTTGGCAACTGACCTTACCAAAGGCTTCTCGTTTTATCATAGTTTCCAAAAAACCATCTTGGTCTTCAATAATAATGACCCGTTTTTTATTGCTAGCGAATTTTAAAAAGGGTTCAATATTCAACGGGTGAATCAGTTGAATATTTAATAATTCAACTTTATCTTGCAAGCCTAATGATTCAATCACTTCACAACAAATTGTGTGCGTTGCACCTCTGGTTATCATTCCAAACGTTGCTTTAGGATTATAAAGCGTTTGGCTAATGGCGTTATTTTTTTGAAACATTTGTAAACGTAGAATATGATCACGGTGGTTTCTAACCGCTCTCGCTCCTACATTAATTAGATTCTCAGGGTCTTTGCTAAAACTAAAGTTCGCTTTTTTTATTTCTTTCTGATGCCGTGTAATTCGGCTTGATTGATAGGCAATTCTCCCTGGGACAAAAACTAGCACAGGCAGTTGCACATCTTCTGAAATGACAAACGCCTGTTTTACTGCATCATAAACACCTGCTACATCGACAGGTTCTAACAAGGGTAAATTAAACTGCGGTGCATACCAATGAACGTCTTCTTCACCCGTGCTGGTTCGTGCCCCTGGGTCTGTTCCCACTACGACTACCATGCCACCTGTAATTTTAATAACGGCTGAATAATTAAGAGGGTCGGCAGCGATATTTAAACCAACATGCTTCATAACCAACAAAGAACGCGCCCCGCAAAGACTCGCTCCCATTGTTGCTAAAGCCGCAATATGTTCACTCAGTGCGTTATTAATTTTATAATTATATTGGTGTTTATCTTGCTCTAAAACATCTAACACACGATTCACTGGCGAACCCGGATAATGTGAAACATACGCTACACCTGCATCTTGCGCTGCCCATGCTATCGCATCATTACCATCGGCAAAGATGCTATTTTTACTAATGGCACCCCCCCCTTTTTTACAAGATTGTAATCGCTTAGTCATCAATGCCTACTGCTTTAAGCTGTTGTTTGGCTTGTTCTAAATAATCATTATCACGCGGATGGAAATCGCGTTTAAAGTAACTTAATAGACTACGACGAAAGCGTTTATTCGCCGTTGGGTTCTGTTTATGAAACTGACGTTTAAATTTAAAGCTTGTAAAAAGAGATATTTTATCTTGGCGTAGAAACAGCAAACTACTTAACGTCGACCACAATAACATATCAAAGCTGGTCATTAAAAAAGCCAAAATACGCAAAGGGTAACTTACCTCTGCTAGCAGCATCACATCATATGCCACACTGCGATGTTCTATTTCTTCAGTTGAATGCCATACCATCAGTTTTTTCATCACGGGGTCTACATCTTTTAATAATTCTGGAGATGAAACCAGTAGACCTGCAATAGTCGCAGTATAATGCTCTGCGGCAGCCGTCAGCGCTATTCTTAACTTAGGTGTAGCCATACGTTCAACAAAGTTAGCATAGCGCTTATACAGTCTTAGAAACTTGTCTATTCTATAGCCTTGCTTCCTGAGTACTTCAAAATATTCTTGATGAACTTTTGCATGCATTGACTCTTGTCCGACAAAGCCTTTGACTTGCTGAAGTAACTTTTCATCTTCTATTTTATTTTTATAATATAAAACCGAACGCACAAAAAAGAGTTCAAATTCTGGGAACAATAAGTTATAGCCATTAAAGTTATGCGTGATGACAGGATTGCTATTAAACCAGTAGCGTGGAATATTGGAGTCAAAATTAAAATCTGGCTGACGAATTTTAATATTTGTTTTAATTATTGGGGCTAGCATTTGATAGGATGTGATTTTTATAAAAATAGTATCGTTATTGTAACGGGATAAAATTAAAAAGCATTAGTGGTATTTTCGATATGCACCCCCCTGTTTTTACACAATTGATTACTATTGTTTAATAAAAGCAATGGTTTAGTATGGAATTATCTAAAAACAGGGGGGGTGCCATAGTGATAATTACATCTCTAATAACTACTTGGCTAACGTAAATTCTGCAAGCTTAAGCCTTTTACTTGACCACCACACTAATAATAGAACAGGGATTCCCATTGCAGATGCGATAAGAAAGAAGTTTTCATAACCTAGCATACAATGTTCGGCTGCCACTGTTTCAGCCTGACAAAAACTATCCACGATTGTCCCTGAGAAGCCACCTATTACTTTTGGTAATAAACTCATTAACGATGTAAAAATCGCATATTGAACCGCGGTAAATTTAATATTTGTAAGGCTAGATAGGAAGGCTATAAATACAGCACTGGCAATACCCGCGGTTAAATTATCAGCAGAGATAACCAGATATAACATTTTAGGTTCTGCCACACCCATATTCGCTAACCAAACAAAAAGTAAGTTGGTAATTACAGTTAATAGTGCTCCAAGGAAGAGTATCTTCATGACACCAAATCTAAGTACTAAAATACCGCCTAAGAACCCACCACCTATTGTCATAAACAAACCAAAAGATTTTACGATACTGGCTATTTGTACTTTGGTAAAACCAAGGTCTTGATAAAACACAACGGCTATTACACCTAATACGATATCGGAAATTCTATAAAGTCCGACGAGGGCTAAAAGCAAAAGTGCTAAACTTGTTCCATAACGTGAGAAAAAGTCTTTAATGGGTGAGACATAGGTACTGGTAACCATTTCAGAATTGACTACTTTTGTTTTACTCAGTAATTTTGCGATTATCACGGCAACTGTGATCGCTAGCACTAAACGAATCACTCCAATTAATAATCCAGAAAGTACCTTATTTGAAAACTGCTCTGTTAAATAAGTTTTTAACTGTTCTAACTTATTTGGAATAGTTAATATCGCATCTAGTGCTGTGCTAAAAATTGCAGAGTTTTTATAAAGCTCTAACGTCGTCAATTTTTCTAATAAGTCAGATGTGATAACGTAACTAAGAATAAATCCTGTTACGGATGCTAAAAATAAGAATAAAAATCCAAGATACTCTCTTGTTGAGTAATTATATTGATCCGTTATTTTTTCTTTTACTAACGCATTCACCCGTTTTCTTATGTAAAAAGCGATATAGATCACACTTAGAAAAATCATCGCTAACCACACATAAAATTCTTTTTGTGGGTAAATATGAATAAATAAAGGACTGAACCATGCTAGGAAGGATAATCCTAAAATGACAAAAGCAACATTATCAAATTTCGATTCAATAAAGTTAGATGATTGAGCCCTGCTTTTATTTATATTTATTTTTTTAAATATTAAAAATATTACCGCTGCCAAAAATAGTACGCGTGTAAACCAAACATACCAATAGTAGTAATGATTAACGGATGTCGAAAGGGAGACTGCCAACTCATTGGCCGAGAATAATAGTACCGCAAGTGTCAAAACATAACCTATCGATAGTTGGTCTGACATACTTTGAAACTTGCCTGGTTCAGGTACGATCAAAGTGGTAATAATCCCAATACCCATAACTAACGCCATGCTTTGATAGGACCATAACCAAGCCATATAATTATATTGCTTCATTTCTGATCCCCAGTAACTGGCTAAAAACAATGCGCCAGCTCCTGCAACTAACATACCGATTCGATAACCCGCGATATAGACTGAAGAAATTATTGCCTGACTGTCTTTATCAGCAGCTTCGATACGATAAGCATCAATGACGATATCTTGTGTTGCTGATGAAAACCCGAGCAACACCGTCGCCATTGCCATAAAGACTAAGGTAAATTCACCACCATCTGCTGGATCTATTGATGCCATCCATAAAATGGCTATAACAATGCTAATTTGTGAGACTAATATCCAAGCGCGTCGCCTGCCAAATAGCTTTGTTAAAAATGGTACGGGTAGAGAATCTACCAATGGAGCCCAAACAAATTTAAATGAATAACCCAGAGCTGCCCAACTAAACATGGTAACGGTTGAACGCTCAATACCCGCTTCACGCAGCCATAAGCCGAGTGATGAAAATATTAAAAGAATAGGTACGCCAGCAGAAAAGCCGAGGAAGAGCATACTAATTATGCGAGGATGAATATAGTCAAACCCCACATCTCGCCAGTTTCTACTACTGTCTTTAGCAACGGTTGTTGCCATGGCTATCCCCTTTCCCGTAGTTACACCGTTTTAACACTACTTTTATTAGATTAAATTGAGTAATCGTATTCAATAATTAACGGCGCATGATCTGAAAACTTTACATCTTTATATATATCGGTTTTATTCACAGTCCCTTTTAAACTTGGCGATAGCACATGATAATCAATACGCCAACCTGTGTTATTTGCATAGGCTTGCCCACGGTTTGACCACCAAGTATACGCGTGTTCTTGTTGTTCTATTTCACGGAATCCATCGACAAAGCCAACATCATCAAATAATGTATCTAACCAAGCACGCTCTTCAGGTAAAAAACCAGAGTTCTTTTTATTCCCTTTCCAGTTTTTAATATCCTCGTTTTTATGGGCGATATTCCAATCACCACAAATCACATAATCACGTCCTGACTGCTTCATTTCTTTCATCTTATCCATTAAGAAATCCATACATTCATATTTAATGACTTGTCTTTCATCTTTAGCAGAACCAGAAGGTAGATATAAAGAAATGACACTGAGATTACCAAAACGCGCTTCTAAATAACGCCCTTCCGTATCAAATACTTCATGACCTATCTCGGTAATTATTTCATCAGGTTCTTTCTTACAATAAAGCGCAACACCGCTATACCCTTTTTTAACCGCATCATGATAATAAGCATGGTTAGGATGAAATGCAGGATCTTCTAACTGATGAACTTGAGCTTTGGTTTCTTGAATACAAACAACATCGGCTTCTTGACTTTCTAACCAATCGAAAAAACCTTTTCTATGTGCTGCCCGAATTCCATTTGTATTGGCTGTAATTATTTTCATATATTGATTTAATCCTTTAAAATCAATAGTTTATTATACAAATAAGGTATAAGTTACTATGTAATGTACTGCTATTATCAGGCTGATCAATTCTGGGAAAAATAAGTTACGCACGTAAGTTTACCCAACGAAGAGCTGACTGATAATAGTAATACTAAGCTAAACGTCTAGATTGGCCACGTTTAGCGCATTCTTCTCTATAAATTCTCGTCTTGGCTCAACTAAATCACCCATGAGTGTCGTGAAAATTTCATCTGCTTGATAAGCATCCTCAATTTTAACTTGCAGCATTCTACGAGTTTCAGGATCCATTGTTGTATCCCATAACTGATCAGGGTTCATCTCACCTAGACCTTTGTAGCGTTGAATATTAATGCCACGTTGCCCTTCTTTCATTAGCCAACTCATAACATTATCAAAACGAGACACATAATCTCGACGTTCACCACGCTGAATATAGCTATCTTTGTTTAGTAAACCATCCAGTTTTTGATTAAGTTTGAATATATGCGTAATTTCAGGGCTAGCAAAGAAATCTTTACTTAAGAAATAATCTGTATCTACACCGTGCATTCTTCTAGTTATCTGAATCGTCCAATCATCACCCTCTAATTCTTTAAGTTTTGATTGATAGGTTCGTGTGCCATTAAATTTATCATTTACAGCTGTCATTGATAATTCCAACCAGCTACTTGCAGACTTTTTATCTATTTCACTAGAGCCTACTGAGTTAAATAACATTGCTTCGAGTATTTCTGGGTCATATCGTCTCGCCAAACGTTTAATAATGTTTTCGATAACTAAATATTCTTGTGCTAACTTCTCTAAAGCTTCTCCATTAATAGCGGGGGCACTATCATCTACAAACAAACCAGCCTCTTCTAATGCTAACTGCAATAAACGTGCGTTTAACTCATTATCATCTTTAACATACTGTTCCTGCTTACCCTTTTTTATTTTATAAAGGGGTGGTTGAGCAATATATATATGACCACGTTCTACAAGTTCTTTCATTTGACGATAGAAGAACGTGAGTAATAATGTACGAATATGAGAACCATCAACGTCTGCATCTGTCATAATAATAATGCGATGATAACGTAACTTATCTGGATCAAACTCTTCTTTACCGATACCACAACCTAAAGCTGTAATAAGTGTACCCACTTCTACAGAACCCAACATTTTGTCAAAACGGGCTTTCTCTACATTTAGAATTTTACCTTTAAGTGGCAATATAGCCTGTGTACGTCTATCTCTACCTTGTTTGGCTGAGCCTCCAGCTGAGTCACCCTCCACCAAGTATATTTCTGATAGTGCGGGATCCTTTTCCTGACAGTCTGCTAGCTTTCCTGGTAAACCTGCGATATCTAAAGCACCTTTGCGTCGCGTCATTTCGCGTGCTCTTCTGGCTGCTTCTCGTGCTCTTCCAGCTTCTACCATTTTTCCACAAATGATTTTTGCTTCTTTTGGATTCTCTATTAAAAAGTCAGATAAGCTTTCACCCATCGCAGATTCAACAATGCCCTTTATTTCAGAGGAAACTAATTTATCTTTTGTTTGTGATGAGAATTTCGGATCGGGTACTTTTACTGAAAGTACTGCAGCTAATCCTTCACGTGCATCATCACCTGTTAAAGAAACCTTATCTTTTTTATTATTTGAAAGAATACCTTCTTTATCAATATATTGATTAAGCGTACGTGTTAAAGCCGTTCTAAACCCAGATAAATGTGCTCCACCATCTCGTTGTGGAATATTATTTGTAAAACAAAAAATATTCTCTTGGTATGAATCATTCCACTGTAAAGAAACTTCTACACCTACATCATCTTTCATTGTATTAAAACTAATGACATTTTCATGGATAGGTGTTTTCTTTTTATTTAAATGACTAACAAATGCACTAATACCACCTTCATATTCAAAGACAATATCCTCACCTTCACCGCGTTCATCAATTAAATGAATTCTAACTCCTGAATTCAAAAAGGATAGTTCCCGTAAGCGTTTTGCTAGTATATCAAAACTAAATTCTGTAATAGCGAATATATCTTTACTGGGTAAAAAACGTACTTTGGTACCTGTCGAATCAGAATCACCAACAATTTCCATTTTAGTTACTGGATCACCTAAGCTGTATTCTTGTCGATGAACCTTTCCATCACGTTGAATCGTTAGAATAACTTTTTCAGATAAAGCATTTACAACAGAAACACCAACACCGTGAAGACCACCAGAAACTTTATAAGAATTATCATCAAACTTACCACCAGCATGAAGTACAGTCATAATAATTTCAGCAGCTGAACCACCGTCTTCATGTTCATCTACGGGTATTCCACGACCGTCATCTGATACGGTAACGGAGCCATCAGTATTAAGTTTTACTGTTATTTCAGAACAATGACCTGCCAATGCCTCGTCTATTGAGTTATCAACAACTTCAAAAACCATATGGTGTAACCCTGTACCATCATCGGTATCACCAATATACATCCCAGGTCGCTTTCTAACGGCTTCTAAACCTTTTAGTACCGTTATACTCGACGAATCGTAGCTTTGTTCTTCAGACATGTTTATACCCGTTAAATTAACCTATCTATTATATACTATTTAATCATTCAAGTTGAGACCTTTAAACGAGACTATGGCGTGAATAGCTTAATATAATTTATTTGAAATATTGTATTTAAATTAATTTATTCTTCTGTTATTTCTCCATGTTTCACGTGAAACACTTTCCATGGAATATTGATGTTTTCAATACTTTTAGTTGATGTGATTATTACCTGCTTTTCTAAGTTAGCTAAATAATAAAGAAGTGTTTTTTTATTTTTACTGTCTAACTCAGAGGCTAGATCATCAATAAGTAATACACCTTGTTCGTTATCTTTTTTTATAATTGCCTCGCTTTGAGATAGTAATAAAGCAATCGCAATGAGTTTAAGTTGCCCTCTAGATGCAGACTGTGAAGCAAGTTTATCATCCATAAAAATTCTAAAATCTGCTCTGTGTACACCTGCAGTCGTTCTTTTTAATCGTATATCATATTCTAATTTTTTATTATAGAAATCTAAGAGTGACTTTTCATCTAAATTTAAATCTTTGGGTAAACCTGAATTGAAATCTAAAATAATTTCATCATCTAGTAAATGTTTAGAAATTTTAGCAAGTTTTGGTTTTAATAAATCAAAAGCTTTTTGTCGGTAATCCGTTAATATTGGTTGTAACGGAATAAGTTCTTTAGTCCATTGATCAATAGCATAATGATGTTTAGGTTCTTTAAGACAGAAATTACGTTGTTTTAATATATGCTGGTATTCTTTCCATTTAACTTGAAAATCAGGAAATAAATAAAAAGTTATCCAGTCGATATAAGATCGTCGCATTTTAGGTGAGCCAGTTATTAAATCTATAGAGCCAGGATGGATGACAGTAATAGGAAGATAAACGCTTAGTTCAGATTGAGAGTATATATCTTTTTTATTAATTCGAATTCTTGTTTTTTTTATACTTTTTTCAATACCTATTTGAGCCGATGTCTCGTTTAAATGAATCTTTGCTGAAATGAGAATGTTATCTTGATTATAACTGATGACTTCTGATACATGCGTTGTACGAAATGATCTACCATTAGATAAAAGACTTAATGATTCAAGTAAACTAGTTTTACCAGAAGCATTCTTACCAACTATTAAATTAAGATGGTTAGAAAGCTCAATAGATACTTTATTTAATAAACGACAATTATTTACGCTTAGTTTTTCTATCCACATTATATTTTAAAATATCTTATAGCCTTATTGGCATAACAACATAACGCGTTTGGTTATCATCTTTTTCATGTAAAAGTGCACTACTATCAGGAGATGATAATTCAAGAATTACTGTACTACTTTCAAGATGATTAACAGCTTCTAGAAGATAGGTAACATTAAAACCAATTTCAAATTCTTCATCTGTATAATTTATATCTATTTCTTCTTCAGCACTTTCATTTTCAGGGTTATTACTATGTAAACTCATTATACCCTTGGTTAAGCGTAAACGAATTCCTCGAAATTTTTCATTAGATAAAATTGCTACACGGGAAAGTGTATCTCGAAATTTTTCTCTATCAAGTTCTATATTGTGTTTACAGTTTAAGGGTATTGCTGCTTGAAAATCAGGGTATTTACCATCTATTAGTTTTGATGTGAATCTAATATTATCTTTATTGATGCGAATATGATTATCACTTATTTGTAAAAATAATGGAATGTCGCAACTAGAATCTAAAATTCGGGTTAATTCAAGAATTCCTTTTCTGGGAACAATGATTTTTAAAGTTTGATCATTTTCCATTTTTTCATTGGGTGAATCAAAACTGTGTTCAGATATGGCTAAACGGTGCCCATCAGTTGAAACAGCTGTGATTTTAGTACGGCTAAACTCAAGTAATAAACCATTTAAATAATATCTAACATCTTGATTTGCCATGGAAAATGAAACTTTTTCCATGAGTTGTTTAAAATATTTTTCATTAATTTTAATCTCAGAATTAATGGGGATATCATCAAGTAGAGGAAATTCATCTGCTGCAAGAGTGGCTAATTCAAAACGACTTCTAACACCTTTGATGTGAAGACGAGTTTCATCAGTTTCAAGTAAAACAAAACATTCTGGCGGTAAGGCTTTACAAATATCAAAAAGTTTTTTTGCAGGGGCAGTAATTTGTCCTATTTTTTCATTTTGAATTTCTAAACTAGTAGAAACTTCAATTTCAAGATCTGTACCAACAAAAGTAAGTTTATCCTCAGATGCTTGAATCAATATATTTTCAAGAATTTTACTTGTATGTTTTTTTTCTACTGCACCAACCACATGGTTGAGTTGGTCAAGTAAAGTCTCTCTGGAAATCGTAAGTTTCATAGTATTATATATATATATTTAAAAGATAATAGTAATAATAAGGGTTTAATTTTCTGATGAATAACTTCTAAAAGTCTTTGAAAATCATAATCTTATCTCATAAAAACAGTGTTAATTAAGTATGTGTAATTCAATGAACTAATGTGTAAAAATTGTGGATAAGTCTATGTTGTAAGTTGTTCATTTTTTTATCCACAGTTTATTAGATAATTTATACGGTTGTTAATAAGAACATATTAATTACTTAATATTTTATCTAGTTAGTGTTCTTTCAAGTATTCGATAACTCTCATTTAGTGTTGTATCTTCAACTCGTAATTCTTTAATTTTTTTGCAGGCATGTAAAACGGTAGTATGATCTCTATTACCAAAATATGTTCCTATTTCAGGCAAGCTATGATTTGTTAATTCCTTTGATAAGGACATAGCTACTTGTCTTGGTCTTGCTATAGAACGTGTTCTACGTTTAGAATCCATATCAGATGTTTTAATATTATAGTGTAGCGCAACCGTTTTTTTAATGTTGTCTATCGTAACCATCTTATCTTGACTTGCAAGTTGATCTCGTAAAGCTTCATGAACAAAATCTAGTGTTATATCTGTACGTTGTTGTAAACGTAAGCTAGCAAGTACTCTCTGTAAAGCACCCTCTAGATCTCTTACGTTTGAACGAAATCTTTCGGCTATGAAAAAAGCAGCATCTTTAGGTAATTCAAGGTGATATTCTTCAACTTTTTTTGTAAGAATAGCAACACGTGTTTCAAATTCTGGTGGTTCTATTTCAACGGTAAGACCCCAGTTTAATCGTGAACGTAAACGATCATCAATACCTTCTACGTCTCTTGGATACCTATCGCTGGTTAAAATAATTTGTTTTTGACCTTCAAGCAAGGCATTGAAAGTATGAAAAAACTCTTCAACTGAGCGATTTTTTCCTGCAAAAAATTGAATATCGTCAATCAGTAGGGCATCAACAGTTCGATAATACTTTTTAAATTGATCAATCGTGTTATTTCTGAGTGCTGATATCATATCATTTACAAAACGCTCAGAATGCAAATAGACAACCTTTGCTTGCGGATTATCTTCTCTAATCCTATTTCCAATCGCATGCATCAGGTGTGTTTTGCCTAAGCCAACACCACCATAAATAAACAATGGGTTATATGATTTACCCGGGTTATCCCCAACTTGTTTTGCAGAAGCTACAGCCAGCTGATTTGACTTTCCTTGAACAAAATTAGAAAAAGTCATTGTTCCATTTAAATTATTAGTGAAACTTTTATTATTTACAACAGGCTCTATTGTTGGAGCCTGGCTAATTCTTCGAGTTTCTGTACTGGTTTGTTGTGTATTATCAGATTGAGTAAAAGAAGGAGTATCCGCCGCCCCTATTTGTAAAACAACTTGTATCTCTTGTGTATCAGAAAGGTTATTTATAATCACTTTTATACGATCAAGGTGATGATCGTTAACATGTTGATAAACAAAGGTATTAGGCGCAAGTAGGACAAGAATATTTTCATGTTGAGTACCATGAAGTGTACGCAACCAAGTGTTTATTTCTTGATCAGGTAATTCATCTTCTAATTTATTCAGGCATTTTTGCCAGAGCATATGATACAGTCCCGATAATTCTCATTTGAGAAAAGAGATTAAAAGTTAACGTTTTATCATTGTAACTATGTAATTGCACTGTTGAGGGACAGCGCGCTGATATTATAGTTTTAATACCAGATACAAGCAATTAGGGTTACAACTAAAAAGAGCAATAATTCAGTGAATTAAACACAAATTTAAGATGTTAAATCTTACTCTGTCTACTAAGTTATCCACAAGTCCTTTTTTGTTCATATTAATAATAATTAATTTGACATTTATAGTCCAATAGCGTATTTTTTCCGCCCTTCGAGTTAATACTATAAAGTGCTGGTTGATTGTTTAATTAACTAGTAATATTACTCATTTTTGATATTCGACAGGTTTAGTCATGAAAAGAACATTTCAACCAAGTAATTTAAAGCGTAAGCGTACTCACGGATTTCGTGCGAGAATGAGTACTGTTGGCGGTCGTAAAGTATTAAAATCACGTCGTGCTAAGGGTCGTGCACGCCTTTCTGTATAGTTAGTTCAAATAGAGTTTAATTCTTTTTAGCTAGAAATATAGCAAGAGATGAATAAGTCAGGGTCTAATACATTATCGAAATTAAGTTTCGATAATAGTTTAAGATTGTTATTAGCCGCTGACTACCAATTTGTTTTTAATAAAGCTGAGCGGTTTGGCAATACATCATTCACTGTACTCGCTAGAAAGAATAATTTAGATCATGCACGTTTGGGTCTTGCTATTTCAAAAAAATGTGCAAAAAAAGCTGTAGACAGAAATCGTATAAAACGTTTATTTCGTGAATCTTTTCGGTTAAATCAGTATAATTTGCCAAATATTGACATAATAGCTATGTGTAAACCCAACGCTATTATGCTTAGTAATAAAGAAATGCATGCTCAAATTGAAACGCAATGGTATTTCATGCGTAAAAAATTCCAAGTTAAATCACCCACTTCCGATTAGAGTCTTTCAACTATGGATCAGCAACGTCCCTTTCTTTATTTAACCCTTTTTTTTGTTGGATTTTTAATCTGGTCAACGTGGCAGCAGGAACATGCACCGGAATCAGTTGCTAGTCCAACAACAAGCAATACTCTTGATTCAGTTTCAACTGGCAATCAAAATACATCAATTCCAACAGCTTCATCAGGTTCTACACCAACAGAGTCAGGACAAGCTACTGCAACTAACTCGAATTCTAAACTCATCCATGTAAAAACAGATGTGTTAGATTTATATATAAATTCTCTGGGAGGCACAATTGTTCAAGCAGACCTTCTTACTTATCCAGTAAGTCTTAAAGAAAAAGATAAAGCGGTTCGTATTATTGATAAGAAACTTCAATATGCGGCACAGTCTGGTTTACGCCATCAGAATGTTGATGGACAATATAAAAGTGAATTAGCACCAAACCATTTTGCAAATTTCTCTACTGAGAAAGAAGAATATGTTCTCGCAGATGGTCAAGATCAACTAGAAGTAAAGCTAAACTGGAATAATGGCCAAGGAATTACCGTTGTTAAATCTTTTAGTTTTAAACGTGGTGATTTTGTAGTTACCCAAACACAACATCTTAACAACCAATCATCTACTAATTGGGTTGGCAACGAATATTTAGAATTAACCCATGCTGAGCATAGCCGCGCAGGAAACTTACTTTCTGGTGATATAGCCTATGTGGGCGCAGCATATTATCCCAATAAATATAAGAAAATAGATTTTGGTGATATTGAAGATGGTGATATAGGTGATAAAGATATCAGCACTTTTACCGATGTAGAGAAAGAAGAAAGGCTTATTAAAGGTGGCTGGATAGCCATGCTTAAGCATTACTTTATTAGTTCTTGGGTT
This sequence comes from Cocleimonas sp., assembly GCA_036478745.1. Taxonomy (GTDB): domain Bacteria; phylum Pseudomonadota; class Gammaproteobacteria; order Thiotrichales; family Thiotrichaceae; genus Cocleimonas. Next base: position 83,454 of record JAZGEM010000079.1, read on the forward strand.
CCTGCCAAAGAAACCGAAAATAATTATTATTCTCGTTATAGTAAAGCAAATGAAAATTATATCATTGGTGTTAAAACACCAGTAAAAACAATTAATTCTGGTACTTCAGGAGTTTTTACTAATCAATTATATATAGGTCCAACTAACCAATCTGAACTTGAAAAAATATCAGAAGGTCTAGATTTAACAGTTGATTATGGTATTTTTGCCTTTGTTTCAAAACCCATTTTCTATGTGATGAATCTTATTAATAAGCACATAGTAAGTAACTGGGGTTGGACAATTATATTGCTTACTCTTTTGATTAAGATTATTTTCTTCTATCCATCTGCGGTGAGTTATCGTTCCATGGCGAGGATGAAGAAAATGGCGCCAAAGATTAAAGAGATCAGTCAGAAATATAAAAATGATCCACAGGCAAAACAAAAAGAGACGATGGCGTTTTATCGTAAAGAGAAGATAAACCCATTAGGTGGTTGTTTGCCAATGTTAATCCAAATGCCTGTATTTATGGGGTTATATTGGGTATTACAAGAAAGTGTAGAATTAAGACAAGCACCGTGGATTCTTTGGTATAAAGATTTATCTATTAAAGATCCAACATTCATACTGCCCGTCATTATGGGCGCAAGTATGTTTATTCAGCAGAAATTGAATCCACCGGCTGTTCAGGATCCAATGCAGCAAAAAATATTCACTTACTTACCCGTCGTATTTACAGTGATGTTCTTATTCTTCCCAGCAGGTTTAGTACTTTATTGGGTTGTGAATAATATATTGTCTATTATTCAACAATACATTATTAATAAAAAGATAATAGGTGATACTTAATACTTTTATATGGCACCCCCCCCTTTTTTAGATAATTGGAATTTTAGTACGAATCTACGTATTAACTTAAGTTGGTTGCAGTGAGTAGCACAGATACTATTGCTGCCGTTGCAACACCATCAGGTCGTGGTGGTGTTGGTATCATTAGAGTTTCCGGCCCCTTAGTGGGTCAAATCGCTCAAGAAATACTGGGCGAACTTCCCTCTGCTTTTACAGCATGTCATCGTTTATTTAAAGATTCCAAAAAACAAACTTTAGATGATGGTGTTGCCATCTACTTTCCTTCCCCGAGATCATTTACTGGCGAAGATGTTTTAGAACTACAAGGTCATGGCGGTCATATCGTTATGGATATGTTGTTAAATCGTTGCTTAGAACTAGGTGCACGAGTTGCAAGACCAGGAGAGTTTTCAGAACGTGCTTTCTTAAACGATAAGCTTGATTTAACTCAAGCAGAAGCGATTTCAGATCTAATAGACTCTGGCTCAGAACAAGCAGCACGCTCCGCTTTACGCTCTTTGCAGGGTGATTTTTCAGATGCGATAAATTCATTACTGAAAAAAATGATTGAAATACGTGTTTATGTTGAAGCAGCACTAGATTTTCCTGAAGAAGAAATAGATTTTTTAGCGGATGAACGCGTAATACAACGTTTTACATCGATTAAAAACCAACTTGCAGAAATAACTAAAAAAGCAACTCAAGGTAGTATCTTAAGGAATGGATTACACCTCGTTATAATAGGTAAACCCAATGCGGGTAAATCCAGCTTGCTCAATGCACTAGCGGGTAATGAAACAGCAATTGTTACTGATATTGCTGGTACTACGCGAGATATTTTACACGAATCTATTAACTTAGATGGAATGCCACTGCATTTAATAGATACAGCAGGTCTACGCGAGAGTGATGATCCAGTAGAAAAGATTGGAATTGAACGTGCATGGCAAGCGATTGAAAATGCAGATATTGCTCTACTATTAAAGGATGATAGTGCCACATCAGTAGAATCAAGTATTGATCACATCATCAGTAAATTACCCAAAAAATTACCACGACTCATTGTTCACAATAAAATTGATTTGAGCAATAAAGAGGCAGGTAAGCTAGAAAATGAAATTTATATTTCAGCAAAGCACCAAAAGGGCATAGAAGCCTTAAAGACAGCGTTAAAACAAATGATGGGTTATCAACAAAACAATGAAGATAGTTTTATCGCCCGTCGTCGCCATTTAGATGCATTAAAGAAAACCAAAGCATGTGTTGATAATGCAGAAACACAGTTAGTTACTTTTAATGCAGGCGAATTAATGGCTGAAGAGTTACGCCAAGCACAAGATGAATTAGGAAAAATTACCGGGAAATTCACCTCCGATGAACTATTGGGTGAGATATTCAGCAATTTTTGTATCGGTAAGTAATAACCGCAGGTTCAAACTAGAAAGGGTTTGTACTTTTTTCTTGTTTAGCCGCAGTAATCCATTCTTGCATATATTGATTTTCTAAAACCATTTGCGAATAGTCTTTAGCAAAGCCTGTTAATGGTACACCATAGCCTAAAAAGCGAATTACGATAGGAGCAAACATCGCATCTGCTCCACTAAACTCCCCAAATAACCACGGACCGTTTTGACCGTAGCCTTTAGAGCATCTTTCCCAAAGACTAACAACTCGGTCAATATTTTGTAGCACTTCGGGCGATAAAGTGTGATCTGGAACGTATTTAGAACAATTCATTGGTAAGGCACTTCTAATAGCATCAAAACTAGAATGCATTTCAGCAGAAATAGATCTTGCCATTGCACGAGCATTCAAAGTATGTGGCCAACCCTGTGAATTAGGATGTTTATCTGAAATGTACTCAATAATTGCTAGTGAATCCCAGACCTCAAAAGGTTTTGATTCAACACTATAATCAATTAAAACAGGGACTTTATTATCTGAACTATAAACTGACATATTGTCGTTGAAATCATCTTGGTATAAAAAGATAAGTTCTTCATCAAAGGCTATTTGAAGATTTTTAAGAAAGAACCATGGTCTTAGTGACCAGCTAGAATAGTTTTTATTACCAATGACCAGCTTAAGTGAGTTCATAATTGTTCCTTAATAAGATTATTAAAATACTGTATTCGATAACAGGATAAGTTGCCAATAGTAAAAACGGAGGGGAATATTCCAAAAAACAAATAATATTTTTCTTTAATAATAATTAAAGGCTCATGGATAAATCAATAGCAAAAATAATAATGTAGGCATTAAAAAAGTACAAATTGAACTATAATATTTTATATGTGTTATTTAAATTCATTTTCCGCTAGAAATGAGTTTTTATCACTAACTGCTAGCTAGAAGTTTAAATAGTCTTGTTTTTAAACAAGTATTATTTATATCAAATAGAGAACTTATTTACGGTACGGTATCAAGTGATGATCAATTACTCTATTTGATTCAGATACTCATTCAGTGAATTTCTCTAATATTCTAAAAGAAAGCTGGTATTAAATATCTCTAGGAGGAGTAAAAAATGGATTTTAATTTCAAACCCATAATAAGTAGTATCTTCATACTATTTGCACTCAGTGCTTGTAATAGTAGTAATAAATCAACAACCACAGAAACCCCGGTACCTGATAATCCTCGTAATGCTTTAGCCAACCCAGGTGAGGCAGAAGTTATTGCAGATACAGGATACAAACATACCGTATTTGATAGTGCTAAGGAGAAATGTCAGCATTGTCACAATGACCTTTATGACACATGGACTAAATCTGGGCATAGTGTTTCTTGGAAAGGTCCTATTTTTCAAAGCCAGTTTCAAAATGTGGTTCGCGCTCGTTTTACTCAGTTATCGTTATCACCTGATGATGAAGCGACCAAAACCAAGAATCAGAAAACATTTAAAGGTCGCGTTAAATTTTGTGTGAAGTGTCATGCACCTGCAGCCTGGTATTCAAACGATATAAAAATAGATCTTGAAGAAATACCATTAGCTGACGGTGAAACACTTACTAAAGAAAAGCTTGCTGAATTAAAATCAGCAAATGAGTCTAATCTCGCTGGTCCTGGCTTTGACTCAACATTGGCAACCTCCGTTGTTGGTTTCGATAATCAAGGTAAGATATTTAAATCTACATTGCATATTGGACATGCTCATAACCGTGAAGGTGTGAACTGTGCTTATTGTCATAGTATCGAGACAGTGAGGATGTTAAGCGAATCAGGTGATGATGGTGGTGAATATAAATTAGCAAAGACATTACCTAATAGCGGATTTAGTGCGGGTGATGTACTGCATTACACCAAGGATGGTGAAAATAGAGAGATGAATTCATTCTTCCGTTTTGCTGCATCAGAAATTTATAGTGATTATGGTAATACACCAAAAGTCCTTGCTGACTTTGATACCAATAAAAAAGCAGACGGTCGTCACACCATGAAAAGTATTGAAAAAGGGCAGCATACAGGTGGTCCATACTACGGACCCTTTGGTGTCACAGGTCTAACTAATCATACGGCTTCAGATACGGTAGATCGTTCTGCGTTAGTAAAGGCATCCTTTACGGCAAACCCTGAAGGTCAACACTTCGAAGAACAAAGTAAAGGTTTGTGTCTAAGTTGTCATCAGTGCGCTATGGGGAGAAAAGATAACGACCCTAACAATCCAAATCACTTTAATACCGGTTGTGCAATTTGGCAGGCTAATAGTAACTTTGGAATCGCAGCAAATAACAATGATGTTGTTGAATCTCCTAAATGTGCTCGATGTCATATGGAAAGAGTAGCCGATAAAACGGTACTACATAAGTGGAATAGCCCTGATGAATTATTTACAGTAGCAGATGGTGTTTCTTCACACTTTGATCCAGATGGTACAACAGGTCCAGTGCCTGAGAAGTATATAAATAACCATGCATTTATGGCGACCAAGATTAAAAACTATGGCGCTGTTAAATTAAAAAGTGCAGTTGATGCTTCGCTTACGGCAAGTAAGAGTTCAGATGGAAATAGTGTTGTTGTAAATGCAAGTTTACTCAATAAAACAGGTCACTTCTTTCCCGGCACTATGCCAATGCGTCGTGCGCTAATGCGGGTTATTGCAACAGATTCTACGGGTAAGAAACTCAGCTTAGTTAAAGCAACAGGCAACTCTGCTTTTGAGGATGTAACTCATGAAATTGCCACATTACCAAACGAAAAAGTTCAAGCAGGTCGTGGTGTTGTAACGAGAATAAAACCCTCATCACCCGTTGTATTTACAGGTCATACGCCTGATTTAGATGGTTCTGCTGTTAGTTCACAAAAGTTTGGTTCAGATGTAGTAACCTTTACGTCACCACATCCTGGAGGTTTTCCGCCTCCTCTAAATGATGGCGGGGGAGCAAAACCAGTCCTCACGGGTAGTGGACTTTGGAGATATCAAGGTAAGGTTAAAGTTAGAAAGATTGTTGATAATACTGCTACCACTGATAACTTTACGCGTATCTACGGATATCAAATGATAAGTAACGCAACAGGCACCGATGTTATTCGTCCGGGTATGGATTCAACAGGAGTAGAGGCTACTTCATTGTCTCCAAACGAGCGTGAAACTTATACAGTTGAGTTTGATACAGCGGGAGTGACTGGGCCAATAACGGTTACTTACAAGGCTTACTACATGACAAAAGGTGCTAATACTCAGTTCCCGACAGCGGCGGATGGCTTCTTAAATGCTGATGCAGCAAAGGAGAAAAAGTTGTTAATCTCAGAACTCTTTGAGAAAACAGCAACAGTAGAATAGTTTAACTAAGTGTTTCTCCTTCCTCTCTATCTTAGAGTGGGGGGAGGATACTTATTTATTTACCCTGAAGAGAGCATGACAAGACAAACAGTTCTTCATTAGTTCACCTGTAAATTCAGCAAGCGTTTCCATATCATCATCTTCCGCAAGAATAGCCAATTCCTCGAATTTCATATGAGTAGGACCACCAATTTGTTTGAATGCTAAAGGTGTTTTCTTTTTTATAGATTCTAAGGTATCACGTGCCATTCGGTTACCAGAATAACGCGCGGACTTTATAATAAGTGCTCTATCATTGGTGCCTATACCTGTCATTATTCCTTGAATACTCGTAAGCATTTGTCTCATTTCAGACAGAAAGGAATCTTTTTCAAAGGTTTCTAATTTTAGGCTCGTCCTATTATCGGCAATAATTATTGTTCCTGTGACTTTTTCTTCTGCATTGGCAGTTAAAATACTTCCACCTGTTGTTACAGCCACTAGAAGGCTCAAAGGTATTAAGCTTTTTATTATTGATTCTCTCATCGCGTACGAAAACCAGCATGACAAGCAACACAGGCAGCGGTTACTTCTTGCAGAGATTTATAGGCAACCAAAGCATCGCCTTCTTGCGCTTTTAAAGAAAAACGACTTGCAGCTTTATGCATACTAGTACCTATCGCCCGCATTTCTTTAGGCATCATTTTCGCCATATGGTTAGCGCCGTGTGATGATAATGAACTCATCCCTAAACGTGTTTCTGCGATGTCTGCGGCTTTGTCTAAGTTATCCTCACCCATATTTTGAAGAATCTCATTAATAGCCATTAGGTGATCGCGCATATTAGTGAGCTGATGCTTTTGCATCATGTCAGGCATATCGACAAAAACTCTCTTGTCTTCATTAGCAAAACAACTTGAGTTAAGCGAGATGAAAAAAAGGATAGTGGATAGAGATGAAGTGGTTATTGCTATATTTTTCATATTTTTCTCATTTAAGTGTCAGTGTTTCATAGTTGAAGCATATCAATTGTTCAAAAAGGTGGGGGGTGCCATATAGATTACTATGTGGCACCCCCCCACCTTTTTACAAGATTGTCATACAAAGGGCTCTACTGCTGATATACAGCGCTTGATATGCTCTTCGCCTTCACCTACTGGAGCTACATAGGAAAGAATGTTCGTGGCAGTTTCTTTATCTGATTTTTTTAGCAATACCCAAGTGGCTAAATATTCAGAAGCCATGCAGCCACCTGAAGTTGCAATATTATTCTTTGCGACAAAGGCTTGTTCTAGAATATCGACTCCAGCCTCAATAATCCAAGGTTTAGAAATCAAATCGGTGCAGGCAGGTAAATCATCAATCAAACCTAGTTTTGACATTAATAACGTTCCTGAGCACTGCGCACCAATTAATTGCGTTGAAGAGTCTAATTTTAAACGGTCTAAAATGGTATTATCTGCAGCAATATTTCGGGTATAAATTCCACTTCCAAAAAGAACCACATCCGCTTTATTAGCAAATTCAAGTTGTTCCTGTGCTTGAATGCTAACGCCATTCATTGAGGTCACACTTTCAGTTGGGCAGGTTATTCTTACATTCCAGCCCTGGGGCTTCATTTTATTTAAAATATTGGAAGCTATAAATGAGTCTAATTCATTAAATCCTTCAAATGTTAATATTGCTATATCCATCGTTATCCTTAATCCAAAACTTGATGATGAAAGGTAAGTACTAATACATCCCGATTGCCCACATCACTTTTATTTACAGGGTAAATTTCACTCACCCCATGCCAGACTTTACGATCATCAATTAACACCGCATCACCAAGTTCACTTAGCTTGGTTTCTAGCAGTATTTTTTTATTTTTATCATATATATGGTTTAAACCACCGCTGATATTGTCACGATTAAGAAGCATAATAAGAATAAAGTCTGCACCATCGCGGTGAATACCTTCGGGAGTAGGTTTTCCTGATTCTTCCTCACTAGTTTCAATTCTGAACTGATGTGCCTGAATGCGCCATTCTTTTTCAGCATTAAAACTGATCTGCTTGGAGACAAAATAAATGATACTTTTGAGACTGGCATTATCAATGCTACTTTGTTTGAACGGTTCATAGTCACGATTAATGCCACCGTTCATATTATTGCGATAAGTGCTTTGAAAGTGTGGTTCATGGGGCAATAGTTCAAGTTCATCTTCAGCCGTTCGATATTTGAAAACAGAATAACGGCGATAACGATAATGCCCACCATCACTTAAAAATTGATCTGTAGGTAAACTTTGCCAGCTTTTCTGAAACTTCAATAATGCATTAGTTTGAGATTTAAGTAGTGATACCCAACGGGTGTTATTTGCAGTTGGGCTTTGTAGCACGGCGTAGCCTTGGTTTTTTAGTGCTTTAGTCGCGTTACTATCCATTCGTACTTAGCCCTAATTATCGCGTTTAGCATCCATTACATTGGGCAATTGTTCAATCTTTTCTAATACTTGAAAGAGTTGAACGGTATTTTCAATTTGAATAGAAATACCAAGCAGTGAAATAAGATCAGTTTGTCCGCGTTTAGTGGTTATGTTTACGACATTAATTTGTTGCTTTGCCAAAACAGTTGCAACATCACTGATCAAGCCGGGTTTATTAAATCCAGTCACTTGAATATCAACAGTGTAAGCCGTTGTTTCTGTGCCCCAAGTAGCTTCTGCTAAGCGGAGTGATTTTTCTGGACCAAGATTTTTCTCATCAATATTGGCACAATCATCACGGTGAATAGTGATTCCACGACCGACCGTGATATAGCCAATAATTTCATCACCAGGAACGGGCTTACAGCAGTTGGCAATTTCAACCAATAGATTACTGACACCTTGAATCTGGATGCCACGATCATTATGCTCTTCTTTAACACTGATCTTGCGAAATTTAACTTCTTCTTTTTTCGGTACATCTAAGGTTGCAGTTAGTTGAGCGACACTAATATCACCTCTACCCAGTGCGATAAGAAACTCTTTTTCAGATTGCTGATGAAAGCGTTTTAATAATGGTTTTAGGTCAATTTGTTTGAGATTAAGGTGATGCTTTTCCTGCTCAATTATATCTTTGCCGTCTTGCAGGTTTTTTTCGTGATCTTGTTGCCTAAACCAATGGCGAATTTTACTGCGTGAACTTGAGGAGCCAATATAGCCAAGTGTTGGATTAAGCCACTTTCGGCGAGGTTGTTCATTTTTTTGGGTAATAATTTCTACTTGGTCGCCATTATTTAATTTGTGATCAAGTGTTGCGATGGCGCCGTTGACCTTAGCCCCTGTGCAACGATGACCTACACCAGTATGAATCGCGTAGGCAAAATCTAAAGGTGTAGAGCCTTTAGATAAATCAAGGATATCTCCTTGTGGTGTTAATACAAAAACACGGTCTGGAAAAATCTCTGCACGGAAATCTTCAAGTAATTCATCATCATTTTCATCACTATCGAGTAATCGGCGTAACGAACCAACGACACGTTCCATAGCAGCATCTTGACTGCCACCTTCTTTATAACGCCAATGAGCGGCTACCCCAAGTTCAGCAAATACATGCATATCCTGAGTACGAATTTGGATTTCTACATAACGTCCTTTAGGACCAATAACAACCGTATGTAGAGACTGATAGCCATTGGGTTTACGATTAGCAATATAGTCATCTAACTCTGCGGGGACGTGTTTCCACTGCTCGTGAACAATACCTAAAGCGGTGTAGCAGGCGCGGACATCTTTGACGATAACGCGTACAGCACGAAGATCATAGAGTTGGTCAACTGAAAGATTCTTACGTTTCATCTTTTTCCAGATACTATAAATATGCTTCGGTCGACCATATACCTCAGCTTCAACTTCAGCGTCTTTTAACAAGTGTAGTAAGTTGTCTGTAAATGTTTCGACATAAGCTTCGCGTTCAAGACGTTTTGCATCAAGCGACTTAGCGATTTGTTTGTAAGAAATAGGTTCCAGATAACGAAAAGCAAGATCTTCCATTTCCCACTTTATTTGACTGACACCAAGGCGATTTGCCAGTGGTGCAAAAATATCCATGGTTTCTTGTGCAACAGAACGGCGTTCGGCTATATCGGCATTTGATAATAAACGTAAGTGCTGTAAACGCCAGCCTAAATGAATTAATACAGCACGCATATCATCAACCATTGCCAATAACATACGGCGTAAACGTTCAGCCTGTTTGGGTATTGGATTTTCATTTTCTGATTGAGGCTTAAAATGATGCAACCAGCGCATATTTTTAACTAATAAGGCAATAGTACTACTGAATTTTTCGGCTATGGTTTCTACTGAATAAGTATCTCCAAGTCGCACATCACTGAGTATGGTAGCGATTAATGTCACTTGATCTACTTGTAAGTTACGCAAGATATCCGCAACATCTAGGCTGAGTGGCACATGTGGGTCACGATCCATTGATGCAACATCCAGCATTAAATCAATAGCTTCAGCTAAGCGCTTTTTATCTTTACTATCTTTAGAAATACTCAGGCGTTCAATCCACTGTTCGCGGTTACGCTCACTGGTATTACTTAATTGACTATGTTGCATATTATTATGTTTGGGTTATTGCTTAGATATAGCTAACGCTTCAATAACACCCTCTCCCATTATTGCTCGATTGTAGCATTATAACGCTCGAGTCTCTGTTGCAATTCACTCAGTGAGCGAATAACGGCAAAGGGTACTTTGCCTCCTGGCCAAGGTTTTAAGGTAGGGTTATACCAAATCGCTTTCATACCTGTATTTTGTGCTCCAACAATATCGCAGCGTGGATCATCTCCCACATAAACTGTTTCATGGGCTTCAACATTCGATAGCTTTTGTGCCTGATGAAATATATCCTGATGTGGTTTTGCCACACCAGCGACCTCTGATGATAGCGCATAATCAAATAAATGCCCTATGCCGATATGATGAACGCTTGCATTACCATTACTAATGACACCCAAAGTATATCTTTTAGATAGATTTTCTAATGTTTCTAGGGCATCAGTATAGAAAGTGACTTCATTGCGCGCCAACCAAAATATTTCAAATCCATTTTCTACAAAGCTGTAATCAAGACCTACATCATCGGCTAAATGCTTCATCCATGATTTTCTAAGCAGGGTTAAATCATGCCGAAGAGTCTCTGGTTGCGATTGCATATATGCCATACGGTGCTTAATTAAAGCCCGATCACTGTATTTCCTAGTAATCTTTGGGTAGTATGAATTTAACCATTGGTAAAAGCGTTGCTCGGCTTTTTCAATCACAGGGTCTATATCCCATAAGGTATTATCTAAATCAAAGGCGACACATTTAATCATGCAGATATTTAAACACATCATTATCCTAATCACATTACTTGTTAGTCTAAATGCTTCTGCAAAAACGATTGTTTTGGTGCATGGCTATATGTCTGATGGTATGTCGTGGCGGACTTCTGGTTTTACCAAACCTTTAGAATTAGCGGGATATCAGGATGCAGGGAACTATGGCTATAGCCCGTGGGGAATAACACTACCGCATTCGCTTAATTATAAAGGTGATGTTTTTGTGACTGTAAATCTACCATCTAAAGCTAACTTACAAAATCAAGAAGGTGTATTAGTACAATATTTACAGCATTTATATGCCTACCGTTATGAACCGCTTACATTGATAGGGCACTCCGCAGGAGGCTTAACAGCAAGGCTCTATGTCATTGATCCTGAGCACTTACCTGTTGAAGGTTTAATTACAATTGCATCACCACATCTTGGCACGCCCGCGGCTAATGTGGCATATTTAGCAGGAAGCTCACCGATAGGTATGATGGCAAGTATGTCGGGAGTCGATGTTTTACGTGACTCACGTGGACTCTTTTCAGATTTGAAAGAAGAGAAACCGAGTAACTTTTTGTACTGGATGAATCACCAGCCACATCCTCAAATTCATTACGCTTCAATTATTCGTAAAAATGCAAAGATATCAAAGCCTAATAAATTTGATTTTGTGGTTCCACCTAATAGCCAAGATATGAATAATATCTGGGCATTACAAAAACGATCTGGTATCGCTATGACACTTGAGAATCACTCAATTAATGGCAAAGATGGTAGTATGGTTGTTGAGATACTCAAGCATATCAAATAATAGATACCTGTTATTTTTTAACATTTATTGTATAATATGCACCTCTTCACATATACCACCTGAGGAGAATGGTTGCAGAAGTGTTTTCTTGGAGGATGGCACTAACTCAAGCTAGTAGCTTTATGGGCTTGAGGAGTAACCAAATTATGACCCCGAGCATGTCTCGGGGTTTTTTTTACCTGTTAAAATTAAGTGCCAATACCATTGATTAGTTCTGATAGTTTTACTACACTTTATTAGTAACTTAATGGAAATTATATAAATTAAAAACCAAGGAAGGAGTACAGTATGGGAATGTTAAAAGACTTTAAAGAGTTCGCACTTAGTGGAAATCTAATCGATATGGCAACAGGTATTATTATCGGTGTTGCTTCAGGTAAATTAATTTCTTCACTGGTAGATAATGTCATTATGCCACCAATCGCTTATGCAATGGGTGGAAAGGACTTCTCTAAATTAGGATATATGCTTCAAGCAACAGGTGGCGGAGATAAAGGTGATGAGCCACTCATGCTAAAGTGGGGTGCATTTGTACAGAGTTTTGTTGATTTTCTAATTATTATGTTTGTTGTATTCATTATTATTAAAATAGCAACACGCGGACAGAAGAAAGAAGATGCTGGACCATCTCAAGAAGATTTATTAGGTGAAATTCGAGATTTACTAAAAAAGTAAAAATTTAGAATCTTGTAAAAACAGGGGGGGTGCCATTTATATTGTGGCACCCCTTTTTTTGACAAAAAAGCTATGACCTCAATTGTGGGTATGAATAATAAGTAGCTATGTTTTCCAAAGCCGAATAGAATATTTTCTTCTCTCAACCTATTAGCGCGCACACATTCAATGTCTCTGATCGTATCAATCGCTCAAATCAATCCTATAGTTGGCAGTTTTAAACATAATATAAAACTGATAACTGAGGCTATCACTCAAGCTAAAGCTGATCATGCTGATGTGTTGTTATTTCCCGAATTAGTATTAACAGGTTATCCGCCAGAAGATTTGTTGTTTCGCCCCGCTTTTTTGAAAAAAGTAGAGGATAGTCTTAACAACATTGCAAAGCTGGCAACGGATATTGTCGTTATTATTGGTACACCTCTGTTAATTAAAGAAAATGGCAATAACAGTAAACTATTTAACAGTGCCTGTGTACTTAGGGGCGGGCAGGTTTCATATCAATACGCAAAACAATATTTACCTAACTATCGGGTATTTGATGAAAAGCGTTATTTTCGTTGTGGAAAACAAGATGGCATTATCGAAGTTAATGGACACAAAGTGGGTCTGTTAATTTGTGAGGATATTTGGCAAGAAACACCGGCAATCAATGCAAGAGATGCTGGAGCAGAGTTGCTTTTAGTCTTAAATGCTTCGCCTTTTCGCTCCGACAAAAGTGCTGAGCGCATGCTGCTACTTAAAAAACGATCTATTCAAAATGGTCTGCCTATTGTTTATGCTAATCTAGTGGGTGCACAAGATGAGTTAGTTTTTGATGGTGAATCGCTTATTTTTGATCGTAGTGGACAGCTAATTTTTCAAGCACCTACTTTTGATTCAGGTGTATTTACTCAACAAATTCCCTTTGATAAATCAGTAAAACCAATTCAAGCAAGAGAGCACCACAAAGAACAAAGTATCTATGATGCACTAGTTTTAGGCGTGCGAGACTATGTTAATAAAAACGGTTTCCCTGGCGTTATTTTAGGATTATCTGGTGGTATTGATTCTGCACTGACAATGGCAATCGCTGTTGATGCATTAGGAGCGGACAATGTAGAGGCGATTATGATGCCATTTCGTTATACCGCAGATATGAGTATAGAAGATGCTGCTCAACAGGCGAAAGTGCAAGGGGTTAAGTATCGAGAGATTCCTATTGAGAATATTTTTAATGGCTTTATGGATGCCTTGTCAGAAGAATTCGATGGTATGGAGCGTGATGTTACCGAGGAAAATATTCAGGCAAGATCACGTGGCGTATTGTTAATGGCAATGTCGAATAAGCTAGGAAAAATGCTGCTTGCTACAGGTAATAAAAGTGAGATGGCTGTTGGTTATGCTACGCTCTACGGTGATATGGCGGGTGGCTTCGCACCCCTAAAAGATGTTTTCAAAACAACTGTTTATGATCTTGCTCGTTATCGAAACATACTGGGGGACGGTAATGGCTATAAGGAAATAATTCCTGATCGTGTGATAACACGTCCACCTTCAGCAGAGCTAGCACCTGATCAAATTGATGAAGACTCACTTCCCCCCTATGATATTTTAGATGCTATCTTAGGCATGTTTATTGAAGAGTTTCAAAGTGTCGAAGAAATTGTTGCACAAGGTTATGACCATGAAACCGTTGAGCGTGTAGCTAAGATGGTATTATTAAATGAATATAAACGTCGCCAATCAGCACCTGGTATCCGTATAACAAAACGAGCTTTTGGCAAAGACCGACGTTATCCAATAACATCCCATTATCGCTGGCATTTAAGCTAGGGTTAAGGTACTCATCGTTATTATCAAATTTTTAATATGATCTGATATGAATAAAATAATCATTACTTTTCTTTCATTGTTTTTAACAACAATAGCCAGTGCGGGTATTTACAAATGCAAGCAGGCAAATGGAACGATTAAATACTCTTCAATGCCTTGCCCTAAAAGTGCAAAAATTCAAAAAATATCAACACTCAACCATACTAATAGGGAAGACTTAAAAGCTATTTCTGTTATGCCACTTGAGAAGATTATCACGGCAAAAGATGCTTTAAAACAGATCAGATTAGATGGTTTTTCTGAGATTTCTTTTAAAGATTTAAAGAAAAAGTTTAAAGCGGGTGAGAATATTAATAAGCAATTTCACTTTTTTAAACATGCTTTTTGGGAACATAAACTGGATATAGCGGGATACCCTAAATCGAATACTATTTCATTCTATTACTATATTTCAGGCATGAATTATGACCTCTTTGATGATCCTGAAAAACAACGTGGGGAGAATGAAAAAGATCGTTCTGTTCATTTCAATATTAAACTAAAGAATGTTAACCGACACGCTGCACGCTTGGGCTTTAAAAAGAAAAGTGAATATGCCCATAGTTTAAGCTGGAAATGGAAAAAAGAGGGGTTTAAGTGCGAAATGGAATCAGGTATTACAGCTGGAATCTCGCCACACAGTTTATCTTTGTTCTGCGAATATAAGGGAAAAACTAATTAATTACTGTATGCATTATCAATGATATGAGCGACCTGCCAACAAATCGTAATATTCTAATTATTGAAGGTGATGAAGCTGAGTGTATCATTGCAGCACAAAAGTTAAGCAAAAATTTACACACACTATTTCTGGATAGCCCTAAAAAGGCAAATGAATATCTTGGGCAAGAATTTGATGCCGTCATCTTTAATGCTTTTGAAATATTTGATGCAAATGCCTTTGCTGCCATATCGGGAACCATTCGAGGTGCTGGATATTTCATTATTCTAAAGCCAGTCATTTGGTCTGACAGTTTATTTCTAACACGTTTAACTCACTTTTTACAACAGCAAGAAAATGTTGAATTTATCGATCCTAAACAGCAATGTTTGCGAGCGCTTACACCACTTGGAAAAAAAGAGTATTCAGAGTTATATGCGACAGAAGATCAAAAGTTAGCGGTCGATGCCGTTATTCGTGTGGTTAAAGGGCATCGTCGTCGCCCGTTAGTTATCAGTGCTGATCGTGGTAGAGGAAAATCATCAGCATTGGGAATTGCCGCTGCAGAGCTGAGTATTCAAGGGGTTAGTAATATCATTGTCTGCGCTCCCAACAAAAAGACAGCCTCTGCTATATTTCAACATGCCATTAATATAAACCCTGAGATCCATTTAAAATTCTACTCACCTGATGAATTACAACGGCAACAACCTGATGCTGATTTAGTACTCGTTGATGAAGCAGCAGCTATTCCAGTTGCCTTATTGATCAGCTTTGCAAAGCGTTATTCACGTATTGTTTTCGCAAGCACACAACATGGCTATGAAGGTAGTGGTCGTGGTTTTACGATTCGCTTTCAAAAAGCATTAGAAGAGCTAGCGCCTGAATGGAAAAGTATCTATTTAAAAGAGCCAATTCGGTGGCAAGAAAATGATTCGCTGGAACAATTTGTATTTAAAATCTTCCTTCTAAACGTTGAACTAATAGACAGTGAAAAGCTAAACAATATCCAACTTTCTGATTGTAAGTTTATAACGTTAGATAAAGACCAGTTAGTTAAAAACGAAGCATTACTGAGCGAAGTCTTCAGTCTTTTAGTTAATGCACATTACCAAACTAAGCCATCTGACCTTAAACAAATATTAGATGATACATCTCTCTCCATTTTTTCCTTACAGGCAAACAATTGTATTGCAGCAATAGTACTTGTACTGACTGAAGGTAATATTGATGAGTCGCTCTCAAAAGAAATATTTGCTGGAAAGCGCCGTATCAACGGGCACTTAGTGGCGCAGGCTTTAGCGGCTAATGTTGGCGTTGCTAATGCTCCAATGTTACAAGGGGAAAGAATTTCACGTATTGCCGTTCACCCTATTTTACAACAACAGGGATTTGGAACTCTGTTGCTAAAGTCTTTAAATAAAATATCTAAAGCAGATTATCTAAGTAGCAGTTTTGGCGCAACGGACTTACTGATTTCTTTCTGGAAACAGGCTGGGTTTACGGCGGTACACATTGGTACAAAACGTGATGCGAGTAGTGGCGCGCACTCTGTTATTATGTTGAAAGAAAAAAGTAAACAGGGGAAAATGTTATTGCAAGAAGCGAGTGTGATTTTCAATAAAAGCTTTCCACATCTTTTAAGTGATAGCTTGGGAACCTTAGAAAGTAAAGTAGCATTATCACTCTTAAGCACACAATCTGAAGTAATCAGTAAAGGCGAATTCAAAATTATCAAGGCTTTTAGCGAACAACAAAGAAGTTATGAAAATAGTCTTTATCCTATCTGGAAATTAGTCTGTAATAAACTTACAGATGATCAGATATTAGATGATAAAGAGAAAAAGTTAGTGGTGAATAAAGTATTACAAAAGAGGGGCTGGATAGAGTTATCTCAGAAAATGTCTGGCTCTATTAGCGGTAAAAAAGAAGCACTTAGTTTATTACGTCGTTCAGTGGCTAAGTTATTATCCGAGTTCTGATTCCAACCTATCTTGACTAATAAATTTAGCTGCAATCAGTGCGCCCACTAAAGCAATGATCCCTGATGCCAAAAACGTCCACGTAGAACCCATACTTCCCCATGTATATCCACTGAGTAAGTGTCCCAGTGAGCCGCCGAGACCAAAGCTCATTCCTGCATATAAAGCTTGTCCACGACCCTGTAGTCGCCCAGGAAATAATTCGTGAGTTAGATAAATTGCAGTGGCATGAAACAGACCAAAACTGGCAGCATGAAAAACCTGACTGAGAATAAGAATAAAAAGATTATCAACCCATAGAGCTAGCATTAACCAGCGTATGGCAGTGACAAAAAGTGCAATAATAAATAGCTGACAAACACAATAACGGTGTAATAGGCGATGCATAATGATAAATAAAAGAACTTCAGCAGACACTCCAAGCCCCCACATCCAACCCGCCATATTTCTTGAATAACCGTGTTCTTCAAGGTAAATCGTGAAGAAGGTGTAATAGGCGCCGTGACTCAGCGACTGTAATGCACAGGCAAGCAACAGTGCTATTACAATGGGCTTTTTTAAGGTTTTTAAGATGGGGCTAGGTTTTGCAGATTGTACGGAGTTTTGTTTATCTGTAACTAGAAATGTGGTGAGTGCATTGAGAAATAAAAGACCTAAAATAAAGTAGGGTAGGTTGGCTATTTTTTCACCTTCAATAAGATAAGGCAGCGTAATCACCATGACGATAAAGCCGATTGAACCCCATAATCTTACTAGGCTATAGCGATGTGTATTTTCACCCAAATAATTAAAAGTAAGTGCTTCAAATAATGGCAACGTTGTATTCCAGAAAAACCCAAAAACGGCCATTATAAAAGCAAACCAAGCAAAGCTTTGATATGGAATAACACCAGCAAAAGTGATGACGGCGGCAACTAATGAAAGCTGAATGATAATGAGGCGTTTTTTAAGATGATCTGATAACCAAGCTAGCAAATAGGGTGCAAATATTTTACTCGCCATCACAATCATCAATAGCTCACCTATCTGCGCGGGAGAAAATCCGAGTGATTTTAAATAGGTGGACCAGTAAGGAACGAATGCTCCTAAAGCTGCAAAAAAGAAGAAATAGAATGAAGATAGTTTAAATTGGTTTCTATTATTTATCATTGAAATATTGAATATGGCACCCCCCCCTTTTTTGAACAATTACTAATAAAGAAAGGTATCTACCACATTAAGTCATCCGGTACTTCAAAGTCAGCATAGGGATCATCATCATTACCTTCATCGCTAATTTTGTCATTGAGTAACACGATAGATTGATCATCTCGTTCTTTTATTTTAATGGCAGCTTCGGCGGGTATTAAATGATAGCTATCATTTGAATTATTGTGGAGCTTGGCTATAGCTATTTTGCCACGATTAATCAGGTCTTGATTCTGTGGTGAAATATAGAGTGTTTTGATCTTATTAGCATCACTAAAGTTATAGGCAAGTAACGCATCTTCAGACATCTTCTTAGGCGCATTATGAATAATATTCAGTTCTATGATTTGTCTGATTTGTGCCAGTAGAGATTTTTTCTTAGCTTTGCTTTTTTGTTGCTCATTTAAAGTCTGACTCTGTTGTCGTTGTTTTTTCTGTGCATCTTTTGCTAGCTCTGCAGCTTCGTTAACTAGCTGAGTATTATTCTTACGGCTTTGTTTTACTGCCTTTTTCTTGGCTGTTTGTATATTGTTGGCATCTTGCTTTTTTATCAGCCCTTTACCTAGGAGTTGATCTTGTAGTGAACCAGCCATAGTCTTCTTCCTAAACAGTATCTCTATAGATTAGGGTCTTATTATATCCAGATCATTAGGAAACGATACTTTCCCTTTATATTTATTTTTAATCAGCTTTAATGTTTGTGGCTTTACTGAAAGGCTACGCTTCATTAAATGGGTCAACAATAAATTCTTTACCTTAGCATCATTTGCCAAAGCGCCAATATACGAAGGAGTCATATGCAAACGAGCAGGAACACCTACAGCATCTTCTGGAATTGCATTGTGAGCGACAAGTATATCTGAATCTTTAGCAAGATCTTGCATGGCACGCAATCGACCACTCATATCCCCACTAAAACTAATTGAACAGCCTGCTAATTCAACGCGGTACCCCAAAGAAGGAAAGGGTCCATGATGCGTTGCAACGGCTTTAATGTTGATATCGTCATTATGGTAGATTTGTTTGATATTAAGATCAGAAAAAGACCACGGTATGGTTTTCACTTTAATTTTATAGGAAGTGCTTTGTTTGGTATCAACAAAGCCACCAAGATAAGGGTACATTCCTTTATCCGTACTGATAGCTCTATCAACAAACTGCTTTGCAGAGGTGGAATAATCACCAGCACTTGGCCCCATCACATGTAAATCTTTAGAACGTCCGATAAAAAACGCACCTTTGATATAGGAGGGAAAGTCGGCACTATGGTCCGCATGGAAATGACTGAAAAGCATCACATCGACATCTTCAAAATGTGCTTTGCTTTGTTTAAAGCGCTGTAAACTTCCTGGCCCAGCATCGACAATAACCCGTGCTTTATTATCCAATAAAATTAAGTAACCCGTTGAAGCCTGACCATCCAATAACTCAGGACCACGTGTCCCTAGCATTTGTAACTGCACACGCTGAGAGTTACATGCGCTTGGAATTACCTGACCTGCTGCGTTAACCAGAGTATGACTAAAAAGGATTAAGGTAAAAATGAATGAGTATTTCACTGTTAGTCTCACAATCTTGTAAAAAAAGGGGGGGTGCCATCATGCCATCAAGACAAACCGATCAAGGCTAATTAAGACTCTTCCTCTTTCTTCTTAGCTTCAATTAACATTTTCTTAATTTCATCAGAAGTTGCTCGATGTGCTTCTTTAGAAAACTGTTTCAGAGAAATTGTTGAATTTAATCGATAATCCCTTGGCGACAATATTTTGCTATAAAATGGTATCGGTGAAAAGCCAGACTGTATTGATAACTCACGAACGAGTGATGTCATGTGATACACAAGGAATGGAGAATATAATAACATTGCTATTCCCGCAGAAGGTAACCAACGAGCGCGCATTATTTTAACAATAAAAATAGCAACCAAACTGGGAATAACAATAAACTTGGCAATATACTTAAACCAAATTTGTAAAGAATCATGGGTGAACATATAGGCAAAGAGGCGTCCCAAGTGCTCAAATAATAATGGTAGTAAAAACATTAGTGAGACAATACTAATAGTGGCGATAATTTCCCAGCGATGAATAAACAGCCGAGATATTCCCGACACAATGACGGTTATTCCCAACATTATCCAAATAGGTGGAAGTACGGCTTCTAAATAATAGAAAACATCTTCGGTCGCTGTTGTTGTGACAAAGCTACCATAGAAATACAAAACAATGGTCGATGCTATTAACAAAAGTGCCCATATAGGATTGCTAAATAAGCAAAAAAGCCCACTACAGTCCCTAACATGCGTAGCTTCAACAGGCATATCAATAGGTAGTAATCTCGCTTTTAAGCCGCTTATTTTAAAGCTACTGGGTAAGCTAACTTCTACTGGCGTATTACCTAGTTCATCACCTAAATATTTTGTGCCATTTTCATCGGCAAGATTATGCAAAAAGAATTTATCATCCTCATTTTGAATAACAAGATGGTGAGCAGAAATAGTTACATCAGGTAAAATGACATCATTATCAAACGCTCGTCCGATAGTGACAGGAAAAGAATCAATTTTATGGTATTGATGAATGCCACGCTGGATGATTTCAAGAATTACTTTGGCCATTGGAACCTCTCCAACATACGTGTGTATAAATTCAGAGCAGTTTCTGCATCTGTCCCAGTAAAATCTAGATTAAACAGAAAACCTTGATTCTTTTTACCCACCATCGCAGCGGTAAATAACATATCACTCAAACCTTTAAATTTAAGGTAGTCACGTCGACATACCGTGGTTTTGAATGTTTGTGATGCAACCTCAGTAAAATCAGTAAAACATGAAAAATTAGTCACGTCTCGTTTCCCTGCACGTCCACCAATCACGCTACTATTTTGCTTTTGATAATGCCTAAAAAATCGTGGAGAAATCATTTTTTCTGAATCTAGCCAAATATACTCATAATTGATATGTCCTGCATTCAAACGGTTCGAGATATAAATATTATCTTCATTTGAACACCGAGTAAAAAATACACGGTAAAGGTCATCTTTCTTGGGTGGTCGGCTTGCATCCCAACAGCGAATAGATTTATCTAACTCTGCAGGAACAACAAAAGAACCAATTTTTGTTCCTTTCCACGATTTTTTTAATATCTTGTTAACGATCTTTTTTGAATTTCCTTTTAGCTGTTCAGCGCTGTGCGTAAAGCGATCATCTACAGCAGCATTAAAGCTGCTTTCTTCAAGACGATCTAACACCACAGTTAAATATTCTGCAGGGACTAAAAAGCTAATATCATTGCCCGAGGTTGCTACATTAATACCGATGATATTACCCGAAGTATCGAGAGTAGGACCGCCACTCATGCCGGGATTTAAACTACCAGAAAATAAAATATTACCATCCTCATCTTTGGCTAAAATGCCTTGATTGGTACCCTTAATGATAGTGAATCCAAGATCCATTGGATTACCCAGTGAGTACAGACTAGCTCCTTTCTCTGGTAATAAAGATATTTTAAGAGGAACCCCCATCGGCTTTGGCGCTCTCACTACAGCTAAATCATGGACGATATCAAAGTCCATTAGTTCCAGTGGACCTTTGTCACCACTGGTAGATTGATAGCGTAGTGAATACACATCTGGGTCATTGATATATTCACTGACCACATGATAATTGGTTGCTAAAATATTATCTTTAGCGACAACAAAACCAGAGCCAATACTTGATTTTTTCCCTGTCTGCTTATTGATTACAAGGATTTGGTAAACAGACTTTTCTGCAAAGGCATAAATACTTGTAGCATTTATTTCAATTTCAGCAGATGCTTGTGCATTAAAAAATAGCAGTAGGCATAATAAAAAGAGATGTAGTTTTTTTAACATTATTGTAATTCCATTATAATTTTTCTTCCTTAGCCAGCTTGTCTAAGACGCTCAATGTAAGAAGTTCAAAGCACCCTAAACGATCAATTTACCATATACCAGCGCTATTGAATAATAATCAGGCAAATGGTGGTTTAATAGCGCTAAAGAGCCATCAGATAAAGGTACTGTTATGGTTGATTCAACGCCCAATGAATATGTTCACGTACTACTTCGGTTGCAGATTGAATTTTTTCTTTAAGTGCCTTTTTAATCATTGGGGATTTTGGCGCATTCCCAAGTGCAATCGCAATATTTCTTTGCCATCGCTCATAGCCAATACGTCGAATGGGTGAACCCTCCATTTTCTTAAGGAATTCTGCTTCAGTCCAGCCAAACAGTGTTAATAAATTGGTGGAATCCAGTTTATTTCGAATCGCAAAGTCAGCCTGTTTCGCATCATTTGCAAAGCGATTCCATGGGCAAACTAACTGACAGTCATCACAACCATAGATTCTATTACCCATAGGCTTTCTAAATTCTTCTGCAATAACCCCTTTATGTTCAATCGTTAAGTATGAAATACAGCGTCGAGCATCTAAAACATAGGGTTTAATAATCGCTTTAGTTGGGCAAATATCAATGCATGAAGTACAAGAACCACAATGATTATCAACTGATTGGGAGCTATCTAAGGGTAAGTTGGTGTAAATTTCACCAAGAAAAAACCATGAGCCCGCATCTTCAGATAAAATATTCGTGTGCTTTCCCATCCATCCAAGCCCTGCCTTAACTGCAATGGGCTTCTCCATAACCGGCGCACTATCTACAAACACGCGATACTGCATATTATCATTGTGTAACTCTTGCTTTATCTTATTGGCCAGTTTTTGTAATCGCTTGCGCATCATTTTGTGGTAATCACGACCCAAAGCATATCGCGAAATATACCCAAGCTCTGGATGATTAAGCACCATT
This sequence comes from Cocleimonas sp., assembly GCA_036478745.1. Lineage (GTDB taxonomy): Bacteria > Pseudomonadota > Gammaproteobacteria > Thiotrichales > Thiotrichaceae > Cocleimonas. The sequence goes on from JAZGEM010000079.1 coordinate 106,403, forward strand.
ATCGGATCAACAGATTGCACGGGACGATAATCCATTCGCACACTGATAATGCTTATCGTACCTTCTTCTAGCTCCGCAGGACGATAACGTTTATTGCCATGACGTTGCATCCACTCCATATCACCTTGAAATTTATTTGATAACCACCATTTAAACTGTTTTTCTGCGATTGATAAATCAATATCACTTACGCCCAGCTGTTGAAAGCCTAATTCTTTTGCCCACTGTTTCAGCAAGCTTTGCGTGATATGATTTGTCTCCATCTATAGATAATATCATTGAGGAGATATTATTAATAAACCATTCTTCATGAGAGCCATAAATGCTTAATCAAAACATTATAATAGAAAATGAAAAAGCCATGATGGAGCTTGGTGGCAAAATAGCCGAGCAGTTTACAAAAGGTGGAATCATACTGTTAAATGGCGATTTAGGTGTTGGAAAAACGACATTAGTTAGAGGCTTGTTAAGGCACTTGGGTTTTCAAGGTATTGTAAAAAGCCCAACCTATACTTTGGTTGAGCCTTACCAATTTAAACAGCGGATGATCTATCATTTTGACTTATATCGACTCGGAGATCCTGAAGAACTGGAGTATATCGGCGGGAGAGATTACTGGCAGGGAGATAACTTATGCTTGTTAGAATGGCCAGAAAAAGCACAGGGCTATTTACCCGAAGAAGATTTGAATATGAATATTTTTCACGATGGAGAAAGCCGAATTGTAGAAATTAAAAAAGGAAGTATTTCCTTATAAAACATGGCTTTATAAAATAATTGTAAAAACAACTTGAAAAAACATTCCTAGTGAGTTTTACTAGTGCACATAACGAGTACAAAAAAAGAGAGAAACAAATTATAATTTTTATCTCTCTCATTAAAACTGGAAAAATATAAAGTAACAATATTACAAACTGAATAATTGAATTGGGCTTTGATTATTCACAATCATTGGGGAATGATGAAAAATAGCAGTCAGAAGCGCAGGGATTTCGTGCTGACTTTTGCTAAGGTATTAGGTGTCGCTGGTGTATCTAGCATAGCATCAAATACTTTTGCTAAGGGTCGCAGCACCAATATTACCTCTGTAGCACTCAAAAAAGATGGCAATGGTTCACAACGTCTTGTGTTTGAACTGGATAAATCTGTACGTCATAAATTCTTCACTTTAACTTCCCCAAACAGAATTGTTATTGATTTTAAGGATACCAAATCAAAGTCCAAATTAAAGATTGGTCGAAATGCAAAGCAGCTGATTAAAGGAATCCGCCAATCATCTCGGAACAACAAAGATTTTCGTGTTGTTTTGGATATGGCAAATAAAACCAAAGCCAGCACTAAATTAACACCACATGGTTCGGGCTATTTACTTGAAGTTGCCTTTAGACCAAGCGTTACAAAAAAACCTGCTCAGCCATTTAAGAAAGCAATTAGTGCTGTCACTTTTGGCGCAAGTAATAAACCGATAGTCGTTGCTATAGATGCAGGTCATGGTGGAAAAGATCCTGGTGCCGTTGGTAAAAGAGGCACAAAAGAAAAACATATTGCCTTACAAATCGCTAAGCGCTTAAAGAAACAAGTAGATCGACAGCCCGGTATGAAAGGGGTGTTAATCAGAGACGGAGACTATTATGTTTCCTTAAGTAAAAGAATCGTTAAAGCGCGCGCGAAGAAAGCTGATTTATTTATCTCAATTCATGCGGATGCAAATCCTAATCGAAAACTAACGGGATCATCTGTTTATATCCTATCAGAAAGTGGTGCATCAAGTGCTCAGGCACGTTGGTTGGCTAAGAATGAAAACTCATACGAAACGCGCATGGCAGGAGCACACTTACAACATGGAAATCCTGTAGTTTCGTCAATGCTTTTAGATCTTTCTCTCTCAGATACGATAGATAAAAGTCTGGAGTTAGCAGGTGGTGTACTTAAAGAGCTGGGTGGGGTTAATCGTTTATTACGTCATCAAGTTGAAAGCGCATCATTTGCCGTTTTGAAATCACCTGATATTCCATCAATGTTGGTTGAGACAGCATTTATAAGTAATTCAATGGAAGAGAAAAGACTTAGATCTTCTCATTATCAAGAAAAATTGGCGAAAGCCATCTTTAAAGGAATTCGTCGTTATCAAGTTGCATTTAATGATAACGGAAACCGATATAGCTAAACTTCTAATAATAAATTTCCTTCGATGTGATTTTGGCCGCTTTTATAGCGGCCTTTTTTTGTCTGGAAATTCTAAGTCGTAATTTATAAATAAGGCAATAAAGCATTAAACCAGTTATTCGCCATTTTCTGTTCACCAACTGAATTGGGGTGCCATTTATCATGGCTATCATTTTGAGGTGAGTAATTTGAATATTGATCTACAATAACGACGGGAGATTGCTGCGTATTTTTAATGCCCACAAAATCTTCAACAAACTCATTAAACTCTGCCGTATCTTCCCCACGCATAGGAATTATTTTGGCTAAAAGTATAATTACCTGAGGATTCTTAGCTCTTAGAATATCAATGATACGACTAATTTCAGCAATAGTGCTTTCATGACTTTGGTCACGGTCTACATCATTTGTCCCTGTATGTAGCAAAACTATATCGGGAGTATATCCCTTTATCCATTCAGGTAGTTTGTCTTCAAGTTCATTTGTTTCCCATGCCCAATGACCCTCGTGATCCAAATCAAAATCTTGCAAATTTTCAGCAATATCACCAGAGAAATCACGGTGACTACCGATAAAATCAATATCAAAATTAGCACTTTTTAATAAGCGCCACAGTACTCGTCTATAACTTGGAAAACCATCGCCACCATGAGTAATGGAATCACCAAGAGGGAGAATGCGCTTAGTCGTTTGTTGTGGAGGATTATTTTCCGTTTGCTCAGGCTCTGGCTCAACAGGAGTTACAACTTCAGGAGACTCGATTACTTCCGTTACTTCTGGTTCTTGTATTATGGGTTGCTCTATCACTGTTTCTACAGGTGTAGTTTCTGTATTCTCCTGATTTGTGGTTGTATCAGATGATTTTCCACCGCAAGCAGTCAGTGTGAATAACAACAATAAAGTGCTAAAGCGATAATAAATAGGATGAGAAATAGCCGTATTTTGTAATGGCACCCCCCCCTTTTTTTGATAATTGATAGTCATATACAGTCTTTACCTATAGTTTCTTATGGGTGAGGCTTTAATAATCAGGAATCTAGGTTAAATGTGGGAAGCTCAATGGCACCCCCACCCTTTTTCGATAATTGCACAGAAGCTAAGTAAATCCAACTTAGCTTAGCTTGAAAGCGCTAAATCAACCGCTTTTACTGCATGAAGGGTAGTGGTATCAAATAGTCGTACATCTGTATGCTCTTTTTTCACTAACATGGCGATTTCAGTACAGCCTAAAATAACACCCTGTGCGCCATCAACAACTAACTGATCAATGATGCGTAGGTATTTATCTCTTGAAGTATCAGTGACATTCCCTAAACATAACTCTTGATAGATAACATTGTGAATGATTTCTCTATCAGCTTTATTTGGCGTGATCACCGTTAAGTTATATTTCTCCTCTAAGCGATCCTTGTAAAAATCTTGTTCCATGGTAAATGCTGTGCCCAGTAGTCCAATTTTTTTAATCCCTGTGCGAACGACCTCTTCAGCGGTAGCATCCGCAATATGAAGTAAAGGTATGTTGACACTCGCACGGACCTGTGGCGCTACGAGGTGCATGGTATTGGTACAAATCAGAATAAAGTCAGCCCCTGCTTTTTCTAGACTTTGCGCCGCATTACTAAGAATATTTGCCGTTTTATCCCATTCACCTTTGTGTTGCCAGTACTTCTATTTCAGCAAAATCAACACTCAATAAAACCACCTTTGCAGAATGTAATCCTCCCAGTCTCTTTTTAATTTCTTCATTTATAAGCTGATAATAATTTTGGCTAGACTCCCAACTCATGCCACCGATTAAACCGATTGTTTTCATATCAATTTCCTAAAAGATTTAAGCCCTTCTTTTGTCGTTGAAGAGCATTTAAGATTATAGTCCCTGAATATAACGATCTTCAGGATAACTGACAGAATAACCGTAATTGATAGACATATCCTTTGCAGGCTCAAGCTTTCTACTCCAACCAACAACGCCTTCTTTATCTTCAAACTGAGTAATATTAGGGTTTTGACCTAGTTTTTTCACTCGAATATCTTCATCAGAAGCTACCGGCAACACATCATAAATAACGATATCATGTGCTTCTTTATGATTACTGTGCATATCAATTTTATAACGACGTTCAACCACTTTTTTGGTGCCAAACAAAATACCATCACGGCGTTTTTTATCATTATTAGGCTTAAATTTAATACTCACTTTACTGTCTTCACCAAAGGATAGTTTGAGTTCTTCCCCAGAAAGTTTTTGTGGCAAATAAGAATTACCCACAAACTCTCCATTTCGCGAAAGAGATACACTTCCAGCAATCAAAGGGGTTGCCTCAGAGTATCGAGTATTTGCTACGATCATCACTCGAGGATCAAACCTTGGCGCGCTGGCAAGATTAATTTTAGATTGCAGTTTAACGGTAGATAAAGAAAAGCGACGTTTATTACTACCTGAATTTAAGCTGATTTTTTCTGGTACATGATATTCTGCGGAAAAATCAGTCGCAATTAATCTACTTTGTTGTGGTGTTATATCTTGTTCTTTATTAGCTTTCTTTTCTACACTGTCTGTTAATTGATTTAATCCCAGTGATGCCATCTTACTTTTGGCGACCATTCGTGTTTCACTGACGCTACTACTAAACATGCCCTTAGAAGCACGCATTGGGTTATGTGAAAAATCCAATGACCAGCTTTCCAGCGGCGGTAATTGGGTGCCAGCACTGGGGCGTAAAGTAGAAAGAGTTACATCGACATTGCTCCAGTCCTCCCCTGTTCTTTGACTAATTTGAGCCAATGTTTTTAATTCTATTTCACCCGTTTCAGTATTTAAATCCGCATCATAAACAGGCTCCCAACGCGCACCATTGATTTGATAGCTGAGTTTTAAACTAAGCTCGGTTACTTGATCCGCTTCAACATATAAACGGGCATTTAGTGATTCTTTTTGATTAACGGCTATTTGTGATAACTGACGATTAAGCGTGTTGAGTTTCTTATCTTCATTAGAAAGCCTTTTTTCAGATTCACGAATCTTTTCTTGTACGCTAGCGGTTGCGTTATCCAGCGTTTGCCATGCCTGTTGCCACTGTTCCAGCGGTAAACTGGTATAACTATTAGAAGATGACTTATTCTCTGGTTTATTTTGACTGCCTAAAACCATCTTCTTAATATAACCCAGCTGCTCCTTATTGCGATGAATGCTGTCATTAATCACCTTACGTTGCAGATGCACCTCTTTAATTTGTTCACGCAAGTGTTTTTCTTTTTCTTGGACAACATCATGTTGAAAAACACGTTGTAATTCGACACTACCTAAAACTATTTTACCCTTTCCTTTACCTGCAATACGCAGTGAAGACTGCATAATATTAAGAGGTAAATTACTAATCAAAATACTGTGTTTACCTGCATTGACAGCTACCTTACTATTGCGAATGACCTTGGCACTCCCAGGATAAATTGTCACCGCACTAATCTGAGATGAAGCCTTTAATTGATCCGCATAAGAAAGAGATGTTGATAGGGCTAATATGACTGCTACACTGCTTAATTGTTTTATCATGGCGTTTACCTTTATGTTTTAATTGAGATGACTAAAGTCTAAAGATATTGAAATTAGTTTCGTTAAGTTCCTGTAACAGCCTTGTAAAAAGTTTGTAAAATAACCAAATATGCAATTAATCGACAGCCATACCCATTTAGACTTTGCCGACTTTGACAATGACCGCCAGCAAGTCATTACAAAAGCGAAAGAGCAGGGTGTCTCAGATATTATTGTTTCTGCAACCACAGCGAAGCGCTGGGCTGTATTAAAAGAAGTAGCAGATTCCTGTGCATGTTGTCATCCTGCCTATGGATTGCATCCGATGTTTATGCAACAGCATCATAAAGGCGACATTGATAAACTAAAGCAGTGGCTAGAGACAGAAAGAGCAGTCGCAATAGGTGAAATAGGCTTAGATTTTTTTATAGAAAATTATCAAGCAGATGAGCAAATTCAACTGTTTGTCGCCCAAGTAGAAATAGCATCGGAATTAAATTTACCCGTGATTATTCATGCTCGAAAATCACTGGATATCATTCTTAAAAACCTACGCCAATTTAAAAATCTCACAGGTTCCATCCATAGTTTTTCAGGCAGCGAACAGCAGGCACAACAATGTATTGACCTCGGTTTTTATTTGAGTTTTGGTGGACCAATCACTTATACTCGCGCCACGCGATTAAGGAAGTTGGTGAGCAAATTACCGCTTGATTCGATATTGTTAGAATCAGACTCACCTGACCAACCTGATGCGAGCCACTACCAGCAACGTAATGAGCCAGCCTATATTTCTAATGTTGCACAAGTTATAGCAGAACTCCAAGATATTGAAGTTGACCAAGTTGCAAACGTTACGACAAGAAATGCACAAGCTTTATTTAACCTAGATAAAAATATATGAAAACATTTACCACTATATTTATGGTATTAGTTATTATCGCTGGACTCATACTCGCATTAACCCCTTTTGTTGCAGATAAGTTTTTCCCTATTCCAGAGAATACTGTACGACAGACAAAGCCAGCCGCCGCCGCAATGGCATTAAAGCAATGGTTCCAATCTCCTAATGCAACTTTTATGAATGTACAGGCAATCAATAAAACAAACACCGAGACAAGTAAAACAACATCGTGGTTTGCTTTCAGTGTTGGGCGATCACCCATCGAGAAATTTATACTTGCAAAAAAACTGGTACAAACAGAAATTAGCGCAAAAGATATGGAAACTGTTTTTTTTACAAAAAATCCCCCAATTAGTTGGTGGCAACCAGAAGCTATAAACCAACAAACCTACTTTACGGGTGAAGATCAAGGCAGAAAGGTATCCCTTATTTATAACCCAAAATCCAAACGAGGGGTTTTGGTGACGACTACTTTAGGGCTTTCTGAATAAATACGATAGAACGTCCTGTTATCGCCTAATGTTTCCATTTGTATCCTTTTTGATCAATAATTAATCAAATCACAATAATGATCAAAAGCCATGAAAAAAATTGCAATCGTAATCGCAGATCTAGAACTCGGTGGTGGGCAGCGCGTAGCTATTAATTTAGCCAATGCTTTAGCTAAAAACTATCAAGTCACTTTTGTGATTTTTAAAGACGATGATATTCACTATCAGGCTCCTGGAAAACTAGTGAATCTAAACTGCCCAGAGAAAAACAGCCTAATTGGTAAAGCACTGAATGTTTTTAAGCGCGCTTATAAACTTCGCAAGTTGATTAAAAAAGAGCAGTTTGATTACGTTTATAGCTTTATGGAAACAGCTAACTTCCCTGTGGCAATGGTTTTTCCTAAGGCGGCAATTTCTGTCCATTGTAACCCAAGAGAATACAGTTTCTTCGAGTCATTTTTAGTAAAAAGAACTTACTCACGTGTTAAAAATATTATTGCAGTATCAGAGGATGTAGCCGATATTCTTCGTGATGACTATAATTTGAAAAATGTATCGCGTATATATAATCCCGTTGATGTTGAAGATATTGCAACTCAAGTTGACCAACCACACCAACACCCCAAACCCTATATCGTTGCATTAGGTCGGTTTCATGAAGTAAAGCGATATGACTTACTCATTGATGCCTACTCGCAAAGTAAAATGTCCGCAGAATGTGATTTAATCATTGTCGGGGATGGTGACTTAAGAGCGGATCTTGAAGCGCAAGTTAAAGCACTTAAGTTGGCAAACAATATTCATTTTGCAGGCATTCAAAATAATCCATTTCCCTATCTTGCGGGTGCAAAATTCATTACACTTTCTAGTCGTACCGAAGCTTTTCCGATGGTACTAATTGAAGCTCTAGCGCTGCAATGCCCCATCGTAGCAACTGACTGTCCAACAGGACCACGTGAAATTGTTCGTCATGGCGAAAATGGTTTGTTGGTTGAAAATGAAAATGTTCAAGCCTTTAGTAAAGCACTTGATCAACTCTATTATGATACGGCGCTTCTCAATACCTTTAAAGAGAATGCAATTCCATCAATTCAGCATTTAACGGGAGATGTTATTGCTAAAGAATGGTTGGCCCTGTGATTAATCTGATAATGCGCTAAACTATAGGCATCAGTTGCTTACAAAGGAGACTCTAAATTGTTTAAACGAATGCTTAAAAAATCTATATGGCACCCCCCCCTTATTTTCAATATTGCGATTGCCGCATTGTTTTTAAATACTGCCACTTTGGCGACGGATTTAGCCAAAGAAAAGCGCTGGAAAGAGCAAATATCAGACGCAATTCTTGATGGTGAGGTTGTTTCACTAAACGATGGCAGTAATGATTTTATGGCCATTGATACTCGTGCTGAAGAACCGAAAGATGTGGGTATCATCATCTTGCATGGCATTGGAATTCACCCAGACTGGGAAACGGTAATTCGACCTTTACGTCTGCAGTTAGCAGGTGAAGGATGGAATACACTATCACTACAAATGCCGATTTTAGCCAATGATGCCAAAGCCATGGACTATAGACCTTTAATGAAAGAAGTCCCTGCAAGAATTGATGCGGGGATCCGCTATATGGCGAAACATGATGCTAAAAAAGTCATTATAGTTGCGCATAGCATGGGCGCTCAGATGGCTAACTATTATCTTGCCCACAAGAAAAGTTACCGTGAAGCACAAACCGAAACACCTATTGTTGCTTATATTGGTATTGGCATGGGTGAAGGCAATACAAAATACCTGAAGAAAATTAAGCTGCCGATTTTAGACTTATATGGTGAGAAAGATTTAGCGGGTGTATTGGGATCAAAAGACCAGCGTGCCTTTTCAGCGCGTAGTAATAAAAAGTACAAGCAAAAACAAGTGGCTGGAGCAGATCACTTTTTTGAAGATAAGGAAGAAGAGCTGGTTAAGGTGGTTAAAGAAGCTTTAGACAATTTTGGGAAGTAACTTTTTAAACAACTCAACTATACATACACCCACAAAAAAGCCGATACATTTTGTATCGGCTTTTTTTATTCTCTATGAGAGTCGATCTAGATATATAAACAGATATCAGATTCACCAGCAAACTCAAAGAAAGTTGCAGCACCAACATAATCAATATCTTCGATGAAATCTTTCTTTGCATCAAAGCCAAATAGCTCTACTGTCATCTGACAAGCAAGGAATTTAACTTCAGCTTCCTGACAAAGCTCACGTAATTCAGCAATAGTCGCAACACCATTATTAGCAATCGTCTTTTTCATTAACGTCGTCGCAACAGTTTCATATCCTGGGACATTTGATTGAATAATATTTGGAATATTCCAGTTGATGTCTCTGAACCAAGAAGGCCCCATAGGCATCTTCATTGGCATTCCAGGGTTTCCGAGAGGGCTTATCTTCAAATCACTAACATCTTTCTTTAAAAGTTGTAAGCCGTAAAATGTACAAAATACTTCCACGTCATAGCCTAATGCTGCTGCTGTTGAAGCAAGAATAAAGGGAGGGTATGCCCAATCAAGTGTGCCTTTCGTTGCAATAATTGCTAGTTTCTTCGCTGCCATTTTAACCTCGTAGTTAGTGATGATGACCTAGGGGAGTCAAATAATTGAATATCTGATATCAGATAATGACCCGAATATAACAGAAAACAATAATATACTGAAATAATTACTTAGATTGCTCAGATAAATAATACTAATTAATCGATAAGCTCTAATAAGTTACGCCGATAAAAATAAAATAGATGTAATAATAATTAAAATTTAAAATAAAGAATTCCTTGCGGTATACAGTGAAGAGCTAAGATATAATCTTTATATGAGAATTTCACGCTTCTATCAAGACTCAACCATGAAAATCGGTGATACACTTGAGTTATCTGTAACGAATCACCGTCATGCAATACAAGTGCTGCGTCTAAAAAGCGGTGATGCACTCACTTTATTTAACGCTAAAGGTGGCGAGTATGCTGCCAACATCGTTAGTGTAGATAAGCGTAAATCCAGTGTGCTTATCGAATCATACGACGATGTAAATCGAGAATCTGATTTGAAAATTACCTTAGCAGTCGCTAATATCAAAACAGATAAAATGGATTTTGCGATACAAAAAGCTGTTGAGTTGGGGGTTAATATAATCCAGCCTCTTTATACAAAGCGTAGCGTTATAAGAATAAAAGCGAATCGATTAGAGAAAAAGATAAACCACTGGCAGGGGATAATAATCGCGGCTTGTGAACAATCAGGACGCACACAAGTTCCTTATTTAAATGAGCCTGTAAGTCTCGATGAATTTATCAATGGGAGTAGCAATGACTTCTGCATAGCCATGTTACCTACATCTTCTGAAACCATCAATGATCTAAAAGTACAGAACTCAGTTGAGAAAATCACCTTATTAATAGGCCCAGAAGGTGGCTTTAGCACGGAAGAAGAAGACATGATGCAAGCAAACTCAGTGCGCGGTATTCGTTTTGGGAAACGTATTTTAAGAGCCGAAACCGCGGCAATCGCTGGGATTACCGCGTGTCAGTTACAATGGGGGGATTTATTATCTTAGGGCACTAAAGTCTTTCAAACACCGTTGCAATTCCCTGACCATGACCAATACACATTGTAGCTAAGCCTAGTGTGGCGTCCTTATCTTTCATAACATTCAGTAAAGTTGTTGAAATTCTAGAACCAGAACAACCCAAAGGATGCCCTAAAGCAATAGCGCCACCATTTAAATTCACCTTCTCATCCATCACATCCAAAATTCCTAAATCTTTTAACACGGGAAGTGATTGCGCGGCAAAAGCCTCATTTAGTTCAAACACATCAATATCATTAACGCTCAACCCCGCTTTTTTCAATGCTTTTTGTGATGCAGGTACTGGACCATAACCCATAATCGCTGGGTCAACGCCCGCTAATCCTAAAGATACGATTTTTGCAATGGGCGTTAATCCTGCCTCTTTTGCCGCTTCTGCTGACATAATCACCATTGCCGATGCACCATCAGATAATGCAGATGATGTTCCTGCGGTAACGGTTCCACCTTTTGGGTTAAATACAGGGCGTAATCCAGCCAGTGTTTCAACGGTTGTATCAGGGCGAATCACTTCATCTTTGGTACACATTTGTGGCAAGCCATCAATATCATGTCCAGGTGTTGGTACAATTTCATTATCAAACTTTCCAGCCTCTGATGCTGCATGTGCGAACTGATGCGAACGAGCACCAAAAGCATCTTGTGCCTCGCGTGTTATGCCATGTTGTACGGCTAACAATTCCGCCGTTAGCCCCATCATATTTGATGCCATCGCCGCATGTTTTGCAAAAGTAGGGTTGAGGTCAACGCCATGGGTCATTGGAATATGCCCCATGTGTTCAACGCCACCAATAATATAAAAATCACCATTGCCCGACTGAATACCTTGGGCGGCGGTGTGAATGGCCTGCATCGATGAGCCACATAAGCGGTTTACTGTTTGCGCAGGAACTTCATGCGGTAGACGCGTTAGTAATGCCATCACGCGCGCCACATTAAAACCTTGCTCCAATGTTTGATAGGTACAACCCCAAATCACATCATCAACTTTTGCAGGATCGAGACCTTCATTGCGATCAAACAATGCATCAACTAAATGCGCGGAGAGGTTCTCTGCGCGAGTGACACGAAACATACCATTTTTAGAACGTCCCATAGGTGTTCTCACACCATCTACGACAACTGCATCTCTTGGATTAAGTTTTGCCATGATTATGCCTCCCCTTTGAAAAAGCTTAGATTATTGGTAGCCATATCGGCCAGCAGTTGGGGTACTTTGTATGCTTTTCCAAGGTCAGCATATTTCTCTGCCATTGTTACAAAATTACTCGTGCCTATTGAATCAATATAGCGCAAAGCTCCTCCTCTAAATGGTGGAAAACCAATGCCCCAAATCAAACTCATATCCGCTGATTCAGGCGAATCAACAATTTTATCCTCAAGACAACGCACCACCTCTAGACAGAGTGAAAGCATCATCCGTTCAATAATTTCTTCATCACTAAACTCATCCGCTTGGCGAATCGCGCTGGATACTTTTGCTACCATTGCGATCACATCCTTATCCACTTTCTTTTGCGGTCTACCTCTTCTATCGGGTTCATATCGGTAATAACCACTGTTAGACTTTTGTCCTAAACGTTTCTCTTTGTAGAGCATCTCAGTTGCTGAATCGAAATCAATTTTCATTCGATCAGGAAAACCTTCCGCCATCACCGCAGAGCCATGACAAGCTACATCCAAGCCAACCACATCAAGTAGGTAAGCAGGCCCCATCGGCCAACCGAATCCTTCCATAACTTTATCAATATGTAGGAAGTCTGCGCCATCGTTTACGAGCTTTTCAAAGGCATTCAGATAAGGGAATAAAACACGGTTTACCATAAACCCAGGGCAGTCATTTACCACAATTGGTTTTTTTCCAATAGCTAAGGCATACGCAACCGTAGTGGCAATGGTTTCATCAGAAGACTTCTCCCCGCGAATCACTTCTACTAGTGGCATTAGTGGAACGGGGTTGAAAAAATGCATGCCACAAACACGTTCTGGGTGTTTTGTGGCGGTTGCTAATTCGGTAATGGAAATGGTTGAAGTATTCGACGCAAGAATCGTCTCTTTACTGACCACCGTTTCTAACTCAGCAAGCACAGACTTCTTAATATCAACATTCTCGACAACCGCCTCAACCACAATATCAGTATTCGCAACATCGCCGTAGGTGAGTGTAGTATTAATCCGAGACAGCGTATCCATCATTACTTCTTCAGTCATAATGCCGCGTTTTACGCGTTTGGCTAAAAGCTTTTTAGCTTCTTTCATGCCAAGTTGGATTGCTTCATCATTGATATCTTTCATCACAATCGGCGTGCCTTTGAGCGCACTTTGATAAGCAATACCGCCACCCATAACGCCAGCACCTAACACCGAAGCAGTTTTAACTTCAGCCGCTATCTTAGTAAGCTTCGAAGCTTGTCTTTTTAATGCCTGATCATTTAAAAATAGACCAACAAGATTGGTAGCAACATCTGTTTTAGCTGCCTTAACAAAACCAGCCACTTCAATAATCATCGCTTCATCACGATGTAAATTGGCATGCTTTTGCATCGCATTAAGCATTATTTTAGGGGCAGGATAATGTGGCCCTGCTTTGCCTAAAATCATTCCGCGTGCTGTTTCAAATGACATCAACTGCTCTAGCTGATTAAGCTTAATGCCATTGCGTTTTTCTTCACGGCGTGTCTCATAATCCATCTCACCAGCCATGCAACGATCTAATAATTTCAAACCGCTTTCATATAGTTTATCTGGCTCAACAACTGCATCAACAGCACCTTCTTTAAGTGCATCGGGTGGGCGTTGTGGCTTACCCATAGCAATCCACTTAAAGGCATTATCCAAACCAATTAAACGTGGTAAACGAAAACTACCGCCCCAGCCGGGGAAAATACCTAGGTTAATTTCAGGCAATCCCACGCGTGACTTGCTGGTCATAATGCGGTAATCGGTACTCAACGGAAGCTCAAAACCACCACCAAGCGCCACGCCATTAATGGCAGAAACCGTAGGAAAAGGAAAATCTTCAATCGTTGCAAAGGTCTTATGAACATCGAGCAGGCGTTCAGTAAACTCATCATCAGGCATCTTAAACCAGCCAATAAATTCCGTAATATCAGCACCAACAATAAAATCCTTTTTAGCGCTGGTTAGCAGTAAACCTTTAACATCAGAGTCATTACTTAAAGCCGCAACCGCCTCTTTTAATTCAGTAAGGGTGGCATGATCAAGTTTATTAATTGATAAATCTTGTCGATCAAAATTTAATTCAGCCCCTCCATTACTCAGTCGCTTAACCGACAGGCATTGTCCTTGAAAAATCATGAATGGCTCCTAGGGATTTCCCCTGCTTGAAAATTATTTGTATTTTAACAAAAACCGAGCGTTCGCTCTATTTTTGTAATTAAAGCGGGTACGGCAACGCATGTCAAGAGAATTTGTTAATGACAGGTAGTTATAAGATGAGACCTCAACATAAGTGTAGTTCACAATCTTTAATGGCACCCCCCGTCTTTTTTAACAATTGAAGGTATTACTCTTTTGTGGAATGAAAGTGAAAAAAGATAAACTAGATCAGAGATTCCATAAGCGCACTTTGATAGGCTTTTGCTGAATTGGCAAGATTAACTAAATCGTAACCACCTTCCATAATAGAAACAATGTGCCCACTGCTATAAGTTTTTGCGAGTGAACCCAACTCAGTACCAAGCCAAGCATAATCTTGCGTCTCTAAATTAAAGTCCCCATAAGGGTCATTTTTATACGCGTCAAAACCTGCTGATACAATAATCAGCCGAGGCTTAAATGCGTGTAAATCAGCAATGATTTTTTGGTTAAATGCTTCGCGCCAGTGCTTTGCAGATATTCCACCTTCGAGTGGTACATTGCGAATGATGCAGGCTGTTTTATGCTCTACAACTTTTCCTGTATTGGGATAATGCGGGTGTTGGTGGATAGAGCCGAAATACATTCCCTCCTCATTTGTAAGGCAAGCTTGTGTACCATTACCGTGATGAACATCAAAATCGACAACCGCAACACGTTTGACTTTATGCACATATTTAGCGCGAAGAGCAGTAATCGCAACATTAGAGAAATAACAAAATCCCATCGCTTGCTCAGGCTCTGCGTGATGACCCGGTGGACGAACAGCGCAAAAAGGCGCTTCAAACTTTTCTGCTAATAATTGATCAAGCGCATAAGTACTGGCACCAGCACTGCGAAGTGCTGCATCTGCAGTGTTGCTATCGAGATTTGTATCATAATCTAACGCAAGTGTTTCTCCTTCACTCATGGGTTGTAATATACGATCAATATGTTGCTGGGTATGCGCGCGCAGTAAATCTTCTTTTTCAACGAAAGGGGCATTGATTATTTCTGCTTGATCAAAAATATCAATCACAGCACTTAGGCGCTCAGGTATTTCCTTATGGTCTGTTATTGTTCCGTGAGTTAGGCAGTCTTTGTGTGTAATTATGGTGGGTTTCATGGCTTTTGCTTCTCTACTTGTTGGAAGTTTTTCATGTGAAGATTAACTTTAAACAGCGACAATCTCTTTGAGCATATCATCATAGCGATAATGTTGAATCTGCCCCGAAACTATTAATTCAATAGCACGAAAAAAGCCATAAGTGGTTAAATCAGTAGTCGCAAACGATGCGCCAATAGAGCGTTCTGGTACGGCTACAATTACCTTTTTAACGCCTTGGTTAAATAACTTATTCAATGCCAAAAATATTCAAAGCGCTTGATTTACCCGATGCTGGTGGAGCTTTTTAATAATAGATATTGTGCATCTTTAGCCAGCTAATAGCTGCAATCCACGCCTCAATCAGAAAGATTTTATCGCATTATTCTTTCGCCACGGAGTTATGCTGAGGTCTCAAGGGAATATTTGTTGTTATTCTAATTCAATCAAGCCTAAAGACTTATTTTCTAGAAATTCTCTCAATCGGATTGAATGCGTTCTTAGTAGTATTTCAATATCTGATACACGTGTATTTCCAGATTTAATCCACACAACAAAAGGTGGAAAACCATTTAAAACAGATAAATCATTAAAATCAGAATCTTGGGAAACAATGACAAAATTGTTATTTTTTGCGTATTGCCAGATTATAAAATCATCAACATTTTGCAAATTCACAAAGCTAACATGGGTTGAATCAGGGTAAATATCTTTTAGCCGTTTAGATAGCTTAAAAGATAGATTTTCATCAAAGAGCAACTTCATTATAAGACAGCTACCTGTCTTTCTTTGTCTGCAGCAAATGCTAGACTAGCATAAATATCATCTTCTGTAAGCTCAGGGAAATCATCTATTATTTCATGGTTTTTCATGCCATTAGCTAGCATTTTAAGAACATCATAAACAGTAATTCTTAAGTCTCTAATGCAAGGCTTGCCTGACCTTTTTCCAACACTGATAGTAATTATTTTTTTATAATCAATCATTATTAATCATCCTAAAAATATATCTTCTTCCCATAATAGCAAAAGAAAAAAATAAGAGCCAAATTTGCACTTAATTTAAGTCTGTTACAAACTTAATAAAAAACCTAGCCTTTTGTTAAATTTAGTCATTTATCGGTATCTGTATATCCTCAATCCAAAGCAGATATGCGCCCCACTTTTTTGAACTTTCTAACGCTAAATATAGTTTTTTATCTGCCGTTACCATTTTTCCCTTTATTTTTTAGCTAGCACTAGATAAAGACAATCATAAACACTGCGATAAGTTTCATGTGCTACTTGCCCCGCCTCCAATAACAAATCTTGCCATGAATGCATTTGAACAGGCATTTGTAGCAACAGCTCTTGAATTTGATTGGATTCATTAATTTTTAATTCATTACACCGAACTTTCTTACTTAAAATACTGTACATTCTAATTGTGCAAAATCTGGGGTATGTAAGCGTGATTCTGAATAGTGTTGTAAACATGATGCTTGCTCCCAATAAATTTCTGGGATAAACCATTTAATCATTAAGCTCGCATCAAGCACATAATTATCACTCACCTTCTCTATCCTCACGGACTAATTCAGCGCTATCTGAAAATAACTGTTTTGATTGTGCCAATTGTTCACGAATCATGGCTGAGTTCTTCCAAAAGTAAACAGGTTGAACCTGAGCCGCATTTTCAAGAATTAATGCAACTTCCGCCTGTAATGAACGATGATTTTCTTTCGCCTATTTTTTAAGCTTTCAACAACTTCTTCATGTAAATTTCTTACGAGTAATTGTGACAATGAATACCTCTATTGGTGATAGCAATATGATAGCATTAATGGTGATTTTTAGTAATTATTTCAGTTCATGTATTATTTCTAAAAAATAATGCAACGTAGAATAATGTTTACCATCAGTGGCAGTTGTCAAATATTTTTTGACAACTGAATTTTCAGATTAAGCCCTGTTATTGTCTATTCAAACTGCGATTCAATGTACTCACTTGCTTCTGCCATACTTAGCTCTGCTGTTTGATTGCCTGAACGTAAGTAAAACTTTTCTACTGTTTGCCCATTCTTATTTTTACTTTCAAGCACTACTGCTGTTTTATTAGACTTAATGTCTATTTGGCATATTTCAAATTCATGGATGACTGGGAATTGCATTTTAATGTTATTGGCTCTAAATACTTTGCCAAAACTTGCATCAATTAAGTTGCCTACATGCAGTTCAAACTCATCTTTATCACCATTTAGAGATTCATAATCAGACTCTAAACCTACTGCTTCACCACTGTCTGTAACGCCTATTATGAGCGTTCCACCATCTGAGTTTGCAAAGCCTGCAATTGTTTTCATAATGATTGATTGGGCTTTTTTGATTTCTGCTTTTTTAGAAGAACCCCATCTTAGCGATTGTTTAAATTCTAGCTCTTCACTCTCACCTTGTTGGATTAGTTCTTCGGTAGTCAATTCGCCATAACTATCATTATCTTCAGATGCTAAACCATCTAAAAACGTGTTGAACTCTGTTGCTAAGATTGAACGCCTTGCATCTAAAAACTCTTCAAAGTTTTCAAGTTCCCATAGGTTTTCTTCTTCAGGAATACATTGCTTTTGAAGTGAGTTAGGTGACATAGCTTTAATATTTGATAGATATTCTTCAGCAGAATTATCAGATTTCTTTCTATTTGCAGTCTGAGTGAGCAAAGCGCGATTAGTAAGCTCTTGAGCCATTTGATATTTGATGCGGTTGTCTCGACTGTATCCGTGCTTTTTAAGGATAGCTGAGGGGAATATATGGTCATTCTCTAACTGATATTTCTCACCCATATTTTTATGTAAACCCAAACCTGTGGTAAAACAGGTTGCCCCTTTGCTTTTAAAGTACCATTTCATCAAAGCAAAGAAGGGATGTGAGATAGTTCTTCCAATAAATTCTTCTGGTACTACTTTTAAACGTCTATCTTCTGCAATAACACCTAATAGCTCTTCAAATGGATGTTCTTTTTCTTTGATAATGCGTAAGTCAAAATCTAACTTTTGAGGCAATTGACTGACATATCTAGCCCTAATTTGTGAATAGTAAAACCATTTAATGATGCGCCATAATTGTGGTTCTGGAATAGCTTCTGCTTGGTGGTTATAGCAAAATGAAATAATTGGAATCAAAGCATATATTGAGTTGATTTCTGAAGTATGGTCAACATAGGCTTTTGAACGCATCAGGTTCATTACATAGTCCAGCGTGTATTTTTCTAGCTTACCCCAAACTTCTTTAACACCTTCTCTAACAAGATTACCTTCATCATCATAAACCGCTTCAAGGTTTTCATTACCGTGAAGTTTTTTCATGTCTGAACCCATGTTATACATACAGGCTAATAATGCGTACACCATGAAGTCTAATTTAAACACAAAGCCATGTTCTGCTGGTTCTGCAATTTTAGCTTTGATTGAGTCCCTTGCTTCAGGCCAATAACCTGATATTTGAGCCAGTGCTAATTCTGCATCTGTTAGGGCTACACCACTGGCATTAACTTTGTAAAAAATATCAATGGCTTCTTTGACTGTGGCTTTGGGCGGGATGATTTGTTCTGGGAATTCTCTTTCAACAATATTTTCAACAGCACGTACATTGTCATCTATTAAATCATCAAGCTCTCTACTAACTTCAATATCAAAACTTTCTAATGCTCTAACTACATCCTTTGCTCTAACCTTTCTCTGAAAGATAGAAGTAATATCTTGCCACAAGGGATTACCTGACATTCTCTTTTTCATGTAGTAAGAAAGCTCTAATGATTCGAGATTAACGTATAGCCCCATGATTGGATGAATAATATCTGCTTCAGTGTAGTAAGGCGGAATCTCCCCGCGAATAAGCATATACAGCGTTGTGATACGCTGTTGACCATCTAGTAATAATTTGACTGAACCCTGTGTTGATGAATATTTAAATTGCCCTTTTAGTTCAGGTGGGTTTGATGTTTCCCACGTTAGTACTCACGAATGAGTGAGTCAATTAACTGCTTTGCATTATCACGCTTCCAAACATATTCACGTTGAAAAGCTGGAATAAATATTTGTTTCTCATCGACTTTATCTAGGGCTTGGTTAATTTTCATATTACCTCTTTAGAATGGATGTGAGTTTTTAACGATGCATTATAGTACTATAAGTATCAATGATGTTCTTTATCATCTCCGTCGTGGCACTTTTTGTAAGGTCTCATCGTATTTAAATAATAATAAAATTGTTGGATTGTTAAATAATAGATATGTACAATCCTGCACCATGCCTTTGTGGTGGAATTGGTATACACACAGCATTCAAAATGCTGCGCTTTCGAGCATGACGGTTCGAGTCCGTCCAAAGGCACACAAATTACTTTTTAACTTGATTTTAATAAGCAGTAATCAAGTTTATTTTACACAAACTATTTGAATTTCGAGTGTAGATTATGTGTGGAGAACATCGCACATGGCTACATATAAGCCAGTAACTCATTGACACATATGGATTAGAGTAGTATTCAAAATCCTGTCCCTTCGGGAGTGTCGGTTCGATTCGGATCACTGGCACTCTCTCTTTTGTGGTACTTATGACTAAAATAAAAACACAGGGCTACTATCTCGAAGACCTTTATATTGGCTTGTCGGCAGAGACATCGATGGTGGTTACTGCGGATAAAATAGATGCATTTGCTGAGCTTTCTGGCGACTTCAATCCAATTCATATGGATGCAGAATTTGCAGCAACGACACCTTTTGGTAAACGGATTGCACATGGTGCGCTTTCGGCTTCATTAATCTCCGCTATTTTAGGCAATGATTTACCTGGTCCTGGTGCTATTTTTATTGAGCTTAATATGCGTTTTCGTAGACCTGCCTTTATTGATGATGAAATCACTGCACATGCTGAGGTTGTTGAGATCAATGAAAAGTTTGGTCGTGTTAAGATGAAAGTATCTTGTAGCGTTAATGGTAAAGTGATTATTCGCGGCAATGCGGGTGTCATGGTTGCTAAGCGCCCACAAGAAGAAAGCTAAACTGCACTTACAAACGAATAACAATAAGAGTAAAGCATGCAACTGAGTGATTATAATTATGCTCTCCCTCCTGAACTGATAGCGCAAGAAGCTTTAAAAGAGCGCGCGTCTAGCCGTCTTTTGCATCTTAATAGTGCGACAATTCCTGCTCAAATTAGCGATAAATCCTTTAGTGATATTCTGGATTTAATCGGTGATAAGGATCTGCTTATTTTTAATAATACTAAAGTGATTCCAGCACGTTTACGCGGTCTTAAAGAAAGTGGTGGAAAGATTGAGGTGATGATTGAGCGTGTGCTCGAAGATAACCGTGTTTTAGCTCATGTGCGTGCAAATAAATCCCCTAAGCCGGGCAATAAATTATTCCTAGAAAACGCTATTCATGCAGAGGTCATTGCTAGGCAAAATACCTTATTTGAAATTAAGTTTCTTGAAGATCAAAGTGTCTATGAGTTGCTTGAAAAATATGGTCATATTCCATTACCACCCTATATAGAACGTGAAGATACCGAAGATGACCGTGAGCGTTATCAAACCATTTTTGCCAAACAAGTGGGGGCAGTTGCTGCACCTACGGCGGGGTTACATTTCACTCATGAATTGCTGCAGGCGCTTAAAGAAAAAGGCGTTAAAACGGCGCAAGTTACACTGCATGTCGGTGCGGGAACATTTCTACCTGTGCGGGTAGACAACCTTGAAGATCATATTATGCATGCGGAATGGGTTGAGGTTGAACAGTCAGTTTGTGATGCGGTTTCTGCGTGTAAAGCGCGTGGTGGTAAAGTAATTGCGGTGGGTACAACGAGTGTTCGCAGTGTAGAGTCTGCGGCAAAACAAACGGGTAAATTAATACCCTTCACAGGCGATACGCGTTTGTTTATAACACCGGGGTTTGATTTTAATGTTGTGGATGCAATGATTACGAACTTCCATGTGCCTGAGTCTACATTACTGATGTTGGTTTCGGCATTTTCGGGTTATGAGAATATCATGTCCGCGTACCAACATGCTGTTGCTGAAAAATATCGCTTCTTTAGTTATGGGGATGCGATGTTTCTAGAGCGATAGAATACTTAAAGAAAATGGATATGGCACCCCCCCCTTTTTTGAACAATTGGATGCACTGAAAACGGTTTAATGGACTCAAGGGCACCTCTATTAATTAGGTGTTCCTTCTGCAAGACTACAAGCTATCATATCCTAGGCACGCTTCGCAGGAAATGGTTGCTCCCTTTGCAAGAAGTGTAACAACGCAGATGATAGCTTGTAGCCTTGCGTGATCTTGGCTAGAGCTGAGGGCTTAGCCAAAAACCCAGATTTTTTGTTATGCTCACTTGAAAGGCGGTAAGCATTCCACGTGACCCTGCCTTGATTCTGGAGTTTTGGCGTTACCAGAAGAAATACCTAATTAATAGAGGTGCCCTCAATATGATTAAAAAAAGAAACCCAATTTGGGCTGGAATCCTATCCGTAGCGTCAATGGGTCTTGGGCATATGTATGCGGGAGATCTTAAAAAAGGAATCATGATTGTCTGCTTTTTATTGATTTTAATATTAATGGCAGGTGTCTTTGGTTTTCTTTCAACGGCTTACGGCATAGCCATTTTTGTAATAACACTATTGTGTGTCTTAATTTATTCCATTGTTAGCTCCATAAGACTGGCGCGTAAAAATAAAGAGTACACTTTAAAGTCTTACAATAAATGGTATTGGTATATCGTTTTTTTAGTTTCAGTGAGTATTATATTCAATGCCTTATTGGCATATCGTGGAGAAATTTTAGGCTACCATACCTATTCAATTCCAACTCAATCCATGGTGCCTACACTTAAAATTAATGATTACATAACGGTAAATACGCGCTATTCAAAATTTGCTGTAGGTGATGTAATCGTGTTCTCACTCCCAATAGATAAAAAGATACCCTATGTAAAAAGAGTGGTTGCAGTGGGTGGTGACACACTATCGATTAAAGATGGGATTATTATTCGAAATGGCAAAGTGGAATCAGTCATTCAAGTCTCCAAAGACAGAAGAAAAGACAACTACTCGATCACAATGGGTCAGACAAAAATACCCGAGAGTGAATTCTTTGTATTAGGAGACTGGCGAGATAAAAGCGCCGATAGCCGAATGTGGGGAACCGTTCCTCGTGAGCTTATTATCGGCAAGGTAACGTATATTTGGCTTTCGACGAATCTTAAGCGCATTGGGATGGCAGTTAAGTAGTTAAATTTCTATATCCTAGTCAATAGTTTTCCGTTAATAGAGATTATTCATTTGGTACTTTATGTGATTGGTGGTCAGTCACATGGCACCCCCGCCTTTTTTTGATAATTGCATGTAGTTTTAAGCCCCGTTAAACTATCCATATGTCAATTTTAAACCTCTCAATGCTGGCTATATTTATTCCAACTTTCTTTTTTGTTTCGGCAACTCCTGGCATGTGCATGACACTTTCAATGACATTAGGAATGACGATTGGCTTGAAACGTACATTCTGGATGATGGCGGGTGAGCTAGTTGGCGTAGGTTTAGTCGTGGTCCTGTCAATGATTGGGGTGGCGACAATCCTGCTTAAGTACCCCTCATTTTTCACCTTTTTTAAATGGGGAGGTGGGCTTTACCTGTTATATATTGGAATCGAGATGTGGCGCTCACGTGGGCGCTTGGCAATTCAGGAAAATGAAGAAATCTGTAAAACAGTTGCTACGAGTCGTTCTTTGATTATGCAAGGATTTATAACGGCAATTGCCAACCCAAAAGGCTGGGCTTTCTTTATCGCTTTATTACCCCCATTTTTAGATAACACATTGCCACTCGCCCCACAATTATCTGTATTGCTGGTTATTATTTTGCTAATCGAATTTATTTGTCTGGTGCTTTATGCAATTGGTGGTCAGTCCTTATCTCATCTTTTACAAAAGCACAGTAATGTTAGAATAATGAATCGTTTTGCTGGCACTTTGATGATGGGTGTTGTTGTTTGGTTGGTTCTTGGCTGATTTTTCACATATCAACCAAAGTCTTTAAAACGTGAGAATAGAGCTTAAATCATCACTATGGCACCCCCCCTCTTTTTGAATAATTGATACTAGCTAAAGTAAGCAATTATCTAAAAAAGGCGGGGGTGCCATATCAGGCTGTAAACTATTAATAAGCCTCCTCTTAGAAAAAGAGGGTTTAGAAGAATTTATTTAACGAATAGCTACACATCACACGCAGGTTTTTTAATTCTGCAAACATTATTCGCAGCAATCGTAGTCAGTCCTAATGTTTCCCAGCCTTGCATTCCATCACGATAGTATTTTAGTTTTTCTGCTGGGTAGCCGATTTTCAATAAGGCTTTGATACTGTGAGAGGTTTGACCACACCATGTGCCATTGCAATAAAGAATAAGTATTTTTGCTTCTGAGAAATCAAATATTATACTTGGGTCACTATTAAGTAGCGCTAAGCTGATGATTTGTTCTGTTCTATCATCGAGTAGTGGCGCGTTAAATTGTTTAATCAGTGTGTTAATAATCTCATCTTGCAACACACCTTTTTCATTCACAAATCGAGTCCAAGGAATACTAACGGAGCCTGGGATAGTGCCTTTATCAGCCCATTCTTTAATGCGTGTGTCTACAGTCATAATGGAGGGGTCATTATTAGACTTTTCAAGGTATTCCAATACTTCTAATTCACCAATGGTTTCAACACCTGAAGAAACTATCATGGGTTGGACACAAAAAGGAGGGCAGGGTCGTGTTGCTTTTGTAAAGAGTGGATTGATTTGTGCATCTTTATTACTTCCACGACTAATCGTTACTTCTTTGCCTTTGTGATTGATTTTAATACCCCTCAGTTCTGGGGTGATTGATATTCTTTGACCCGTATTGTTCCCAGACTTTGTCCTGCTTGCTTTCTTTAATATGCTTGTAATGCCCATTTGTGAAAATCCATTTTTATCGTACTAGCATTGGTGCATTAAATGATTAAGAAGTTCACTTAGTCACAAAATGCATCCAATTTACTAAAAAGTCGCGTATTATAGGCTAATGCAGAAGTTAATTAGCCTTTTATTAATAGCAATTTTAACAATATTCCCAATATTGTCTGCTTCTGCGTCCGTAAACTACTGCCAACATGGTACTTCTCAAAGCACGATACAAACAAGCGTAGTAGAAACAATTCAATCCATGGATATGAGCAATACCCATGACTGTTGTACAAGCATGAGTATCTGTGATCACGGTGCTTGCGATTGTGAGAACGGACAAGCAGCGTATTCCTTCTCTAGTATGCTGCAAGTTTCTGTTGTGCCATCTTTAACACAATATAAAGAAATTATTTCTAACGTCTTTATCTCTAAAAACTCAGACTCTCTTTACCGTCCTCCAATAACTATCCTTTAATTTCCCTACTATAGCTTCACTGTACTTTCAGTGAGCCTCATGTGCTACTAGGCACGTTTTAAATAGTAATTTATAGATGAATTAAAGAGATTTCAAAATGAATAAATCCGTATTAGTCCTGTTTGTAACAGGCGCTTCAATTTTACTAAGTTTTACCCAGAGCGCATCTGCTGAAGGTAAACATGAACACAGTCATGGTGAAAAGCATTGGGCAGCACCTAAAGCTGATGTTGCTAAAATCAATCCCATTAAAAGTAATCCTGCATCAATACAAAGAGGGTCGAAAAGTTACGATCAGCTTTGTGCATCTTGTCATGGTAATAAAGCACTGGGTGATGGAGTCGTAGCGGCTACTCTTAACCCTAAACCAACCAATTTAAAAGCCATGTCTGGCAGGCATACCGATGGTGATTTTGCTTGGAAAATCGCGAACGGACGTGGGGCAATGCCAGCGTGGAATAAAACCCTCGATGAAAACCAAATTTGGGATTTGGTTAACTATATTCAAAACCTCAAAAATACAGACGATCATGACCATGAAACAGGTAGTCATGATAAACATAAAAAGAAGCACACTCACTGAGCACTAAGCAATGAAATTTATCCTTAAAATAATTCAGACTTTTTTTACTTTAGTTCTGCTAGCAGCAATCGCCATTACGGTTTTTTGGTTCACTAATGAACAAGATACGCGTGAGCTTTGGTATAACAAAACCGTGGCACAGCTAACGGGTAAATCATTTGACCTAACCTTTGACCATCAACATTCCAATAGCAAGGAAATGAATAATATGGATATGAAGGGTATGGATATGAAAGATGGCATGGATATGGGGAATAGCCAGCCAACCATGAGTGACGTTAAAAATGACACGGTACTTAAACATTCTAAACGCCATTCTGACCCGAATTATGTTTGTCCGATGCATCCACAAATTGTAAAAGGAGAAGAAGGTAGTTGTCCAATCTGCGGAATGGATTTAGTGCTTAATGAGTCTGAGGAGGAAGAGCCTTCGAAGTCTAAAGAACCAAAGAAAATTCTTTATTGGGTAGCCCCAATGGATGCTAATTTTCGTCGCGACGAACCCGGTCAGTCGCCAATGGGAATGGACTTAGTGCCTGTTTATGATGAAGGAGATGGAGGAGACGATGGTGATGGTTTACCAAAAATTACGATCAATGCAACCACCGCTCAAAACATGGGTGTACGTATTGAAAAAGCGCAAATAAAAGAGCTTTCACGTAGCATTAAAACCATAGGTTCAGTCACGTATAATGAGGACAGTTTGCATCATGTGCATTCACGAGCAAGCGGCTGGGTAGAGAAGGTTTACACACGTTCATTAGGTGATCCAGTCACCAAAGGTAAAACCTTATTGGAGTTTTATTCTCCTGATATTTTGGCGGCACAAAAAGACCTGATTATTGCTAAACGTGCAGGGACCTCATTAATGAAAGCATCAAGAACGCGACTTCGTGATTTAAACGTGCCTAAAAGTATTATTGATAAAGTTAGTCGCACAGGAAAATCACAGAATCGTGTTCCCGTCATAGCAAATCATAGTGGTGTTGTTACCCAGATTGGGATTAAAAATGGGATGTACATTACCCCCGGGACGGAGATTTATACCATCGCTGATTTATCCTCTGTGTGGATCATTGTTGATGTATTTGAACATCAACTCACATGGGTAAATGTGGGTGATAAAGCTGAAGTCCAAGTACAAGGAATCCCGGGGAAAACGTGGCAGGGAAAAGTGGAGTATATCTATCCTGAGCTAAACCCCAAAACCCGCACATTAAAAGTACGCCTTACTATTAATACGCCTAAGCAATTGTTAAAGCCGAATATGTTTGCCGATGTCACACTCATTACGTCTAATAAAAAAGTGTTAGCCGTACCTGCGGAAGCCATTATTTATTACGAAAATAGCCCACGCTTAGTGAAAGTGGTGGCAGAGAATAAATATCAACCAATCGAAATTAAAATCGGTATGAAGTCCAAAGGGAAGGTAGAGGTTGTAGAGGGCATTGAAGAAGGTGATGAGATTCTGGTTTCTGGTCAATTTATGATTGATTCTGAAAGTAATTTGCAAGCCAGTTTCCGCAGAATGTCAGGCAAATAGGGGTCTAGAATCAGATGTTAGCCAAAATAATAGAAGCCTCAATAAAAAACCGTTTTCTGGTTATTATCATTACGGCGTTATTGACTGTTTGGGGAATTGTCTCACTGAGCAAAACGCCATTAGATGCCATTCCAGATTTATCGGATGTCCAAGTTATTGTAAAAACCAGTTTCCCGGGACAGGTTCCACGGGTGGTAGAAGACCAAGTCACTTACCCCATCACAACCACGATGTTGAGTGTACCAAAAGCGACTGTAGTGCGTGGCTTTTCATTCTTTGGTGATTCATATGTGTATGTCATTTTTGAAGATGGCACCGATATTTACTGGGCGCGCGCGCGCGTTCAAGAATACTTAAGTCAAGCTGCCAGCCAATTGCCAAAGGGCGTAGAACCACGGCTAGGCCCTGACGCAACAGGTGTCGGCTGGGTTTATGAATATGCTTTAGTGGATAAAGGAAATACCCATGATTTAGCCCAACTGCGCTCCTTACAAGATTGGTTTATCAAATTTGAATTACAGACCGTCGCTGGCGTTTCCGAAATTGCCACCATCGGAGGCATGGTTAAACAGTATCAAGTCACGGCTGATCCCAATAATTTACGTGCTTATAATATTTCATTGCGCCAGCTTAAAGAAGCTATACAGCGTGGTAATCAAGAAACCAGTGGTTCGGTGATGGAGCTGGGTGAAGCCGAATATATGATTAGTTCAAAGGGCTATCTTAAAAATGTAGAAGATATAGAAAATATCCCTGTTAGTTTAAATAAAGAAACGGGTTCACCCATTTTATTACGCGATATTGCCAAGGTGCGAATTGGTCCACAAATGCGCCGAGGTATTGCTGAATTAGATGGTGAAGGCGAAGTGGTCGGCGGCATTGTGGTGATGCGCTATGGTGAAAATGCACTGCAAGTAATCAAAGATATTAAAGCTAAAATTGAAGAGCTAAAAGCAGGATTGCCAGAGGGAGTGGAAATTGTCACCACCTATGATCGCTCAAAATTAATCCTTAGTGCGGTTGATAATTTAAAGATTAAGTTGTTGGAAGAATTTGCCGTTGTAGCCATTGTCTGCCTGTTATTTCTCTTCCATTTACGCTCAGCATTAGTGGCAATTATTAGTTTGCCAGTAGGTATTTTAATCGCATTTATCGTGATGGAAAAACAAGGT
Source organism: Cocleimonas sp. (assembly GCA_036478745.1). Classification (GTDB taxonomy): domain Bacteria; phylum Pseudomonadota; class Gammaproteobacteria; order Thiotrichales; family Thiotrichaceae; genus Cocleimonas. The sequence continues at coordinate 134,319 of JAZGEM010000079.1, forward strand.
ATCAATGCCAATATTATGTCTCTAGGAGGTATAGCCATCGCCATTGGCGCTATGATTGATGCTGCCATTGTGATGATTGAAAATGCGCATAAACATCTCGAACATTATAAAGAAGAGCATGGCGTAATGCCAAAAGGAAAAGATCATTGGCAAGTTATTTCGACTGCCTCGGTAGAGGTTGGTCCTGCCTTATTTTTCTCTCTATTGATTATCACCTTGAGCTTTGTTCCTATCTTTGCTTTAGAGGCGCAAGAAGGACGTTTGTTTTCACCTTTAGCTTTTACTAAAACGTATTCAATGGCTGCTGCTGCAGGTCTTGCTGTTACGCTTGTGCCCGTGTTAATGGGTTATTTCATTCGTGGAAACTTACCTAAAGAAAGCAGTAACCCTATTTCAGTTGTATTGATTTGGATATACCGTCCTTTACTTAAAATCTGTTTAGCAGCGCCTTGGATGACGATCTTAGTTTCTATTTTAATCATGCTCTCAGCTCTTTATCCACTGCAAAAAATTGGTAGTGAGTTTATGCCAGAATTAGAAGAAGGTGATTTACTTTATATGCCAACGACACTTCCCGGTGTATCTATCGGTAAGGCACGAGAGCTGTTAATGCAAACTGATAAATTGATCAAAACTGTTCCCGAAGTGGAACGTGTTTTTGGCAAGGTAGGACGCGCTGAAACGGCTACCGATCCAGCACCTTTAACTATGTTAGAAACCACCATTTTATTAAAACCAAAAAGTGAATGGCGAGCTGGTTTAACGCTTAAAGATTTAATTAAAGAGTTGGATAAACTGGCTAAGTTTAAAGGACTAACAAACGCATGGGTACAGCCAATTAAGACCCGCATTGATATGCTAGCAACAGGAATTAAAACGCCTGTCGGTATTAAAATAGCAGGACAAGATTTAAAGGTTATTGAGGGTATTGGTAAAGATATAGAGGCTATTTTACAAGATGTTGCTGGCACAGCTTCTGTATTTTCAGAGCGTGTTTCGGGGGGGCGATATATTGAAATCATTCCTGACCGTATCACCGCGGCTCGCTTTGGTTTAAACATTGCGGATATTCAGACCATCATTAGCTCAGCGGTGGGCGGTGCGAATATTACTCAAACAGTAGAAGGTTTGGAGCGTTACCCTGTGAATCTACGTTATCCACGCCATACACGCGATGATATTGATAAGCTAATGAATTTACCTTTAGTAACGCCTTCTGGCGCACATATTCCTTTATCGCGGGTTGCTGATATTCATTTTGCGGAAGGACCGCCGATGATTAAGACTGAAAATGCGCGCCTTAACGGTTGGACATTTGTTGATATTAAAGACGTTGATTTGGGTAGCTATGTAAAAGAAGCAAGGCAAATTCTTAAGGATAAGCTGAAATTACCGGCGGGTTATTCGATCACATGGGCTGGTCAATATGAGTATTTACTGCGGGTTAAGGATAAGCTCAGTTTGGTTATTCCGATGATGTTATTAATTATTTTATTATTATTGTATCTTACCTTTAGAGACATGATCGCAGCATTGGTTATTATGTTATCACTGCCTTTTGCTTTAGCAGGCGGGGTGTGGTTTATTCACTTATTAAACTTTAATTTCTCGGTTGCTGTGGCGGTTGGTTTTATTGCTTTAGCGGGAGTTGCGGCTGAGTTTGGGGTGATTATGCTTATCTATTTAAATAACGCGATTTTAAAAAGAAAACTAGATGAAAAGATGCATAGTATCGCTGATTTAAAAGACAGTATTATGGAGGGCGCAGTCATGCGGGTGCGACCTAAAGCGATGACGGTTGCGGTGATCATTGCTGGTTTAATACCCATAATGATTGGTGGTGGTACAGGTTCTGATGTGATGCAACGAATTGCTGCACCCATGATCGGCGGGATGATTACAGCGCCTTTACTGTCACTATTGGTAATACCTGCGATTTATTTAATCTGGCAAAAACGGAAGCTCAAATTGGTGAAGGGGAAATGAATATGAAACTTAAATTCTGTACTAAGAGCCTTATGGCACCCCCCCCTTTTTTACAACATTTGGCTACAGCTTTTTTGGCGCTGCTGTTACTAAGCTTTAATACCTCTGTAGCGGCTAAACCAAGCCAGTTAAACCAATTGATTAAAATTGCAGTTGATAATAATCCCGAACTAAAGTCACGTAAGCTCACATGGCAAAGCTTAATACACCAATACCCACAGGCGACAGCTTATGCTGATCCTATGCTGACGCTTACAGAAGCTATCAATCCTGTTGAAACACGCCTTGGTTCACAAGATCGGGTCGTTGCGCTGAGCCAAAAACTCCCTTTTCGTGGCAAGCGTTCCTTAAAAGGGGATATAGTAAAAAAGGATATTGAAATTGCTAAAGCAGGTTTTGATAAAGCCAGCCGAGACTTAGTGGTAGCGTTAAAGAAGTCTTTTTATGAGTTGGTTTATCTTGAAAACGCGATAAAGCTTAGCCTACAAAATAAAGTTTTATTGGAAAAAATAACGCATATTGCAACAGTAGATTTAGCGACAAAGGCAAGCACATTGAATGATGTCGCTAAGGCACAAAGTCAGTATGCACAGGTCTCTTTTGATGTGCAGTTATTAGAAGAATTACGTTCTACTGAAATTACCCAAATCAATACACTGCTTAATCGCAATCCAGAATTTCAGTTTTCAGTAAATACAGGGATTCGCCCACCTACAAAATTAAAGCAGCCGATGGCACGTTTGTATCAATGGGCAGAGTCTAATGAAGAGGTCACTATTGCTGATTTACACATTCAGAAGAGCAAGGTGCAATCTAAACTATCAGGCTATGCTAGTTTACCTGACTTCACGGTAGGTGCGCGCTATACCCAAATTGGCGAAAGAGATGATGTCGCCAGTTTAAGGCGTAATGGTCGTGATGGTTTTGCAATTAATTTAGGGTTAAATATTCCACTTAATCGAACTAAAAATAATGCGATAAAAGAGCAGGCGAAATTAGCACAATTTAAAAAAATTGAAGATAAGAAGGCACTTAAAAATCGTTTAAATTATCAAGTGAAATCAATAGCATTCAAATTGAACAATGCTTATCGACAAGCGACTTTGTACCGTGACAATCTTATCCCACAAGCGAATAGAGCCATGCAAATAGCAGAGCTTCAATACCGTGAAAATAAACGCTCGATTTCTGCTTTTCTAGAAACACAATCAACATGGTTGAACTTTCAATTAGCCTATCAACGCGCTGTTGCCGATTACTGGAAAAATCTCACAGAGTTAGAAAAATTAACAGGTAAAAAACTATGAAAAAGTTACTAATAGTTATACCGCTAATTGCTCTTTCTGCGTGTAGCAGTACCCATACACTGAAGCAGCTACAAAGTGAATATGATGGTTATACATATTCTGCCTACGTAAGTGATAATTTAAAAACTCAAGAACCACAAAAAGCACAGCCTGAAGTTGGGTTAAATAGAAAGAAATTAAAACAACAGATACGCCAACTAGCGAGCAAGAAAAAACAAGCGGGTGGACGAATAAATGGCGTGATTAGCCAAAATAATTTATATCAGCCTTCTCGTACAATGTTACAAAAAGTGGCTAGTTTGAAGCTTGGTAAGCAGTCGCAAATATGGCTTAAAAACAACGCAAGTTTAGATGCAGTCATCACCCTTGCACTTAGAAATAATCTAGATATTAAAAGCGCTAAAGAGCAGGCAGAATCTAATCTAGCAAAATATGATCAAGTAGGTTTTCTTGATGATATGCTGGCGCAATATGCGGCATTTACCCAAGATATAAAGCTCACAGGTAGTACTCAAAAACATAAGAAAAAATCAGTGAATGCTGGCTTTCCATTCCCCGGATTGTTAGCCATAAAAGCATCTATTATTGATCAAAGCGTGGAAGTTTCACGACAGGCTTTAAAACAAACAACCCAAGATGTCATTACAAAAACACGAGTTGCATACCATGAACTGCAATATTCTCAGCAAGATATAGATATCACAACAAAGAAAACTAAATTATTGAGATCACTTAAAGAAGAGTTAGAAAGTAATTATTCAACCAATTCTGCCGAACTTAGTGGGGTCTTATTAGTTGATATTGAAATTGCCAATAGTCAAAATAAACGACAGATTGCCAAGGATAAACAACAGGCACAGAAAGCGCGTTTGTTTGCCTTATTGAATTTACCTTCTGATTCAAAGCTTGGGAAATTAGATAAACTAAAATCCGCCAAACTTAGTAATAGTTCTGCAATGTTGATTAAACAAGCGCAAGAAAATCGTGTGGAAATTTCTCGTTTGAAAGCAAGCCTTGAGAAAATGAAGCGTATTATTCAATTGTCAGAAAAACGTTTTTATCCTGACTTTGATGCAGGCTTCAGTCGTTTTCAAAATGGCAAGTTCAGTACTAAACCTAAGATCAAACAGAATAATTTCTTTGCTAAAAATGATGCCTATTTAACTGAAACACGACAAAAATACCAAGCACTTCAGTCGAAAATAAAAGCACTACAAACAAAAACAGCTGATGATGTTCAACAGCTTATTTCTAATTATAAAACACAAAAAAGAACCTATGTACTTTACCAAGATAAATTATTACCAAAGGCAAGGACAACAAAGGATATTTCCAAAAGTCTGTTTGAAACGGGGGAAACTTCATTTATAGAAGTGATTGATGCTCAGGAAATGATTCTAAATTTTCGCTTAAAATCTAAGCAAGCACTCAAGAATATGAATATTAGTAAAGCAAAATTAATGCGTATTGTGGGAGTGAATAGAAGCTAGTTCTGTTTTTTTACTTTGAACTGAACCAGATAATAAATACCGGCTCCAACAAGCCCAGAATACAAACAAAGCTTATGAATTTCAGCGATATTTAAAAACCCAAAGAATGGATTGTTTTTGAACCAAGGGTAAAATGGTTCGACATCTACATGCATAATACTATCCAAAGCGACGTGGGAAATTGTACCAATATAGGCACTAATAAATGCAATCCACCATGTAATTTTAATTGGATTACTGCGCTTCGCAACGCGTAAAATTATTAAGCCAAACTCGGACAAGTACTTTCCTGACAGAGCCGAAATAATGGCTAATAAAAAAGCACCTAAGTAAGTATGTGAAAATCCATGCAAGTGACCATCACCCGTTATTAAAACTACAAGTGGCTGAATATCCATAATAATTTGAGCCCAACCAAAAACCATTAGGCTAAAGCTACCTTGTAATATGGCTTTAATTAGGATTCCAGGACCCATATGAATTGGGGTAAATGGCAATAGACTACCTTTTTAAATTGGTCTTTAATGGGTGAAAAATATTGATATGGCACCCCCCCCTTTTTTTTACTCGTTTCATTCGCCCTTCGGGTCAGCTTATAAAAACAAAGCTGTTGTCTCGCTTTCGCTCGGCTGAATAATGCTATTCTTCAGCTAACAACAACAGTTGAATAATACTTATAATAGCGCCCGTCCCTGATGAATTTCCTTCAGATAACCCACTGCGTATTGGCCATACATTAGCTTCATCAAAGCCTCGGTGTTTACTGCCTTGATAACCGCTTTTTGTGTTAAATGTCCATTTATAGGCAGCTTTTTCATTGAATGTATTGTTTGTTTCTAAAAACGCACCTGCCGCACTACTTTCACTCCAATAAGTAATAGGTACCGTGTTACTAAAAGGAGCTGTGTTTTGAAAGCAGAACTGAGGCTGGGCTATTGAGTCTGCGCAGACTGAACCAATTTTTCCTCCCATTGCACCTGTTCCAGCATGATTTGGATTATCTAAGGATGCATTGAATAAATGGCTAAATTCTTTGCCGATACAATTATATCCACCACTCACCACTAAGCCTTGTGCCGTTGTTTGGTATTCACATGTTCCATCGGGCTGATTTGTTGTGGGGAGTCTCCAATCATTATGACCCAGATAGTTTTGCTGATTGAGTCTATCAATCCAACCTTGAGCATTACTCCACGTCATTCGACCATCTCTAGAACAAATAGCATTAGCATCAGTAATTTGTCGGTTCTTATCAGAGCTAGGAGGGAAAAAATCCATAGCGATAGGATTATTTGCTTTACACAAGGCATTAAAAAGATTGGCATCTTTCATCCATGTGGTGTTTAAAACAGTATCATTGACTAAGCCGGTATTAACCACATCTAGTTCAGCATAACTCGTATTAGATAATACAAATAAGCTGAAAAATAATGCGCAAAGTTTAGGATTTTTATTTTTCATTTATTACCACCATAATTGAATGGGTCTATGATTATAAATGGATTGTATACTATATGGCTTGATTGTTACGATAAATGGAATAGCGAAGATTGAAATGGCACCCCCCCATTATTTACATAATTGTAATTTCTTTTTTGAGCTTGGAATAAACCTAGCGGGGGTTACTTATACCGTTTGGAAAACGGTAAGGCTCGCATGGGAGCTGCCATTGCATCAATATCATGTGTCATTCGATTCATATTGTCAGACATGCCAATTACGCCTCTCGATATGATGTTGACGCTTTTATTCATTCCTGTAATTGACATATCCATATGGTGAATACTTTTATCCATCTGCGCCAAAATTCTGCGGACAGTGAGTATGTTGCCGCTCATATCGGATACGTTGGAATTTAGCTTTGTCATATCGATCTGAATTGTATTAACAGATGCGGTTAGGTTGTTCATGTCTTTTCGTACTGATGTAAAGTCTGATCCAATAGAACCGACACTAATAGCTACTTGATGGAAATCGCCGCGCATGGCCTTAATATCCGAAGACATAACTTCCATATGAGTTGTTATGTCACCCATTTTACTGGTCAATATCCAGATTAAAAAGAATAGAGATAGACCCAAAAGAATCATACCCAATAATGAAAAGCGAATGATTTGCGTCGTGCGTTTGGCAATGCGTACCGTTAAATCCTCACGATTTTGCATCGCAGAATTAAAATCAGCCATCGCTAGACGGAATTCTTCCATCATCACGGTATTTTCATTTTGGCTGTTTTTTTTGGCTGGCATTTTTTAATTATTTATTATATTTGGTCGATCAGTATAACCCTAACTAAGCGTTAGAAGCATCTATTTTGAGAAAGTTATGGTCGCATGTTTATTCTCTACAATAAAAGCCTGAAAAGCATGACAAAATTCGATACAATTCCGCACTTAAAATTATTTAAAATGTCCCGATAGCTCAGATGGATAGAGTGGCCCCCTCCTAAGGGGCAGGTCGGAGGTTCGAATCCTCCTCGGGACGCCATTTTGTGTAACCACAGATTATGTTATTTATCACATATTATCTGTTACCTGTTTTAGTTGGCAAAGATATTCAATATCATTGATTTTTTGACCAGATAGATAATTAATAGGGTTTTATGGACATTATTCACGCCGTTATTCTGGGTATTATAGAAGGTATAACCGAGTTTCTTCCTATTTCATCAACGGGGCATTTGATTGTTGCTAGTGAGATGATGGGCTTGCCTCAGAGCAAAGAAAATATTGCCTTTGAAGTGATTATTCAGCTTTCAGCAATTCTTGCGGTTATTGCTAATTACAAAGATAAATTTCATCCGAAACATATTCAGCTATGGATTAAAGTGTTGATCGCTTTTGTACCTTTCGCTGCTATTGGTTTTCTTCTTAAAGATTATGTTAAAGCGATATTTTCTATAGAAGTCGTCGCGGTGATGTTTATTGTGGGTGGTATTATTTTTCTAGTGATTGAGTACTTTCAAAAAAATGCTAAGCCTAGGACATTAGAAGTAGAAGATATTAGTTATAAGCAAGCAGCTATCGTAGGCTTTTCTCAAATATTTGCTTTAATTCCTGGCACGAGTCGTGCGGGGTCAACGATTGTCGGTGCATTATTGGTAGGCTTGAGTCGCAAAGCCAGTGCGGAATTCTCTTTTTTATTGGCATTGCCCGTTATGGCTGCCGTTAGCGGATATGAGCTATTAAAGAATTATAAAGAGTTTAGTGATGCGAATCTTACTACTTTAGCAATAGGTTTCTTGGTTTCATTTATTGTGGCTTATTTCACAATGAAGTTATTTATTCGGTTCTTAGAGAAATTCACATTTGTCGGCTTTGGAATTTACCGCATCATCTTTGGTGTGATATTGCTTTATTTATTATTTACTGGAGTTCTTAGTCCTACGGTGCATAGCTAAGCTATACTTTAACTGTAGAAGGTTTATAGTTAAGGGGCTAATAAAAATAGTAGAGGGTAATTTTAATGTTAAAAACAACGATTCTAATGATCATTACTTGCTTTGGTTTGCTTAGTTTAAATGCCTGTAGCACGATCGAAGGGGCGGGAAAAGATATTCAAGGAGCAGGACAGATGATCGAGAAAGAGGCTAAAAAGAATAAAAAGTCTTAATAATTAGCTACCCAGAAACACGTCATTCGAGATGTTTCTGGGTGCCAACTAAATGGATGTACTAATGCACCGTACGATTTTCAGCTACATAAAACGGCGTAATATTTTCTAGCATAAACTGGCTAATATCAGGATCGTCTTGATCGATGACGTAAAAATCAACGGTTTCATAATTCATATCATTTTCTGCAAGCAATGATATTTTTTGAATTGCAGTATCGATGATTGCTTCAAAACTGCCTTTGCCTTGTAATCCTACCATGAGATGTTCTTGGTCATCTTCTGCTGGGATTTGAATGGTTCCCAAATAGGCGGCTTCTACTTCTGGCTGTCGTGAAAGATACTCTGTTAGCACACCTGTAAAAGAATCTGATACTTTTTCAGGCATGCCTAATAGCACTTCTGTTTCTTCATCTAGTAAGTGCTCACTATTCACCATTAAGTCTGTATCGAGCAAAACGGCAATATCATCCGGCTCAAATTCCATGCCAAATTCAGAGTTTGGATTAAGTACTAGCGACACACCCATCGTTAATTGGAATAGTGATGAAGTAGGGAGTTCTAAGTAGGGCTCATCCGTTTCAATCGCTTGCTGCAACATTTGTAATGATGTGAAAAATGGCACGACTGGGCTTTTGTCATCTTCGCGTTCCCAGTGTTGAATGATGACGGCTTGCTCTTCTTCAAGTGTAAAATTTCCAACGTCTTCTTCTTCTGGCTTTCCCAGAATGAAAATTTTTGACTCCATCAACTCCTCATAAAAAGCAGGCGCCTGACTGTGATCAGCAGCAGCTTTGTGGAGGGCTTTTTCTAAATCATTTGCGGGTAATACCATTGGAGGTTTCTCTGTTCTTTAATTTACTTTAGGCAATAATTATACAGGCAGTATGGCTCTGTCAAATAGTTAAAGACAAACTCCCGTTCCGCCCAGACCACAGTATCCATTAGGGTTTTTAGCGAGGTATTGCTGATGATATTCTTCAGCAAAATAAAATATTGGCGCAGCAATTATCTCTGTAGTGATTTTATCAAGCCCCGCTTTATCAAGTGATGACTGGAAGGTATCCTGTGATTGTTTTGCTAACGTCATTTGTGATTCATCATAACAATATATTCCTGAGCGATACTGTGTTCCCTTATCATTTCCTTGTTGCATCCCTTGTGTTGGATTGTGACTCTCCCAGAATGTTTTCAATAAATCTGGATAAGATATTTTATCGGGATGATATACCACCAGCACCACTTCATTATGATTAGTCATTCCTGAGCACACTTCTTTGTAGCTTGGGTTGACGGTGTCGCCAGCGGCATAACCAACAGCAGTCACATGGACAGCATCATCGAGTTCCCAAAAGCGTTTTTCTGCACCCCAGAAACAACCCATTCCAAACATTGCGAGTTCAGTATTTTGCGGATAAGGTGCTTCTAATGAATGATTATTAACAAAGTGCTGCATAAGGTTCCTTTAACTTCTTTTATCAAGAGTGAAACAAACTTGGGGTCAATCTGATATGGCACCCCCCCTTTTTTTACATAATTGGGGCGGTATCTACTGTAAACAAGTAGCAATATCATTTCCCAATGCTTTAAACCAATTAATTGTTGTGTCTTTGTTTAATGGCAGTTTACTTTGCATAACATCTATTTCCACCGTTTTCATATGACGGTTCTCAGTTAATACTTTTACTTGTGAGGCTCGAACATTGGGTTCACTGAAAATACACTGTATATTCTTATCTAAAATTTGTTGTCGAATATTAGCAATGTTCTTGGCACTGCTCGAAACGCTATGTTGCATATTAACGATGGTGGGCTTTCTCAGCCCAGTAAAATCTGAAAAATATTGCCATGAGTTATGAAAGACAATATAAGGTTTGTTTCTCACTTCCTGTAGATCATTTTTGATCTCAACTGAAAGTGTTTCTACTTTAGAATTAAAATACGTTAAGTTTTCTTTATAGTGTTCAGTATTTTCTGGGTCGGCTTTTATTAGCGCGTTAGAAATTGCTTTCGCCATAATTAAGGTATTTTTTGGTGATGTCCAAATATGCAGGTCATTATTGCCATGGTTGTGATTCTGCTGATTTTCATGATTCTGATCGGAGAATAATGCTAGTTGGCTTATTTCCTCATTATCAGCCAGTGAAATAAGCACGCTCTCTTTTTTTCTTGCTTTTAATGCAGGCTGGAGAAAAGCTTCAAAGTGTTCATCTATCTGAATAATAATATCTGCTTTTTTGATACGGCGAAGATCAGAAGGTTTGAAGTGATAATCATGAGGTGTTGCGCCATCAGGTATAAGTTGAGTGCTCTCTACCATATTACCTGCGATAGCGAATACTAGAGACTGAAGGGGTTTGATCGTTGTAACTATTTTAAGCTTATGGTGTGTGTTTTTATCGGTCACACCATTATCACAAGCGCTTAATATTCCAGAAAGTAAAAAAAAGAGTACAATAGCGCGCATGTCAGACCCGTCACAAAAAATGAATAAATTAGCCTCCCTAGAGCAGATTAAACTGAACTTGCAAGGCAGAACGATTTTGCACGATGTCAGTCTCGAATTGCAAGCAGGAAAAGTATTAACTGTGATTGGCCCTAATGGTGCAGGTAAATCAACGTTAGTACGTATTTTATTGGGCTTGCAAAAGGTCGATAGTGGTACGATTTGGCGCAAGCCGAAACTGCGTATTGGTTATGTGCCACAAAAAATTAGCATCAATAACTTAATGCCTTTGACAGTGAAACGTTTTATAGCACTCGCAGGTCGTGGAGATATTGAGCGCGTGCTTGATGAAACGGGTGTAAGTCATTTACAGTCTCAAGATATACAGCAATTATCAGGCGGTGAATTTCAACGTGTTTTAATTGCTCGTGCCTTATTACGAAAGCCTGAACTATTGGTTTTGGATGAGCCAGCGCAAGGTGTCGATGTTCTAGGTCAGGCGGAACTTTACGAACAAATTTCGCAGCTTAAAAATCACTATGGCTTTGGTGTATTAATGATATCGCATGATTTACATTTAGTGATGCAAAAATCTGATCAGGTACTGTGCCTGAATCAACACATTTGTTGCAGTGGTCAACCGGACGCTGTGAGTCAGCACCCAGAATATCAGCGCTTATTTGGCGGTGTATCTGTCGAAGGTTTAGGTGTTTATACCCACCATCATAATCATTGTCACGATTTACATGGTGATGTTGTTGAAGGTGAATGCCAACATGGTGATCATTCTACTGAGGTAAATAAACATGGATGATTTCTTAATCCGCGCACTCATTGCGGGTTTGTTAATCACCTTAATCGCAGGTCCATTGGGTGCTTTTATTTTGTGGCGCAGAATGGCCTACTTTGGTGATACCCTGTCTCACTCAGCTATATTAGGTGTTGCGTTAGGTTTTCTACTCGCGATTAATATCAATATCGGCATACTCATATCGACGCTTTTAGTTGCTTTTCTATTAATTCTCTCACAACGCCAGAAAAAACTTGGTAGCGACACCATGCTAGGCATAATGGCACACAGTGCTTTGTCACTCGGTTTAATAATAATCAGTTTTGTAGAAGGTGTTCGAGTTGATATTAATGCATGGCTATTTGGCGACATTCTATCCGTTAGCTGGCAAGACCTAGGCGTGATTAGCGCAGGTGTGATGCTAATCATTATTATACTGTTTTTTATATGGAAGCCGCTTTTATCACTCACGGTACATCAAGAATTAGCTGAAGTAGAAGGCGTGAATGCCTCAATAATTGGTGCAGCCTATACACTGTTAATTGCCATCTTAGTTGCTGTAGCAATGAAAGTAATAGGCGCATTATTGATTACGTCGTTATTAATTATACCCGCGGCGGCGGCACGACAATTTTCACGAAGCCCAGAACAAATGGCTTTCTTTGCGATCATTGTAGGAATGTTAGCCGTAGTGTTTGGTTTAAGCGCCTCATTTTTATGGGATACTCCCGCTGGGCCTTCTATTGTGGTAGCGGCTTCAGGGTTATTTTTATTAAGTCAGATAGCAGGGAAGGCTAAATGAAACTAATATGAGACTGTGCGTGATTCCCTCAATATAAAACCAATTATCAAAAAAAGTGGGGGGTGCCATTAACTTGCTATTTACTAGGCAGAGCACCTAGAATTTTTTTTCACACTATTTCTTTAAGTGGCTTTTATGCTTCACAAATTCAAGGTCAAAATTTGAGCAATGTACCAATAAGTTTATGTTATACTTTGCTATATATATATTTTTATACCCCTATTATTTTATAAAAAATTCAAGCCCTGTATTTAACTATTAAAACCACATTGACTTCAAAGGAATGAATTCACATGCCTAAGCACATCCCCAGTTTTTCAGATGCTTTATTCTCACTACGCCTCCTAATTCTAACCATCGCTTTATTCTTCACTCAAGCCAGTTTTGCCGAAGTGAGTGCAAACCTACTGGGTCACTGGAAGATGGATGAAACCACAGGAACCGTGGTTATAGATAGTAGTGGTAATGCGAATAACGGTACGGTGCGTGATGCAACAGCCA
>JAZGEM010000080.1:0-3085 GCA_036478745.1 Cocleimonas sp.
GACTTTATTAAAACCCAGTGCGGTGAGTTTCTGATCCAGTTGTAATTGCTGTAACGCATGCCATGCCAGCGATTCAACGCCTATACTACGGGCTTGAAGGGCTTCGACGTGATTGATATCGACGCTATGATAATCCGTCTCTGGACTTTCAGCATCCACAGTCTGTGCCAGTTTAGCGATGATAAGCGCGCTGTACCGCTGGGCTGAGGCTTCCAGAAGTTGCGTTAAATCATCGGCTAAATGAAACAATTCTTGTTGATGAGGCTCAGTGCCTTCTAGCAATTGTTCTATTCTGGCGGTGAGTAATGGCCAATGTTCTGAATCAATGGCAAAATCTTTACCGAGATTTAGCAGGGTGTGTTGTTTTACCTGCTTTCCAACGCGGACTGATTCAACAATCCGATAAGTGTAATAAGCACCGCCATCATCCAGGTTTTTTGTTTTGGTTCTTCGAATATACATAGCTCTAGCATCAAGGAAAAGCTAGAAAAAAGCAAGGAACAATAGTGCGAAAATGGCACTACTGGAGGCTGTAAAAAAACACCATTGATTTTAAAGGTTTTTTTAGCCTGAAAAATTAGGGATTACTAAGAATCAATGACTTAGGATCTAAAAAGCTGCGAAGATGGGTTAAGGTTACTGCTTAACGCCAGCTCAAAATAATCAATGGCTTTTTGAGTCTCACCTAATGTTTTCCAAGCCACCCCTAAGTTATTTCGATCTCTCGACACATCAGGATGTGCTTCCCCAAAAGTTTTAAGATCACTGCTTAACGCTAGTTCATAATACTCAATGGATTTTTGAGTCTCGCCCAATGAATTCCAAGCCAAACCTAAGTTATTTCGATTTGTTGCAACAGCAGGATGTGATTCCCCCAAGGTTTTAAGATTACTGCTTAACGCTAGCTCATAATACCCAATGGCTTTGTGATACTCACCTAATGATCGCCATGCCTCCCCTAAGTTATTTCGATATTTCGCCACATTAGGGTGCGCTTCCCCAAAGGTTTTAAGATCACTACTTAACGCCAGTTCATAATACCCAATGGATTTTTGAGTCTCGCCCAATGAATACCAAGCCAAACCTAAGTTATTTCGACTTGTTGCAACAGCGGGATGTGCTTCCCCAAAAGTTTTAAGATTACTGCTTAACGCCAACGCATAATAATCAATGGATTTTTGATACTCACCTAATGATTGCCAAGCCAGACCTAAGTTATTTCGATCTCTCGCCACATCAGGATGTGCTTCCCCCAAGGTTTTAAGATCACTGCTTAACGCCAGCTCAAAATACTCAATGGCTTTTTCGTAGTTAGCTAATATCTGGTTAATCTCTCCAGCTTGATTTAAATAAAGTATGTTTTCAAGCGCCAGCCGCACAGCTTTTTCGCAATGTTCAAGAGCCTCTGTATAATGAATGGCATCTTCTGCTATTAAACCCCGTTGATAGGCAGCTTCGGCAGCGACTTTAATGACGGTATCTGCTTGTTCTTCGATCTGCTTGAACAACTGATCGGCTTGGTGGCTTTTGTCTTGTGCTAAGGCATTAATAGCTTCTGTCAATACTTCATCAGGTAGTTGACCACTTAACCCTTCCAGTTGTGTAATGCGCTCTTTCAGGCTAACTATATGTGCTTCGTAGCTGGTAGAGATATTTTGTAATTGCTGTTGAACCGCTTGTAGTTCAACTTCCTTCATTTGACGGTCTTTAGCCTGTGCCTGCTTTAATTCTTCCCTGACTTCTATTTCACGGCTCTTGAGTCCTTGTTCATATTGTTCCAGCGTAACGCCAATATGATAATTATCGCCCATGCTAACGTTTCCAGAGCCAGTATTAATAACGGCTGTGCCGCCATTAGTGGTTTGAGTATTGGTATCACCTTGGATGGTGAGTGTTTGAGTTGTAGATTGTTGTTTTTTATCGAACAGTTTTTTGAGCAAATAACCAAAACTTGCCAAAAATGCAGTGATAGGCACTATTAATAACTTTATCTGGTTATCTTCTGTCAGGCCACTCCACCAATTCAGCATGATTTATCCTCTAGGTTATTAGTTCAGAAGCTTTGCACTCTACTGTCATGCTTGCATCACAATAGTTCATTTTTCTAGTCCTTTTTTGTTCGTGGTCTTTCATATCTTTCCAGTTCCACAAAGTTAGATAGCCAAAAAGTATTACCACTGATAATACCGCTAAACTTACGAATATTTGATTAAGCATCCTCTTTAATTTACATAAGTAAAGTTCTTAAGATTAGCATTACCTGAATAGCAATAATCAATCCCAGCATCAATTTTATGATTAGTAATTCTTTATCAAGCTTTCTAACATCATCTTTCTTTGCCAAGCTTTCTGCCGACAAAGCTTCGGCAACCATACGAGCATCCTCTTCTTGAACCCCAGCTTTTCTAAATGCTGCATAAACTTCTGAAATCATGGCTGTCATTTAATTACCTAGTAGCAATGTTTTAAAGTATGGCCTTATATTATAACGATACAAATTCTCATCCCTCCCCACCAAAAGGAATGTTTTGGTTTTATTCAGGTCGTCAATTTGTTCAAAATGGATATGAAATAATGCCAACAAATGCCCGCTTTTATAGTGGGTACTCATTTGGTATTGATAATCGCGAAATCAAGTGTTCTGAAAATATGCTCGGTAAATTCTCCTACTTTTAATAAACCAATCTAATACCCGCACCCACCCCAAATTCTGAATGATACTGAGCAACCAGCCCAAAGTGTTTTGCTATCGAATATTCCATACCGGTTGTCCACTCTATACTGCTTTCAGTATCATATTCAAAATCAGCAAATAAATTCGCATTATTGGTTAATTGCAAACTTTTACCCAAGGTAACACGAAATTCTCCTGCTGTATCTACACGCCATTCACTTTCAAAATTTAAAGGCAATAAATACCGAAAACCAAAAATTCCACGCTCAGTTTCATTTTCAAATGCACCGCCTAAAAATACGCTGAAAAAACGATTCACATACCTGTCATAAGTTAAATTGACTTCATATTCTGTTGGAGAAACATCTTGCCAGCCTACTTGCCATTCTGCCCTCAACGAATTCTTGTTAT
>JAZGEM010000081.1:0-117778 GCA_036478745.1 Cocleimonas sp.
TACTAATGTGTATTTCTAATGAAAAATCCATACAGAAAGTTATTAACTTTCCATGGGATAAGGCATAATACACGGCTAGCACTTAAGACGTTAAATAAAGGGAGTTTCACATGAGTTTTTTTATATCGGATGCTATGGCAGCAGGGGAAGCATCACAAGGCGGTGGTTTACAACTGGTTTTCATGATAGCGCTATTTTTTGGTATCATGTATTTTATGATTATCCGCCCACAGTCAAAAAAGGCAAAAGAACATGTTGCTCTGCTTGACGCTTTAAGCAAAGGTGATGAAATCGTAACCAGCGGTGGGATCCTCGGTAAAATCACAAAGTTAGGCGATAACTTTATTGAATTAAAAGTATCCGACA
The DNA here is from genome assembly GCA_036478745.1 of Cocleimonas sp. Classification (GTDB taxonomy): domain Bacteria; phylum Pseudomonadota; class Gammaproteobacteria; order Thiotrichales; family Thiotrichaceae; genus Cocleimonas. The sequence continues at coordinate 367 of JAZGEM010000081.1, forward strand.
CGGCATCTATTAAAATACAGCGCCATGCAATAACATCTGTAATGCCAAAAGGCACGATGAAAGGCAGTTAATTTCTTAGAATTGAAACAGCCCTATTCCTTGAATATGGGCTAGTAGTACAACAATCACAATATTTTAGAACACAATTATTCGGGTTAATAATAATGAACCGCTATCCAATGTGGAAATATATCCTAATCATCATCGTGATGTTATTAGGTTTCCTTTTTGCTTTACCAAATATCTACCCCTCTCAACCTTCTGTACAGGTTTCTGTTAGTTCCAGTGATCAAGTTATAGATTCCACGATTATTAATCGATTAAAAGGGGCATTTGATAGCAAAAGTATTCCCTACGGTGATATAGAAATACTTCCTAATAAAAAACTATTAGTACGCTTTGAGTCAACCGACACACAATTAAAAGCACAAGAAGCGATTAAGGAAGAGCTAGGCAATAAATTTTATACTGCTTTAAATCTGGCGCCTGCCACACCCAAGTGGCTCAGAAATTTCAATCCCATGAATTTGGGACTGGATCTTCGTGGTGGTGTACATTTCCTCATGGAAGTAGACATGGAGGCGGCAATTGATAAATCGTTAGATCGTCACAGTCAGGAGTTTCGTAACTTTCTGCGCGGAGAAAAACTTAGTTACCTTGGTGTAAAACGTATTTCAGATCATCTTGTCATCCAATTCAAAACAGCTGAAGATCGAGATCTAGCAAGAAAGAAAATTAAACGTGAATACCGCGATCAAATTGAATTTGCCGATCACAAAACGGCTAAAGGTGCTGCACTAAAAGCTATATTGACACAAAGAAATATAGACAACACGAAGAATTTTGCACTCAAACAAAACATTACAACCTTACGCCGGCGAGTTAATGAATTAGGTGTTGCAGAACCTATTATTCAAAAACAAGGACTAGAACGTATTGTTGTTCAACTACCTGGTGTGCAAGACCCAACACAAGCAAAAATTATCCTCGGCACAACCGCAACTCTAGAATTTCGTCTCGTGGATGAAAATGCGGATGCCTTATCGGCACAGGCAGGCGGGAGTATTCCAGCGGGTGACAAGCTTTACAAAGAGAGAAATGGCAATCCTGTTTTACTAAAACGTCGTGTTATGTTAACGGGTGAATATATAACAGATGCCTCTGCGGGTTTTGATGAAAACCAGCGACCTTCAGTGACTATAGTGCTCGACAGTAAAGGTGCAAAATTATTTTCCAGAGCAACCCGTGCCAATGTACAAAAGTTGATGGGGGTTGTTTTTATTGAACATAAAACAGACATCACAAAACTCGAAGACGGTAGTTTCAAAAAGAAAACAACCGTTCATAAAGAAGTCATCAATGTTGCTCGGATACAAGAAGAACTGAGTAAGCGTTTTCAAATAACAGGGCTTGATTCACCACAAGAAGCCCAAAACCTAGCGCTATTACTTCGAGCAGGTGCATTAGCAGCTCCTGTATATATTGTTGAGGAACGTACTATTGGTCCAAGCCTTGGTGCTGATAATATTAGCGCAGGTGTGAATTCCGTTATTATCGGCTTCATCCTAGTCCTAATATTTATGGCACTTTATTATCGTGTGTTTGGACTTGTGGCTAATATGGCACTAACATTAAATTTAGTCCTTATCGTTGCAGCTCTTTCGCTTATGGGTGCAACGTTGACCCTTCCAGGTATTGCAGGTATCGTGTTAACAGTCGGAATGGCTGTTGATGCTAACGTACTGATTTATGAGCGGATTAAAGAAGAGCTAAGGAATGGTCTAGCACCTCAAGCAGCAATAAATTCAGGTTATGAAAAAGCTTTTTCAACCATCGCCGACGCGAATATTACCACGCTAATAGCCGCTATTGTTCTATACGCAATGGGAACTGGACCTATCAAAGGTTTTGCCATCACGCTTGCTATTGGTATTGTATCGTCAATGTTTACTGCCATTATGGGTACACGTGCCGTTATTAACCTAATTTACGGTCGTAAAAAGAACCTCCAAAACATTGCAATCTGGGCATGGGGAAAACACTAATGAAAAAAATTAACTCACAAAAGAAAATGATCAATTTTACGGGTATGCGCAAGCCTGCTCTCATTCTATCTGTATTGCTTTTTATCGTATCCATTGGTTCACTGATTGTGAATGGGCTAAATTTAGGTATTGATTTCACAGGTGGAACAGTCATCGAAGTTGGTTACAAGGAAGCGGCTGATGTAGAAAAGATTCGTACTGCTCTAAAAACACAAAAATTTGATGCATTAGTTCAACACTTCGGTACCGCTAAGGATGTTCTCATACGCATTGCACCTACAGATAATGTTGATAGAGCGCTAGTCGGTGATAAGGTGCTAGCTATTCTAAAAACTTCTAACCCTGATATTGAAATGCGCCGAGTCGAAAATGTTGGACCACAAATTGGCGATGAACTACGTGATGATGGTGGTACAGCCATGTTACTGGCACTGGCTGGCATCTTAATCTATGTCACCTTACGTTTCGAATTTCGCTTCTCAGTTGGCGCTATAATTGCACTTGTACATGATGTAGTCATCACCATGGGGATATTTTCAATTACCCGTATGGAATTTGACTTAACCATATTGGCAGCAATTCTCGCCATTATCGGTTATTCATTGAATGACACCATCGTCGTGTTTGATCGTGTGCGTGAAAATTTCTTAAAGTTACGCAAAGCTAGTGCTGAAGAATCCATAAATACTTCCATTAACCAAACACTATCACGTACTATTGTGACATCCTTAACCACCTTGCTTGTATTATTTGCGTTATATACTTTTGGTGGAAAAATAATTCATGGCTTCTCAATGGCAATGATTATTGGTGTTATTGTTGGAACTTACTCTTCAATCTACGTTGCTAGTAGCTCATTACTCATGATGGGAATTACACGAGAGGCGCTGCTACCTCCAGAAAAAGATGATGAAACGGAAGAGTTCACTGAATCTCCATAGTCGTATCTAAATGATAGTTTAAGCCTAATACACTCTACTGAAAGTACATAATTGTTAGGACAAACTAAAGATCCAAATGGCATTTACTCTCTAAGTTAAGCATTCCTACAAGTTTGATTAGCAATGCTTCAATTGTGTAAAAAAGGGGGGGATGCCATCCAGAGGGTTTATGGAAATCACAAGGTCTCCAACCACTGTTCAATAGCAGCAACCAATTCATCTCCTTTATCTGTAAAGTAATGATTCGCGCCTGGCACAATCACCTGTCTCGATTTAGGGTTTCCTGCTTTCGTTATCATTAATAACCTTGCAGGTGCTTTACTTTTCACTGCTGGGTATTCTTTCTCACCATAAACATCCATTACAGGAATTGTAAGATCAACTAATGGAAAAGGTTTTTTCATATATTGTCCAAAGTCAGTCGCGCCCATTCCTGCTCCAATATATGCCTTTATTAATCCCTTTTGATTGCCATTGTTTCTGATCCAATCCATCGCCATATGTGCGCCACAACTATGTGCTAGCAATACAATATTATCAACTCCCTGCTTTTTTAAATATTCTATAGCTGCATCAATACGGGGGGCAGCGAGTGGAAAAAGAGGTTCGTAATCATAATATTTTGCACTTTTTTCAAGTACTGGCATTTGTAAGGCAAGTGTCCGCCACCCTGTACTAGGCAGTTGGGTTCGTAATGGATAAACCGTGTCTTGCCAGTTAGGATGAAAGCCACGCCCATGGAGAATAATCACCGCACCTTTAGTTTCACCTTCAGTCTCGGTATCAATCGCCATAAAATCATGTTCACCATCCTTAAGATAAACAACTTCACCATCAAGCACTGCGTCTTCTACTTCGCTAGCCATACGTTTTTCGCGCTCTAGATCAGGAATATCTGCCTTAGTTTGAGAAAATACGGTTGACATTGAAAAAATAAAGTAGAGGAATACGCCTAACAGTATTTTAAGGTTGAGTTTAAAAATCATTTTATTCTCCGAATCACTATATTGAGGTCTCATAATATGTATTAAGTATACTGAGATCTCAGATTATTAATTTTTGTCTATCTGTATTAAAGACGAGTCTTATCGCGTGCTTCCCACCAATCGTTTGCCATTTCAAGTGCCTGCTCATGACTATCTGCTTTTCCCATCGTATATAAAGTAATTGCAGCTGTGCCAACTATCGCTCCAATACCATACTCATCCACAATATCACCTCGCCAAACCTGTGCTAATTTCAAAGGCTCTAATACCTTATCTTTAACATGTCGTTTAGGAAATAGTGGCGACCACTCTTCTTCAATTTGCTTTTTATTTCTAATCGAACGCACTAAATTAGTCATATCAGGATTCCATTCTGTTTCTCCTCCATCTCCTTTTATCACCGCCATAGTAGGCTGTTTTAAAAGCACAGAAGCCTCTTGATGTGTATCTCTATAGGCGGGATGATGAATTCCTTGAATTGAACAAGCCGCACGACAAGGGTTAATTAGCCGTGTAAAGGTATTCACAGGAGAACGCAAGCCTAACAACCACTTAAGATTCATTATGCGTGCCAGCTCTGGTAGAAAATCATGTAATGGCAAAAAAGCAAAATTATCTTTGCTGATATGCTCTCCAGCCTGCCGAAATGAATGAGCAATGGGAATATTAAGAATTTCCAACACCTCTTCTGTATAAATTCGTCCTCTCGTATGATTACCTTCACCGTGCATTAGAATCGAGATGTTATTTTCTGCCAATAATAATGTTGACAGAATAAACCAAGGTAAACGACGTGCTTTACCCGCGTAACTTGACCAATCCAAATCAACCTTTGGCATATCTTCAGGAACATTGAGAACACTATAGGTAGCATCAACAAAACCCGCAAGCTCCTCACCACTCTCCTCTTGATAACGCATTAGCATCATGAATGCGCCTAACTGTTCAGGTTCTACCTCCTGTCTCAAAATCATCGTCATCGCATCTTTAGCTTCTTGGTAAGTCAAGTTTCGAGAACCTGTTTTACCTTTACCAAGAATTCGAACATATTCAGCAAAGGAATGTTCAGTGCCTATTGTTTGCGTTGTTGAAGGTTTTTTTGTCATTCTAATTCCTTTCTAATTTATGAGTTAAACTCGTTTTTACTGTTGACCACTCATGATCAATAATTGAAAAAACAACCGTGTCACGATAATTACCATCTGATGTTTTCTGATGATTTCTTAACACACCATCTTGTTTAGCACCTAAACGCTCTATCGCGCGACGCGAGGCTAGATTATGCCAATGGGTACGAAATTCGACCGCTATTGAATCTAATTGTTCAAAAGCATGGGTCAATAGCAATAACTTACACTCTGTATTAACAGAAGTTCGTTGATAGCTTTTAGCGTACCAAGTATAGCCAATTTCAGCACGCTTATTTTGCTCATCAATATTACAAAACCGAGTACTACCGATGATTTTACCCTGTTTAGTTTCCCTAACAATAAAAGGCATTGCCACTTTATCAGCAAACATTTTCATAGCAACTTTTACATAGGACTCTGCCGTTTCAGGTGAAGGAATTCCGGTATACCAAAGTTTCCATAACTCACCATCATTCGATACTTTTCCAAGCTCAATTGCATGATCGAGGGTCATAGGTTCTAAATTAACGACTTTTCCTTTTAAAATTACAGGTTTAATCCATCTTTGCATTACATATACCTACTATTTCTTATCCAAGTGTTGTAAATTCTGACTATCAACTATTCAACAAACAACCATCAACGCAAGGGCTTGCAAAACGATGAGTAATGACTACAACGCCGATTCAATAAAAGTACTCAGTGGTTTAGACCCTGTACGCAAACGTCCTGGGATGTATACCGACACTACGCGACCTAATCACCTTGCACAAGAGGTTATAGACAATAGTGTAGACGAAGCCTTGGCAGGTTTTGCAAATAAAATTCAAGTTATTCTTTATGCCGATGGTTCCCTTTCCGTTACGGATAATGGTCGAGGCATGCCTGTTGATATTCATCCTGAAAAGAAAGTCCCTGGCGTTGAAGTCATTTTAAGCACACTCCACGCAGGTGGCAAATTCTCTGATAAAAACTATGCCTTCTCAGGGGGACTTCACGGTGTCGGTATATCAGTCGTCAATGCGCTTTCATTAATTCTTGAAGTACGCATCAAACGTAATGGAAAAGAATATGAAATGGTGTTTGAAAATGGACACAAAGCAAGTGATCTTGAAGAAATAGGAAGCGTTGGAAAGAAGAATACAGGCACTGCCCTGCACTTTTGGCCAAATGCACAATATTTTGATACGGTGAAATTTTCTGTTAAACGACTTAAACATAATCTGCGAGCCAAAGCCGTTCTTTGTCCTGGCTTACACATTACGTTTACCGAAGAAGCAAAAAACGAAACCAAAGAATGGTATTACGAAGATGGTATTCGTGATTATTTAGTTGATGCAATAAAAGAGTTTGAAAACCTACCCGAAGAACCTTTTCTGGGAGAATTCAAAAGTGATAACGAAGCCGTTGATTGGGCATTGTGTTGGCTTCCAGAAGGTGGTGACCTAGTACAGGAAAGTTATGTTAATTTGATTCCTACTTCACAAGGTGGCACCCATACCAATGGGTTACGCACGGGTCTTACTGAAGCTCTAAGGGACTTTTCTGAATTTAGAAATTTATTACCTCGTGGTTTAAAACTAACCCCTGATGATATCTGGGATAAGTTGTGTTTTATCCTCTCATTTAAAATGTTAGATCCACAATTCTCGGGGCAAACAAAAGAGAGGCTATCATCCAGAACCGCAGCAGGTTTTGTTAGTGGTGTGGTAAAAGATGCTTTTAGCCTCTACCTAAACCAAAACCCTAATCTTGGTGACTTAATTGCAGAGCACGTAATTAATAATGCACAAAAGCGTGCTAAAGCGAGTAAGAAAGTAATTCGCAAGAAAATATCCACAGGTCCTGCATTACCCGGGAAATTAGCCGATTGTAGCTCACAAGACTTAAATCAAACGGAAATATTCCTCGTAGAGGGTGATTCAGCGGGAGGCTCAGCAAAACAAGCCCGTAGCCGAGAGTTTCAAGCGATTATGCCACTGCGCGGAAAAATACTGAATACATGGGAAGTTGACTCCTCTCAGGTACTCGCATCCAATGAAATACATGATATTTCGGTAGCCATCGGGGTTGAGCCAGCCTCTGAAAACTTAGATGATCTGCGCTACGGAAAAGTGTGTATCCTCGCAGATGCCGACTCAGATGGAGCCCACATTGCCACCTTAATATGTGCCTTATTTGTACAACACTTTTCAGCATTAGTAAAAGCAGGACATATCTATATCGCCATGCCACCTTTATATCGAGTCGATATTGGTAAACAAGTAGAATATGCACTAGATGAAGATGAGCTTAATGCCATACTTGATCGTATCAAAGCAGAAAAAACCAAAGGAAAAGTATCCGTCACCCGATTTAAAGGCTTAGGTGAGATGAACCCTTTACAATTACGCGAAACCAGTATGGATCCAGACACTCGTCGTTTAGTACAATTGACCATGGAAGAACCTGAAGAAACACGCGCGGTAATGGACTTATTACTCGCAAAAAAACGTGCTCAGGATAGAAAAGCATGGCTGGAAGAAAAAGGAAATTTAGCTATTATTTAGGCTAAAAAGAGAAAGCTATGGTTTATTTAAAGGCTTAAACTCAATCCCATGTAAACACCTTTAAGGAGTGACTTAATGGCACCCCACCTTATTTAGACAATTGTAAATACCAGAAAAACATCATCTAATCCAAAAGCTTTACCAAGCCCTTTAAAACAATATCGTTATAGCTAACAGTACCAATAATATCGCCACAATCAGTTTCTACAACGGGTGCGACTTGTAAACCAAAGCGATTGAAAAGCCTTGCACAGTAACGTATATCCATATTTGACCGTATACTAATAACAGGTTTAGACATTATCTCATAAAGGTTTACGCGATCAGGCGAACGGTCTTTCGCAATAACTTTTTTGGCAATATCAGCAAGCAGTACAATACCGTATTCATCATCTTCATTTCTTTTATTGACGATTAAAATATGGGAATCGTGATGTTTCATTTTCTGCAATGCTGATTGCACCGTATCTAAGCCTTCAACAGTATCAAAGTTATGTTTCATTACATCTTTTACACGCATAATAGTTTGCTTTTCCATTAGAGTTTCTCCTCAACTTTTTCACTCAGCATTTCCATTTGATGGGTGATTCCAACGACATCTTCAACATCAATTTGAAAGGCTATTCCAGCACCACTTTTGGTATCAAATTCACCTGCATCTTTGATCGTTTCTAGAATATGTCGACTCAAATGCTCTTCAACGAGCATCAATAACACATCACGTTGAGCTTCAAGTGTAAGCCCAAAAAATGTTTTATTTTCATCGATGCCTTCACCGCTTGCATTGCTAATAACGGTTGTGCCCGTGGCGCCAGCCTCACGAGCGGCTTCAATTACAGCATCTGTTTTAGTGTCTTCAACGAGAGCGATTAATAATTTAAAATGCATTTAAATAACCTCTTCTATTCATTTTCGAGTTTCAGATTTGTTTTCTTGCTTGTTTTAAATTTAGATTGTGCCATGGCTCGCTTATTCATAAATGCAGAAATCTGTGCATAAGCCATAACCGATATAATAGGAAATAAACTTGCAAACGCTATCAAGCCAAAACCATCCATTAAGGGATTACGACCCGGCACTGTTTCCGCTAAGCCTAAACCCAATGCAGCAACTAATGGTACCGTAACAGTCGAAGTGGTAACTCCTCCTGAGTCATAGGCGAGTGGAACTATCATTTTTGGAGCGAAGAACGTTTGTATCACCACAATAATGTAACCCGCAATAATAAACCAGTGTAAGGGATAACCTGTAACAATTCTAAAACTACCCAATCCAATACCAATAGCCACCCCAATAGCAACGGCTATGCGTAAGCCCCAGACACCAATCGTTCCACCAGAGACTTGATTTGCTTTCATCGCAACTGCCATTAAGGAAGGTTCTGCAATTGTGGTACTAAAGCCAATAGAAATGGCGAATATATACACCCAGAAATAATCTTGCCAGTGAATTTCGCCTGTGAAGTTTTCCACTCCATGAATAAACATTGGATCGGTAAGCTGCTCAGCCATTAAGCGCCCAATGGGGAAAAGTGCTTGCTCCAACCCCTGTAAGAATAATGCTAAGCCAACTAACACATAGACAAAACCAATAATGACACGGCGTAAGTTTGGAATAGGCTTTCTTAAAATAAAGATTTGAAAGCCGAGTAAGATAATGAGTATCGGTAAGACATCACGAGCAGTGGATAACAACACGCCCGAGAAGTCGATTATCCATTGGCCTAAGGCTGACATCATATTAGCATCCCATAAGCCATCACAAATATCATCGGCGTTAGTGACGCAAAGGCAATTAAACCAAAACCATCAACCATTGGGTTACGCCCCTTGATACTACTGGCTAAACCAACACCTAAGGCCGTCACTAAAGGCACAGTAATAGTTGAAGTGGTAACGCCACCTGAGTCATAAGCGATGCCAATAATAGATTTTGGAGCAAATATGGTCATAACCATCACCCCAATATATCCACCAATAATCAAATAATGAATCGGCCAACCTTTTAGAATGCGTAAAACACCGATTAAGATAGCCAAGCCTACCGAAAATGCTACAGTGAGTCGAAGTCCCGTTGCATAACTTTTCATCGCATCTTCAGTATTTAAAATAATACCGCCCTCTGCTGCAATTGTTGCAGACTCGGCTGCGACCGCAATCAAAGCAGGTTCGGCAATCGTTGTGCCAAATCCTAATGAAAAGGCAAACGCTAATAACCAGAAAACACTACCTTTTTTAGCAAAGGCATGTGCCATTGATTCACCAATCGGAAAGAGTCCCATTTCTAGACCATAGATAAAGAAAGTTAAACCAAAAAGGACGAAAATAATACCTGTAATAAGACCAATCAAATCCGGTACGGGTTGCTGCAAAACAAAAATTTGAAAAAAGGCAATAACAAGAATAATAGGCGTAAGATCGCGTAAGCTTCCCAGCATAGAAATAAATAGGGCTTTTAGTGGGTGTAGCATAGGACTTAGGAAATGCTCCTTGATTTAGTTACGGGTATCATTGGGTATTATTAATTAATCTTTAAAAGATTGTGACGATTTTTGTTTGAAACAACCTAACTCAAATAATAGTAGATTAAAAAATCATTTCACACATTGATATTTGTTAATTCAAGCAGATTACAATAAAATAAATAGCGTAAAACGGTCATTGTTTTTAAAATGTAATGAAATCAGTAGAAGACTACATCAACTTAAAATCTGTTACGCCTAATTACCGCTTAGAATATGGTAAGCACCCTGAACAGTTTGGCAATCTATATCTCCCAAAACATGGCGATCCTTATCCTACTATTATCTTACTACATGGTGGCTGCTGGCGTGCAAAGTTCGGACTATCTCAATTAGGCTCTCTTTGCAAAGCCCTAACAAACCTAGGTTTTGCAGTCTGGAATATGGAATATCGCCGATTAGGAAATGGCGGTGGCTGGCCAACTACCTTTGAAGATGTTTCTCAGGGGACTGATTTCCTCGCAACTATTGCAGATAAGTATAATCTTGATTTAAGTAACGTCACTGCAATGGGGCATTCTGCGGGTGGACATCTTGCATTGTGGTTGGCGGGGCGGCATCATCTGCCCTCAAACAGTAAATTATCAATAAACTCTCCTATCAATATAAGTAACGTTATTTCACTCGCTGGTATCCCTGATTTAGTAGAAGGCGTAAAGCAAAATATCTGCCTAGGTGCCTGTCAGGAATTAGTCGGTGGATTACCAGAGGAAGTACCCGAGCGCTATCGACAGGCTTCTCCAGGTAATTTATTACCCTTGAATATATCCCAATGGCATCTAGTCGGCGAACAAGATCCTATCGTTCCTGTATCCTATATCCAAACCTATATTGAAAAGGCACAATATTTAGATAAGGTACACTTTGAAATTATTCCCGATATAGGTCATTTTGAAATGGTAATGCCTGATACAGCCAGCTGGAAATATATTAACATAGCGCTTAGTAACAGTTAAAGAACACGGCTTATAAAAGCAGCAAGGAAAACATCACATATGAATAAAAATATCAAACTAGAAGAGAGCTGGTTAGCACAGATAGGTGATGAATTTGATAAGCCTTACATGCAGCAGTTAAAACAGTTCCTTGCTGATGAAAAATCTAAAGGAAAATCTATTCTGCCACCTGCCTCACTTTGGTTTAATGCACTCAATAGTATGCCTTTTGAAAACCTTAAAGTGGTTATTCTTGGACAAGACCCCTACCCCACATTGGGACATGCACACGGTTTGTGTTTTTCAGTGATGCCAGAGGTTAAACCATTGCCAAAATCTTTACTCAATATCAATAAAGAATTACTTGAGGATTTAGGCATCGATAACCGTCATACAGGCAATTTGCAAAGTTGGGCTGAGCAAGGTGTATTGCTCTTAAATACGGCACTAACAGTAGAACAAGGCAATGCAAATTCACATCAAGGAAAAGGCTGGGAAATGTTTACTGATGCTATTATAGAAACAATCAACCAGAATAAAAATCATGTGGTGTTTATCCTCTGGGGTGCTAATGCACAAAAGAAAACGCAGATGATCGATACCAGCAAACATCGTATTATTAAATCAGTACACCCATCGCCACTATCGGCTTACCGAGGGTTCTTTGGCAGCAAACCTTTTTCACAAACTAATGGCTATCTACAAGAATTTGGTGAAGAGCCTATTGAGTGGGCATTGCCACAAGAAACAACATAAACTCTCCTATGGCACCCCCCCCTTTTTTACATAATTGCATAAAACCTCAACGCTTAGCGCTATTGCTTATAAGCCTACTGGTGCTATCTGTTTTTTTACCTACGCTTAAATCTTATTTATATAACAGTAAAGATTGGCGCGAGGAATTCTCACTAATTAGCATTCAAAGTAATCGTGATTCCACTTTACAAGCCGCTTATTTTTTATCGGTTTCAAAAAATAAAGCCAAGCCGCTATTAGTCAGCTTACATAGCTGGTCAGCTGATTACACCCAACAAGACCCGCTAGCGACACTCGCTTTAAAAGCAGGTTGGAATTATATTCATCCAGATTTTCGCGGTGCTAATAACACCAAAGATGCCTGTTTAAGTGATCTGGTCATTTCAGATATTGATGATGCAATCCAATATGCCATCGACCATGCTCATGTTGACCTAGATAATATTTTTATCGTCGGTGCATCAGGTGGCGGTTATGTTACGTTGGGCACTTATCTAAAAACACGGCATAAAATCAAAGCATTTCTCTCGTGGGTGCCCATCAGTGACTTATCGACATGGTACTCACAAACAATAAAAAAGCACCCTGAATTAGCAAAAAACATTATTGATTGTACCTCTAACAATCAAACCTTTAATAAGTCTTTAGCCAAAAAACGATCACCTCTTTATTGGGAAATTCCAACAACAAACAATGGTAAATTAGAAATTTATGCTGGAATTAATGATGGTTTTGAAGGCAGTGTTCCGATCTCACATTCTATTAATTTTTATAATTACTTGATTAAACACTATCGGTTAGATGATCAACTCGTTAGTGCAGAAGATACTGATAAGCTTTTAAAACGTGAAATACCAAAGCCCAATATCAAGTTTAATAAAATAGGAAAACGTCAAGTTTTGTATAAAAAAGACACACCAAAAGTATCGATAACATTATTTACGGGCGGGCATGAGATGCTGGCTGAATATTGTTTTCATCACTTAGAAAAACTCAGCCTAAAGCAATGAATAGCTTCAATTGTTCAAAAAAGGGGGGGGGTGCCATATAATTCCTCACCCCCTTTTATACCTATTTACTCAGGTCGCATATGCGGGAATAAAATCACATCACGAATAGAAGGTGCATCAGTCAATAACATAACCAATCGATCAATACCGATACCCTCACCTGCTGTGGGCGGCATGCCGTATTCTAATGCGCGAATATAATCAGCGTCATAATGCATCGCTTCATCATCACCTGCATCTTTTTCAACCACTTGCTTCTTAAAACGCTCTGCCTGATCTTCTGCATCATTTAACTCGGAGAAACCATTTCCAATTTCACGCCCGCCAATAAATAATTCAAAGCGATCGGTAATAAAATCATCGTCATCATTGCGACGCGCAAGGGGTGAAACTTCAGCTGGGTATTCAGTAATAAAAGTCGGGTTTAGTAATTTCTTTTCGACAGTTTTATCAAATATTTCCATTTGAATCTTGCCTAGCCCCCAGTATTCTTCGACATGAATATCCAATTTTTCAGCAACTTTTTGCGCACGATAATCCGTGCCGATGTCTTCTACCGTTAAATCAGGATTATATTTTAATATAGAATCTTTCACCGAAATTCGATCAAAACCTTTTCCAAAGTCAAACGTTTCACCTTGATAGGTAACCTCTGTAGTTCCTAATACATCAACCGCTAAACCACGTAATAGTTCTTCGGTAATATCCATTAAATCATGGAAAGTTGCATAGGCTAGGTAGAATTCAATCATCGTGAATTCTGGGTTATGGCGAGTGGATAATCCTTCGTTTCTAAAGTTACGATTGATTTCAAAGACACGTTCAAAACCACCCACCACCAAACGTTTTAAGTATAGCTCTGGTGCAATTCGCATATACATATCAATATCTAAAGCATTATGATGTGTTTCAAAAGGTCGTGCTGTGGCACCACCTGGAATCACCTGTAACATTGGCGTTTCAACTTCCATAAAGTCTTTATCTTCAAAATAACGGCGAATATAAGAGATCACTTGTGAGCGTACTTTAAAAGTATTACGCGACTCTTCACTCATTATCAAATCAAGATAACGCTGACGATAACGTTGCTCTTGATCACTTAAACCATGGAATTTTTCTGGTAAGGGACGAAGTGATTTAGTCAGTAACTGAAGTGTATCTGTTTTAACAGAAAGCTCCCCTTTATTGGTTTTAAAAAGTGCACCTTCTACGCCTACAATATCACCAATATCCCAGCCTTTAAAAGCGTCATAAAGCTCATCACCCAGCATATTTTTTTGCACATAAATTTGAATCCGACCCGACATATCTGAGATCGTAATAAAGCTCGCCTTGCCCATCACTCGCTTGAGCATAATACGACCCGCTACAGAGACACGTACTTCGTTTTCTTCAAACCAAGGTTTTTCGTTATCAACGTATTGCTTTTGTAAATCATCAGCATAATATTCACGTTTAAAAGCATTCGGGAAAGCAATACCTGCTTCACGCATTTTCGCTAATTTTTCACGACGTAATGCAATTAATTGGTTTTCATCTTGCGCTTCTACTTGGTTTTGATTTTCTTCACTCATTCTCTTGTCTCAATTTTTATCTATTTTAAATTAGTTCTTTGTTTCTGAGTATCTAAACGTGCTTTGTTAATATTATGACTGATTCTTTTTCTAATTGATAAGAATGTCACAAGCCCTCTAAATACCATTAAAAGTAATAATATTATTATAGTCATTTCATAAGTTGCAATGTCTTTTAGCTACAATCCAGCTTTTAAGCTAGCCGTTATAAATTGATCCAGCGCGCCATCTAGCACCGCTTGAGTATTACCTGTTTCAACACCCGTTCGTAAATCTTTAATTCGTGAAGCATCCAATACATAAGATCTGATCTGACTACCCCAGCCAATATCCGATTTACTATCTTCCAATACTTTATTCTTCGCATTACGCTCTTGCATTTCCAACTCATATAGCTTCGCTTTTAACTGCTTCATCGCAGTTGCTTTATTTTGATGCTGGGAGCGACCATTTTGACACTGAACCACCGTATTAGTCGGTAAATGCGTTAATCGTACTGCCGATTCTGTTTTATTTACATGCTGACCACCAGCACCCGAAGCACGATACACATCAACACGCACATCAGAAGGGTCAATATCAATTTCAATATCATCATCAATTTCAGGTGATACAAACACCGCACAAAATGATGTATGACGTTTTCCACTAGAATCAAATGGGGACTTCCTTACCAACCGATGAGCGCCAATTTCTGTACGAAGCCAACCAAAAGCATAGTCACCTTCAAAACGAATCGTGGCAGACTTAATACCCGCGACATCTCCAGGCGATGCTTCCATTAGCTCTACTTTATAGCCTTTTGCATCTCCCCAACGAAGATACATACGCAACACCATTTCAGCCCAGTCCTGCGCTTCAGTGCCTCCTGCGCCTGATTGAATATCTAAAAAAGCATTACAGTTATCCGTTTCACCCGAAAACATACGTGCAAATTCAAGACCTTCAACATCTTTAGCCGCTTTATCTATATCAGCAATGACCACTTCAACCGTGTCTTCATCGTCTTCCATCTCAGCCATTTCAAGCAAATCTTTGGCATCATCCAACTGACCAATCACTTTATCAATAACCAATACGATACCTTCAAGATTAGTGCGTTCTTTACCAAGTTTCCTGGCTTTCTCAGGGTCATTCCAAACTTCAGGGTCTTCTAACTCGCGAACGGTTTCTTCTAACAGCTCTTGCTTGTTTTCATAGTCAAAGATACCCCCTCAACGAGACGACACGTTGTTGTAAATCTTTTATTTTTGTATAGGTGGGGTTTAATTCCATAACAGCAACACTTCTAATGAATATCGGCGGCAATGATACCTTGATTCTGTAGTGATGATAAGCCTTGATTAGCTTGTAATTATAGAAGCAATTATCAAAAAAAGGGGGAGATGCCATTCCAACCATAGCGTCAGTCTGAGAAAATAACAAAGAAGACTAAATCAAATCACGAATAGTTTTAGTGATGATCTCAACAGGTAAACCATGGGGCAACATATCAACAATCTTACCGTTTTGACCTATCACATAAACTGAAGCAGAATGATCGACTAAATAACCCATAGCAGAATCACTTTCAACCTTGCGATATGTGGTACCGTATTGTTTTACCACCTTGTCAATTTCTGATTTTGTTCCTGTTATACCTAGAATCTTAGGGTGAAAGTATTTTGTATAGTCTCTTAATTTATCTGCCGTATCCCTTTCAGGGTCAACACTGATAAAAAAGACTTGGACTTGAGCCAGTTCCTTTGCTGTTAACTGCTTTAAGGAAGAACTTATAAATGATAATGCGGTTGGACAAATGTCGGGGCAGGACGTGTAACCAAAAAAAATAAAACGCACTTTCCCATCATAATCAGAAAGGCTTACTTTTTCATCTCCGTTATGTAAAGTAAAGTCGCCTCCATCAGGGTATTGCATTTGAGATGCATTAGAGTTCTTACTATCATTATCAAAATAAGTCATGCTTAAGCTAAAGCCTAAAATAAATGCGATCACAGCTAGTGGAATAATTATTTTCATCATTGGATTAAGCCTACTCTTAACAAGATAATTTCATGCTAAATTGATATATTTTATAGGTCGGAACCTGCCTTAACAACTAACTATTTGAATAGTTTATTCATGAATAGTGCATATAGCTTAAACTAAATAAGCCCTTATGAATATTTTCACAAGGGCTTATTTTTTAGCTCTTAAACTATATGACTATTTCAATTTTCCTTTCATGCGAGGAAATAAAGGCAAATCACAATCCTCTACTGTCATAATTCTATCATCAACCACCAGCTCTCTGTATGCATGCCAACTTGCGTGACCTACAATCGGTAGGACAACGGCAATACCTATAAAGAAAAAAGCAAAACCTAAACCTATTAAAGCAACGATAGAAAAAGCCCAAGAAAGCATAACAACTGGATTTTTCTTTACTGCTCTTACGCTCGTTATCATTGCAGTGACCACATCAACTCTACGATGAGTCATTAACGGTATAGAAATAACACTGACTGAAAAACTGATTACAGCAAAAATAATGCCAACAAGAGACACGATCCCCGCAAATTGTAGAAAGTTCTCATTTGCTAAAAGAGTCGCAAACACTCCTTCACCAATATTTACCGTACTAAAATTAACTGCAAATAGAACACCCGTTATCAACACCCAGCAAACGACCAAAATACCAATAACAACAGAGAACCCAAAAATACCAAAGGGGTTATAACACAAAGCGTTACAACCCTTACCAAAAGTTGGTCTTACACCCGCTTCTAGATGACGGCTTATGCAATATGTACCGACAGCAATAATTGGCCCCAACAGGTAAAAAACCGTAACAAAGCCAAATGCATAAATGGGGTTATTGTAAGTCACCCATATTAATATCAACCCGATAATGGCATACAAAAAACCGTAGCTAAGACTTAACATGGGCACTGTCTTAAAATCCCTAATACCCAGACTCAACCAACGCATCGGCGCACTACTATCTAATTTACGAATTTCAATCTTTTGTGAATAATCAAACTCTTCTTCTTCATGAAGTATGTCTTGTGTTGCTACTGCCATATTCTAAATCTCCTAGTGGTGAAGTGCAGGTTTTTTTATTATTATTTATTATCATGACTAATCAAATAACATAGAAATAACTTATATGCATATCACTTGATTCGTTGTTACTTACAGATAATACTTATCCTCTTGTTTTTGATAAATGTCAAATTAATTATTTGAGAGTATGACAAGTGTCAATATTTTGACAGGCTAAATATTATCGTCATCTCGAAAATAGAACATGGTAAATATTCTAAACGAACGATCGACAGTTTACTTTTTAACAATTATATTTTATTTTTTAATCTACGGAGACCCCAGCATAACTCAGATGACGAGTAAAAATGGCTAAGACCTTCTTAATTTTCGTTTAGCTGTAATTCACGTCTCAATGAGAATATTTTCACCTCATTTTTGTTTCGTCACTGAGTTATGCTGAGGTCTCCTATGAATATTAACTACTTACATTCAATACAAACTGCACGACACCCCATACCGCAAGGATAAACAGCAACGTCATTATAATTCCGATAATGATAAAAGGTGTGGCACTACTTTTAGAAAAGTCTTCCCTGAGATTCTTCTTTTTTTGTACGCCAATCATGGCAAACAAAACACTTTTTATGGCACGTAAATATTCCATAAGAGACCTCTGATTAAATTGGATTATAGGTTAGCGCCGAATAACTAAAACTAAACTATTCTAATCAAGTAGTAGTGATCAATTAATAAAATAATAAATAAAATCATTAGATAATTAATCGAATAGCTAAATGTTTTCATCGGCAACCGTTTATCTTCTGGAAGACGTAGCATTTGAATAGCAAAATACAAAAAACCAACGCCCAATAACATGGCACCAACAAGATAAATTAAACCACTCATACCTACCAAATAAGGGATGACCGTAATAACAACCAATAAAATGGTATAAAGGAGAATTTGTATACGTGTAAAATAGTGTCCATGAGTTACAGGTAGCATAGGAACATTAACTTTTGCATATTCTTTTTTACGATGTATGGCTAACGCCCAAAAATGAGGGGGCGTCCAAACAAATATAATCAAAAATAATAGTAATGCTCCCAGCTCTATTGAATTAGTGATTGCGGTCCAACCCAATAAGGGGGGTGCTGCACCCGCTAACCCACCAATAACAATATTTTGAGGCGTCGCTCTCTTTAAATACATGGTGTAAAAAACAGCATAACCAATCAGTGCAATTAATGTTAATACTGCCGTTAGCATATTCACACCAACCGCCAAAGTGCCTATACCTATCACACCAATTATCATACCAAAAGTTAAAGCCATTTTTGATGTTATCTTACCTTTAGGCAAAGGTCTCTTACGTGTTCTGGCCATTTCATTATCTATCTTTCGATCAATAACATGATTAAAAACGGCTGCAGATGAAGAGGCGAAAGCAATTCCAATCGATGCCAAAATAACCAAGTGTATTGGAGGTAGATCTGGCACAGCCAAAAACATACCAACAACTGCAGTAAGCATAATCAACATAACTACTTTGACCTTACAAAGTGTTAAAAAGTCTGCCACTGTTGGAGGTGAAGATGGATTTGACGAGTTTATTGGTGTCTGACTTGTAGCCATAATTATCTAAGCCTATCCTAGATGAGAATATTTAAGGAGTTTTTGTAGGTCTTTAATTATTTTTTTAGCATTTGGGTCTGCACTTGAGTAATACATCATTAAATTTCCCATAGGGTCTAATAAGTAAATAGGTGTTTTATCGAGTTTTGGGTACTGCTTTATAAACTCAGAAACTTTCATGTCAACATGCGTTAAAACCAAATCTGGATTATCCTTTTTTGATACCAAGGCACTAACTTTTTTATCTGAAACTAAGACTGTACGTACACGACGCATGTGTTCATTCATTAATAATCTGACACGTTTAATCAACAACAAACGATCCAAGCAAGCTTTATCGCAAACATCTGGCTCTATATATAACATAGTCCATTTTTTTGCGAGTGTCGCTTCTCTTAATGCCATTTTATCACCCAGCATTAAATCATGTATCTGTGTTGGAAAAGCAGGTTGAACCAGCACGCCATAGTTAACGCTGCCCTTCTCAAAACCTAGATTTTCTAAATTAAAAAATAGTAATGTACCCAATAAAATAGGTGCTACAAAAACACCCACCAACCATAAAAAAGATTTTTTCCCAGCATCCATAATTTAACTCCAGAAACAATAACTAGTGACCATATGAGTTCATCATATAATAGAAGAATCAGAAATTACGATCCCTTAAAAACACTATGGTTAATCGTAATAACAGTTAATAACAGTAATGCAGCCACTATATTATGTAATACAGCAATCGCAAGTGGTAATGCCAACACAACATTCATGATACCCAAACCAACTTGCAAAAAAAGTGTTAATAATAAAATTAGAGCCAACCGACTATGATGTTTAAATAATAATAACGCTAAACCCAGAAGATAAACAAATACAATTAACGCGCCTATTCTATGTATCACCTGAATAGCCATTCTAGCAGGACTATCTAACACACCAAATTCATAATTCACCCCAGGTTTATGCGAAATATCAAAACCGTTAGAAAAATCCATTTCTGGCCACCACTGTGATGCACAAGTAGGAAAATTCACACTACAAGCTACCGCTGCATAATTTGAACTAGTCCAACCACCAAGGAACACCTGAATAATAACAATAAGCAACCCTAGCGCTGCTGCAAGTTTAAAACCTGATGAAGTATAGAAAGTATGTGAATCTGTGAATATTTCTTGATTTAAAAGTAACCACCATAGTAGTGATAAGGTTGTCATTCCCCCGATTAAATGCGCTGTTACTATTATTGGACTTAACAAAAGCGTCACCGTCCACATTCCTAACATGGCTTGAAATACAACCACTGCCAATAATAACAAAGGTAATGCTATTGTTTGCCTTACTGTTGGCAAACCTTTCACTACTATAAGTAAAATGACAAGAATCAACAAACCCAAGGCTCCTGCAACATAGCGATGAATCATCTCTTTCCATGCTTTACCAGATTCCAAGGGGCGCTCAAACTCACTACTTATCACTTTATCTGGAACACTTAATTGACCATAACAACCTGGCCAGTCAGGGCAACCAAGTCCAGCATCAGATAGGCGGGTATAAGCTCCCAGAACAATGACAATCAGCGCTAGAAGAACAGCAAACCACAAAATTTTGCTGAAAATAGTCTGACTAACAATCATTTTTCACAACCTTTAATTAAGTTTTTTCAGGAATATATCACATTACCTAGCAATGTATCTGCACATTAAAATGTTATAAGTATTAGACCCTTCAAACAATCGTTATAATAGATATATTGATAATTTTAACTAATGGGTAATCATATGTAATAATAATAGCTAATGACACAATAACAATAGCTAATTATTTTTTGAGACTGTAGACTACGAAAATTATAATATTTACTATTTGTTTGATATTTATCAAAGACAACTCAATAAATTTTATGTTTGCTTAATTTGAACCACCTCAAGAAGTATTAACTGCCTCATAGCAGGAAAGAAAGAATAATGAGACTCACATATCATAGGAGACTGCATGCTTAGTAAAAGGTTTTCACCCCACCGCTCTTGTATATCATACCTTGAAAATACATTTACCTTACCAAAATATATTTTCATTTCTTTGCTATTACTTCCCCAACTTGCACAAGCCGAATATGGATTAAATCTGCCAGAAGGTGTTACCTCTATCAGTCGAGATATTTATAGCTTACACATGCTTATATTCTGGGTATGTGTCGGTATAGCCATCTTAGTATTTGGTGTCATGACTTGGTCTATGATTTTTCATCGCAAATCCAGAGGTGCTGTTGCATCAAACTTTCACGAAAGTACAGCGGTTGAGTTAGTCTGGACGCTGGTGCCCTTAGCCATATTAATTGCTATTGCATTTCCTGCTTCTAAAGTACTCATCGATCTAGAAAACACTGAAAAAGCAGATATGACAGTAAAAATTACGGGTTATCAATGGAAATGGCAATATGAATACATGAACGAAGATGTCAGCTTCTTTAGTAGCCTTAATAAAGCCAGCAAAGATGCAACTAATAACGCCACTGCACGAGCAAATCATACTAATTACTTATTAGATGTTGATAATCGCCTTGTACTTCCTACGGGTAAGCGTATCCGCTTTCTCATGACATCAAATGATGTTATTCATTCTTGGTGGGTTCGTGATCTTGGTGTAAAACAAGATGCAAATCCAGGTTTTATCAATGACTCATGGGCTAAAATTGATAAACCAGGTATTTACCGAGGTCAATGTGCAGAACTTTGTGGCAAGGATCATGGATTTATGCCGATTGTAGTTGAAGCGATACCAGATGATGATTACAAAATATGGCTTGAAGAAAAGAAGAAAGAGCAAAAAGCACTAGCCGCTGCAGGTGATAAAGAATGGACTAAAGATGAACTTATGGTTCAAGGTCAAAAAGTTTACAGTTCTAACTGTGCAAGCTGTCACGGCGTAACAGGTCAAGGTATTCCAGGAGTCTTCCCCGCTATTTCAGGTAGCCCTTTTGCTTCTGGTGATATAAAAGCACATATCAGTATAGTCATGGATGGTAAGGCAGGAACTGCTATGCAAGCCTTCGGAAAACAATTAAGCAACAGTGACTTAGCTGCTGTCATAACCTTTGAGCGTAATGCGCTAAACAATAGCTCTGGCGACCTCGTCCAACCATCAACCATTAAATCTGCACGATAGGAGATTCTCTTAATGTCTACAACTACCACTGATTTACAAGATGAGATTGATGCTAATGAAAAATCTCATACCTCACATGATGACCACCATCACGGACCTGAAAAAGGATTGATGCGCTGGATAAAAACCACAAACCATAAAGACATCGGAACTCTCTATATCTGGTTTGCCTTCATCATGCTATTGATAGGTGGAGCAATGGCGATGGTTATTCGTGCTGAACTCTTTCAACCAGGCTTACAACTTGTTGACCCACAATTTTTTAACCAAATGACTACGCTTCATGGCTTAATTATGGTATTTGGTGCAATTATGCCTGCCTTTGTTGGCTTAGCTAACTGGCAAATACCTTTGATGATTGGCGCCAAAGATATGGCATTACCACGGATGAATAACTGGAGCTTTTGGATTCTTCCTTTCGCTGGAGCAATGCTCTTAAGCACTATGTTTATGGAAGGGGGCGGACCTGCATTTGGTTGGACATTCTACGCACCTCTTTCAACCACTTTTGCACCTGCTAGCACAGACTACTTTATCTTTGCCATCCACATGTTAGGTTTCTCGTCTATTATGGGTGCGATCAACGTGATCGCCACAATTATGAATATGCGTGCTCCAGACATGAAATTGATGGATATGCCACTGTTTGTCTGGACGTGGTTTATCACTGCATTTTTATTGATTGCTGCAATGCCTGTACTAGCTGGCGCAGTAACCATGATGCTAACAGATCGTAACTTTGGCACTAGCTTCTTTGATGCCGCAGGTGGTGGCGACCCAGTCATGTTCCAACATATTTTCTGGTTTTTTGGTCACCCTGAAGTTTACATTATGATCTTGCCAGCATTTGGTATCGTTTCTCAAATTATACCTACCTTTGCACGAAAGCCTTTATTTGGTTACAGCTCAATGGTTTATGCAACTGCTTCAATCGCATTACTTTCTTTTGTAGTTTGGGCACATCATATGTTCTTAACGGGTATGCCAATAGCAGGTCAACTATACTTCATGTACGCCACTATAATGATTTCCATTCCTACAGGTGTAAAAGTATTTAATTGGGTTACTACCATGTGGCGTGGTTCAATGTCATTTGAAACACCCATGTTATGGGCCGTTGCTTTTGTCATCTTGTTTACCATTGGTGGCTTTTCTGGATTAATGCTTGGTATTGCCCCAGCTGATATTCAATACCACGACACTTATTTTGTTGTCGCCCACTTCCATTATGTTCTCGTAACAGGTGCTTTATTTTCAATCATTGCAGCAGTTTTCTACTGGCTTCCTAAGTGGTGCGGTCGTATGTATAACGAAAAACTTGCCCAATTTCATTTCTGGTGGGCAGTTATTTCCGTAAATGTTTTGTTCTTTCCTCAGCATTTCTTAGGACTTGCAGGTATGCCTCGACGTATTCCTGATTATTCTCTACAGTTTGCTGACTTTAATATGATTTCAAGTATCGGTGGATTTGCATTTGGTGCGTCATTTATTCTGTTAACTTATATTATAATTGATTGTATTCGTAATGGTGAACCAATAAAAGAAGATCGTGTTTGGGAAAGTGCTAAAGGATTAGAATGGACAATTCCCACACCTGCTCCTTACCACACCTTTGATACGCCACCTTCAAAAGAATTGATTCTTGCAGAATCAAGCCATATCCATCTTGAAGATGAGCACTGATTATGTCATTAACTGAAGACGAGTTATTATCCAAACAGCGCAAAGGCGCGAGAATAACAGCACTTATTGTTGCGGTTATTGCCTTTGGTATTTTCTCCTTCACCATTTACATGAGCCAATAATCACCTGATATGAATAAGTCAAAGCATAGACAGCCCATCAGCAAAGGCTTCTGGATCAAATTAGGTCTCGTTCCTTTTGCTATGTTTGCCTTTGCTTTTGCACTTGTTCCACTTTATGACACATTTTGTGACATCACTGGGTTAAATGGTCGCACCAGCAGCAATATCTATAATGGAAAAATAATAGGAACAGTTGATCATTCGAGAACTATTACTATTGATTTTTTATCCGCAACAACTCCTGGTTTTCCTGTCAAGTTTTACCCCATGAAAGAAAATATAGATATCGTCCCTGGGAAAATATACACCGTTAATTATTATGCAGAAAATCGCTCTGACGAGGTCATTATTGGTCAGGCTGTACCCAGTGTCGCACCAGGTCAAGCAGCATCTCACTTGAAAAAACTCGAGTGTTTTTGTTTTAAAAATCAAAAATTTAAACCAAAAGTTCCTGTCAAAATGCCTGTACGCTTTTTTGTTGATAGCGATCTGGACAAGAATATTACTAATATCACATTATCGTATAACTTTATAAAAATTAAAGAATCCAATAAAACCAAAACTGGCTTAGCTGGACTTTAAACAAGGAGACGAATTTCATGCAATCAAGACTAGACTATTTTGTACCCAGCGGAAGTTATTGGCCTATTTTAGGATCTATTGGTCTGGCAGCAATGCTAGGTGGTTTTGCTAGTTCATTACATGGCAATATGGTTGGCACTATTTCCATGATTTTAGGTTTTGGCATCATCATCTTTATGGTGTTTGGTTGGATGGGACAAGTTATTAATGAAAGTGAAAATGGTACTTATAATCTACAAGTTGATAAATCTTTTCGCATTGGAATGGGTTGGTTTATATTCTCTGAAGTGATGTTTTTTGCTGCCTTCTTCGGCGCCCTCTTCTATGCTAGACAGTTATCAGTTCCTTGGTTAGCTGGTGAAGGTAATAATCTTTTTACAGGAGAAGTTTTATGGCCTGAATTCAAATCAATATGGCCTTTAATTCAGATGCCAGACTCATCAAATTTCACTGTTCCAAAAGGTATTATTGAAGCATGGCAAATTCCTGCCCTTAACACCCTTACGCTATTAACCAGTGGTGCAACACTTACTTACGCGCATTGGTCATTGATGAATAAGAATCGTAGTGGGCTTATCGGTGGTTTAATAGCAACAGTTATTCTTGGCGTGATCTTCTTAGGATTGCAAATTTCTGAATACTTGGAAGCCTACCAACACCTAGACCTCAAATTAACATCAGGTATATATGGCAGCACTTTCTTTATGCTAACAGGCTTTCATGGTTTGCATGTAACTCTTGGCACCATCATGTTAATTGTGATTCTTATGCGCGCTATTCGTGGTCACTTCAAGAAAGATCGTCATTTTGGTTTTGAAGCTGTTGCATGGTACTGGCATTTTGTTGATGTCGTTTGGTTAGGTCTCTTTATTGTTGTTTACTGGTTATAGCACAGCAATAAATTAGACATGAATTACATCATACTGATATTTTTTATCTTCATTATTTATAGTCTCGCATCCGCTTTGTATTACATGATGAAAGATGGTGGTGGATCTAAACGCATGGTTAAAGCACTGACAATACGAGTTGGTATTTCCATAGCCCTCTTCCTCTTTGTTCTATTTTCATTTTGGATGGGATGGATTAAACCCTCAGGAGTCGCTTAACGCTAATGATTCGCTTACAAATTGGAAACTTTCTCTTTACACCAAAGCGCATCCCGACACTCGCTACAATCACTTTAGTACCCTTTTTAGTTTCATTGGGTTTATGGCAGTTGGATAGAGTGGAACAAAAAAGAGAAATTGATCTTGGTGTTAAAAAAGCACAAATAATGGAAGCATTAAATTTAAATACATTTATTAAGAATAATAGGATTATAGATGATAGCTTCACAAAAGATATTTATCGAACAGCGTCATTATCAGGTCATTACGATAGTAATCGCCAATATTTGTTAGACAATCGAACATACAAAGGAAAAGCTGGATTTCATGTATTAACGCCATTTTTATTAGAAAACACCAAAAAATCTATCCTCATAAATAGAGGCTGGATAAGCTATCAAGGAACTCGTGACAATATCCCTGATATCAGCATTACAGAAGACCTCATTAATATTAGAGGCGTGATGAAACAACAAGGAAGAGCTATTGTTCTCAACCAATCAAACAATGACTCAAAAAAACTTAAGCATAGCTATCCAAGACTCATCCAATCAATGAAGTTGGATAAGCTAACAAAGGAATTAAACATAAGTTTATTACCTATTGTTATCGAATTAGATAAAAAAGATAAAACGGGCTTTATCAGAGACTGGCAGCCCTACTACGGCAGTATTGATAAGCATAATGCCTATGCTCTGCAATGGTTTACTTTTGCAGGAATTTTATTATTTCTATTTATTAAACTGAATACCAAAAACATCAAGCTGTAGCCTTTGTCTTATACATTGAGTTACACAATAAGGAGGAAAAATGTCAAAGTCACACGATAAACTACCCAAGTTATTTTGGATACAACTCGCCCTAGCCGCAACTATTGGTATTATTTATTTAATAACCCCTTCAGGACATGAAGGCGAACAAAATGCAGAAACAGAGAATAAAGCAGAAACTATTGCAAAGAATCTTACACTTGTTGGGAGCGTATCAACCAAAAAAGCACAAACAACAGGCTCAACTAAAGCGCGCTCTGGTGAAGAAGTTTATAAAGCCAGCTGTCAGGCTTGTCATTCCACCGGAATTGCTAACGCACCTAAGCCAGATGATAAAGCCGCTTGGGAATCACGCGTAGCAACAGGGCTAGATGCTCTCATTAAAACTGCCATCGATGGCAAAGGTGCAATGCCAGCTCGTGGTGGCAACCCAGCAATAACGGATGAGGAAATTAAAGCAGTCATTCTTTACATGACAAGCAAAGCAGGTTTTGACCTAAGCTCAGTAGAAAAGTCAAAAGCCACGCCTTTAACCACCTCTGCTGTTTATGCTGGTTGCTATTGCAGCAAATTTATTAGTATTCATATGGAAACTTAAAGAACGATAGAGTGGCATTTATACAAAAACATCCATTATATGTCTCTTAGCATACAAGTGCTCAATCTTGTAAAAACACAGGGTGCTATATGAATAGTTTTCAATAACACGTCGCTAAACGACGGCGACATAATCGAGTTCACCATTTTAAAAAACAAAATGGGAAGCGCTCGAATTCCTTTTCTATTTAGGTTTCTTTGCTTTTAAAAATTGCCTGTTAATCTAACACGTCGCCAAACGACGGCGACATAATCGAGTTCACCATTTTAAAAAACAAAATGGGAAGCTCGCTAAATTTTCAAGTCATCGAGATATAGTTGATATAGCTTGGGTTCCATAATGGTATTCACAGGTACATCTACTTTTTGTGTATCTTTACTAAAAACCATAGCCGCTTGCATTGTTTTTGCATCTAGGTACTTTGTTTCTATATCAAAGGTAAAGTCTTTTGGGATTAGTTGGTTTACTCTTGCCATATTGAAACCCCAGACGCCAAATGATGGGATTGTTATGTGATAGCTAAGTATGTCATCAAAGACTGCATCAAATGTCTTCTCTATTGCCCAGAATGTTTTGCGAGTGAAGAATGGTGATGAACTTTGCGAGACTACGAGCCCATCTGCAGACATGCGTCTGCGTATCATCGTGTAGAATTCTTTTGAGTAGAGTTTATTAATTGCTTCGTTGTGCGGATCCGGCATATCAATAATGACACGGTCATACAGTATTCCGGGTTTATTAATAAAGCTAAATGCATCTTGGTTAAAGATCTCCAGTTTTGGATCTTCAAGGCTTTTTTCATTTAGCGTTGATAACATATTCAGGCGCTTGCTAATCCGTGTCATTTCGGGATCAATATCTACCAGATGAATGCGCTTAACATCATCATATTTAAGAACTTCACGAACAGCGAGCCCATCTCCTCCTCCCAATATAAGTACATTCTCTTTTTTACCTGGAACAGTTAATATTGGATGGACTAACGATTCGTGATAACGGTATTCATCCCGTGATGAAAACTGTATATGCCCATCAATATATAAACGATGTTCATTAGTCCTATTTGATTTTGTCACTACAATACGTTGATATTGTGTTTGTTTTTTATAAATTACCTGATCAAAATAAAGGTGTTGCTCAGCATAGCTACTCAAGCGTGTTCCGAAAACTGTAAAGAGAATTAATAGTGCCAAAATTGCAAGCGCAATCTGTGTCATTAAGCGTGGTGAATTTAGGTACTTTCTAAAGAAATAGATATTGGTTAGTGCGGTAAGTATATTGATTAAACCAATGGCAAAGGAAGACCTTATTAGACCAAGCTGTGGTAACAATAAGAGAGGGAATGCCACAGAACCAATCAATGCACCGAGATAATCCAATGACATGACATTCGCTATAGAGTCACGCGTGCTTTGTTTATACGATAAAATTCCCGTAAGAATCGGTATTTCCATTCCGACTAATGCGCCAATGATAAATATCAGGCTGAACATGACGGTTTCGTATAAGGCTCTGACTAATGGGAACGACATCAGTAATAATAAACTACACACACCACCAACGAGGGATACGGCTATCTCTACGCTTATAAAGTTTTGGATTAAATTATCAGGTAATAATTTGGATAAATAAGACCCCACTCCCATGGAAAACATAAAGAATCCAATGGTAAGCGAGAACTGGTAAACACTATTGCCTAATAAATAGCTTGAAACAGTACTAATAATTAACTCATAGGCGATCCCACAAAGGGCAACTACTAGAATGGATATTAACAAAATGCCAGTTTGTTTTGAGCTAAGTTGAGAGTATGACTGCAACGTGATTACCTTGCTGGAATTAAATAAAATAGAATAAAAAAAGCTCCTGATTTTACAGGAGCTTTTGCATACCCTAATCGAAAATATCCTTATCGAGTAGGATAGAAAGAAACTTACTTTCCTCTTGAGTGACTTCCAGAGCCTGCTCTTGAACGTGCGCTCGTGCTTTTCTTGTATGCAGCTTTTGATGTTGTTGCTCTACCACCTGCTGGTGATCTACCTGCTGATCTTTGGCGTGTTAACATGCTACCAATTAACATTCCTGCTATAAGACCTGAACCTGAAAAACCTTGATCTCTAACAGCCGTTTCATCAGATGCAATTAATTTGCTATTCTCAGAGTCAATCTCAAGTTTAAATAGATCTTTTTCACCTTCATCTTTTAATGCATTGTTATTATCATCTGCAAAACCATCAAATGATCCATCAGAATTAGATACAACACCTACCGCACTAGAGTGTAATGCCGGCTCACTTTTATTTAAATCTTGTGCATAATTAGATGCAAACTTATCCATCGCATTGTCTTTTGTTACGCCAGTGTCTTGTTCCATTGAATCAATAGAGTTTGCTGCCACGTTCAAAACCTGATCGAGGTTTGCTCTCGTTACGCCATCACTTTGGTCATTCATCAAGGTGTAAACTACAAATACACCTATTAGTCCGAATACGAAATATTTTGCTTTACTAAACATTATGTTATCTCCTTTTTATCAATTCTATTTAAAATATTAAAATCTATATGTGAAATGCTGATCATGAATACCATCTTCATAATAATCATCTAAAACGCCTGAATTTGCAAAACCCGATGCAAGAAGTGTGTCACTTATTCCGACAAAATTACTCGGAAAGCTAAGAAACACAGCGCGTCCTTCATCATCTTTCACTTGATCAAGGCCTACTTTTACATCGTCTTGATTAAAAGCAGCTTCACCTTCGTCGTGCCAGCCAAAACTATAGGCATCATCGGTTTCATCAATTTCAAAAACGGCATTAAATTGAACAGGACAATACTCCTGTTCGACAGAATTTGAAACTTCATCTTTTAAGCGTAAACCTAAAACAATCTGTGCTTCACCCTCTGTATAATAATTTTTATGGGTTAATTCTACTTTAAAGCCAAGTGACTTGTAGAGATGTAATGCCGCAGCATAAATATCGCCATCTTCATCATCAATATAGTCACTGACTTTAACAAATATTTTACGACCACCCTGCTCTTTTACAACTTCGAGTAGTTCATTGAGCATTTTTCTACCATGCCCTCTACCTGTATGATTTTCATCTACATAAGTCCAAGAAAGCCAATGCGTTTGTTCACAGCCTGGTGGACTGACAAACCCTGTAAGCCCAATCAACTTACCTTCTTCTTCAACCACATATTGATCCATAATACCGCCAACTTCTCGGTAGCTAGGCTCAGCTGCTTCAGCATCTTCTTCGCTTTGTGATGCGATGATTTTTACAACAGCATCAACGTCTTCAGTCTCCATTGCTCTAATGGTTTGCATTCGTTTTTATTCCTCACTGTTTTCAATGACAGTGCCTCTTTGAAGACTCGTCACTTTTATTGAATCAGCTTGAAAGGCTTTCTCAAAAATGGCTATTGCTTTCTCTGGCTGAGTTTCACCGCACATGAATATATCTAATGCCGCATAGTCGCGTTCTGGCCACGTATGAATACTAATGTGTGATTCAGCTAAAACAGCAACCCCTGAAACACCACCATTAGGTGTAAAGTGATGCAAGTGAATATGTAATAAAGTAGCACCCGTAACATTAACAGCATCACGCAGTGCAGATTCAATATGGTTAATGTCAGAAAGTCGTGATGCACCCCAACAATCCAGAATAAGATGCGTTCCAGCAAATTTCACACCATCACGCTCGATAAAGAGATCCTGTGGATGATCACTTTGATTATCTTTGTAAGAGCTGTCTACATAAGTAGACCATTGATTATCTGACATTATTTATTAACTTGTTTTGTTCATATTTATTTATACCATAAATTTAAGCATACCTTTAGACATAATGAGATCTCAACAATAAATTATGGTTTGAATTTAAGCTTTAGTATTTAGCTGCTTTTAAAGCCGCGATACGTTCTTCTAACGGAGGGTGTGTCATAAATAGCTTTTTCATACCATCACCCAAACCACCAGCGATTCCAAATGCTGCCATTTCACCAGGTAGATCATGAGGTTGACTAACCTGCTGTAGCTTTTGTAAAGCCGCAATCATTTTTTCACGACCTGCTAAATCAGCTCCGCCCTTATCTGCATGGAATTCACGATAGCGTGAGAACCACATAACAATCATACTAGCAAGGAATCCTAGTAAGATTTGAGCCACCATGGAAACACCAAAATAAATCATACCGTAGCTACCACCTCTACTATTCCCTCTACTTAAAGCAGCATTAACAGCATGTGCAATCACTCTTGAGAAGAAGAAAACGAAGGTATTTAAAATTCCTTGTAATAATGTTTGTGTCACCATATCGCCATTAGCGACATGTGCCATTTCATGCCCCAATACGGCTTCGACTTCATCTGCAGTCATGTGTTCTAATAAGCCAGTACTAACAGCCACTAAGGCATTGTTTTTACGCGCACCAGTGGCAAATGCATTGGGTGATGACTCATGGAAGATTCCCACATCTGGCATATCAATTCCAACTTTATCTGCTTGACGCTTTACAACATCAAATAACCAACGTTCTTGTTTGCTTGTTGGATTCTCGATGAGTTGAACACCCATACTACGAATAGCCGCACCTTTTGACATCCATAAACTGATAAAAGAACCACCAAATCCTAGTGCAATAGACATTACCGCGTAATAACCCATTCCTGCAGGAAGTCCCATTGCCATAAATTTTTCAGTTAAGTTAAATGAAGCATCTAGCACGCTCCATACAACACCAAGAACGGCAACTATTGCAAAATTTGTTGCGAGTAATAAGAAAATACGTTTCATTTATTGTAACCCTTTATTCAGAATATCTTTGATATTCTTATATATTATTGTGTTCTAAAGTCATAATTCAATACTAACTATGCTTTAATCAGATATTTCCGAGAACGTCCTTCTCCAATAAGTATAAGTATTCTTTTCCAACCAAATCTTTTAGATCACGTGCCTCATTAGACAAGTAGCGCATCTAAGTGCCATACAAAAATTATTACAGTAGTAATACTGACTTTAAATCTGCTAATATTTAACTTTTATTTTACAAGAAGACATCACCGTGCGACAAAATCTATTACGCGCAGACAGCGCACTTTTAAGTTATCCGATTCGCGAAGTTGTTACTATTGGTAAACAGTTCGAAAAACTGGGAGGCTTCAATATGATTTGGGAAAATATTGGGGATCCAGTCGCTGCAGGTGAACATGTACCAGATTGGATGCATGATGTTGTCCAAGAACAAGTCGCAACCGATAAAAGTTTTGCTTATACAGATACCCGTGGAGCCATAGCAGCACGTGAATACGTACTAGAAAATTTTTCAGATAAGAAAAAATGTACTGTCGATGACATACTATTTTTTAATGGTTTAGGCGAAGCCATCAATAAAGTAATGAATAACTTACCTAAAGAAACAAGGGTATTAGTTCCATCACCAACCTACCCTTCACATGCAACAGCAGAATCAATGCATGCGGGCTGTTCCTTTATTAGTTATGGACTAGACCCTACAAATGACTGGGAACCAAATATTGAAGAAATTGAAAACAAAGTAAAATATAATGACCATGTAGTCGCAATATTGGTAATAAACCCCAATAACCCTACGGGAAGTGTGTACAAAAAAGAAACCTTGGAGAAAATAGTAGCCATTGCAAAAAAATATGACTGCTTTTTAATCTTTGATGAAATTTATCATCACATGACCTTTGATGAGGTAAAAACAACACTATTACATGAGATTATTGGTAACGTTCCAGGCATCAGCATGAAAGGTATCAGTAAAGATATTCCATGGCCAGGTTCACGTTGTGGCTGGATAGAGATTTATAACGCAGATAAGGACGAAAACTTTAAAGGCTTTATCGAGGTCATACTATTAACCAAAATGCTTGAGGTTTGTTCAACGACCTTGCCACAAATAGTTTTACCCTATCTTTATCAACACCCAAAATATGATGCCTATTTGCAATCTCGGATTGATAAATACCAGAAACGTGCCGATGAAGCCTGTGCCTTTTTTGAAAATATTCCTCAAATTAGAGTGAATAAACCTAAAGGTGTATTTTATCTCGTCGTAGAATTATTAGAATTACCTAGAAATACACTCGAATCAGTGAATAAAGAAGTTCGCTTGCTATTAGATGAGTTAGAAAAAAGTGCAAACACTCTGGCTAATAATAATGACTTCCAATTTGCCTATGAACTAATGGGTTCAAAAGGGATTTGTGTTGTTCCACTCAGCGGTTTTGGCTCTGACTTAGATGGCTTTAGAATGACATTATTACAAGAAGATGATGCCGTATTTACACAGACATTAAATCGTATTGGCGAGGCTGTTACTGAATATTATTAATCATAAGATACGTTATAGAAAATAAGTTAGTAGAATAATATTTCTTATTTGTTTTTCTAACTTATTGTATATTATATAAATAATAATCACCCATTGCTTAAAATTATATTTTTTAATACATAATCCCTGTTTTTTTTCGAAAAAACTACTACGCTAGTTTCTATCAGAGGCTAATAAAGAGTAGGTAAATTATGTTATTTTCTGGCAAGAGTATTCCTTCGGTTTTCGGTCGAACAAAAAAAATAGAAACTCAAATTGATCAGTTCTTAGATATGGTCACAGAAGCAGGACTAATCTATGCTAAAGCACAAAAAATCTACTTCGAACAGGGACCTGAAAAAGACTTTGAAATTTACCTACAACGTGTTCTTAAGGTCGAACAAGATGCAGACAGTTTAAGACGCAATCTCGAAACACAATTACTAGAAAGAACATTAATTCCTGATCTAAGATCAGATGTACTCAGCTTAATTGAACATGTTGATGATATTATTAATATATACGAAGCGAATCTCTTCCGCTTTTCTATTCAAGCACCAAAAATCCCTAAAGAATACCATGCGGGATACCTTGAGCTTTCCAATACAGCTATTCTTTCTGTCGAGTCATTAGTCAATGCCGTTAGATCGTTTTTCCGTGATATTGATACAGTAAGAGATCATGTAACCAAGGTTATGTTTTATGAATCAGAAGCTGATCAGATCAGTACAAAAGTTCAAAGACAAATTTTTTCAAGCTCATTAGGCTTAGCTAGAAGACGCCATTTAGCCTACTTTATTGAACATATAGATGAACTAGCAAACACCGCCGAAGATGTTGCCGACCTACTCTCCGCTATGACCATTAAGAGGAGAATTTAGAATGGATCTTACGGTACTTTTTTTCCTCCTAAGTGGTCTAGCACTGGGTTGGGCATTAGGTGCGAATGATGCTGCAAATATATTTGGTACCGCAGTTGGAACAGGAATGGTGCGTTTCACAACCGCAGCTATTGTTGCCAGTGCCTTTGTAATTTTAGGTGCCGTGGTTTCAGGTGCTGGAGTCTCCCATACCTTAGGTAAATTAGGCGCTATCAATGCCCTACCGGGCGCATTTATGGCAGCTCTTTCGGCAGCCATGACAGTTTACTGGATGACAAAACGTGGCTTACCTGTATCAACCAGTCAGGCAATTGTGGGCGCCATTATTGGCTGGAATATCTTTAGTGGTAGACCTACAGACTCAGAAACCTTAAGGAAAATACTTCTAACCTGGGTGGCATGCCCTTTACTTGCTGGATTTATTGCAATCCCATTATTTATCCTTGTTAAAAAAATTATCAAGAAAGCTAAATTACATTTAATTAGATTGGATGCCTATACACGATTAGCTCTGATTCTCGCAGGTGCATTCGGTGCATACAGTCTCGGGGCAAACAATATTGCCAATGTTATGGGAGTTTTTGTATCCTCAAACCCATTTACTAACTTTACAGTTGGCGATCTTTTCGTTTTCAGCTCGATCCAACAACTCTTTTTATTAGGTGCTATTGCCATAGCGATTGGAATCTTTACTTATTCAAAAAGAGTAATGATGACCGTTGGACAGGACATCGTTCCACTATCTGCTATATCTGCATGGGTCGTAGTAACCGCGCACTCTATTGTTCTTTTTTTATTTGCATCGCAAGGTTTAGAAGCTTTATTAAAAGATGCAAGCTTACCAACAATACCCTTAGTACCCGTCTCCAGCTCTCAAGCTGTTGTCGGCGCAGTTATAGGCATTGGCTTATTCACAGGAAGTAAAAATATTCAATGGCGCGTATTAGGCTCTATCAGCCTAGGTTGGGTATTAACACCCATTATTTCAGCATTGGTTTGTATTCTTGGTTTGTATTTCTTACAAAATATTTTTAATCAACAGACATTTTTATAGTTTACTCAATCAATCAGGTATACTTATTATATAAATAGTTAATGGCACCCCCACCCTTTTTACACAATTGCATTTTTTTGCATGAGCAATGTCCTATCCATCGGAGTATTAAACACCGCAGATGATTAGAAACCTTAAGTTACGCTCGATTCTGGGTGATTTTCAGATTGAAGATCATAGCATTGCCTATCATAAGTTTATGGCACAGTTTTATAACTTCTGTATCAAACATGGGATGGAGCCAGGAAAAATCACACCTTCACGTGCTTTTTGTTCTGATGAAAGTCAGGGTTTACCTATTATTTTGATGAGTAAACACTTTGGTGCTTTTCCCTTTGATCATGGTCTAGTGGGTGGAATTATGGCACATGGTCGCCATGCACCTCATGCACACCACGGCAAAGACTTAGTTATTTTACAGGCGAGTCATGTCGGTTATGAACCTCTATCTCAACGCTTTGGTCGTTATCGTCGGCTGCAAACGGAAGATGAGCATTTCTCATCTAACTGTGGAAAAATCCATGCCACCTTGGAGTGGTACCTAGCAGAATATTCATTTGCACAGGAAAACACTTTATTACAAAAGGTGGATAATCAATACCAAATCACTATCGACAAACAACTGGTTAAGCAAGACTATAAAGAAGGGTTATTTTTAAATCTGGATAAAATAGTGCTACATGACAAAGATTCTGGAAATTTACTAAAACCTATAAGAATTCTTAGTACCTCACATGTGTATGCTGTTTCTGATGAATTAGTTGAATACTTAAAAGAACAGGAGTATCGATGGCCAGAAGAGAATGCGAAGCCTATTAACAACCATTTACAACCCACACTATTTAGATTCGAACGGGATGAATCTGAATTTAACCGTATGTTAATCAACCTACATGAATATATGCCTTGGGTTGTTACATCGGGAAATCCAATGCTGAGTGCAGCTGAAATCAATGTTCAGATAGAATTTGATAAAGCCTATCGTTCTATTGTGATGGAAGAGAGTTACCAAGGTAAGAATCTTATCTACATCGCGGGGCTAAATATCGACTATTCACCTAATAATGGACAACATTTTCCACTAAGTCAGTTTGTACCTTGGGCAGCGTATATTCAAAAGGATGATGGGAAACATTACATCATAGAACAAGATGAGCTGTATAAAGCTTTAATGGATTGTTCTGATGTCAATGAAGATCAAGTTCGACTTGATGACATGATCTGGGATTAATGATTTTTTTGAGGCTAATAAATTAAACTAAGCTTAATATTTTAAAACGACTGAAGGTACCTCTCAAATTAGGATTTTCTGAGTCTAACTGCTATTCTCTAGCCCATAAACCCTTAATCAGTCAAACAAATGATTGAATAAAGAATCTCTTTTATAAAGCATGTATTGCTATTTTGAGTCTCTTCTTTTGGGCATAAAAATAAAAATATAGGTATTGAGATGAATAGTAGATTTATAGGTTTATTGTTGTTTTTGACAGTTTCTTTTGCGAATGCAAGTGACTATGAATTACTGATTGACTCATCACCCTCGCATCGAGCTGAGATTCAAAATAAACTTGCAAAAAATGATACCAATACGCTAAATACTAAAGTTACCGTTAATTCTGATATTCAGCATGCAGTTATTGGCGATAGTATTTCATTTAAAAACCAAGGTAAAAACTATCACATTACGATTGAAAAGAAAATCACTCACTCAAATAACGACACGAGTTTAATTGGCTATATTGATAACGCTGAAAATAGAGTCATTATCACTAAAGGTAGTAACGGCAGCAATGCAATAATAAATACAGCAGATGGTCTATTTAAAATAGAAATCAAAAATAATGAAGAACATCTGTTAACACCCGATAAGCTTAAGAGTTACATAGCAGCAGGTAATGAAAATGACGGGATCATTCCTGATATTTCTAGGATTGAAAATACTCAAAACGACGATGAAAGAAGTTTCCCCACAGCAAATGCGGCTCCCGTCGGCGTGGCTACAATTGATATCATGGTTTTATATACACCAGAGCTTGTATCCAGCCTAGGTAGCGTCAGCGCAGTGCAGTCACGAATAAATCAATTAATCAGTGTGACTAATACCTCTTACACGGATAGCGAAATGTCTATGCAACTTAATCTAGTACATAGCGAGGAAATTGATGCAGATAATGATAGTTCAAGTGGAGCAGCACTAGCTCAAATGCAATCAGGCTCTGGCGTATTCTCTAATGTTGATGCGCTTCGTACGAGTAAAGGAGCTGACTTAGTGGTTCTAATGAGAGATTTTAAACAATTACATAGCGGAAGTTGCGGTATTGCTTATATTTTAGGAAATGCAGCGACAGGAACCATGCCAAATTCAGATAAAGCCTATGGTTATTCAATTGTACAAAATGGTGATTATACCGTTGGTAATAGCATATTTTTCTGTAGCGACTATAGTTTTGCGCATGAAGTAGGTCACAATTTTGGCTTCGCGCATGATAGAGACCACGCAGGGTCAGGAGGAATATTTGACTATTCCTACGGGCATGATGACGGTTCAGGAACCTTTGCCACTGTGATGAGTTATGACCGACCTCAAGCTGGTAAATTCTCAAACCCAAATATTGACTGTAATGGAAGCCCTTGCGGCATTGTTGAAGGACTAGCAAATAGTGCTAATAATGCTAAATCTGGAAATGAAGTTCGTTTTGATATTGCAGGATTTTATGCCCCTGTAGTAAATCCTCAAGATTCAAATGCTATTATTTTAATAATACAAATGCTTCTCCTCGATCAATAATATTAATGGTTTATATTAGACACGAATCAAACTTTTAATGTAATAAAGTGACAATTTATATTCACATTAGAATACAAGAACACAATGACCTTTAAATATTAGCATTTACTAATCAACGACTTAAGCTTAATTCAGATATTCTGGCACAGTCCCTGCTTATATTCTTTTAATATAAAGTTAATAAGCTAGGTATGTCACAATGACAGCATTGGTAACAGGAATAATAGCAGCAGTGGTAATATTTATTCTGCTTGTTTGGTTGGTGGTCTCACGTAAATAGGTTCACCCCTTCAATTCAAAGTGCTCTCCTTAAAGTGCGTTAGGCGGCGTACTCTCACTTAATCTACCATCGACAAGATCATAGATTTTATCCATTTTGTTCGCCAACTGCATATCATGTGTAACAATAACAAATGCCGTTTGCATTTCTTGATTTAGCGTTTGCATTAAATCAAATATTTGTAACGCCGTTTTGTGGTCAAGATTCCCGGTTGGCTCATCAGCTAAAACGGCATTCGGTTTAGTTACCAAAGCACGTGCAATAGCAGCACGCTGGCGCTCTCCACCTGAGAGTTGCCCTGGTTTATGTTTTAAACGTGATGACAAACCCACTTTATCCAATATTTCTTCTGCTTGTTGAGTAGCTTCAGAAACAGCAAGACCTCTTATCAATAAAGGCATTGCTACATTCTCTAAAGCCGTGAATTCTTGTAATAAATGATGAAACTGATAAATAAAACCAAGTGATTGATTACGCAAATCTCCGCGTTGTTTATCATTAAGTTCAGCTATATCCTTCCCCATTATTTGCACATGACCTTCACTGGGTAAATCTAAACCACCCATAATATGCAATAAGGTACTTTTACCACTACCTGAACTTCCAACAATAGCAATTTTTTCACCAGCATGAATATCTAGGGTAACCCCTTTAAGGACTTCAACATCTAGCTTACCCTCTTTAAAGCGTTTACTTAGATTTTGACAGGAAATAATTTTATTTGAATTCATAGTATTGCTCATCATTATTATTCGTATCTTAATGCTTCAGCAGGATGAATTTTAGAAGCTTTCCACGCTGGGTAAACCGTTGCCAGCACCGCCAATATAAATGTGCTTAAGGCGATTAAAAAGACATCGAGCCATTCAATTTTTGCATCAATATGGGTAATCCCATGAATCTCCGCATTCAAAAAAGTCTTGCCTAAAAGTCCTTCGATCCACTGTACTATTTCTGTAATATTACTCGCAATTAGCACCCCAAGTAACACCCCAATCACTATACCAATAAGGGTCAGCAAACCACCTTGCACAATGAAAATTCGCATCACTTTAGCAGGAGACATCCCTAATGTTTTTAAAATTGCAATATCAGATTCTTTATCTGTTACAACCATCACCAATGTGGAAATCAGATTAAAAGCAGCAACCACAATGATCAGCAATAGAATCATAAATAACATCGTTTTCTGTAGCTGCAAAACCTTAAAGAAGGTCGAATATTGCGTTGTCCAGTTTGTAATTAAAAAATCGCCATCAGAAATTTTTGCAATCGTTTTACTTACTTCATTTGCTTTAAATAAATCATCCAGCTGCACCCTAATACCTGTTACGTCTTTATTCAGCTCAAATAATTCTGCGGCATCATCCAAATGAATATAGGCAAAGTTGCTATCATAAGTTTGCATATCCACTTTAAACGTTGCAGCAACTTCAAACTCTTTAAGAATGGGAATTAAATCATCTGGATTTTGAGCGCTTTGAGACCCATCATTACTAATAATATATGACTGCTTCTTTGGACTTAACAACGTCACCGAATCACCCACCACCACATCCAGATACTTAGCTAATTTCTCACCTAAAATGACTTTAAACTCACCCGCTTTTAAAACATTCAAACCCGCTGGATTTGAAATATAACGGTTTAAAGTGCCAATATTTTTCTCAGACTCAGGTAATACACCCTCAATTAATGCAGCATGGACTTTATCTGCCTGCTTTAACATAACCTGCTTTTCTACAAACGGAGCCGTTGCTCTAACATACTGTTGCTTTAATATCTGCGCTTGTTTTTGCTGCCAATTAGGTAACTGCCAGTCAGAATCCGTCACCGTAACATGTGACAACATACCAAGATGCCTGTCTTGTACCCCTTGTATATAACCGTTCATAATAGATAACACGGTTATTAAAACAGTAATTCCCAAGGCAATTCCAATTACAGATGCCAGCGAAATAAAGGAGATAAAATGATTATCACGCTTTGCTTTGGTATAGCGTAAGCCAATAAATGTGGATAGCGGTTTAAACATTATTCATACCTCAATGATTCAGCTGGCTGTACTTTAGCTGCTTGGCTGGCAGGATATAATGTCGCTAACATAGCTAATACAAATGCTGCAATTGAAATACTAATAACTTGTGTTTTATCAACAACGGAGGGGAATTTTGAACTCGCATAAATCAAGCCTTGGGGTAATAATTCAACATTAAAGACTTGCTCTATAGTGGCCACAATTGACCCCAGGTTACTGGCGATAAGTACACCTAAAATAGCCCCAAGCAATGCACCTACAAAACCAATGATAGTTCCCTGCACCATAAAAATTCTTTTCACTTGGCTAGATGACATTCCCTGTGTGCGTAAAATAGCAATATCAGCCTGCTTATCATTTACCACCATCACTAACGATGAAATTAAGTTAAATACAGCAACAAGCACAATCAAAAATAGGATGAAAAACATCACCACTTTTTCAGTTTTTTGCACCTCAAACAGACTTTTATTCTCTTGCCCCCAATCACTGACTAAATAGTCGTTACCTAATTTTGATTGCAATTGATTAGCCAGTTGAGGAGCATCAAATAGATCATCTAATTTTAAACGAATACCCGTCACTTTATCGCGAGTTTTAAATAGTTTAGAGGCATCACGCATATGAATAAACGCGGTAGAAGAATCATATTCTGGTAAATTTATTTTATAAACAGAACTCACAGTAAAGCGTTTACTGCGTGGAATCATACCCGCAGGCGTGACGCGAATATGCGGGGTTACTACTGTGACTTTATCGCCAGGAAACACACCTAATAATTGAGCTAACTCAACTCCTAAAGCAATATTATAAGAACGTGGTTTTAATGAATTAAAGTCACCTTCAACCATGCGTTTACCCACATCACCCACTTTATCTTGCTCTTCAGGTAGGATACCTTGCACAACAACACCACGTAGCACACCGTTGGCACTAATCATTACTTGGTTTTCAATATAGGGGGCAGAACCTTGTATTTTTAGATCATTATCTAAACCCTGTTCTAAACTTTGTTGTTGTGTCCGCCAGTCAGATAGTAAGCCGTTTGTCTCTGACACCGTGACATGAGAAACCATACTCAGTATTCTATCCCTGAACTCTTTCTCAAACCCATTCATAACAGAAAGAACGGTGATAAGCACAAGCACCCCAAATAAAATCCCCAGCATCGACGCTAGGGAAATAAAAGAAATAAAATTATTCTTGTGCTTAGAGCGCGTATAACGCAAACCAACAAAGAGTTCTAAAGGTTTAAACATGGTTGCGGATTATAGCCTGACCATGACGATAACAAAATGATAAAAAAGAGAAAATAAAAAATGAATATCAAACCCCTAATTTTAAGTGCTGCAGTAGCAATAACAGCACAGATGGCACCCATAACTGCACAGGCGGATATACTTTCCATTGGCTCAAACGCTCAAGTCTTAAAGAAGTCTAACTTACCTAAGCATGGTGATAGCATGCGATCAGTTAGTGGTAAATTTGGTGCTGCTCAAAAAGTAAATAAATCAAAAGGCAAAGCAACCAAACGTAACCCACGTATTACGCGTTGGGATTATCGTGGATTTTCTGTGTACTTTGAAAACTCACATGTGATTCACAGCGTCGTACACCACTAAATATTTTTAAACCTTATTTTTTCTTTGCCTCTGTTGATTTTAAATCAGCAGAGGCTTTTTTGCTTGGATATAGGTATGGGGTTAGTCAATTGTGTAAAAAAGGGGGGGGTGCCATTACATATA
Source organism: Cocleimonas sp. (assembly GCA_036478745.1). GTDB lineage: Bacteria > Pseudomonadota > Gammaproteobacteria > Thiotrichales > Thiotrichaceae > Cocleimonas. Next base: position 42,639 of record JAZGEM010000081.1, read on the forward strand.
TGAACTAGACTTAAGTCCATGACACTTCTTAGCATCGAAAACCTCAAGATCGAATTCCCCACACGTCACGGAACTGAAATAGCTGTAAACAATGTGAGCTTAACAATCGAAGCGGGTGAAATCCTTGGTTTAGTTGGTGAATCTGGCGCAGGTAAATCAACTATAGGCAATGGTATTGTCCAATTACTTAGCCCGCCTGGTCGTGTAACTGGAGGTGAAGTCACTTTAAATGGTGAGACTATTTCCAATCTACAAGGTAATGCTATTCGTAAGATTCGTGGCACCCGAATTGGATTTATTTTCCAAGACCCAATGACCTCACTAAACCCATTATTCACCATCGAAAACCAGATGATTGAAACAATCGTCAATTGCTTGGGTGTCAGCACCAAAGAAGCCAAAAAACGCGCTATAGAGTTACTTGAAAAAGTAGGAATTTCAGAACCTGAAATTAGAATAAAGCAATACCCTCATCAATTTTCAGGCGGTATGCGACAAAGAGTTGTCATAGCCATAGCGCTTTCGGGTGAGCCAGAATTAATTATTGCAGATGAACCTACGACTGCTTTAGATGTATCTGTTCAAGATAAGATTTTAAATTTAATCAAAAGCCTGTGTACGAAACTTAATGTTGGCTGCATGCTGGTTACTCATGATATGGGGGTGATTGCCAATGTCACAGACCGCGTGGCAGTTTTATATCGGGGGAAATTAGTTGAGATTGGTACGACCAAACAAGTTTTAACCGCGCCAAATCATAACTATACTAAAAGTCTAATCAGTGCTGTGCCGCTAGCGAATAAAAAAGTGAATCGATTCCCTACTGAAAAAGACTTAAAACAGATCGATGTTACCACCCATTGGTTGGGTCAAGGTATCAAACATCAAACTAAGAAAGATTTACTCATAATCAAAGACTTAAACTTAAGTTTTATTACACAGGATGCCTTTTTCAAGAAAAACCAACGCCATATTCAAGCAACTAAAAATGTGAGTTTAGTCATTAAACAAGGTGAAACCTTTGGCTTGGTTGGTGAAAGTGGCTCTGGCAAATCAACCATTGCACGAATGGTAGCAGGATTGCAACAGCCAGACTCAGGGTCGATAATTTTTGACAATGTCGAGCTGATTAATAACCCCGATAAATCTGCCGTAAAACAAACTCATCTACAGTTACAAATGATATTCCAAAACCCCTACTCTTCTTTGAATTCACGAATGAAAATTAATGACATTATTGCAGAACCAATCCTATTTCATAAATTGGCGTCCAAAAGTAAGGTAGCAGGGATAGTCGGTGATTTACTTGACCACGTAGGACTAGGAAGAAAATCAGGGCTTAAATTCCCCCATGAATTCTCAGGCGGTCAACGCCAGCGCATATCAATTGCCCGTGCTTTAGCCAGCCGTCCTCGCCTCTTGATTTGTGATGAACCTACCTCTGCCTTAGATGTCTCCGTACAAGCACAAATATTAAACCTGCTCAAAGACTTACAGGATGAACTAGGCTTAACCATGCTCTTTATTAGCCACGACCTCCCTGTGATTCGTCAAATGTGTGATCGCGTGGCGATTATGCGTAAAGGTAAAATACTTGAGGTGGCAGAAACGGAGGAATTTTACGAAAACCCTCAGAACTCCTACAGTAAGGAGTTACTTGAATTGATGCCACGCTTTGATCAAATTGTAAGTTAGCTGATTAAAAGAGACCTCAGCATAACTCAGGTGACGACTAAAAATGATTAATATATATATAACAAAAAAACTAATAATTAACTGTCGTATCCTATTCTAAGCTGATTCCAGTACAGGTGTTTTTCCTGCTTTTTTATTTAAGTCTTCTCTATTAAGTTTCACAAAACCAATATCTTCCATAATTCCATAAACTGCGGGTAATACCAGCATCACCAACATGGTAGATGTCAGCATACCAAACACTATGCTAGTGACCAGTGGTACTAACACCAGTGCTTGTGTACTGGTTTCAAATAGTAAAGGACCCATACCCGCGATCGTGGTTACCGAGGTAAGAAAGATGGCACGGAAACGATCATAAACTGCCTCGGTTGCTGCATCGTGAAATGCCAAGCCTTCTTCAACGTGATGTTTGATAAAAACGACTAGCAGGATGGAATCATTTACAACTATACCTGCTAATGAAACGAAACCGATCATGCTGGGTAAGGTGAAATCTAGCCCCATAATAAAGTGACCCCAGATAGCACCAATTAACGCTAATGGTATATTTAGCATAACCATCGCAGGTTCACGATAATTTCTAAAGACCAAACTCAGTAACAGAAATACGCCTAATGCTCCCAAGCCAAAACCCGTTAGAATAGAGAATTTTGTTTCATTACCACTTTCAACCTCTCCTTTTAAACTAAAGCTAATTTCAGGATAACGGGATTGCAAATTAGCTAAGAACATCTTTTCAGTATCAGCAATAATTTCAGCAGTATTAGCAATTTCAGCATCAACATCGCCAAAAATAGTGACCGTGCGCTGATGGTTGTAATGTGCAATCCGTGCAAACTCACGCTTCTCAGTAATAGTTGCCACACTGCTTAATGGGATGGGTTCACCTGTTCGAGAAAAGACATAAAAATTATCAAAATCCGCAACCGCCTTTTTAGGATCACTGTCTAGCTTAGCTGTCACTTCATAAGCTTCCCGTCCTCGATAAACATCATTGATTTTAGTGCCTTGATAAGCCGCACGCAATTGAGCTGCAATGCTGCTAGAATCTATTCCTGCAGCAAGCGCACCGTGTTTTAGTTTCACCGAATACTGTGGTTTGCCGGGGCGTAAATCATCCAGTAAATTGGAAACACCACCGTAACCACGCAACCAATTTTGTAACTCCCAGGATGCCTTGGAAAGCTTATCCAGATTCTGCCCACTAAGACGAATCTCAATTGCACGACCTGCAGGTCCCATTTTAGGCTCTCTGAATTGCACGGTAATAACATCGGGTAAGTCACCGCTATTTTTACGCCACAAGCTAGTAAATTCTGCCATTTTGGTATGACGAATTTCGGTGTTTAGCAGGTCGATACTTACGGTTGCCAGATGGGTGCCATTTTCAGGTACATCATCATGTTCACCGTAAGTAAGCTGCACATTTTTAACGAGTGATTCTGGCTCATTTTTATTCAGTTCTTCAATGGTTTTATCTAGACCATTTAAGATAGTACGCATGACTTTTTCAGTGTCAGTCAATGGTGTGCCTTGAGGTAATAACACTCTGGCATCTACTGTATTACCTTCCAAATCAGGAAATGCCTTGAATTTAACTTTTCCGGTAGCAATCAGACCAACGGATAACACCAACATTGCCAGTGCAATACCAACGGTTATATAACGGAACTGAATGGCTTTTGCGGCAATCCTGCTCATGCCTCTGCGTAAAAAATGAAAGCCTTTATCAAATAAAACACGAAGTCTGGGCTGTTTTTTATCATGAGCATGTGCCAGTGAATGCATTAAATGATGAGGTAACACCAAAAAGGCTTCAATTAGACTAATGGTTAATACCGAAAGCAGCACAACGGGTAATACACCCAGAATCTGCCCCATATCACCCTTCATCATCAACAAGCTTCCGAATAAAAATGCCGAGGTCAAAAAGGATGCAAGTACGCCAGGAACCACTCTTTTGGTACCATCAATCGCTGCTTGTTCAGGTGTTTTACCTTTTTTATATTCATGTGCGATACTTTCAGAAAGCACAATCGCATCGTCCATCAAGATACCAATTGCCATCAGCAAAGCAATCATTGAAATCATATTGATGGTAATGCCAAACATCACCATCATCGCCAGACCACCGAGGAAAGAAATAGGCAAACCCAGTACAATCCAAAAAGAATAACGCCAGCTAAAAAACAAAAATAAACTGAATCCTGCCAATAGTAAACCCTGCCAGCCATTTTCCAGTAATAGTTTTAAACGATCATTTACCTGCGTGGCCTTATCCTGAGTAATAGTCAATTGGGTGCTTTCAGGTAGAATTTGATTCTCTACCTCGACAAATTTTTGAATCGCTTCAAAAACAGTAATGGTGTCATCAGTCGTGTTTTTACTAATTTTTAATATGCCAGAGGGTTTACCATTTAATTCGACGCGTTCTTCACGCTTTTCAAACTTGTCTTCGATACGGGCAATATTGCCCAGTTTTATTTCACCGCCCAGAGGCGAATTTATAATAACCAAATCAGCAAGCTCTTCTGCCGTTTTTCGCGGGTTATCAAAGCGAATCTGGTAGGAAGTATTACTACTTTCCAGTGTACCCGCAGGTAATTCCAGCGCCTGAGAAGAAATCAAGTTGGCAATATCTTGCACACTTAACTGGTATTTCAACATGGCATCAGGGCTGATTAATACCTGTAACTGGTGTTTTGAAAAACCATCAACTGTAACAATAGGAATCTGTGGAGAAGCTAACATTTTATTACGGTAGGCTTCGGTGAGTGCTTTTAGTTCGGCTGTTGTCAGCTTATCTGATGTAATAACGACATTCGCAACGGCACTAATACGCCCCAGCTCTTTAATAATAGGGTCTTCAACTTCTGCAGGAAAGTCGGATATACCATCCGTTGCTGCTTTAACATCTTCGTAAAAAGCTTTAATTTCGCCTGATTCTTGCATTTCCAATGTAAAAATTGCCATATTGTCACGTGCATCACACTTTTGCTCTTTTAAAAAGCTGATACCATCGGTAGCATCTTCAAGGCGATTACAAATTGCATCTTCCACATCTGCGGGATTAGCACCTGGGTAAGCCATTTGCACTTGCACTTTACTTGGCTTAATTAAGGGAAAAGACTCCTTGTTGAGGTGTGTAATCGAGGCAAGACCGATAGCAATAATTGCCATCATTAATATATTTCCCGCTGTAGGATGCCTTATAAAATAATTAATCATTATTTATCATCCATAAGGTTTTTTCCAGAGTGCCGAGTGCATTTTCAACTAATTGTTTTTGGTACTCAGTTGCTTCAATCACTTTAAGAGGTAAACCTTCCATAACAGGGATGACATCGGTGATGATGATTTTCTTACCTATCAGTGCGGCATCTTTTTTAACATCCAGCACCAACATTTCACCTTCCTGAAATAAAACATGAACGGGTATGATCTCTAAAACACTTTTCCCCTCTTTTGTTGCTACAACATAAACGCGCCCCTGATGAACGGATTTACGTGGTACAACCAACGTGGGTTTGGCTGGTGACAGTAACTCAACCGAGGTATACATGCCTTTTAATAATGGCGGGCGCTTTCCAGGTATAATATTCTCATACGGCTTATTCACCAAAATAACCAAGCCCAATGTATCACGGGTAGGGTCGACAGACTCACTCAGGCGAACCAGTTGACCTTGCCAGATAGCGGCACCACTTGAGTCTCCAACTAATCGTACTCGCGCTTCAAGTTGCATATTTTTCAATACGACTTGTACGCCTTCGGGACTTTTAAAATTAACGCCTTCGCCTTTTTTACTTAGACCCGTAACCAAAGGGCGAAGTTGCTTAATGGGCAACTGTGCATTGATTTCCACTGCCTGAACACCCAATGCTTCGAAAAGCAAGCCGCCTGCTGAGACAAATTCACCTTTATCAACCGAGACTGCCCCAATGCGGGCATCAAAAGGAAGACGAATTTCTGTTCTGCCAAGCGTATCTTTGCTCTGGTCAACCTGTGATTTCGATTGTTTTATCTGCGCGCGGGTAGCTGTTTTTCGACTGGCATAACCCGCTAATTTACCCTCAATATCCTGAACTTGCTGACGCAGCGAAAGAACCTTTTGCTCCTCTTTATCCAATGTTGAACGTGCGATTAAGCGTTTAACCCAAAGTGATTTAATCCGATTTAGCTCTTTGTATCCAACATTCAGATTTTTTTGTGAAATATTTAAAGTGCGTTTGGCACTTATTTCTTCCGTTTCTAATTGCTTTAACGTTGACTGACTTCCTACTAAACCTGCTTTGCTTTGACTCAATGTTAATTTATAGGTGGTTGGTTCTATGCGTAAAACCACCGTGCCTTTTTTAAGACTAGAACCTTTTTTAAGCGCCGGATGTAGATAGCTAACCTTGCCACTAACCTCTGATTTTGCTTTCAAAATCGTAGCAGGTTCAATATGTCCAAACGCCATTGCTCTAGCCCGAAAAGGAATTTTCGCTGCGGTAATAAATTCGACTGCCTTTACAGGGAATTGTTGATCAATATGCTCAATAGTGGGTTTGTTTTTAACCTTATTAATAACCAGTGCAATAGCACCACCAACAATGAGGAGCAACAATATAAAGCTAAATATTTTTTTCATTAGAACTCCATTAAAGAAAAGTAGAGATAGTTCTGTTTTCTATACTTTTCATTCTGCTACGCTTAGTAACTAGAAAAATAGGTTAGATTTTATTTATAAGTACAAGTATATATCAGCAACATTAAATGAAACCAAAAATAATGTGGAATACACCATTTTCATCTCTCAGAGTTCCCATCATAGAAATCATAAAGTATATATTTATTTCATTTGAGTCATCATGGTTTCCAGCGATATGACAGACAATTTTGTCTATAAAATTAAAAGCTATGCCCGAATAAACAGCATTGAGGATGGATCAAACTAATAATATAGAGCTATAACTGTACTACACTTAGTAAAGATACTTATGAAAGGAGAGATTCTGATGCAACTAAAAACACATTTATATTTGGGAATCAAACTAAGCACATTATTTTGTGCGGTCGCACTTGCTATTACCCCCGTTAGCGCAAAGACCTTAAAGCTTGCCTATGATGCCGATCCAGTAACGCTGGATATTCATGAACAACTATCAGGTGGTATGTTGCAATTATCACATATGACACATGATCCATTAGTACGCTGGACTCAAGAATTTGACTTTGAACCCCGCCTTGCCAAAAAGTGGGAAAGGGTTGATGCTAATACAGTGCGTTTCCATTTACGTGAAGGCGTTAAGTTTCACTCTGGGAATACACTGACTGCGGCTGACTTTAAATGGACATTTGAGCGTATAAAAACCAGCAGTGATTTCAAAGGAATTTTCACCAATTTCAAAGATCTAAAAGTTATTGATGATAAAACCATTGAACTCATTACTGATGGTCCATATCCCTTAGTAATGCACACGGCGACGTATATTTTCCCTATGGATAGTAAGTTCTATTCAGGTAAAGATGAAAATGGCAAAGACAAAGCGGAGATTGTAAAAGATGGAGCTTCTTTCGCTTCAACCCATACTTCAGGCACAGGCCCTTATACTGTGACATCACGCGAACAGGGTGTAAAAGTGGTATTTGATCGCTTTAAAGATTACTGGGATAAAGACTCAAAAGGTAACGCCGATCAAGTCATTATGACACCTATTAAAGATAACCAGACCCGTGTTGCTGCGCTGCTTTCTGGTGATGTCGATTTTATAGCTCCTGTAGCTCCGAATGAGTTTGGACAACTAAAATCCAGTGATAAAGTACAACTGGTTACCATGGCGGGAACCCGCATTATTACTTTACAATTAAATCAGGAACGTCGTAAAGAGTTTAAAGATATAAAAGTCAGGCAAGCGATTGTCCATGCGATTAATAACGAAGGTATCGTGAAGAAGATCATGAAGGGTTTTGCTACCGCTGCAGGACAGATGAATCCTAAAGGATATCTTGGCTATAATGACAGCCTGACTCCACGGTATGACGTAGATAAAGCTAAAAAACTAATGAGTGAATCAGGGTTCCCAGATGGTTTCACCGTGACCATGATGGCACCAAATAACCGCTACGTGAATGATGAAAAAATAGCTCAGGCTGTTGCAGCAATGTTATCCAAAATCAATATCAAAGTTGATTTAAAAACCATGCCAAAAGCACAGTACTGGCCAGAGTATGATAAACGCGCCGCTGATATTCTTATGATTGGTTGGCATTCGGATACTGAAGACAGTGCTAACTTCTACGAGTTCTTAGCAATGACGCCAAACAAAAACACCGGTATGGGTGCATATAACTCAGGAAATTACAGCAGTAAATTTGTTGATGAAACCACCATGAAAGCGAATAAAGAAACAGATAATGCCAAACGTGGCGAGATGCTAAAAGCAGTTGAAAAGCAGATGTATGATGATGCCGCTTTTGTTCCATTGCATTGGCAAAACCTAGCTTGGGCATCGCGCAAAGGTGTGAATATTAAACCCATCGTAAATGCCATGAACTTCCCCTATATTGGTGATTTAGTTATAGAATAAGTTTACTAACCTATAGTGTATGCAATTTCGTTCCACCATAGGTTTGGGCTTTATTAAATATGATCCAATTCCTCTTTAAGCGATTACTCCAAGCGATTGTAGTCATGCTTATTATCAGCCTACTTAGCTTTGCGATTAAAGATAATTTAGGTGATCCACTTAGAGAAATGACGGGGCAATCAGTTTCTGAAAAGGAACGTGATATTATGCGTGAGAAAATGGGGCTTAATGACCCATTTCTAGTTCAATATGGTCGCTTTATTAAAAAAGCAGTACAAGGAGACCTCGGTACGTCCTATTTTCATAAGTTACCTGCGATGACTGTCATCTTAAAAAAATTACCTGCCACGCTAGAACTGACATTTTTCGCAACCTTAATCATTATTTTTCTCTCTATTCCACTGGGGGTTTTTTCCGCAATCAAACCTAAACACTGGTTTAGCAAACTGGTGATGACAGTCAGTGTTATTGGCATTTCTATACCCGTATTTCTAACTGCACTGGCGTTAATTTATATATTTTCCGTGAAGCTGGGCTGGATGCCCTCCTTTGGGCGCGGTGAGATTGTGCATGTTTTCGGATACTGGAAAACTAACTTCTTAAGCTGGGATGGTTTTTTACATATCATTATGCCTGCCATTGCTTTGTCCTCGATAATGTTACCCCTTTTTATACGACTAGTTCGCGCTGAAATGTTAGAAGTTTTAAGCTCTGAATATGTCAAATTCGCACGTGCCAAAGGCTTAAGTAATACCCGTGTTTATTTTAAACATGCGCTAAAAAACACCATGTTGCCTGTGATTACAGTCGGCGGAGTACAAATTGGTATTATGGTTGCCTACACTATTCTGACCGAATCTGTTTTCCAATGGCCTGGGATGGGCTTTATGTTTCTGGAGGCTGTGAATCGCTCTGATATACCCTTAATTGTTGCCTATATTATGTTTGTTGGTTTTTTGTTTGTGGTGGTAAATACATTGGTTGACCTACTCTACGGAGTGATTAATCCGACTGTGAATCTATTGGGTAAAAAGCAATAATGGATTCAATTCCTTCATTTTTTCGTCGCTTCGTAGATTCTGATTTTTCCTATCATTACAAAAGAGATAAAATTGCTATTTTCAGTAGCGTTATTTTCCTCATTTTTATTATCTTCGCGTTTTTCTCGCCATTGATTGCACCCTTTGATCCCTATGATTTAAAAATACTGGATATTATGGATTCTGAACTGCCACCTGTGTGGCAACAGGGAGGAGATTCACGTTTTCTTCTCGGTACAGATGACCAAGGACGTGATTTATGGAGTACCATTCTTTATGGCATGCGAGTCTCTTTAATGATTGGAATACTTGCAGTATTGCTACAGGGAGTCATTGGTATCACCGTTGGTTTGGTATCGGGTTATGTTGGCGGAAGGACAGACAGTATTTTAATGCGAATTGCCGATGTTCAACTTTCTTTCTCTACACTAATGGTTGCCATCATCATACTTGCTATTGTACAAAGTGCCTTCGGCAGTGCCGCATTTAACCAATGGGCGATGATAATTCTAATTCTAATCATTGGTCTGGCAGAATGGCCACAAATCGCCCGAACAGTTCGCTCAAGCGTTCTAGCAGAGAAAGAAAAAGAATACGTTGATGCCGCCAAAGTCATGGGCTTTGGCCCGATCAGGATTATGTTTAAACACATACTCCCTAACTGTCTCTCCCCAATTTTTGTCATTTCTACAGTACAAATTGCCAACGCTATTATCACCGAAGCCAGTCTTTCATTTCTTGGTCTTGGAATGCCTGTAACAGAACCGAGCCTTGGATCTTTAATTAGTATTGGTAAACAATATCTTTTCTCAGGCTCTTGGTGGATTACCTTGATCCCAGGAGGTTTTTTAATCGTACTTGTTATTGTTATTAATTTATTGGGTGACTTTCTTAGGGATACTTTTAATCCTAAGTTGTATAAGGATTAATCCTTTGAATTATTCTATTCTCGTTAAGTCTATATTTATTCTGGAAATGATAAAATAACTTTTTTCTTATTACTTACCTCACTTTATGAGTTTTAAAACAGTACGTATTACCCTCTTGGTATTAGTTCTTGCTTATGTCGGTCTTGATACATTTTTAAGTAATGCGCGTGCAACTAGTTGGAAACAAACTTTGCGTGTTGTTGTTTATCCAATTAACGCCGACGGCAGTGAAAAGGTGGATGAATATATTTCGCAATTGGATCATGATCAATTCGACAGTATTAATGAAACCCTAGAAAAAGAATCTACTCGTTATGGTATGAATTTATCTGCCCCTATTCGGATTCGTCTAGCTCCTAAAATGAATTCTCTACCGCCCAAGATGCCAGAAAATCGCAGTGGTTTTAGTGTCTTAATTTGGAGTATTAAATTACGTTTTTGGTCTTGGAAAGAAGATAACTTCAAAGGCATAAGCCCGCATATTCGAGCCTATGCTTTGTACTATGACCCTAAAAAATATTCGGTATTAAAGCATTCTACTGGGCTTAAAAAAGCAAAGATTGCGATTAACAATTTATTTGCTGATAAAAAATATGCTGCTCAGAACAAAGTCGTTATCTTACATGAGCTCCTACACACACTTGGAGCAACAGATAAATATGAGCTAAGCACAGGTCTACCTCTTTACCCGCAAGGATATGCTGAACCAAAACGGATACCACTTTTTCCACAACGTAAGGCAGAAATTATGGGTGGGCAGATTGCTTTATCAGAAATAAAAGCTAAAATCCCTTCAAGCTTAAAGAAAACCGTCATTGGTCCACAAACAGCTAAAGAAATAGGTTGGCAAAAATAAATAACTGACAAAAATCAGGATAACAACAATGGTAAAAGCAGAATCAGAATTACATCAACAAATGATCTCTTGGAGACATTGGCTACATCAGCACCCTGAACTTAGTTTCAAAGAAGAACTCAGCAGTGATTATATCGCCTCTGTTTTAGAATCTCATAATATCGAGATGCATCGAGGAATGGCAGTAACAGGAATAGTTGCAACCGTTCACGGAAAGAAAAAAGGCAAGTCAATTGCACTTCGTGCTGATATGGATGCTCTGCCCCTACAAGAACTGAACCAATTTCCACACAAATCCAAACATGATGGGAAAATGCATGCCTGTGGTCACGATGGTCACAGTACTATGTTATTAGGTGCAGCCGTCTACCTCAAAGAACACAATGATTTTGCTGGCACTGTTCACTTTATTTTTCAACCCGCCGAAGAAGGGGGTGCTGGTGGACGTGTGATGGTCGAAGAAGGTCTATTCGATAAATTCCCCTGTGAAGCTGTCTATGGTATGCATAATTGGCCAGGATTAGCCGCAGGGAAATTTGCAGTACATGACTATGCCGTGATGGCAGCTGTTGATACCATATACATCACCATTAAAGGCAAAGGTGGTCATGCGGCCATGCCTGATCAATTAGTAGATCCAATCTTGACCGGTGCCAATGTTATCAATGCTTTACAATCTATTGTCTCAAGAACTTTATCGCCCTTAGACTCAGCGGTAATCAGCATTACTATTGTTAATGCAGGAACCGCATCTAATGTAATGCCAGATGAAATGAAAATTACTGGCACTTTGCGCTATCTAAACATAAAAGTGGGCAAGCAAATAAAACAACGAATTAATGAAGTCGTCGAAAACACCTGTGCGGCAATGGGAGCGACGGGTATTGTAGATATTAAATCGGTCTACCCTGCCACCATCAACACCCCAAAACATGCAGACATCTGTGCAAAAGCCGCAGGTGAAATTGCAGGAAATAAAAACGTGCTAAGAAATTTACCTCCCACCATGGGAGCTGAAGATTTCTCATTTATGCTAAATGCCAAAGAAGGTGCTTACATCTGGATAGGTAATGGTGAAGTCCCAGAAGATCAAATAGGTGGAGCCTGTATGCTACACAATACACATTATGATTTTAATGACGATGTATTGCCACTTGGTGCTAGTTACTGGATTCAGCTTGTGAAAAATAGCTTTAGCAGTTAAAAGACTAGGGTTAAGCATTTGTTTCAATGCTAAGTCTGCTCATAATTAGATATGGCACCCCCACCTTTTTTACAAGATTGTTTTTCTAAGTACACAAGCGCTGAAAGTTACTTTAGCAGCACTCAAGGGTGATAAGGGTGATAAAGTATTCTTTCTGAAAGCATGATAATAAAAAATGTATCTTTCATCTGTGACTGTTTTGTTGGTTATGGAAGGAGAGCAAAATACTCAAAACTATAATGGAACAGCACTTTGAATAGGTTTATATCTCTAAAATCTAAGGGCAACGTTTAAACTGATCAAACACACTAAATCCCCAATCCCGAACAGCAAGAACAGAAGTATATCCAAAACGTTTTCCTAACGGCATTGAACTATCATCCTTTGTTAATTCATCAAACTCTCGTGCTAAACGTTCTAATTTTCTTTGAAAAATAGCATTTGATTCTTGCGACAACATACCATTTAAAACGACTAATTTTTCTTGCGGTAGAGAGAAACGAGAAGCGAAAAATTCTGTTTCTATATTTTCCCTAAAAAAACGTTGTATATAGCCATTTTTACGCCATTTGAAATTAGGAGATATTTTAATTTTTATTTTGTTGTTGGGTAGTAATTCAATAATATTTAATCTATCCAAACTTGCGAGGTGACGGATACATTGTACTTCATTTAATGTGTAAGCCTCTAAAATATCATCAAGTGTCCAATGGTGAATAACAGAAATAGTTACTAACAATAATTCGATATCATTAACGAGTTCCTTCTCCTGCTCTTCTGATAGCTCAACTATCTGTCTTGCAGTGTGATCGCTAACCTGTTGAATAAGTTCAGTAATTTCCATATCCATCATTTGACAAATAGCATCCAATCGGCTCAAGCTAAATGAACCTTGGGCAAACATCCTCTTTACACTCGCTTCAGACAACTCAAGATGTTTAGCGACATCTGCATAGGTTTTAGCATGTAACTTTAACGTTTTTTTAAGAGTACTGATAATTAGCTTAGTTTGTGCCATATTAACCCAGTCAGTTGTTTTTTTGCATTTCCATCATGAGAACTCATCATAACACTGAGAAGCATTTTACTAATAATGAAAATGGATAAGCGAATGTTTGATTTCAATAAAGTCACCGATAGAAAACACAGTTTTAGTGAAAAGTGGGATAAGTATAAAGACAGCGACACAATACCTATGTGGATAGCAGACTCTGACTTTGAAACAGCTCCTGTCATTATCCAAGCTCTACATGAACGCGTGGAACATGGCATTTTTGGCTATACTGAACAACCCACTTCAGAAGTAAAAGATGCCATCATTTATCACCTTTCTAAGCAACATGATTGGCAAATAGACAGGGATTGGATTGTTCCTTTATCAAGTATTGTCAATGGTTTAACGATATCTTGCATGGTGGCAAGCCAAAACAAACCAAAGAACAAAGTAGACATTTTAGTTCCAGAAACTATCTACCCACCTTTTAATTATGTAACTTCCAATACTGGCAATCAAGCCATCAGAGTGCCTATTATACTTGAAGAAGAACGTTGGATACTCGACTTTGATGCTTTGGAATCCCTTATTACTCCAGAAACTAAACTCCTACTCTTTTGTAATCCACATAATCCTGCAGGAACGGTATACACTCAAGATGAGCTCACTCGCCTACATCAAATTTGTAAAACACATGATATTTTGATTTGCTCTGATGAGATTCATTGTGACTTGATTCTTAGTCAAGATAAAAAGCATATTTCTATTGCAAAATTAAATGAAGATGCAAACCATAGAACAATAACCCTGATGGCAGCCAGTAAGACCTACAATATAGCCGGCTTAAGTTTTGGTTTCGCTATAATTGCCGAGCCTGAACTAAGAAAAAAGTTTTCTAAAATTGTATTGGAGTTAATGCCAGAAACTAATCTATTAGGTCAAGTAGCAACTACTGCTGCATTTAAACAGGGTGAAAGCTGGCGACTACAGCAGATAGATTTTTTACGTTCTAACCGTGATTATTTACTAAAGGAAATTAACTCAATTCCAGAACTAAAAATGTACCCACTAGATGCAACTTATCTAGCATGGATTGATATTTCAAAACTAAAACTAAAAGATGCCGTTAAGTTTTTTGAAAAAGCCGGTGTAGGTATATCCCCAGGCACTTATTTTGGTAATGCTAACTTTATTCGTCTAAATTTTGCTTGTCGTCGAGGACAACTCGAAGAGGTTGTAAAACGAATAAAGACTGCTGTGACAAGTTTATAATCTGGTAAACTAACAAAACTATAATAATTAAATATAAGGAAACACTATGCTTCTTTCTAATATTGAATTCATGACGGGTAATAAGGTCGTTAAACACCTAGGGCTTGTTCAGGGGAGTTCGGTACGTGCTAAACATGCGGGTAAAGACATAATGTCTAGCTTAAAAAACATGTTTGGTGGTGAGTTAAAAGCGTATACAGAGCTCCTCCAAGAATCACGCGAAGAAGCGACTGAGCGAATGGTTCAACAGGCTGAATCTATCGGAGCAAATGCTGTTTTAAACATTCGATTTTCAACCTCAAGTATTGCCGCTGGTGCAGCAGAAATCTATGTCTATGGTACAGCTGTAATCCTTGACAAATCTGAATAGAGCGATATTACTATGAACCAAATAATCATCGTCGCGATACTCGTTGTCTTAGGGTACTTTTTTGGAAAACGTGCCGAAAAGAAACACTTTAAAAGTCTTATAGAGCGAGAAAAAATCATGAACGTTCTACCTGCTATGGCAAGTCGTATTCCACCGCATGATGCTAACTACCAACAAACACTCATCTCAGGAAATGTTGTCGTTGCGAATGACTACTTTAAAACGTTTGTAGCGGGACTACGAAACTTTTTCGGTGGAAGAATAAGCACCTATGAGACACTTTTAGATAGAGCAAGAAGAGAAGCCTTATTGCGAATGAAAGAACAAGCACAAGAAATAGGAGCTGAATTCGTTTTTAATATTAAATATGAAACATCGAGTATTTCAGGGCAATCGAGTCGGAGGCTCCCTATAATTGAAGTACATGCCTATGGAACGGCTCTTAGAAAGCTCTAATCATACGTTTTATACGTGTATATGGCACCCCCCCCCTTTTTTTCACTTTTGATAGAACGATAAAAAATGAAATATGAAAACCCCAGCATTCGTGAAAATATCAATACCAGTAAGGAACATCCTTTAAAAGAGTTTTCAACCTTACTGATTGCTACCCTTGTTATCGTTTTGGTTATATCTGTCACTCTGAGTTTTGGTGGTAGTTGGCTAGCAGGGAAAATTTCCTACAGTGCCGAGGCCAAAGTCGCTTCACTCTATGATGTATCCACACACGCCGATAATAAAAATTACCAAGAACTAGCCAGCTATCTACAGAAACTTGCAGATAAAATCAGCAAGGCGCAAGATCTACCTGAAGAAATGAAAGTTACAATCCATTATATGGATTCAGATACGATGAATGCTTTTGCAACAATAGGTGCTAATGTATTTATGTATCGTGGTTTATTAGAAAAACTTCCTAATGAAAATACTCTAATTACCTTACTTGCCCATGAAATTGCCCATGTCAAATACCGCCACCCTATCAAATCATTAGGAGGTGGAATTGCTGTTGCAATCGCTATGACAACAATTAGTACGAGTACAGATTCACAAATACTAGGTGATGCTGGTCTATTATCTACACTACATTTTAGTCGTGAAATGGAGCAACAATCTGATATTGAAGCTATGCACACTTTGCACAGCATCTATGGTCATTTAAACGGGGGAGCTGAGCTCTTTAGAATTTTTCATAATGCCCGTGAAGAACTCGAAGTTGATGAACCTGCGGAGTTTTTCAGCACGCACCCTTTAGATGATAAGCGCATTAACAGTTTTTCAACTATTGCAAAAGAAAAGGATTGGAGTGAAATGGGTGAACTAACTCCATTACCCGAGTTCTTTATTAAAACATTTCAATAAATATTTGTTGAAACCTCTTGATTTATAATGCAATAACGCCACAATGTTATACTCTTAGATTCCTCAGTTGACCTCTTCAAGCAGGCAATAAACACATGATCCGTATAAAAATATTTATATTTTCTAACGTCACTCTACGGGTGAAAGCGTTACAGATAAAATGCACCATCACAGCAACTCCCTTTACCCTGTCCAACAAAGGATTCTAGGATAATGAAATTTATTAAATATATCACCGCTATACTTTTCTATTTTATTTTTGATCGCAGTTTTTTTGCCGCATTCATTGGTTTTCTTATCGGCAGCTATATTAGCTTTAAGCTCTCTGGTGGTTTAATTGGAAAACTCAGTGGGTTTGGAAATGTAGCTGGGATTACTGGAATAAAAACTGGCACTCAAACGGTCTTTTTCGAAACAGTATTTACATTGATGGGGAAACTAGCTAAAGCCGATGGGCGCGTTTCTGAAGAAGAGATCAGCCATGTAGAAAAGTTTATGAACCAACTTAATATGAGTGCATCAAATCGCAAAAAAGCGATTGATCATTTCAAGACGGGTTCTAAATCAGAGTATGACATGAGTCTATTAATTCAAGAGTTTAATAGAGTCGCGGCAAACTCCCCAAACCTGAAACAAATGGTAATGATTTATCTCGTACGTGTTGCACTTGCTGATGGTCAATTACACCCTAAAGAATCAGAGCTAATGCGTGAAATAGCTCAGCAGTTAGGTTATTCACCGCAAGCTTTTGAACAATTATTAGCCATGTTACAAGGGCAAGATCAATTTGCTGGCGGTCAATACCACCAACAAACAGGCGGTATGGGCGGCTATACTCCCGCTAATGCGATTAAAGCAGCCTATCAGGCCTTAGGGATTTCTGAAGAAGATAGTGATGCTCAAATCAAGAAAGCCTATCGCCGTTTAGTACGAGAGTATCACCCGGATAAACTAATGGGACAGGGGCTTCCTGAAGAAATGATAAAAGAAGCAACTGAACGCTCTCAAGAAATTCAAACCGCTTATGATCTAATTAAGAAAACGCGCGGAATGAAATAACTTAAAAAAACGTTCAACTATTCTGTCATCAGTTTTTTTAAGCCAAGGCGGAACAGGCATTTCAGATGCTAATGGTGCAACAGCCGGAGCGGGTGGAAGCATTCCAGTCACTTCAACTCCACTAGATTGTGATAACTGTTGATTTTGTATTCAAACCTTTACGATCTTGATCTTGGTGTGCTTTAAAATTAGCCTAATCTGTTTCCCAGCAGTTTTCTTGAACATCGGCTTCAGTTACTTCTGGAAGCTCTATCTCAAGGTCAATTAACTTTCCGTTTAGTGTTTCACTTCCTGGCAATGGTACTTTTTGTTGATGACAGACATAGTGTCCCCAAGATTTTTTAGCACCAGTGAGAACATATGAGGAACTCTATAAAAAGTTAGAAAAACTTTTGTAGTTCTATCTGAATGAAATCATCTTTACTAAAAGGTTGTAACGGGTCTGATTTATCAACATCTGTAAAGACCTGACTTTCAATATTAATTTTTAAGCCTTTAGCAATGCGGCGGCTCGCCTCAACACGAAAACTCTTTGTTTGATTATCTAGATCAAGAAATGCACCCGCTAATAATTGACTATCTGCGGTATCATTTAGGGTTAAACGCGTACCAAGAAAGAGATCATTTTGAAAAGGAGCGGCTGCTACCTCACCTCTTGAGTCATTATGATATTCAGCAAGAAGACCTAATTCAGCCCCTGCTTCAGTAATCGCAGGAAGTGTATATTCAAACCCACCAACAGCAGCAGAATAGCTATTGTTAGTCTCACGACGAATAACTTCTAGCTTCCATAAAATTGCTTCACCGGTATACTGTAAATCAATACCAAACTGGGTGATTAAGGGATAATGTGGAATCAGTACAGGAACGCCATTTTTAAGTCCTGGTTTAAACTCAGGATCACGCGATGTACCATCAAAAAGATGAAGTCCAAAATCAATATCATCAAAGGTTTCAGTCCATCGAAAGGCATAGTCAAGATGGTTTTCTTCTGAAGGAGACTCATAAGTCGCAACATCGGTGTCAATTACAAAAGGAGGACGAAAACGTCCATTTATACCTGCGAAGGTGCGCTCACGAAAATAAGGTAATAAGAATAAATCGACAGATCCATTATCGGTTAAATAACTGACACGAAATAGTGGTTGACCGAGTTTGTCTTCTCCATCAACCCCTTCCACTGCATCAGTCTGATTAACAATGTCTACCAAATGCTGCGATTCAGTAACACCCCAATACACCTGACCTATTCCCACTTGAAATTCCCAATCACCTTTAGCAACAACGTAATCTAACTCACGAATATCACCATGAGTTCGTTCATCATCATTATCATCCCAACGAAAGAAAGGGCTAAAGGTAAATACCTTATGGTCATTATCCCACTTCTTTTTATATTCAGGATGCAGGCTGATAGATAATCCACCTTCTTCTTGTTGCTTATCAAAGGCAGGATCACTGCTAAAATATCGTCCTTCTAACGATATATTTCCAGAGAATTCATTTGCATTAGCCATTTTCACATTAACCAAAATTGACATGGCTATAACGACTAAAGCGACTCCTAATTTAATTTTCATACTGCCCTCTTTTTTAAAATTTTATTCCTAAAGCCAGCGTCTGACTTTATTTTTATACTCCAGATAATCCTGACCAAATTTTTCTTCTAAAATGCTTTCCTCAGGTTTTATTTGCATTATGGTAATTAACCAATAAAACACAGGAAGCAATAAGAAAGGCGCAACACTACCTAACCAAACACCATAACCAGTCAAAATAATCAACAAACCAACATACATTGGATTACGAGTGTATTTGTATAAACCAGACGTCACTAAGGTCGTAGACTTTTTAGGTGAAAAAGGACTAGGCGTTGTATGCTTTTTAAAGAATAAATACAAAGAAGATAAATCAAGAGAAACAGCCAATACGATCATGACTATGCCAATCTTATTCCATGGAGATGTAATAAAATGAGCAATAGGGTAATGCTGATTAAGTAGCCACATAAAAAAACCAATGACTAATGCATAAACAGGTGGTGGTATTTTAAGTTTTAACATCCTTATCCTCTTAAGTATTATTTTTTACCTACTACAACCTTACTGCAACAGAAAGCGCTTCTTCAGCCCACTCTTGCATTAGTTCTGCATCGTCAAATAAGTCTTCAGGTGCTGCGTACCACTTTTTCACTTCAACCGTGCCTGATTTTTTATCATAGCGAAAAGGCTGCATTCCTTTAGCAATGTAGTTAGGTCTAGAGTTATCATCGACAACAAAATAGAGTACATCATTTAACACTACAGCAAATTGTGTATCCACACCGAGTTGATCAGAGCGAAAAGCTACTCCACCAAAATACTTCTTTGTCCTTAGGTCAGTAAAACCTGATAACAAATCCTTAATATATTCGACATATTCAGCAGAAGCAGTCATTAGTTAGACTAACAAGTTACCGTGCTAAAGATTTCTTATTAAAGTCTCGCTTAGTTAAACCTGTCTTAAATTTATAATTAGTCCAGTCTAGCGTAGTACTTTTACCTGTCTGATGATTTTGCATTTGCATTCTCGAAGGTCGCCAGAACTTACCTAAATATTGTTTAAAGCCTGTTGCATTCAACGTCTTTAATAATGAATTCTTACGATCATAAAACATAATTTTCACTGGGCGATATTCTTTGCTATCAATCCAGGTTACTTGTTTTGTATAACCAGAATATTTATAAGCAGGTGTGCGCTCAACCACATGGCACTTCCACCCCTGCCCACAGGCTTCTTCTTTTAAATATTTATACTTAAATTTCTCGACTTCCTGAGAGCCTAAGTCTTCGAACGCAAACTCACTACCCATAAAGGGTCCGGATTTATTGCGCGAGTTAATCCGTTTTACACGCTTTAAAGCCGATAGATATAGCCACTGATCATCTGCCTTTAAGCCATGTGAAAAAGTCAGCATTGCAGTCCCTTTTACATCGGCTGGTTGATCAAATAAAGACAAAGATTTATCACCGTCACCTGTACCTTCTAAGGTTTTAATCCGAATAATTCGACGGCTCGTTTTACCTGCACGGTTTTTTAGCGTCATCACCATATTCGCCGTGTTATCACCAAATCCCGTATCTTTTACATCACCTTCTTGAGCTATTCTTAAACCCTTTTGTTGAGGTGTTTCGGCAATAGCCGATGATGTTGTCAAAGCCGATATACTCAACACTGTAGCCAATGAAAGTGACAAAATATTTTTTAGTAACATTTTTTCTCCTAATTTATCTAGATATCTATCTTAATAGAGACAAATTTATTATTAATCAGTTCAGTATGCCATCTACCATCTATCTTATGGCACCCCCCTTTTTTTAACAATTGTATTCTCTACGTCAAATCTAATTGTGACTCTCACTACCCTTACTTAACCAACGATCAAGCCAGATTAACAAGGGGGGAAGTAATAAGAAGTCCACAATCAAAGCAATTGCAATTACAATTGCCGTTAATAAACCCATACCAGAATTCAGTTTAAAAGATGATGTTGCGAGCACAAGAAAACCTGCAACCAGCGCTATTGAAGTTACCCATAAGGCTACACCAACAGTCGAAAAGGCATACCGAACCGCATCCTCAGCACTCAGCCCTTTTTCTCTTCTCGCGCGTAAATATTTACTTAAAAAGTGAATCGTATCATCCACCACTATTCCCAGAGTCATCGCCGTCACCACCGACAAGGCTAAGCCTATTTCACCATCAATAATTGCCCAGATACCAAAAGCCATTCCAGCTGGAATTAAATTTGGAATCAAACTCAGTAAACCATATCGCCAAGATTTCAGTGCAAAAAATAAGATCAAAGAAATCAACACTAACGCGATGGTAGTTCCACTTAACATACTTTTTATATTTTTCATCCCAATATGAGCAAACATAATGGTTGGACTAGCGCCTATGGTCTGTAATTTTGGAATATTTTGTGCCATCCAATGATTGACTCTTTCCTCAAAAGCTAATACTTGTTTAGTAGAAAGCGTCTTCATTGTGACAACAATTCGGGTGCTCTGCTTATCAATATCTATTTGATTATTTAGATCCAAACCATAGGGTAATGAAAACTCATAAAGCAATAAATACTGTGCGGCTTTGGTTCTTGATTCTGGTAATTTATACCAACTGGGGTCATCGTTATGCATATTTTTATTAACCCGAGTGAACATATCAATGACTGAATTCACATGCACCACTTCTTCTTGAAGATATAGCCAATCAACAAACTTTTTAATCTTTATTAGATTTTCTGGCTCTGAAACATCACCTGAGTTTTCAGTCTCAATTGAGTATTCAACATTATAAATGCCCGTTAGATTTTCGCTAATGAAGTCAGTATCCGTTCGAAACTCAATCCGTTCATCAAAGTATTTAACAAAGATATCGTTCAGTTCGTTTTTAGGTACTAAGGCTATTAGTAATATTGCCAAGACACTCATTGTAACCAGCAAAACTTTCCGTTTTTCAATAACCCAGTCAGCAAAAGATGACATGATTTTAAGTGTAGACGTTTCACGTTGTTGTACTTTTACAGGTAATGTCGTCGCTAAAGCAGGTAAAAAGAATATTGAGAAGAAAAAAGCTGCAATCACACCCATCGCTGCAATATTGCCTAAGTCATTAAACGGCGGTGAATCACTGGTGTTAAGTGATAAGAATCCAATCGCCGTGGTCACGGAAGTAAGAAAGATTGGCATGAAATTCACACGTAAGCTTTCCTTCATCGCTTCTTTTTTCTCCTTTCCACTACGCATTTCACTCAGCCAGGTCGACAATAAATGGACACAATCGGCCACCGCCAACGTCATTATAATGACGGGTGCGGACATAACAGGTGTCGATAACTCAAAGCCCATCCAACCTGCTAAACCAAAGGCAGTTCCCATCGACATAAAAATCACCAACATGGTGGCAATGGTTCCACTGATGCTACGCAATAGCAGAAAAACAGTAATTAAAATAAGCAACAAAGCAAGCGGTAGCAGATTCTGCATATCAAAGAATGCCGCTTCACTAAAGGCATTATTTAACATTACAATACCTGACAAGTAGACGGTTAATTCTGGATAAGTTTTGTTAATATAATCTTTTAATTGACGCACAGAGGCTACCACTTTCATAACCTGTTTTGTAGCATCTGCTTTGACCATTTCCCCTTTTTTATTTAACTCTTCTGGGGGTAACTCCATGGTAATATTTATCGCAGTAACGTGTCCTTTTTCAGAAACTAGGCGGTGTAACAAAATAGGTTCATTCAATGAAACCATTTTAACTTTCTGGATCCCTTGTGATGTAATATTTTTTGCATCTTCGTACAGGCTGGCAACATTCAGCTCATCTTTAACAATAGACTCACTGTGTTGATAATTCGAAAGAGAATCTACCCTGATTGAATAAGGTGTTTGCCACGAGCGTTCCGTAATATCTTCAATCGCGATCAATGTTTCTTTCTTAAAAACATTGCCATCCTTAGGCGCTATGACCAATAAAACATTATCATTCTTGGTATAGGTATTTTGTAAGTTTTCAAATGCTACGCGACGCGTATCATCCGCAGGGAAAAAGATACGATAGTCAGTATTAAAATGGAGGTTTTGTGCGCCATAAGCTGAAATCAACATCAATAACACAGGAAGAATGAGAAATATCCAACGAAATGACACAATCTGACGTGAAAACCTTTCAATCATTACTTATATCCTTATTTGTAATTTCTATGGTCGCAACGATTCTAACCGATCAATTAAACCATGACCACAACTCATCAATGTTTCCAAACTTTGGGTGCTTTTAGCAAAGCCTAGACAGCCTTCTAGTGTCGCTATAAATAATAAAGAAATCTCAGCGCTATTTACCGACGTATCAAACTTCCCTGCTTCTTTTCCCCTTTCACAAGCCGCTTCCATTTCATCCTGCCACTCTTTATAAACCGCTGTTATACGCTTGCGAAAGCCTTCATCTATAGGTGACATTTCTTGTGCTAAGTTATTCAGAGGGCAGCCCAATCGTATATCCTCTTGAGTCATCATTTCTCCTGACTCAAGTAAAATTTGTTGAATAGTGGTAATTGGGTCATCAGAGTCTTTTAAAGGATCTATCCAATTTGCTTTTAACGTTTCATAAATGACTTCATCAATGACAGCATAGCCCAGCTGTTGTTTATTCTTGAAGTGATGATAAAGCGCCCCTTTAGTTGTATCTGTATTTTTTAGAATGTTATTTATACTAGCCGCCTGATACCCACGCTGATAAATCTCATCAAAAGCCGCCATTAAAATCTTGCCACGTGTTTGTTCACTTTTATCAGCTGTTTGATCGAAACAGCGAGAGCAAGACCAGATTTTCCACCAGTGCTTTGACTTATCATTAAATAAAGAAGGTTTAACCATAGGTGAAATATTGACATACATACCAGTCGGTATGCAAGTATTTTTACTAAATAATTTTTGACCAGTTCACTTCCATTGACCAAATCTTATCTGTAAATCAAAAAATGTATGGGGAGGAACTTCTATTTGATAACTTGTCTTATTTTTATTTTTCATACCTACTAAATTTCCCATCGTATTGTAGGTTTTTCCTGAACATATGTCTTTCAGAGTATTTGCGCGATAGAACAAAGGACAGTTTCCCGAATCCCCTCGATTAATAAACACAAAATATTCTGGCAAAATAGAACGAGAGATAGGATTAAGCATTTCAACACCTGTTTCTTTAACGTTATTTTGAGTACGAATTTGATTCACAATATGCTGTGACCGATATAATACCGCGACTTGTTTGCCATCCCACAGTGTTTTTCTTATTTCTCCTTCCTTCATCTCTTTAATATCTAGGCTAATGATTGTAGCTTTATTCCTTTTATTTACAGCTGTAAATAATGAACTCATAAAAACGAATAATAGAATAACTATCCCCAGTAAAGTTAATACTTTTAAAATGACTCTATATAATAATCGACTCTCTAACATAGCTGTGAAGCTAACATTAATTACTATTTATGTGGAGTCAAATTTAAACAAATACTCAATTGAAGTCTTTTTCAATCTTCAAAAAAAGGGGGGGGGTGCCATTTACATAGTAGCAACAAGAATTAAACAATTTTAAACCTCCACTAGCGAATCAAACGACAGTCTGTTAATTTACTCATCTTTATATTCCATTGTAGAACCAATAAAATGAGTCAGGCTGAAAATAAACGTAAAATTCTCATCACCAGCGCCCTTCCCTATGCCAATGGACCAATACATTTAGGTCATATGGTTGAATATATCCAGACTGATATTTGGGCACGTTTTCAACGCTTGCGGGGTAACTCCTGTATTTATGTTTGTGCTGACGATGCACATGGTACACCGATTATGCTACGCGCTCAGCAAGAAGGCATTGAGCCACAAGAATTAATCGACAAGATGAAAGCTTCTCATGAAGAAGATTTTGCTGATTTTCATGTCGCATTTGATAATTTTCATTCGACTCACTCAGAGGAGAATAAGGCATTTTCAGAGCAGATTTATTTAGCAGCAAAAGAAAAAGGTAATATTAAAACAAAGGTTATCAAACAGGCTTACGACCCTGAAGCGAATATGTTCTTGCCAGATCGCTTTATTAAGGGTGACTGTCCAAAATGTGGAACAGCTGATCAATATGGTGATAATTGTGAGTCCTGTGGCGCAACTTACTCCACAACTGACGTTAAAAACCCCTACTCAGTTATTACGGGTGCCAAACCCATTGAAAAAGATAGCGAGCATTATTTCTTTAAGGTCAGTTATTACGCCGAGTTCCTAAAAGAATGGGTAAATAGTGGCGCTGTACAAAAAGAAATTGCCAATAAAATGAATGAGTGGCTAGATGGCGGACTTAATGACTGGGATATTTCCCGTGATGCACCCTACTGGGGTTTTAAAATTCCAAACACCGAAGATAAGTATTTCTATGTGTGGCTCGATGCTCCTATTGGTTATATTGCTTCTTTTAAAAACTATTGTGATCGAACCAACACTGATTTTGATGAATATTGGAATATAGATTCTGAAACGGAGCTTTATCACTTTATCGGTAAAGACATCGCTTACTTCCACACTCTATTCTGGCCGGCTGTTTTAAAATCAGCTAACTTTAGAATCCCAACAGGCGTATTTTGTCATGGGTTTTTAATGGTGAATGGTGAAAAAATGTCTAAATCTCGCGGCACCTTTATTCAGGCTCGCGTTTTCCTTGATCATCTACCCGCTGAACCTTTACGTTATTACTACGCCGCTAAACTCAGTAATACGGTGGATGATATTAACCTTGACCTGCAAGACTTCCAGCAACGCATTAATAGTGATCTGGTTGGAAAAGTGGTTAATATTGCATCCCGTTGTGCAGGATTTATCAGTAAAAAGTTTGATGGTAAGCTTTCTCCATCCCTTTCGGATACAGCACTTTACAAAAAATTTACAGATGCCAGCGACAGTATCGCCCAGGCTTATGAAAACAGACGTTACAGTAAAGCGATGCGTGAGATTATGGCACTGGCTGATTTAGCTAATCAATATGTTGATGAAAAACAACCTTGGGTACTCATAAAAGACGAACAACGCCAACAAGAAGTACAGGATATCTGTTCGCAAGGTATTAATATGTTTCGCGCACTCATGGTTTTCTTAAAACCTGTTTTACCCGAACTGGCTAGAAAATCTGAAAAATTCCTAAATTCAGGGGAGTTATACTGGGATAGTATTGAATCACCTTTATTCGGTGCTGAAATTAACAAGTTTAAGCCGTTAATGACACGAATTGAAGAAGATAAAGTTAATGCGATGTTAGAAGCAAATAAAGAACACCTTACTGCAGCAGCGGCTTTACAGGCAAAGACTGGAGGAAAAAAGGTGAGTGACTCACAATTAGGAAAAGACCCTATTAGCCCAACCATAGAATATGATGATTTTGCCAAGATTGACCTACGTGTTGTTAAAATCGTAAAAGCAGAACATGTCGAAGGTGCTGATAAACTACTCCAATTAACGTTGGACTTAGGAGATGAACAACGCCGTGTTTTTGCAGGAATAAAATCTGCTTACGACCCTGCTGATTTAGAAGGGAAAATGACCGTTATGGTAGCAAACCTTGCGCCACGTAAAATGCGTTTTGGTATATCAGAAGGTATGGTACTGGCAGCAGGTCCTGGTGGAAAAGATTTATTTATTTTAAACCCAGACGATGGAGCGCAAGCTGGTATGAGGATTAAATAAATTATGGAACAATTACAACACTATATTGAGCCTTTTTTAAAGTACTTTGATGGGCATCCTTGGGCACAGGGTATAGCAACCATATTGATAACATTTATTATTGCATCTGCCCTTTCTTGGCTGATTTTTAAAGTATTAAAATTCTTAACTAAAAAGACAAAAACGTATTTGGATGATCGGATTCTAGCCATTGCTCGTCCTCCCATTTATTATTCACTTCTCATTACAGGATTTTCCGCGGGCATCAAGATAATGCCTCTTTCTGATAAGCTGACAGATAATTTAATTTTTGGATTTAAGTCACTCGGTGTCATCATCTGGACAATCGCATTAATCCGTTTTTCTAAAATAGTTTTACAGCAATTGGCCTGGGGTGGAGACAATAAAAGCATTCGTTTAATCCAACCACAAACGCTTCCTCTCTTTGACAACCTTTCAAAGCTCGTTATCGTCGCCATCGCTGTTTATGTTATTTTTCAAATATGGGGAATAGATATGACGGCATGGCTAGCATCCGCTGGTATTGTTGGTATTGCCGTTGGTTTTGCAGCAAAGGACACGCTAGCTAATCTATTCTCGGGTGTTTTTATACTTGCCGATACACCCTATAAAATAGGTGATTATATTGTTCTTGATGGCAGTCAACGCGGCAAGGTTACTCATATTGGACTACGCAGCACGCGGTTAATTACGCGTGATGATGTAGAAGTAACTGTTCCTAATTCTATTATGGGTAACAGTAAAGTAACCAATCAAAGTGGCGGTCCTAATCCAAAATTCAGAATCCGGGTTAAAGTGGGTGTTGCTTATGGCACAGACATTGACACAGTTGATGAAATACTGATGCGTATTGCAGATCAAGAACCACTGGTAACGAAACACCCTGCCCCAAGAGTTCGCTTCCGTACCTTTGGCGGATCAAGTCTGGACTTTGAATTACTCTGTTGGATCGAAGAACCTGAATTGCGTGGTCGAACACTGCATAAATTGAATAGCGCTGTTTATAATCAATTTAATCAAGAGAATATTGAAATTCCTTACAGTAAACAAGACTTGTATATAAAAGAGCTTCCCTCTCGCTAACGTTTAAAAACCCTTCTCTCTTTTATCAAATACTTATAATGAAACTATAAAAAAAGCCTCTGAGTATACAGAGGCTTTTTATTTATCAAGGATAACTTAGATTTATCTCACTTCAGGATCACTCCAATAGATCGACTCCATCTGCTCAACATTACTTATACCAATCTCAGAGCTTTTCTTACCTACTCGAATATCAACATTGTGAGTACACGCACCATCGACACATTCTAGTTTATTAAAGACACTCTGTGGCGTTCCTGGTATTTCACTTGCTGCTACCGTCTCAAAGACATCATTATCCGTCAGTGTTGAGTTACGATCTATATCAACACCTGCCTCACCTGTCAGCAAATTCATTGCATAAACACGTCCTTGGGTTGCTGGTGCCTCACATTCTGAGAATGCACCAACATTAAGTGTTTTTGGCACCAATGTTGTGAATAACAAATTCCCTTGGAACGTTAAGGAAGACGCTAAAACCTTTTCTCCATCTTCAGAGAAGGTCACGTACCAACCGCGTTTACCGGGTACCTGTGTAATTTTCTTACCTTCAAAATCAGACCCTTTATTAACTGTTTTAGTAATCGTTTCTTCGCCAGATGCCGTTATCGTAATTTCTTCTAGGTCTGCTATCACTATTTTATCAGTATAGTCATTAGGTAATGGTTTTAAAGGAGATTCATCCAATAATACAAACATATGATCGTCTATCACATCATTGAGAGGATGTGCACGAAGACCACTACCAATTGACACCGAAAATACAGGTTTACCCTTAGAGCGTAGTAAGGCTACATCTGGCTCATTATAGAACTTTCTGGCATTAACACCTGCACCACCTAAAGAGGCGATTTTGCTTAACACAGAATCTGAACCTAGAGTTTCATCAAGGTCTATTCGCCAAATATCACCACCTGTATCAGCGAAGTAAATTCGATCTAATAAACCATTACGATTAACATCCAAGATTCTTGCGCCACCAGGTATTGCATGATTCACAGTTGTACCAATATCCGTTCGCATATTCCAGAGTAAATTACCAGTATCTGCATCAACGATATAAATATCATCACCCATGGTAGAGGTAATATCGGTTGTAACACTACCCGATGTATAACCATCACCACTACCATAATCAGATGCAGGATCATTACCACCGGTAAAGATGACAGCTACTTTTTCTTCATTACCATCTTTAACTCTTGCAAGGTATGGTGTTGACCAACTTTGTCCTAATCGAGAGAAACCAGCAGAATTATTGTCAATGTTCCAGAGTAACGTAGGACTATCAATATTCGTTACATCCAATGCATAGTACGAACGTCCTCCACGTCGTAAACCGAAGTAAAGAACCGTTTTACCACCCTCTTGAGAATAACTAATATTGCCATCGATACCATACTTATGACCACCTCTACCTGAGAACTGTCCTTCAATTATCTTAAAGAGTTCTTTTGGCATAAAGGCAAATTTTTCTACACCTGTTGTTGTATCAAAAGCATGAATATAACCTTCATTAGTAGCAGCAAAAATATACTGTTTATTGTCACCAGGGTAGGTAATCACGACAGGTTCTGAATGCAGCATGTCACCCATATGTTTACGAGGTGTACCTACTGCTGGATTAGCATTGGGGTTATATTGACCAGCTTCCCAGCCACGGATAAATTGAATTAACTGCTTACGATAATTCGTTGCCGCCTCACCCGTCAACTCTAATTCATCAGCATCAAATAACATTTCTTGAGTGATATTGGCATTAGTAAACTTAAGCTGATTAATCCCTGCAGAAATATTATTAGAAGCAACATTAGTATAGAGATTACGTGACTCTGGGTGCAATATTAAACTCGCAGTACCGCCCGCTTCTACGTCTTCACCGTCGGCAATATCACTTTGTGACCATTCATCCCAAGCCGTCTCTTTAAAGATACCGAGTTCATCCATTGCTTCAATATAGCCAGCACCAGTAGCACTTCCTGCTTTCGTTACTTTACCTTTTATAAAGCGGTGATTATTTTCACTGATTAATCTAAATTTCTTTAGGTTACCATTCCAAAGTGCACCACTGGTTTTATTAAATACAGGGATATAAATATCATCTTCATGCTCAAGACCACTCTTTACATTCACACTGTAGCCAGGTGAAGCTTGAGAACGCGCTTCTTTTGCAATTTCATCTAATGTTTCTTGAAATGCTCTTGCTAATTCAGCCTCATTAGTCGCTGAGAAGTAACCTTCTCTTTCAGGTGTATTAGGATCATCTTCTAAAGTAACCAGGCTCTTTAAATAATCTTCAGCATTTTGTGTAATACCCTCAGAGAAACCAATGACGTGCGTTTGAATGGTTTGATTCTCATCAATACCAGATGCTTGGTCGTTAGCTTCATCCGCAAGAAAGTGCGTTAGCTCTGAACCACAGCGACCACTTTTAAAACCAAATGGACTACCAACACAGTCTCCACCAATCAGACCTCTTATTCTACTAGCCGATCGAGCAGATCTATTAATTCCACCACCTTCTTCTGCGCTACCTTTATATTCAGGTCTACCATCTGACATTAAGATAATATTATTGCTTTGACAACCAGCCACTATGGGTGAAATATATTTAGGTGTTTCTGGTGGTTCTGGAGTCTCATACAAAGGTTTACAATATCTATATTTACACCAACTAACTTCATGTGGCGTGCCATAATTATTATTACGGCAATACCCGTCAACCCAATCTGGGTCGTTACAGCCTGTTTGATTACCTAGTTCATCAACACCTGTACATGTCTTCTCAGGATAATAACCATTAACCCAGCCATCAGGACAGTTATCCCACTGAGTATTATCGCATCTATATTTTATATCGGGTGCAATATTACAATTCGCTTTAGAACCTTGATCATTTCTAGCAGGAGGTATTGTAGCTGGACATTTATGCGAGCCATTACCCGTATTCCATTCTGTTTTACTTGAATACCATGGAGTATCATATTTTGTGGTGTACCCTGGGTCTCCTCCACAATCACTAACCTTGGTTCTACCAAGATATCTAAGCGGCTCAATATTATTAGGGTCTGGATCTGGATGTGCATAGGTACTCGGATGTGCAGCATGACGTTTATCAGCATTCGCTTTACCCCAGAGTAACGTATCACCGCGATAATAAAGGGCTGCTTCATAAAGTGAATCTACAATAGGTGTTATTCCTACAGGCTCCCAACTATCAGCAATTTCTGTAAGGTAGTTTCGTACGGTCACTGTATCACTAGGCTCTGGTATATTACTGAGACCCCAATCTGGTGTACCAGCTACCACTAATGAATTTTCAACAATAGGTCGTGCTAAATCATTAAGTGCTATGACAGGAAACTTAACACCATTAGCGTGATCTCTATTTCCCGCACTACCATAGTTCATGATACCCACACTTAAGTTTGAAGGTGCATCTCTTAGTACCGTTTTTAGAGCACTTTGCATCACTTGCATGCGAGTTTTAGTTTCTCCTGCAGCCCTGTAATCAATATGCAATACTGGCGCTGAATCACCATCAGAGTAGAAATAGCGTAAACCATTATCATCATTTTTTAAAATAAATGCGATCGCCTCTCCTGATTCCCAAGAACCCTTGGACACAATTGCCTGCACTAAATCTTTAATATCTGCAGAGTCAAAAGTATCACCAACGGCATTGGGGATCGCTACAGACCAATCAACAGTTGCGTCATTGAGTACTCTATTATGAATTCTGTGACCAGACTTAAACTTATGCGGATTGGTTGTATCCTCAACATGAATATTCATCGTCATAGGATAACCCACATTGACAGCCCAGTCGGCGGGCTCAACAGTTGCTTCTGTCTCACTTCCTGTAAATCGAATAAAAGCCCTTGTGATTGTGGAATCTTCTGGAATATCAATATTCGGAAAACGAACTCCTGTTCTCCACCAACCATCAACGATGATACTATCCCAGCTATTCGCAAAGGTATTTTGTAGTCGATCTTCAACTGCCGTATTTTTAGAGTCGTTTGCTATCGTATACGATTTGGGAATAGTCTCAGCATCAGAAAAACTGGTTCCTTCGACTGCCTCTGTCATACTGCCCGAATTATCCATAATGAATAGCACATTACTATTGACTAAACTTTCGCTAAAAAACACCTCGGTGTCATCAGCTTGGGCTGTAGTTAAAAAGCTACATAGCAATAAGCTTTGCATCATCATCTTTACTGAAAAAGACTTTTTATTTGTATTGTGATTATCAGTTTTCATAATTGACAGTATTCCAATATTTATTTTTATAAATTATTTATAATTTTGTAAGAATTTTATTCTATTTAAAGAATGCTTCCTTTACTTCCTGATTTAGGAACCATTTTACCGGCTCCTCGATGATGCTTATCACTCGCATTTGTATTATTCGCACTAGAAGATATTTGAAAATCATAGAGATCACACTCTGCAGGTGCGCCATTACCTAAACTGGTACCACGCCCTTGACTTTCACAAGGGTAAAGTACCGGTAGATTATTAATGAACTGCGTAACACCTTCACTTTGTAAATCAGCATTAGCAAACTTAAACTGTTCTCTACCCGATACATTTGCAAGAAAACTTCCATCAGCAGAAAATGTTTGAACCAAATTTTGCGTTCGTGTAAATTGATTTAGACGTATTTCTGTTTTTTGAAATAACAACATACGTTGTTGCTCATTATTTGCCATATACATATCTTGTAAAGAGACCTTACTGGCTGAGACACCAACAATCGTCATTAAAACCATAAAAGTCATGGTAGTAAACAGGGTGGCACCCTGCTGTTTTTTAGATAATGAAGACATCTGTTTATTTTTATTTGATAATTTCATGGTAACTATCACCTATTTTGGTTGGCTAAATTAATGGTGGTCGTATAAACACGGTATAAGCGACGTAACTGATTTACTCTAATACTTCTATCTAGTAGCGCATATCTGTTTGGCCCATCACTTTTTAATAGGTTCAGTCTAGAAGAACGCAACAATAAGCCAATTTGTACACTGGTCACTAAACCCCAGTTATTATTAATCTCTACAACATTTGCTCTACTATATAAAGTAGTTCCATTTTCCTGTCGCACACCATACATAATTTGCATAGCTTCTACATTGTCTACTAGTGGTTGCGTACCGCCTCGACTACCATCACACCTTAAAGTACGACCTGATAATCTAAAGGTGCTATAAATTTTTGCATCACTTGGATTAACCATTCCAACATCTTCATCAGCACTACATTGGACTGTACGAATATCACGATCAGCTCCGCCACCTGTACAGTCTGTAAACACTTTAGCTTCTGGATTCTGCAATGTCACATCACCTGGACAAGAAGCACTTCCTGCAAGACAAGGATTATCCGCCAATGCAACAACAGTAATTGTATCTCCTCTGGAACGATCTCTTGTTCTTTGAGTTGCTCCTGGGTGCCGTACATCTCTAAGCATTGAACCATCTCGACAGGTAGGATTAGGTAAAGCACCATCTACAGGCGTATAAAAACCCTTATCCAGCAACTTACCGTGAATAGACGTATAACCTGCATGAGAAATAGTTTGGCGCATTACTGAAAAAACAGCACTTGCATTAGCGTCCATCTCACTTATTGCATTGCGAGTATGATCAGAATCTTTGGTTCCAACGAAGCTAGTAATAACACCAGCTAACATAAATAAACCAATCACCATCGAAATCATTAATTCCACCAAAGACAAGCCTGACTGATAACGGGTATCTAGGCTTAAATTTTTGTTGATGATTTTATTTTTATTTTTCATAGTTAGTTATTTATTATGATTTAATTATTTAAGGATTCACACATACAGTGACTATTTGATCCTGTGTATTGTTAGCACCGCTTTGCTTCTGATGAAGGTTTCTTTGATCCCATGTAATGTCGATTTGATAGGCTGCATTATTATAAGGAATATTAGCCATGACACAGTTAGCAGGTTGAAAAGAAACATCTAGTTCACCTCCTAGAAGTGAATTTCCAATACCTCCTGACCTAGCATGTACACCTACTTTCATACCACACAATATTTCTTGAGTATCAAAGTCCGCTCTTTCTTGAGGTGAGCAAGTGACCCCTCTTCTTCGACAATTAGGAATACCAGCCGTCGTACAACTAACGCTATTTTCATAAAAGCCTGCATCTGAGCCATCTTGATTAGCACGCATTCTATCTGACATATCAAATGCTAGTTGATTTCCAATATTTCGTGTGTGTGCATTCTCTGCACCTTTAATAGAAGCCACTTGTAATCCACCTAGACCAAGCATACCAACGCCAAGTATAAGAAGGCTTACCAACACTTCGATCAGGGAAAAACCCTGTTGTTTTTTATTCGCTTTAAACATGTAATTATTTCTATTATTAAGTTATTTAAAAGCATATGTAATAGGACTTAGAACAATTAATCGCGTTAACGGGGAACGAATTAATAAATTTATTACAACCAATTATTTTTATAATGCTTCAGAGATTACCGTATTTCTGATAAACATCAATCTTTATCAGAAACAATCAGACAACTGGTAGGTTATTGCAGTTTATCTTTATCGACTTCTCCTGAGGAGATGTCGATGTCCTTTATTGCCCTTGTGGGGCTACAAAGCAATTGTTAAAAAAAGGGGGGGGTGCCATTACTATTGATGACATTAGAAAACTATTTATGGTTAATTACACAGACTCTAATACCGCTTTATTCCCCATATAGGATTGAAGAACATCAGGGACACGAATACTGCCATCTTGCTGTTGATAGTTTTCAATGATAGCGACTAAGGTTCGTCCGATGGCCAACCCTGAACCATTTAAGGTATGAAGTAGCTCTGGTTTTTTTGTCTCTGGATTACGAAAACGCGCTTGCATACGACGTGCTTGAAAGTCCTTCATATTTGAACAAGATGAAATTTCACGATAGGTATTTTGAGCAGGTACCCATACTTCTAGGTCATAGGTTTTATGCGCTGAAAATCCTGTATCACCTGCACATAACACCATGGTGCGGTATGGTAGCTTTAGTTTTTCTAGAATAATTTCAGCATGGCGTTTTAATTGTTCTAATGCTTCTTCTGAATCATCAGGTTTTACAAAGTGTAGTAACTCCACTTTTTCAAACTGATGTTGGCGAATTAAACCTCGTGTGTCTCTACCATAAGAACCTGCCTCAGAACGAAAACAAGGTGTATGTGCAGTATATTTTATGGGTAATTGATTAGCATCTACTATTTCATTTCTAACAATATTAGTAACAGGAACTTCAGCCGTAGGAATTAAGTAATAGTTCTGTTCGCCTTCAACCTTAAACAAATCTTCTGCAAACTTAGGCAATTGCCCTGTTCCATAAAGGCTATCTTCGTTAACCATATAGGGTACATAAACTTCTTCATAGCCATGTTCGCGGGTGTGTGTGTCTAGCATAAATTGAATAAGCGCCCGATGTAATTGCGCCATTTCACCTCGCATCACAACAAAACGAGACCCTGTAATCTTACTCGCTGTTTCAAAATCCATCCAGCCCTTTGTTGCACCAAGATCAACATGATCTTTTACTTCAAAGTCGAATTCAATTGGTTCACCCCAACGACTAATTTCTACATTATCTTCTTCACTTTTACCCTCTGGCACTAAATCATTTAAAAGATTAGGAATACCCATAACAATGTTATCAATCTCAGTTTGCAACTCAGATAGTTCTTGCTCTGCAACTTTTAATTTATCACCAAGATCAGCCACCTCTGCTAATAAAGGTTGAATATCATCACCTTTTGCTTTTGCTTGACCAATAGATTTGGAACGTACATTGCGCTCATTTTGTAATTCTTGAGTGGCTGTTTGTAATGTCTTGCGTTTATCTTCTAACGACTGAAACTCAGCTATATCCAGTTGAAAACCGCGTCTAGATAATTGTTTTGCTACTGCTTCCACATCATTTCTTAAAATTTTTATATCTAACATTCTTTTAAACTCTTATTTAACTTAGTTGTTTTCCTAAAATCACACCGAGCCATACTGCAAATACGCTCAGTATGACACTCAGTAACATATTAAGGAGTGCGCGTATGATCTGCCCTTGTTCAAATAAATTCATCGTTTCCATTGAAAATGTGGAAAAGGTGGTAAAC
Source organism: Cocleimonas sp. (assembly GCA_036478745.1). GTDB lineage: Bacteria > Pseudomonadota > Gammaproteobacteria > Thiotrichales > Thiotrichaceae > Cocleimonas. The sequence goes on from JAZGEM010000081.1 coordinate 78,515, forward strand.
GCACCGAGAAATCCCACAAAAACACCCAGTCTTATCAAAGGATCAAGTTGCATCCGTTCCATCAATAGAACAGCTAACAATCCCATCACAAAAGAGCCCAATACATTAACAGTCAATGTCCCATAGGGAAATGCATTACCAAAGCCATTTGTGATAGCATTTGAAAGCAAGAATCGCATTAATGCGCCAAGACCTCCGCCTAACATGATAACGCTAATTTGTGCGATTGAAAGTGTCAAAAACACCTCTGATGAATAAATTGTTAATTCGGCATGAAATTGTAGGCAACAGTGTATACGAAAGGTTAGAATGGGGATATGTCTCTGGATAAAAATACACGCAATAGTTTACTTTTTCAACTCGGTGAAATCATACCTTCTGAATACCTTTATACTTCTGAAGAAGATTTAAAACCCTATGAATGCGACGGTTTATCTGCCTATCAAAAGCTACCGATTGCAGTAGCCCTACCCGATACCATTAAACAAATCCAAAACATCGTCCGTATTTGTTCTCAATTAAAAATTCCCATTGTTGCACGAGGTGCAGGCACGGGGCTTTCTGGCGGTGCATTACCCCATGAAGGCGGTATCATATTAGGGTTATCACGTTTTAATCAGATCCTAGAAATTGACACAAAAAAACAGATGGCTCGCGTCCAACCAGGTGTTAGAAATTTAGCCATTACAGAAGCTGCTAGACCCTTTGGTTTATATTATGCACCTGATCCTTCTTCACAAATAGCCTGCTCCATTGGTGGCAATGTTGCAGAAAATGCTGGTGGGGTTCATTGCCTTAAATACGGTTTAACGGTTCATAATGTCCAGCAGGTGACTATCGTTACAATTGATGGTGAAATTATCACCCTTGGCTCGCAAACACTTGATACACCAGGGCTTGATCTACTTGCCCTGATCACGGGCTCAGAAGGCATGCTGGGTATTATTGTTGAGATTATTGTTAAATTGCTACCTAAACCTGAAAAAGTCAGTGTGCTAATGGCATCTTTTGACAAGGTGGAGGATGCAGGAAATGCAGTTGCTAAGATCATCGCTGAGGGCATCATTCCAGCAGGCTTGGAAATGATGGATAAACCTGCTATTCATGCCGCCGAAGATTTTGCCAAGGCTAATTACCCACTGGATGTTGAAGCTATTTTACTGTGTGAGCTTGATGGTGACGAACAACAACTCAATGAACAAATTAAGATTGTCGAAGCCACACTACAAAAAGCCAATGCAGCAAATGTTGTGATTGCCAATTCTAGTGAAGAACAGGCGCGTTTATGGGCGGGTAGAAAATCTGCCTTCCCTGCTGTAGGTCGCATATCACCTGATTATTATTGTATGGATGGCACTATTCCACGCAAGCAAATCGCCTATGTATTAAAAAGAATCAGTGAATTATCTAAACAACATGGCTTGCGGGTTGCTAATGTTTTTCATGCAGGTGACGGCAATTTGCACCCATTAATTTTATACGATGCAAATATACCAGGTGAACTGGAAGTGACTGAAAAATTTGGCGCTGACATTTTAGAATTATGTGTTGAGGTCGGTGGAACAATCACAGGAGAACACGGTGTCGGTCATGAGAAAATAGATCAAATGTGCCTGCAGTTCTCAGAACAAGAACTAAGTCAGTTCTTTGCAGTTAAGCATGCGTTTGATCCTGATTCTTTATTAAACCCTGGGAAGGCCATACCGACACTACACCGCTGCGCTGAACTTGGTGGTATGCATGTCCATAATGGTGAACTCCCACACCCTGAAATTCCACGTTTCTAGGGCTAATTTAGAGCTAAATAATATGATATGGCACCCCCCCCTTTTTTACACAATTGTAACTACTTTGTTGTTACTTAAATGCGCTTGAAATGAAAATCAAAGAAAACGATATAAGTACCACGCTGCAAAAGCAGGTTCAAGATGCTGTTAACAACAAACAACCCCTATTTATCCATGCGGGTAAAAGCAAGTTATTTTATGGCAATGAAGTGATTGGAAAACCCTTAGATATCAGTAAACACACTGGCGTTATCTCCTATGAGCCTACTGAGTTATGTATCACCGTTAGAGCTGGAACACGCATAAGCGAATTACAAAAGTTACTTGCTGAACAGCAACAAATCCTACCTTTTGAACCTCCAATTTACTCTAAAAATGCAACCATTGGAGGTGCCATCGCAGCAGGAATAAGTGGACCACGTCGTGCCTACACAGGATCAATTCGTGATGCTATTCTCGGCGTACAAATGATTAACGGCAATGCTGAAATTGTAAACTTTGGCGGTCAAGTTATGAAAAATGTTGCAGGCTATGATCTGTCTCGTTTGATGGTGCGCTCCCAAGGTATTTTAGGTGTTATTTTAAGCGTATCTTTACGCCTTTTACCAAAGCCTAGCCATGACTTAACCATTCGTTTTGATGCAAACCAACAACAGAGTTTGGACTTCTTCCAAGAACTACGTAGTAAGCAGCACCCTATTACTGCAACTGTGTGGTTTGATCAACAAGCATATATAAGGCTTTCAGGCTCTACAGAAACTCTAGAAAATAGTCAGCAACAGATTAAAGGAGAGATCTTATCTGATGCGAAAGATTTCTGGAGAGAAATTAGAGACCAGCAGCATCATTTCTTTGGGCGAACTGATAAGCCCTTATGGCGCATATCTTTACCTCCGGGGTCAAGCCAAATCTCTCGTATTGATGACAATATACTAATCGAATGGGGAGGAGCACAACGTTGGGTTAATTCTAATATGCCTGCCAATATTATCCAAAGTATTGCCAAATCCAGAGACGGATTTGCTACTTTATTTCGAGGGGATTTACCAGAAACACCTCACTTTCCAAAACTTGAAGAACCATTACTACATCTGTACAAACAATTAAAAAATAAAATGGATCCACACGGGATTTTTAATCCTGGAAGGATGTATGAAAATTTATGAAAACAGAACTCTCCTCAGAACTATTAAAGACTGAAGACGGCAAACTAGCCAATAAAATATTAAGAACCTGCGTTCACTGTGGATTCTGTAATGCTACCTGCCCAACCTATCAACTTTTAGGCGATGAAAAAGATGGACCACGAGGTCGTATTTACCTTATTAAACAACTACTCGAAGGTAAAACAGCAACTCGCTCAACACAACTTCATTTAGATCGTTGTTTGACCTGCCGCAACTGTGAAACAACCTGTCCTTCAGGTGTCGAATATGGTCATTTACTTGATATCGGTCGCAAACTCATCGATAAAAAGGTACCTAGAACATTTAACGAACGCTTTAAAAGAAAATTGTTACTCAATATATTACCTTACCAAAATCGGTTCACACCATTACTAAAGGCAGGGCAATTATTTAAACCTTTAACGCCAAAATCAATCCGCAAGAAGATTGCAAAAAAAGTTAGCAAAGGCAAAGTCCCTCTCGCTAAACATAGCCGGAGAATGTTAATACTAAACGGCTGTGTACAACCTGCGCTATCACCTGATATTAATACAGCCACTGCACGCGTTCTACACAATTTAGGTATTACCCTTATATCATTAAAAAATGCAGGATGTTGTGGTGCAGTCAGTCAGCATTTATCAGCAGAAGAAGAAGCCAAGATATTTATGAGAAATAATATTGATGCTTGGTGGTCAGAAATTGAAAGCGGTGCAGAAGCCATTGTTATCACTGCTAGTGGCTGTGGCGCAATGGTTAAGGATTATGCCCATCATTTAAAAGATGATACTGAATATGCAGATAAAGCAAGACGCGTGTCGGAGCTTTGCAAAGATATTTCAGAGATAATCATTAAAGAAGATTATAAAAAGCTATCAGCAAAAGAAAGTAAAAATATTAGTTGGCACCCACCTTGTACATTACAACATGGTCAAAAAATCAATGGAGTAGTAGAAACTATTTTGAATGATTGCGGGCATAAACTGCTTCCTGTAACAGACCAACATCTGTGTTGTGGTTCAGCAGGAACCTACTCAATTTTACAAGCAGAAATATCAGGAAAACTACAAACAAATAAAATAAACAATCTGCTAAAAAACAAACCCGAGTTGATAGTGACTGCCAATATCGGTTGCCAAACACATTTACAGGAAGCCAGCGAGATTCCAGTTATACACTGGATTCATTTACTGGATTCCTAACAAGATCTCTTCAGCCTGTTTTATTTGATCTAAACTACCATTATTAACAACCTCTTGGAGTATATCTTGAGCTGCTACTATGTCGCCTGAGTCAATATAAGCTCTTGCCATATCTAATTTGATTGTTGATTCCAGTGGCACCTCTTCAAAGGTTTTATCAATAGACTGTTCATCTAAGCTTCTCACTTGCTTAACTCTAACATCTGCAAACTCATCACTGATATTAAAATCATCATCCTTTTTCTTTTTCAAGAATAACCAACTAATTAAACTTAATACCAATAACCCTAAGGCAATTATAAACCAAGGGAGTTTCCAAAAGGTGCCATTATCTTGGTTAATAGTTTCCTGATTAGAAAAAGTAATTTGTGGGTTCTTTGATGATATCAGTGAAGGCTCAGAATCAGCTTTACTTTTCTCTTCTTGATAATCTTGCAAATCATTAAAACGACGTTGTAACGCCATAGTTGAATTATTATTTTCTGCCAATTCACTTTTCGACTTCTTTAATTGCTCCTGTAAGGCTTCATTCTCATTAAGAAGATTTTCAGTTTTATATTTTACCAGTTTATCAATCTTATTGGATAAATCAGGACTGCTGTCTTTTTTTGTTTTTAAATCTTTTATTGTGTTGTTAAGTGAGATTTCTAATTTTGCTAACTTAATATCTCTGTCTTTTTTTTCTAAAATTAATGTTTCAAGCCTTTTTTTAAGATCATTACCTTCTTTCTTCAAATCAGTAATTTGCTTAGTTTGTTGATTCTGCTTCTTCTTTAATTTTTTTATTTTGTTGTTGTTTTTCGTTCCAGATGTATTAGTAACTTTATTTCTTCTCTTTTTTTTCTTATCTAAGCCACCTGAAAGTATCTCTTCAACATAGTCTTTTGAAATGAATTGTATAGTGCTTTCGTCTGGCAACACTAAACGGCGCCCTTTCATCAGCGCATTAATATTTCCATTTTTAAATGCGCTAGGGTTTCTTTCTAATATACCAACATATATTTGTGATTTTGAGAGATCACTATCCGCATAGAATCTATTAACAATTTTCTTCAGGTTATCAGAAGACTTTACCCTATAAGTTTCTTCAGCTGATACTCCAACCGTCGAAAAAACAGAAACGATAATAAAGACCCTAAATACGAGGGTTTGAATAATATTCTTCTTCATATAAATTAATTTCAATCCTTATGTGATTTTATGCTTGCCAAGATTTTGATTTTTCTTGTAATTCTAGCCATGACTTCAAAGGTTTCTTTTTAGCACCTTGTAAAGTCAAAATAAAGCCAGACAAAGCATTTTTATTTTCCGAATAGAAATAGAATTGTTGTAATTCTTGGTTAATTGGTTTTAATTTGTGATTATTAAGACAAGTTTCCTCTAATAATCTTTGAGCTTTAGCGAGTTTCCCTTTTTCTATCAACTCATGTGCCAGCAATTGAATCTCATCAATATTATTTTTATTCAAGTCATCATTAACTCTACTCACACTTTGGCTCATTAAAACTGAACCTGAAAAGCTTATATACTCAATTTCAGTATCAGTACTATCAGCTAGCCACTTTTGAAAATACTTTCTTTCAGTATACTGTAGCAAAGGGCTACAAAGATTGTACATTCGATGCCGTAAAGACCAACCACTATCTTCTAAGCTAACAAATAAATCCTGAAGTGCACCAGCAAGAAACTCGGTTAAGTCGTGCTCTAGACAAAATAAAATACGTTGAGTACCCAACTTCAAATTATTAGGGGAATGACTAAACTGCAAATTTAAATTGCGCCATTTTTCTCTATCACAGTGTGTCGATTCTTCTGTAAATTTTTGTAGACTCACATTTGATTTACTAATATTGCTACTCATCAACATATCTAACCTATTAATCAATCAAGAATACGTCATTATACTTATAAACACTATTCTGTGAATTTATTATTGAATAAGTTTCACACATTGAAAGTGTATCTTAATATCATGAGGCAAAAAAAAGAGCACCTATAAGGTGCTCTTTTTTAAACAATTCTAAAAAAACAAAAATTAGAATTCTAGACGCATACCTGCACCGTATTTAAGTACATCGTCAGTACCAGCAGCATCAAGATCTTGATTCTGTACAGCAGCAAACCAACGGAAATTCTTGCTTAGCTTGTGCTCGTATTCAGCAGCAATTGTTGATGGATCAGAATTACCTGAATCAGGCATATTCACACCATAGCTTAGGTTGATAGTTTTACCACCACCCATGCCGTAGCTTGCTAAACCAAGTATAGCATCTTCGTCTGCACCAGCTGTATCTGAATCTTTAGTATAGTAAGATACGCCAACACCGATTGGACCGAACTTAGTTCCACCATGAAGACCTAAAACTGATTCTTTGTCTGTAGTATCAACATAAGCAAGACCAAGATTTATAGAACCTGCTTTGAAACCAGCACCAATTTGGAACTCATCAACCGCATCATTTCCAGCGTCTTTATCATCCATTTGAACCTGAACATGAACGCCAGCTGCTCCAAATTTGTTTTTGTAGTTGATTGTATCGCTTCTACGGAAAGAAGAAATGTAACCATTATCAGCATTTGTTCCACCTAGCATTTGAAATGGATCAACTGGGCTAGTTACGTAGTTGTACATTGGTGACCAACGAGTACCAACAGAAAACTCACCGAAACCACCTTTAAGACCAACATAGGCTAAACGGTTTGTTCCTTCGCTATTAGATAGGTGACCTTCATCAAGGTTAACACCAAACTCGTAACGACCAAATGCAGTTAAACCATCGCTGATTTCATTACTTGCTTTTATGCCGAAGCGTGAAGAGCGGTTTTCTAAACCACAATCATCATTAGAACCATCATCTGTACAAACAACAGCTGCACGGAAACGACCGTAAAGTTTTGTATCAGCAATTGTAGTAACAGTTGTTACTGCAGCAATTGCAGTTGCAATCGCACTTTTAATAAGAATATCTTTTTTCATCGAATTAACCCCGATAATTAGTAAAAAGCCTTGTTTAGTTTCCTTCAAACTTCACTCAGCGCCCGTATACTTTAAGTATAAAACAACATTTATGCAACCTAATTTGTTAAAAAAAAACAACAGTGGTTAAATATGTTGCATAAATACAACATGAATTTATCATTCCCCCTTTAAATACAGCGTACAGACTTCTGATAGCTTTGCTAGTTTTTAACTACAACGCTTTGTTGCTAAATACTAAACCCAAAGACCCCATCCTCTATTTTTTCTTTATTTACTCCTTAATTTACTTCTAGGTCTCTGATTTAAATTAAATATTCATCAAAAAGAATGTTTTCCAGAAGCATGTGTAACAAAAATATCTTATAAACATGTATTGCTTTTAAGCACCATTGTCGTTTAAATAGCTCCCTCAAACACATTTAAAAGCCGTATAGCTTTATCGAGTGGCGAAAACACAAAAACTCATGACTTTGTTTTCAATACTAACTATCAAGAATCATAATAATGACTACCGATACTAACAAAATAACTTGGATTGCCAGCTTTCCGCGCAGTGGTAACACTTGGATTCGCGCACTTATTACAGCTTATAACAATGGTGGTGAAATCCATATCAACAACATTATGCAAACAGGAGACAAAAACCCTGAATACTATGATGACATTATAAATAGACCGATTAATGACTGGGCTATGAGCGATCAAGCGCTTATTAAACCTGCTGCAATGATGCGAATGCTTGAAGATGCTGATGGTAATTTAATGTTGAAAACACATGATTGTAATATAGACTTATCGGGTGTTGCTCAAATCCCACACGATATTACTCGCGCAGCTATTTATATCGTTCGCGACCCAAGAGATCTTGCACTATCTTTTAAGAACCATTACAACTCAGCAAGCATTAATGATGCCATTGATACTTTATTGGACAATAAATCCTTAATGCGTTTTCCTAACAAAGGTCTCTATACTCCTCAGTTATCATGGGCTATCCATGTGTCATCATGGATGCGTGAGCTCCCATACCCTGTCTACGCTCTTCGTTACGAAGATCTATTAACAAAACCATTTGACATACTCAGTGAAATTATTAAATTCCTAGGTCTAGATTATGATGCTGAGCTTGTCACAAAAAGTATTGAGTCGTGCCAGTTTGACAAACTAAGAAAACAAGAAGAGAAAGAAGGATTTCGAGAAGGTGTAGGACAGGAGTTTTTCCACAAGGGTGAATCTCAACGCTGGAAACAGGAATTAGCGCCTAAACTGCAGGATAGAATTATCTCTGCCTGTCGTAAAGAAATGCAATCATTGGGGTATTTGTAGACACCTATCCCCGTCTAAAACAAATAGGACTTTACCGAAATTCTAAGCAGCTTTAATCAAGTTTTCTATCGCATTCACAGCACTTACGTATCGATCATCAGGATTTTTCGCCATCATTTTATCTACCATAGATTGATACTGACTATAGTCATTAGGAAGTGTTGGCACTGGGGCCATCACATGTTGCATCATCAATTCAAAAGCCTGTTTCCCTGAGTAAGGCTTTTCTCCTGTAAGTAGTTCATAAAAAATAACACCTAGACTGTAAATATCAGATGCCTGAGTACAAACCTCACCATTAACTTGTTCGGGACTAACGTAGTGAGGCGAACAATGCAGTTCATTCTCGTCAAGAAAACCTGCATCCAACAAAATTCTTTTTGAAATACCATAATCTGTCAGTGCCAGACTACCATCATCACGCAACATAATATTATCGATTTTTAAGTCACGATGAACAAGACTAGCTTGGTGCACACTATCCAATGCTAAAACTATTTCCTCAAACCAAAGTAAAGCATGTATCAGTGGTAGTTTTTTATCACAACCATCTATGGTTTGTCTTAAGGTTCCATACTGAAGGTATTCCATAACAAGATAAAATGTATTATCACAGATTCCACCATCGAAAATATGTACCAACCTTTTAGAGCGAAGACCACATTGCCTCTTTACACGATCAAGAAAGTGTTTAATTGTTTCCTTAGATAACTGCTGAGAAGTAAACTTAAAACGTTTAATTGCAGCAACAAGACCATTTTTATCAACAGCACGATAAATAATTGCATCCTTGCTATTGTGTAAAACCTCTACAAGCTTCCAATCTTTCAAATCCAAAGGAAATTGTTTAGTTGTTCTGGATAACTGTAAAGATACATCTATCTGCGATGACAAATCAGATAAGCTTTCCCAGTAAACAACATGCTTTTCATTTGACCGTAAAGATATCGCTGTAACACGATCAGAAGTTATACAAACATCAAAATCAGATAAGTCAGTACCCTCTTCCTTTTGTTTTGTTTTAAATGCAGATATAGAAATATTTTGAATAGAAATATTCTGAACCTTTGATTCAAGTAATGACGTTATATTAGTATTTTGACTAACACTCTCGTCATCTATCAATAATGCAGACCATTTCACAAAAAACACCCTCTTAAAGTACATACAACAAGACTACAATCCATCACAACTACTAATTAGTTTATTCTAGAATTAACAAAGTGAGAATAGTTACTCTCTATCCTTCAAAAAGGATGCAAAACTAAAAACAATTCATTTCTTTTAAACTAAAAACATTGAATCCATCTATATTTGAGTTAATTCCATGAATTTTTTTGACAAACCCTATGGCACCCCTACTTTTTTAACAATTTAATAATTTAAATAAAGTAACCATCGATATTTACTATTGATAAACTAAGTGTAGGTTATGTTCTCAATTTTTTCCGCTTTTAAGCGCATCGATTGATTGACATTTAAACAACACTCTATGATAATGCCGCGTTTCGTGGGTCATTGACCCCTCCTTGCTGTATTTTTTTACAACCACACTAAAGAGCTTTAATTTGTGTGATAGTCAGTAAAAATGCGGCCAACTTGTCCATAAGGAGATACTATGAGACATTATGAAATCGTTATATTGATCCATCCTGATCAAAGCGAACAAATTCCAGGCATGCTGGAACGCTACCGTAAAGTAGTTGAAGATAACAAAGGCAGCATGCATCGTTTAGAAGACTGGGGTCGACGCCCTTTAGCCTATCCTATCGTTAAGTTACATAAAGCACATTATGTGTTAATGAATGTAGAATGTGATTCTTCTACACTAAGTGAACTTGAAGATCTTTTCCGCTTTAATGATGCCGTTCTGCGCGATATGGTTATACGCCGTGATGAAGCAGAAACTGAAGCCTCTCTTCTTAGTAAAGAAGCCGAGAAAAAAGCAGAAAGAAAACAACAGCGTAGATAAAGGAGATAGTCATGGCACATCGTTTTCGTCGTCAAAAATTTTGTCGTTTTACCAAAGAAGGTGTAAAGGAAATTGATTACAAAGATCTCGACACACTTAAAGCATTCATTACAGAAACAGGTAAAATTGTACCAAGCCGTGTTACTGGAACAAAAGCTAAGTATCAACGTCAGTTAGCTACCGCAATTAAACGTGCTCGCTTTTTAGCTTTGATTCCTTACACGGATCAACACAAGTAAGAAAAAATAAGGAGCTTGAAAAATGGCCGGCTTTATCATGGCAGGCCGGATGCAGGCAGCAATATTTGTTGTCTTATCCACCCTGATCTCCTTAGTTATGCCACCACTTATCGTTTTTAGCAGTGCCGCTATTGCACTGATTACATTACGACAGGGTTGGCAACAAGGTATTTTATATACGGTACTGGCTATTGTTGCGTTAATACTTGTTAGCACAGCAATACACCAGCAGCCCAGCAGTGCTTTATTAGCAGGATTAGCAACGTGGTTGCCAATGGTTGTCACAGCAAGTGTACTTGCATTGACAAAATCATGGAGTAGAACCTTACAGTTAGTCCTACTTCTTGCGACAGCAGGTGTTTTATTATTCCATTTCATAGTTTCAGATGCGATAGCATATTGGACGACAGTAATGGAGCAGCTAAAACCTCTGCTAAAGCAAAGCTACCAGCAAACTGACAAACAGATTGATGATATGGTCAATAATATCTCAAGCTGGATGACAGGAACATTCGCCGCAACATTCGCTTTGATCACGATAGTGTCATTGATTATTGCGCGAAACTGGCAAGCGTTGCTTTATAACCCAGGTGGATTTGGTGAGGAATTTCGTCAAATAACTCTAGGAAAGCAAGCAGCACTTGTATTCCTAGCTGGAACTGCACTGGCTGTAGTATCAAACAACCACCTGATGATTGAATTAATTATGGTGGGTATAGTAATTTTCATGTTTCAGGGCTTGTCTCTGGTGCATGCATTAGTTAAACAATATGAATTAAATTCAGGCTGGTTAATTGGTCTATATATTTTAGTTTTTATACTGTTTATACAAATGATTGTATTACTTGCGACCTTTGGTGTGATTGACAATTTTGTCAATTTCCGTCGCAAGAAAATAAATTAATTTAAAGTAGCTAAAGCTACATAGTAAAGGTGATAACCATGCAAGTAATTTTAATGGAAAGAATTGAAAATTTGGGTGTGATTGGAGACATAGTAGATGTCAAATCTGGCTTTGCTCGTAACTTTTTAGTTCCTCAAAAGAAAGCTAAAGTTGCAACAAAAACAAATATTGATGAGTTTGAACATATCCGTGCTGATTTAGAGAAAGCAGCAGCGAAAAGAACCAAAGCAGCAGAAGATCGCTTAATACCATTCAAAGGCTTAGAGTTAGAAATTGAAACCAGAGCTGGTCAAGGTGGAAAGCTATTTGGTTCAGTATCTCTTCATGAAATTATTGGTGCCTGTGCTGCAAAAGACATAGAAGTCCAAGCGAGTGAAATTAGAATGCCTGAAGGTCCGATTCGTCGTATAGGTGACTATGAAATACTCATACATTTACAAAATGACGTTGAAACAAAAATCAAAGTTGCTGTAGTTCCTGATGCAGATAGTGATATCGAAGAAGTAGAAAAACAAGCAATCGGCACCTTTGTTGATGAAGATGATGAATTGTAGACTTTAACTAGAATTAACTTTTCAAAGCCTATGATTTTTCATGGGCTTTTTTGCTTTTTAAAGCGCCACAAGCGCTGGGCTAAGTGAAACGAGACAACTGCTCACTGACCCGTTAGGCGAAACATCGCTTTCGCTACGCCTTCCACTGGAGTGCCTATGTTGGTAGAGAGACTTGTGCACTATCTCGGCAAAGAAACAGCTCTAAGAAAAACCGTATTGATGCTTAATGACATCTCCGACTTGTATGTAAATTTGTAACGATACCCCTTTACCACTCTCCTCAGATAAAAACTAATTTAATAGAGATACCAAAAAGATACGTTTATAATCCCAACCACCATTCATTTACAGGCTAGCAACGTGAAACTAACGGCTAAAGAATTTCGCAATAAACAACACAAATCCATTACATTGCTGGGTATGTCTGGCGTTGGAAAAACTTTTCTCTCTAAAATTTTGCGCGATAGTGACTGGTTCCATTATTCTGGAGACTACCGTATAGGTACTCGTTATCTTAATGAGCCTATCTTGGATAATATCAAAATCCAAGCTATGCAAATTCCCTTCCTACGCGATTTATTGCGTTCTGATTCAATCTACATCAACAACAATATTACCTTTGAAAATCTGGAAGTCGTCTCCACCTTTCTTGGGAAAATCGGTGACCCTGAACATGGTGGACTACCTCTAGCAGATTTCAAACGTCGTCAGCAACTTTTTAATGAAGCTGAAATTGCTGCTATGCATGATGTGCCTGAATTTATAAATAAAGCACAACAAATATATGGTTTAAACCATTTTATTAATGATGCAGGTGGCAGTTTATGTGAGTTGGATGATAACAATTTATTAGATATGCTAGCGGAACACACTATTTTCATTTACATTCAAGCCAATAAAGAAGACGAGAGACGCTTAATTGAACGTGCTACAGCAGCTCCAAAGCCCATGTATTACCGTGCAGAGTATCTGGATGAGCAACTTGAAATTTACATGCAAGAAAACAATCTTGAATATGTTGCGATGATAAACCCTAATGATTTTGTGCGCTGGGTTTTCCCACGCCTTTTTTATGCGCGTATTCCTCGCTATGAAGAGATTGCGCAAAAATATGGCTATACCATTAAAACAGAAGACTTATATCAGGTAAAAAGTGAAACTGATTTTTTGAACTTGGTTGAAAAAGCCATGGATGAACAAGGTTAATACCTATGCCATTAGTAGCCCATAATAATTTACCTACCTTTGAACGACTGAAACAAGAAGGACAGGTTGTGTTGCGCCCAGGTCAGGCAAGTCAACAAGATATCCGTGCGCTGCATATTGGCATACTCAATATGATGCCAAATGCAGCACTACAAGCAACAGAACGTCAGTTTTTACGTTTAATTGGTGAAACTAATCGTATTGCACAATTTTACGTTCATCTATTCACCTTACCGATTATAAAGCGGGATCAAAAAACACAATCGCATATAGATCAGCACTATGCTAGTTTTGATGAAATTAAAGCGATGGGATTGGATGCACTTATCATTACAGGCGCAACGGTTACGCACCTCAATCTTTCAGATGAAGTTTACTTTGAACCATTAGGTGAAGTGATTAAATGGAGTCATCAGAATGTGACCTCAACCTTGTGCTCCTGCTTAGCAACACATGCATCTTTAGAATTAATTTATAAACAACCCCGCTATCGCCTAAATAGCAAGCGTTGGGGTGTTTATAGCCACCGAGTTACGAATAAAAAGCACCCACTTGTGAGAGGAATTAACACCAGTTTTGATGTTCCTCATTCACGCTTCAATCAAATTGATCGTGCACAATTTTTAGAGGCAGGTTTGCATATTCTTGCTGAGAGTAAGGACGCGGGAGTACAAATGGCCGTCAGCTCTGACGGTTTTAGAACAGTATATTTTCAAGGTCATCCAGAATACGATAGCATTAGCTTACTAAAAGAATATAAACGTGAAGTAGGACAGTTTTCGCTTCGATATAACCATGGTGAAAAAATAGAATACCCTCCTTTTCCCGTAAATTACTTTGATCGCTATACCCAAGCTATTTTTGATGAATACCAGTATCGATTGATTCGCGCTATTGACAATAAAGGTGGCAATCTACCTGCCTTCCCAGAAGCACTCATTAGCGATCATATTGATAACAGCTGGCATGATACTGCGGCAGCCATTTTAGCAAACTGGATGGGGCTCGTTTATCAAGTCACTCATATGGATAGGAACAAACCCTTTATGGATGATATTGACTCAGAAAATCCTCTGAACTTAACCTTTGATTGAAAGCCCTCTTCTTATAAAGAGAATCAACCACTGATTAAAATAACAATTACCAGAATGTCTTACCTTGTGCCTGCCATTCGGACATTTGCTGTTGAAATTCCGATGGTCCATAAGCAAATATTAGTGGTTTCTCTTGAAAAATATCCTTCTTTTTTTCATGCTCCATATATAACAATGGGCGATTATATTGTTCAGAAAATTGTTTCAACCAATTCAAACTTCTTGGTGGAATTCGTTTTCCAACAGGAACCGCCAAGTCTACCGATAGACCTAGCCACTGCAACTTATCAAAAACAAGCATTACCTTACTATTATTTGGTTTCATCCAGTCTGGCAGGGGGCTCTCCTTCATAATCCATCCGCAATTGAAATTATCACAAGGATTCACTGGCCGATTATCATAATCATCACATCCTTGTTTAGTACTATGAGGACAAGCACTTCCAGGGTAAACAGGTATGCCCTTAATATCCATCTTCACCCAACCATCGCAACACGCTGTACAAGGTTGGCATTGCCTTTTTTGTTGTTTTTTCACTCTAAGAACCTAGACTATGACTATTGACATTAGACCTCAGCATAACTCAGCAGGGAAAGAAAAATGCGATAAAATAATTCTGATTGAAGCGTAAATCGTTGCTAATAATTGGCTATTAGAAAAACTCACAACGAAAAGCAGATATATTTTAGACATTTTTACTCGTCACCTAAATTATGCTGAGGTATCGATATAACAGCGTTTAATTTAATCAATCAGTAACACAAACACCTTGTAACCACCAAAGATCTGAACCAATTCATTATATATGCTTGTAATCTTAATACTTGTATTTTAAAAACTAAGACCTATGTTAGTGATGTGATTAGCAAATTTTCTTTCTAATCAAACATATGTGCTAGACTATTTCATAGTCTGAATGGGTATTAGAGACCTCAGCATAACTCAAAGGAGAAAAAATGAACGGTATTGACACAATTAAAATTCTGGGAAGCTTACTTGGCAGTGGAGCGTTATCAAAAGGCTCTGGAGGAAATGTCCTTGGCAGCATCCTTGGTTCTGCACTGGGAGGATCTCAAAACCAACAGACTCAAGGTGGTGGCGCTTTAGGTGATATTCTAGGTGGTCTTATTGGTGGTGGACAGCAATCGACTTCTGGCGGCGGCATGGCTGATATTTTAGGCGGATTACTTGGTGGTAGTGGTAGAGCTGCACAACGGACAGGTGGCGGACTCGGAGATATCCTAGGTAGTCTAGTTGGCGGTCAAACACAACAACGCCAAGCTCCATCTAGTGGAGGCATGGGCGACTTACTTGGCAGCCTATTAGGTGGCGGTTCTAGTAATAATAACTCTGGTAGCAATATGGGTGGTGCTGGTGGTTTAGGTGGATTACTTGGTGGAGCATTAACGAAATATGCACAGACACAAAACAAATCCGCAGCTAATCCAGGACATGAAAACTGTGACCATCTACCGATGGGTGTGAATCACCAAGAAGCAACTGATCAAGCAACGTTGATCATTCGCGCAATGATTAATGCAGCTAAGTCTGATGGTAGTATCGATGAAGCAGAGCAAGAAAAAGTTATTGGGAAACTGGGGGATGTCACACAGGATGAAATTAACTTCGTTCGCAATGAATTCCGTGCACCTTTAGATGTAGATGCCTTTGTAAGAAGTATTCCAAGAGGTATGGAACAGCAAATTTATGCTGTATCACTAATGGCAATTGATTTAGACAGCAATAAAGAAGCTCATTACTTAGATCAACTGGCTAAAGGTTTAAATATAGAACCAAAACTAGCCAATATGATTCATAAAGAACTAGATGCACCAATTCTTTATTCTTAAATAAAATCAATTAGGGACCTCTGCATAACCTAGTGGCGAAGAAAAATGCAATACCATTATTCTGATTAAGCCTGAATCTTGCTAATAGTGCGCTATTAGCAAGATTTACAAGGAAAGTAGGATGATTTTAACCATTTCTAAGTTATGCTGAGGTCTCAATTAGTTAACAATCACAAATACCTTTAAGAGCTGAAGTAATAACCTTTATCCGTACGGTGGTCAATGGCACCCCCCCCTTTTTTTGAACATTGACACTTCTCTAACATTTTCAATCGAGTTTCTCACTGTATCTATAAAATTATTGCCTATTGCATATTCATACTTTCTCCTGCATGTGCTACCGTCTTAGGATGAATTCAGCTTCACACATACGTGTTAAAATTTGTGGCATAACTTCAATAGAAGATGCGGATAATGCCTGCACCGCTGGTGCCGATGCTATCGGCTTAGTTTTCTATGAGAAAAGCCCACGTAATATCAGCATTAATAAAGCAAGGGAAATCTGTAATAGCCTCCCTCCCTTCATAACAAGTGTTGGTTTATTCCTTGATGCACCCTCAGAATTTGTCAATTCAGTTCTAGCGACAGTACCATTGGATTTGTTACAATTTCATGGTTCTGAAACCGCTGAGTATTGTGCATCTTTCAGTCACCCTTATATTAAGGCAGTTGGAATGAAAGGAATGAAAAGTGCTGAGGATTTTGTTCAGTACACAAATCAGTTTAGCGAGGCAAAAGGCTTCTTAATAGACAGTCATGCTAAGGGCAAAGCAGGTGGAACCGGTGAAACCTTTAACTGGAGTAAGATTCCACAAAATATTAATAAACCGATTATTCTTGCAGGTGGACTAAACCCAGATAATATTTCAGATGCGATCAAACAAACATCCGTTTACGCATTTGATTTAAGCAGTGGCGTCGAAAGACAACCAGGAATTAAAGACAAACAAAAAATTATACAGCTCTTTATGAATATCCAAAAGACAGAGGTAACACGTGCCAAGTGATATAACGAGTGACAATATTGATCTTGCATCAATTGATTGGAGTGCTTTCCCTAATAACAAGGGTCATTTTGGGATATATGGTGGACGCTTCGCCGCAGAGACCTTGATGGATGCGATTGAAGCGCTTGACGATGCCTACACAACACTTAAAAATGATCCTAAGTTTCAAGCTGATTACGATAATGACCTACGTCATTATGTGGGTCGCCCTAGTCCGCTTTATCATGCAAAACGTTGGTCACAAGAGCTCAGTGGTGCACAGATTTACTTGAAACGTGAAGACCTTAATCATACAGGCGCGCACAAAATTAATAATACCATTGGGCAAGCACTCCTTGCTAAACACATGGGAAAGCCTCGCATTATTGCAGAAACTGGTGCCGGTCAACATGGTGTTGCCACAGCAACAATCGCTGCTCGTTTAGGGCTTGAATGCGTCGTTTATATGGGTGAAGTTGATGTTGCACGTCAAGCACCTAATGTCTATCGTATGAAACTTTTAGGCGCAGAAGTTCGACCTGTTTCTTCAGGTTCAAAAACATTAAAAGATGCACTTAATGAAGCAATGCGTGATTGGGTAACCAATGTTGATGATACTTTTTATTGTATCGGTACGGTTGCTGGACCCCACCCTTATCCCGTTATGGTGCGTGATTTTCAAACCATAATAGGTCGCGAAGCTAAAGAGCAATGTCTAGAGCAAACAGGTCGCTTGCCTGATGCTCTTGTTGCTTGTATCGGTGGCGGCTCTAACGCGATTGGTTTATTCCATGAGTTTCTGGCAGATCTTGATGTGGATATTTATGGCGTTGAAGCAGCCGGTCATGGTTTAGAAACAGGTGAGCATGCAGCCCCACTGAATATGGCAAAACCAGGGGTACTTCATGGAAATCGTATGTATTTAATGGCGGATAAAGATGGTCAAGTCATTGAACCGCATTCAATATCCGCTGGTTTAGATTATCCCGGTGTAGGTCCTGAGCATTGTTTTTTAAAAGACATTGGACGTGCCAATTATGTTGCCATAACAGATGATGAAGCGATGCAAGCTTTTCATTCATTAACACGAATTGAAGGCATTATTCCTGCCTTAGAAAGTAGCCATGCTTTAGCCTATGCAATGAAGCTAGCACCTACTATGGATAAAAACAAAAACATCATTGTCAATTTATCAGGACGTGGCGATAAAGACATCAACACCATCGCTGCACTGGAGGGGATAAAACTATGAGTCAAAGACTCACTGAATGTTTTGCCACACTTAAACAGCAGGGCAAAAAAGCATTAATTCCTTACATCACAGCAGGGGATTCTAATCCTTCTATCACTGTTCCGTTGATGCATCGTATGGTTGAATCTGGGGCAGATATTATTGAACTAGGCATCCCTTTCTCTGATCCAATGGCAGATGGTCCCACCGTTCAGTTGGCCTGTGAACGTGCCTTGGTACATCACACCAGCCTTCGTGATGTGATTGCGATGACCGAAGAATTTCGCAAAACCAATAGCATCACACCGATTATTTTTATGGGCTACTTAAACCCCGTAGAAGCCATGGGTTACCCCCAGTTTGCTGAGGCAGCTTCTAAAGCTGGCGTTGATGGTTTATTAACCGTGGACTTACCACCTGAAGAAGGTGATGAACTAATACCTATTCTTAAAAATGCTTCCATAGATCCGATATTTTTAATATCTCCCACGACAACACATGAGCGCATCCAAAAGATTGCTAATGCGGGTAGTGGCTTCCTTTATTATGTTTCTCTTAAAGGGGTTACGGGTTCAAGCGCTCTCAATGTTGAGGAAGTAAAAGCAAGAGTTAAAATCATTAAAACGATTTCAGACATGCCTGTAGGGGTAGGTTTTGGGATTAAAGATGCAGATAGCGCCTCTGCGGTCTCAAAAGTTTCCGATGGTGTTATCGTTGGCAGTGCAATTGTGAAAATTATTGAAAACAATATCGATGATGCTGATACAATAATGGATCAAATAGGTACGCTATTAACCTCAATGCGTACGGCAATAGACGCGTAGAACAGGTTATAAAATAAAGGGCTATAAATAATGAGTTGGTTTGAAAAGCTAATCCCATCAAGAATTCGTACAGAAGCTACGACTGCACGGAAGAAATCTATTCCTGAAGGTTTGTGGCATAAATGCCCTGCCTGCAATGCCGTTCTATACAGAGCAGATATGGAAAGAAACCTTGAAGTCTGCCCAAAATGTGAATACCACGAACGACTTGGTGGACGTAAACGCCTTGATTTATTTCTTGATAAAGACAACCGTGAAGAAATTGCAGAAAATGTCACGCCCATTGACATACTTAAGTTTAAAGACAGTAAAAAGTACAAAGATCGTATTGTAGCCGCACAAAAAGCGACCGAAGAGAAGGATGCTCTTATTGTTATGAAAGGCGCTGTCCATGGTGTACCACTGGTTGCTGCAGCCTTTGATTTTCGTTTTATGGGTGGTTCGATGGGATCCGTAGTGGGAGAGCGCTTTGTACAGGGCGTGAATATTTGTTTACGTGAAAATATTCCCTATGTTGTCTATTCCGCTAGTGGTGGGGCACGCATGCAAGAAGCACTTTTCTCTCTCATGCAAATGGCAAAAACCAGCGCCGCACTGACTAAATTATCTGATGCTGGCTTACCTTTTATATCCGTGCTCACAGACCCTACTATGGGTGGTGTTTCTGCTAGTTTTGCTATGCTTGGTGACACTATTATTGCAGAACCTAAAGCTCTTATTGGTTTTGCAGGTCCACGTGTAATTGAACAAACGGTAGGAGAAAAACTTCCAGAAGGATTCCAACGCAGTGAATTCCTCATTGAGAAAGGCGCTATTGACCGTATTATTCCACGTCACCTTTTACGTCAAGAAATAGCCGATATGCTCTGTATGTTTACCCATAAACCTCGTCCTTCAAACATGTCTGAAATCGATGCGATTCAACAGCCTGAACCGATCAAAGCAGAAGATAAAGAAGATGAGCAGGATAAAGATAAACTAGATGATGGTGATTAATAAGAGTAGCCCCGTAGTTAATTGCTCAAAACACTATATGGCACCCCCCCCTTTTTTTAACAATTGCACACTTTGTATCGTTAGTTTCCAATACGAGATAAGGTCATATTCACTTTGCCCTGTTAACTCCGTCTAAATGAGAAAAACTTTAGAGCAATGGCTAACTTGGCAAGAAACTTTACACCTCTCTGAAATTGATCTTGGCTTAAAAAGGATTGGGCAGGTAGCCAAAAAACTTAACTTACTACATCCTACTTTTCCTATTATTACGGTCGCTGGCACAAACGGCAAAGGTTCCTGTGTTGCAATGCTAGATGCTATTTTATCTGCAGAAGGCTATACAACAGGAAGCTACACCTCTCCACATTTACTTGAGTACAATGAGCGCATTAAACTCAAGGGCGTGAATAGTAGTGATCAAGAAATCATCAATGCATTTGAACAAATAGACAAGGTCAGAGACAATATCAGCCTCACCTATTTCGAATTTTCTACCCTCGCAGCAATGCTCATTTTTTCTAAAAGTAAAGTTGATGTAGCCATACTTGAAGTTGGCTTAGGTGGAAGGCTAGATGCAGCAAATCTTTGGGATGCATCCCTTGCATTGATTACCAGTATTAGCATTGATCATGTCGATTGGCTTGGCGATGATCGTGATCAAATTGCAATTGAGAAGTCAGGTATCATGCGTAAAAATATGCCTGTCATTAGCGGGGAAATAGACCCTCCAAAAACAATTTCTGGTGAAGCAAAGCGAATTTGCGCAACACTTTATCAAGTCAATCAAGACTATAGTGTATCAATTCAAGACAATAATTCATGGTTATGGAAAAATGATGAAGTCAGCTTATCTCTACCTATACCATCGCTTGCAGGAGATTTTCAAATAAATAACGCGGCCACTGTAGTAGCGGGACTTCAAGCGATTAAAGCACTATTAAAAATATCATTTTCTTCAATAGAGCAAGGTTTATCAACCGTATCGGTACTGGGTAGATTACAAATTCTCAGCTCATCCCCTACCTGGTTATTAGATGTTGCGCATAACCCTGACTCTGCTAAACAACTTGCAAACTATCTTCAAGCTAACCCTGTTGCAGGAAATACACGCGCGCTCTTTTCAATGCTAACGGATAAAAATATCGAGCAGGTTGTGGCATTATTTGATGATACCATTGATGAATGGCATATTATAAGCCTTGATGGCTCAAGGGGTTTAAGCACGGTTGAACTAAAACAGAGAATGCTACAACTAAGTTTCAAGGGGAAGATAGTTTCATATGATGATATATCTGATGCGTATTATTCGCTAAAAAACATCACTAAATCAGAAGATAGAGTAGTCGCTTTTGGCTCTTTTCTGGTAGTATCCTCTCTATTGAATATTTGGAAACCTTTGCACGAGAAATAATATCGAGCAAAGGTCTCCTTTGGAATAAATCTAGTACTTAAAGGGCAAGGTAGAATCATGGACAACTCATTAGTAAAACGTGGTATCGGCGTAGTAGTTCTAGTAATTATTGCAGTCGTGTTATTGAGCACATTAATCAGCGACAAAAGTAACGAAAGACAAGATATCGTTGATATGAAACTACCTGGTGCACCAGATATCAATATACCTAACTTAACAGAGCCGACAACTTCAGTAGAACAAGGTAGCGCTGCTATTCTAGTCAGTGAAACAAGTGACAACATAGCAGAAACCAGTAATACCGTCATTGAATCAGCGACTGGCGCATTAACTGCTGCTAAAGAAAAAACGACTGAAGTAATAAATTCAACAATGGATAACACTGCAGAAGTAGCTTCTACTGCAAAACGTGGGTTTTCATTCAGACCGGCTAACAAAAATGAAGAAAAAAATAATATTAACGCTGCCTCAACAACTGACCAAGAGCCGGCTTCTACTATCCAAGATAACTCAACTACTGTTGTTGCAAGTGCATCTGAACAAACCAAGAAATTTAAACCTAGACTTGTAGAAGAAAAGAAAAAAGTTGTTAAAAAAGCTTCTAAACCAGCTAAAAAGGAAGTTGCTATTAAAAAAGCAGCAAAGCCTGTAAAGAAGGAAAACAAAGCAAAAACTACTGTAGCTAAGACTACAAAAAAACCGACTAAACAAGCAATGACAACAGGAAAGTACTCTGTTCAGTTACTTGCGACCTCCAGTCAATCTCGTGCAAACAAGCTTGCAAAAACAATGAATGGAGAGGGCTATAAATCTTTCATCACTAGAACAGAAAGAAATAATAAAACCTTATATCGAGTAAGAGTTGGCAGTCATACTAATCGTAACTCTGCAATAAAAGCGCAAGAAGGCATGAAGAGACGTTATCAAAAGAATTTCTTTGTACAAAATAGCCTTGTAGTTTCAAATTAATAGAGCTGTTTTACACAGACTAACTTTCTAAACTCAAGGGATATTGAATGGACTTTAACTATTACGATATAGCAATCATTGTCATCATGTTAATAACGGCACTGATTGGCTTTATGCGCGGCATCGTATGGATGGGTGTTTTTCTTGCCACTTGGACAGCGGCCATCCTCCTTGCCATAAAGTATAAGGATCAACTTGCAGCAGTTTTACCGATTAAATTAAGCAGTGACGTAGCTCAGATGGGTCTTGCGGCTTTGCTAATCTTTTTAGGTGTTCTGGTAGTAGGGGCAATTCTTAATTTTATTTTCGGCAAAATTATCGCAGCTGTTGGTCTGGGTACATTCGATAGAATATTAGGCACGGGCTTAGGTATTGTACTTGGTGCTTTAGCCATTAGTCTTTTGACTATTTTACTTAAAAATACAGAATTACCTGACAAAGAACCCTGGAATGAGTCTCAATTTATTCCAAAATTTGAAGACATAGCCGACTGGCTGCAGACATTAATCCCTGAAGATTTAAATCAATATATTAATACAGATACCCCTACTGTTAAGATAGATAAACCAACAACCCCTACGTCAAATAACTAGAGATCAACCCTCAATACATAATTACCAGAAAATAGTGAATACTAATCATTAAGTTCATGGTGTTTTACTTGTAATAATCTCAACTAATTAGTCAGGCAACTTTTCCATGTGTGGAATAATCGGAATACTTAGCAATACCCCCGTTAACCAAGAAATCTATGACGGCTTACTCGTTCTACAACATCGCGGTCAAGATGCTGCGGGCATGGTAACCAGTGATGGAAAACGTCTCTTTATACGCCGCAAGAATGGACTAGTGACTGATGTATTTCGCAAGATTCATATGCAAAGCCTACAAGGCAATATGGGTGTTGGTCATTTACGTTACCCCACCGCAGGAACCTCATCAAACGCTGAAGCTCAACCCTTTTATGTAAACTCCCCTTATGGTATTTCACTCGCTCATAATGGCAACTTGACCAATGCACACGAGCTTAAAAAAGAACTATACAAACAAGATAGAAGACACATAAACACAAACTCTGATTCGGAAGTATTACTTAATATTTTTGCGCAAGAATTAGAAAGTTTTGAAGCGTACAGCGTTCACCCAGAAGAGATTTTTGAAGCTGTCAGCGGTGTACATAATCGCTGTAAAGGTGCCTATGCCGTTATTGCAATGATTACACGTGATGGTATTGTCGGTTTTCGTGACCCTAATGGTATTCGTCCACTCGTCTATGGAAAACGCGAAACAGAACTAGGCACAGACTATATGTTTGCCTCAGAAAGTGTCGCTTTAGTTACCCAAGGCTATGAAATAGTTCGTGATGTGAAGCCAGGTGAAGCCATTTTTATTACTAAAGATGGTGAGGTGTACTCCAAACAATGTGCTTGTAACCCAAAATATAATACCTGTATTTTTGAATATGTTTATTTTGCACGTCCAGACTCTGTAATCGACAATGTATTTGTTCATAAGGCACGTATGCGCATGGGACATAAGTTAGCAAATAAGGTAAAAAAGAAGTGGGAAAATCATGATATCGACGTGGTAATTCCCATCCCAGATACAAGCCGAACCTCTGCGCACGAAATGGCAATTACCCTCGATGTACCTTACCGTGAAGGTTATATTAAGAACCGCTATATCGGTCGCACCTTTATCATGCCAGGGCAGGCACAACGTAAAAAATCTGTTCGCCGAAAATTAAACCCTTTAGATATCGAATTTAAAGGTAAAAATGTTTTATTAGTCGATGATTCTATTGTTCGCGGAACTACTTCACGTGAAATCGTTCAAATGGCTAGAGACTCTGGTGCCAAAAAGGTTTATTTTGCTTCAGCTTCACCAGCAATACGTTATCCCAACATCTATGGAATAGATATGCCAGCAGCTAATGAGCTCATTGCACATGGCAGAACTGAAGCAGAAGTTGCTAAAGAAATTGGTGCAGATCGCCTTGTTTATCAAGAATTAGATGACCTTATTGATGCAGTTACCACGGGTAACCCTGAACTGAAAGAGTTTGATTGTTCTGTTTTCACAGGTAAATATATTACAGGTGAGACGGATAGTTACTTCACTGATCTAGAAGCTAGACGAAATGATGAAAATAAAGAAAATGATGAAAATATGGTTACTATTGATCTCTCTGATAGCGATTAATCCAGTCGTTAATATTGCACGGGCTAATACCATGGAACAACAATCATTGCCTGATATCACCGCTTTTCAAAGATTAATTGACGACCTAAAGCAACGTTTCCCTAACGCTCCAACCAATCCATTAATTATTGTATCAAGTAGTGAGCAAAAGCTTTTTTTAATCCAAGACAACAAAGTCATAGAATCACATCTTATTTCTACCGCTACTGCTGGCTTAGGCAATCAAAGTGGCAGTAATAAAACGCCCCTTGGTGTACATCAAGTATCTGAAAAATTTGGTAAGGATGCTAAAGCAGGAACTATTTTTAAAGCTCGTATGAATACGCAACGTGTTGCTAAAATACTTCCTAACCCTAATGAAAAAAGTACGGCTGATAATGTCACCTCACGTATACTCTGGTTAAGTGGCATGGAAAAAGGCATCAACAAAGGCGGAAAAGTAGACTCAAAATCTCGTTTTATATATATCCACGGAACGGATGAAGAAGGTCGACTCGGAAAGCCAGCATCTCATGGTTGTATTCGCATGAAAAACCAGGCAGTGATTGCATTGTTCGATAGAGTTCCTTTGGGAACGATTGTGGATATTATTGAATGACTTTGAATATCTAATTTTAGTTATTTTATTCGTTACCTAACTCGTGCAAAGGTCTCTATATTAATAAAACATATAGCATTGTATAGTTTTTATAGATTTCAGCTATTTATTTTTGTTGAAAAAAATGTAACAATAGCAAGTTGTAATTCGGGATTAGTTTTTAGCTGCAATATCTGCAGTGACTATCACGATAAATTATTGAAGAAGGTTATTTATGAGTGGAGCACAACCAGCATCTAGACCAAAAGTTCCGGAAGGAAAGACATTATTTCTAACAACTACCCAGAAGAAAATTGTTAAGGGAACATACTTTGTAGGATACGATACTACTTGGGAGCCTTTCCAAAAAGAAGTTAAGTACACTACACCGAAAAAGCCATAATTAATCAGGTCATAAGACCTAATTTAAATGCCTTTGATATAAGCAGATTTGTCCTTAGAGCTTGCTAAGCCTAATCTAACTTAATCAGAGGCATTTTTTTACCTATTTTATAACAAGCTAAAGATCTGATCTCAATAGAGAAAATCTCTAATAAATTCATCCTATAGTCACAGATTCTAAACACCCTCAAGTTTACGCAGATCCTTACGTAAAACCTTACCTACATTACTCTTAGGTAAATCATCCACAAACTGAATAAATTTAGGTCGTTTATACCCAGTCATTTCTTCACGGCAGTAATCCTTCAATTCTTGCTCTGTTAAGCTTTGATCTTTTTTAACAACAAATATTTTAACTGCTTCGCCTGATTTATTATGAGGAATACCGATCGCACCCACTTCAAGAACCTTAGGATGTGATGACACAACACTCTCAACTTCATTTGGATAGACATTAAAACCTGAGACGATAATCATGTCTTTGAGCCTATCAACTAGCTTTACAAAGCCGTCTTCGCTGATAATGCCAATATCACCCGTATGTAACCAGCCGCTTTCTTCCAATACATCAGCAGTTTCTTCAGGGCGATTCCAATAACCTTGCATCACCTGTGGTCCACGAATACATAACTCACCACGTTCACCAAAGCCGAGTCTATTTCCCTCTGGATCACGCATACAAACCTCTGTTGATGAAATTGGCAAACCTATCATGCCATTCCAACTTTCTAAATTGATAGGATTTATACAGGCAGCAGGAGAGGTCTCAGTCAATCCATAAGCTTCAATTAATACATGCCCCGTTGCATCGTGCCATTCATTAGCAACTGATTCTTGTACCGCCATACCTCCACCTAAGACAACCTTTAGATGTGAAAAATCTAAATCTGAAAAACCTGGGGTATTTAGCAAACCATTGAATAAAGTATTTACACCCGTAATAAATGAGAACTTATGTTTAGATAACTCTTTCACAAAACCAGGCATATCCCTAGGATTAGTTATCAACACACTGTTTGCGCCAATTTTTAAAGCAAACATCGCATTCGCCGTTAGCGAGAAAATATGATAAAGCGGTAACGCCGTAATAAAGGTTTCTTGTCCTTCGACTAAGTCATGCGATGCCCAGTGAAAAGCCTGCAACATATTAGCAATCATATTTTTGTGTGTTAATGCAGCACCTTTTGCCACTCCAGTAGTGCCCCCCGTGTATTGTAAAAAAGCCACATCCTCATGCCCTACCTCAGCTTCGGAAAATGATTTATTCTCCCCAATTGCCAGTGCCTGCTTAAAGGTAATGGCGTGTGAAGGTAAGGTAAAAGGTGGCACCATTTTCTTAATTCGTTTAACCACAAAATTAATCAAAAGTGACTTAGGGAACTTTGCCATATCACCAATTTGAGTGGTAACGATTGTTTTGACTGAGGTCTTGTGTAAAACATTTTGTAAAGTTTTCGCAAAATTTTCCAATATAACAATAGCGGTAGCACCAGAGTCATTCAGTTGATGTTCTAATTCGCGCTCTGTATACAGTGGATTGGTATTAACGACAATTAAACCTGCTCGTAATGCAGCAAATAAAACAACCGGATATTGCATTAAATTTGGCATCATAATAGCAATACGATCACCCTTTTTTAAGCCTGCCTCTTGGGTAAGATATGCACCAAATGCATTGGATAACTGATCAACCTCACTATAGCTTATCGTTCTTCCTAAATTGGTATAGGCAGGTCGACTGGAAAAAGACTTTACTGATTTTCTAAATACATCTCCGAGAGATTTATATTCATTAACATCAATATTTTCAGGAACACCTGCTGGATAACTTTTTAACCATACCTTTTCCATTCTTATCTCCTTTTTACTTATCTTTACTTATTAGTTTTTGCAGTAAACAATATTTGTTTAAAACGCTCGACAATCTCATCAACAGACTCAACCTTACTAACACCAGAAACACTTTTACCCGCCTGCCAAAATTCTTTTTTAGCCTCTTTATCAAGTGAGGATTTTCGTAATTGAAAAGCAGAACGAATCGTATAGAACATCCGCATCCAATGCTTCCCTTTGGGGTGTTTTAATAACCAACCAGCAAGTTTACCGGGCTTTGTGCCCTGCTCCTTAATATAACCCGTGTTAATAATTGATACCGGCACACCGGTTATTTTCTCACTCAAAACAATATCATCTGCATCTGCTTTTACTATAGCCTCTTTATAAATAACGCTACTATTACACTCTTTAGTTGCAATAAAGCGTGTTCCCAACTGGCAACCATCATAACCAAGTTGCATTGCCTCAAGGTACTGCTGTTCATTACCAATACCGCCAGCACACACTAACGGTACCTTTAAATTCTTTAGCTCATCAAATAACTGTTCTTTGGTTTTTGCACCCGCATGACCACCCGCAAAACTATTAACAGCAATCAAACCTTGCGCGCCACCATCTAGACCTTTCTCCGCCCATTTACGCTCGGTCACATCATGATAAACAATACCACCATGTGGCGACACCGTATCAACAACCCATTTAGGATTACCCAGCGAGGTAATAAAAAAGCGCACACCCTCTTCTAAAGCAATATCAACCCACTCCACCATTTTTTCATGATAACGTTTCGATGACTTTTCAATTAAAGCATTCATGCCAATAGGCTTATCAGTTATAGCTGTAATATCGCGTAAAGCTTGCCTGAAATCTTGTTTATGAACAAAGGTTAAGGATACAGGTTGTACAATACCAATGGCGCCTGTTTTTGAGACTGCAGCAACCAATTCATAGTTGGAACAGGGGTACATCGGACCACATATTAAAGGGATTTCGATATTTGCATCTCGCGTAAACGGCGTGTCTAAAACAGATGACATTATGTTTTTTCCTCCTTTGGAGACAAACGCCAATGGACTTTTACTTGTGAAACAATATCCCCTTCCGCATCCTTAATTTCAGCCAATGCTAAACTATCAATAGACTCAGTAATACTTTGTGGTGGTGTAGCCGTGCCTGTTGCCACTAAACGTCCACGCGCTTTTTTCAGGTATTCAATTTCAAGGTTTACAACAATCGCACGGGTATTCGTAGGAATCGCTGAAATCATCGCTAAGCCACTCGCCAGTTCACCTAAGTTTGCCAAGGTAATAGCATGTATAGAGTTTAGATGATTACGCAGTGAACGACGGTCTTTTAGGGCAATCTCTGTGGCACCAGGGTTTAGACTTAAAACCTCTGCTTTTATCGACCCAGAGTAAGGAGCAGTTCGCCCCAATACCCAGCTAAAAGCCTTTCGACCTAATGCAGTACCTCCATAACGATTCCACATTTTCATAAGGCGTTGCTCAGGCGCTTCTGCGTTTTTATTAGCTATTGTGTTAGAACTCAATAAAGCACCTTTTTTGTGGAGTTATGGGTTACTATAAGTATAGTCTAAGTCATTAGAAAATTTGAAATTTCTAAGCAGTAAATACCTGCTTTGAATTTAGGTATTCTATTTCAGCCTGAGTACTTTCCCTATCAAGAATCTCATTACGATGCGGAAAGCGACCATACTCTCTAATCAACGCTCGATGATGCTGGGCAAAACGATAATTATGATCAAGTCCTGCTTTTTTAAAACACGCAACTGACAAATCTTGATCCGTTATATCTTCACTGTGCATTAATGGCATATACAAAAAAGCCACACGATCTTTAGCAATTTCGATATCAAAGCCCTTTGATATCGCATCCTTTGTAATACCCACTGATAGTTGTTCAGTGCTAAAACCTTTGGCCTGATTACGAAACATATTCAGCGCCATCTGATCCAAAATAATACATAAAGCAAGACAACCTTCGGCACTTTCCTGCCAATGATCAAGCTGTCCTTTCTTGGCTTGTTGCCATAAGGATTTGTAGTTATCAGCAATCAGTTGATCAATTTCAGGCGTAGCAGAAAACCAGTGATCACTCATTGGTTTAGTAAACCAGAAATCCAAAACATTTTGAATTAACGGCTTATGCATTTACAATTCTCCAAGCCACATCCATTGCCTGTTTATTTTCAAAAACATCATGCACCCGAAATATCTTCACACCTGCTTGTACACCCAAGGCCGTGGTCGCACAAGTAGCACCCATACGTTTTCCAGGATCATCTTGATGACAAATTCCCCCTAAGAAACGCTTTCGACTAGCACCTAAAAGTACGGGAAAACCAAGTTCTACCAAAGATTTTAAATCAGCCATTAGCTGTAAATTATGATCCAATAATTTACCAAATCCAATACCGGGATCAATGATGATATTGTCTTTTTTCACCCCAACATTCAACGCTTGTTGTGCTCTTTGTTGTAAATAACGCTGCACCTCACTACACACATCTTTATAAACTGGATTATCCTGCATACGATCTGATTTACCCTGACGATGCATAAGAATAATCGGCGCATTCTCAGAAGCTGCCAAAGACAACATCCCTTCAGATGCCTCCCCAGCGGAAATATCATTTATCCAATTAGCCCCCGCACTTAACGCAGCTTTCACAACAGACACATCTGTAGTATCAACACTCATCAAAACATCTTTATTTTTCTCACGTATGCCTTCAATAACAGGAATAACACGATCAATTTGCTCCTCAGCACTCACATCCTTAGCACCAGGTCGAGTAGATTCACCACCAATATCAATAATATCAGCACCCTGCTCATGCATTTGAATAGCACGCTGAATCGCTTTTTCAGGTTGATTAAACTGCCCACCATCAGAGAAACTGTCTGGGGTTACGTTAAGGATACCCATTATTAATGGAGAGCCTTTCTTATAGAGGTTAATCAAAGTATCAGAACCTTATCAGGAAAACATTATCTGCAGTTTATTGTTTTTAACCACAGAAAACAAAATAACTCTTTCATAATTATTCGATAGTCGCTCGCCCTAAGTACACTTACAATAAAAGAAAACTATAATGGCACCCCCGTATTATTTAGAAGATTGTGTCAGGAACCTCTGAAATGGCGTACTTTAACAAAAAGACAATCTAGAACACCCATAACTTTATCGTTTTAAAAGCACCCTCTTATTGATGTTTTTGCTTCTATTCATCATAGATGTTCTACGGTTACGAAAATATTGATCAGTTTAGAGCCTTAGCTTAGCAGACTCTCAATGTTTGATAAGGGACCTCTGATTAAGTCCAATTGTTTTAAGCTTGTTAAAACAGCCGATATTTCCCACGAAGATCAACGCAATAAAGTCACTATTACGACTCACTTCTTGAAAAATAGCGACAGTTTTTCTGCGCTTAATTCTAATCGACTTAATCAAATATTCTAAGGGAAGTGCTTTTAAGACACAACAAACTAGATTCATAAGTTTTTCTATAGAGTGTTTTCAACATCGAGCTACAATCTTGTAAAAACACGGGGGGTGCCATTCAAAGTATAAGCACTCGCCATTTGATCTATCAGCCAGGAGGCCAGTTTAAATCGCGACCTGCCATTAAATGTAAATGCAGATGAAATACAGTCTGTCCTGCGGCTTCTCCACAATTCATAACCGTTCGATAGCCATCTTCGTTATAGCCTTCTTGTTTAGCAATTTGTTTAGCGGCTAAAAATAACTTCCCTATCGTTTCACTGTCTTGTGACTCAAGATCGTTAATCATTGCAATATGTTGTTTAGGAATTATTAATGCGTGCAGTGGCGCAACTGGATTAATATCACGAAAAGCAATGACATCTTCACTTTCAAAAAGCTTATCTGAAGGAATTTCACCTTGAATAATTTTACAGAATAAACACTCACTCATCTCGTATTCCTTTATCTATTCATTTAATAATTCCGACGACCTTCAAAGGCATGAGACAAGGTACTACTATCGACATAGTCCAGTTCTCCACCCACAGGAACACCGTGTGCAATTCTAGTTGTTTTAACATCATATTTAAGCGCTAACTCACTGATATAATGAGCAGTGACTTCACCTTCAACCGTAGGATTAGTCGCCAAAATAAGCTCCTTCACATCACCCTCAGCTAAACGATTATCAAGAATATCTAATCCCAGTTCTTCTGGCCCAATTCCATCTAAAGGTGATAGCTTACCCATTAAAACGAAGTAGTAACCTCGATAAGCCGTTGCCTGCTCGACTGCCAATACATCTGATGGGTTTTCAAGTACACAAAGTGTATCGCTACTGCGTGATTTATCAGAACAGATTCGGCAAATATCATTTTCGGTTAAGGTACGACATTGAGTACAATAACCTATGTGTTCGATCGCACTTCTCATTGCATTTGCTAGCTTTAAACCGTTTTCACGATCATTCTCTAATAAATGAAAAGCCATGCGCTGTGCAGTCCGTGCGCCAACACTTGGCAAACACTTTAAAGCACTAACCAATTCATTAAGGAGAGAAGATTCAGACATAAATATTCGTGTTAATTACAAAAAAATACAAAGAAAATCATCCTTAAAAAGGTAACTTCATGCCTGCAGGAAGATTCATGCCATCTGTAATGCCAGACATTCTTGATTGACTAGCCTCTGCCATTTTATGCGTAGCATCATTAATCGCTGCTGCAATGAGGTCTTCTAGCATGTCTTTATCATCATCTTCCAATAAACTATTATCAATAATTACGCGTTTGCATTCATGCGCACCGTTAATAGTTATTGAGACCAAACCACCACCGGCTTCTCCTGTGCTTTCCATTGTGGCAATTTCTGCCTGCGCTTTCTGCATATCTTCCTGCATTTTTTGCGCTTGCTTCATCATGCCGCCCAAACCACCACCTTTAAACATCTCTCTACCTCTTTTAATCGCTATTTAGGATGAACTGACCCTGGTACTACCTGCCCACCAAATCGGCTTCGCAGCTCCATCACAAAGGGATCAGAATTAATATTATTTTCTGCTTGTTGCTGTATTTCTATTTTCTCTCTATCACTTCTTTGTGCGGGTGTCTCTGGTGATTGAATATCCGAATCGACTTGCTCTTCATTATTTACTGCATCCGCTACGGTTAACTCTAATTTATAAGCGTCACCATAGAAAGTCGTAAGGGCCGTTTGGATTTCCAGATGAATGCTATCTGCCAACAAACCCTCACTTGATTTATCCAGTTTGAGTGAAATAATACCATTTTCTTGTTGCTCTAACAGACAGTGTTTAATTAATTCTGCAGCCCGACCGGATAGTTGTAATTTAGGCACAACTTGGTGCCATTGTATATTTGATTTATTAGCTAGAATTGGTTCAACTGTAGATTTTTCAGATACTTTAGACACTTCCTCAGAAACATGATTTGATTGTGGTATTGAAATATCTAAACTCTCAATATTCTTTTCGCTAGTAGTTTCTTGGGAAACGTTACTAGCAGATTTTAAACTCTCTGGTAAAACTTCCCAAGGAGGAAGCTCAGCCTCTTTCCCAGAATTAGTATTTGTGTTTGAATCGACTACATTCGAATCAGATTTTATTGTTTTTTTTTTGTTTATTTCTTCATCTGAAGATGTATCTTCTACAGCAATAGGCTCTTCAGCTTCTTTTTTCTGCATACCTTGCCGTAAAGGTCTAAATGACATCATTCTCAACAAAATCATTTCAAAGCCACACCTAGGATCTGGCGCTAAGGCTAAATCCCCTCTACCTTGCAGTGCAATTTGATAAAAGAGTTGTACTTCTTCTTTAGTAAGTGATTGTGCAAGCGCTTCAATACTATCCTCATCTTGAATAGAATCTGGAACAACTTGCTGCACAGCTAATTGATGCAATAATGCAATCAACGCATCACAAGTCGCAGCAAAATCAGGACTTACTCCCGATAAATCTTCAATCTGTTGAAGTAATTGCGCGCCCTCACCTGCTGAAACTGATTTCAATAAAGCAATCAAAGGTTCGTGTGATACCGTACCTAACATCTCACGAACATCTGTTTCGTTCACTTCACTGCCACCAAATGCAATTGCTTGATCCAATAAACTCAAGGCATCCCGCATACTTCCATCAGCTGCTCGTGAAAGTAATCTCAATGAACTCTCTTCAAAAGGAATAGATTCCTCTTCAAGAAGATATTGTAAATGCCCTGAAATCATATCAACCGGCATGCGCTTAAGATTAAACTGTAAACAACGCGATAAAATGGTAGCAGGTAGTTTTTGTGGATCAGTCGTCGCAAATAAAAACTTAACGTGAGGCGGTGGCTCTTCCAATGTTTTTAAGAGCGCATTAAAGCTATGCCCCGTCAACATATGGACTTCGTCAATTAAATACACTTTAAAACGTGCACGAGTCGGAGCATATTGAACGTTATCTAAAAGCTCACGGGTATCTTCAACTTTAGTACGTGAAGCCGCATCCACTTCAATCAAATCAACGAGGTTACCCGCTGCTATTTCTTTGCAACTATTACATTCGCCACAGGGTGTAGA
The DNA here is from genome assembly GCA_036478745.1 of Cocleimonas sp. Taxonomy (GTDB): domain Bacteria; phylum Pseudomonadota; class Gammaproteobacteria; order Thiotrichales; family Thiotrichaceae; genus Cocleimonas. Next base: position 112,812 of record JAZGEM010000081.1, read on the forward strand.
AGACACGCCTTTTTCACAGTTTAAACATTTAGCCAAAATACGTGCAATAGTCGTTTTACCCACACCACGCGTCCCAGTAAAAAGATAAGCATGATGAAGTCTGTCCCCATCAAGCGCATTGATAAGCGCACGTAAAACGTGTTCTTGGCCCACCATTTGGGTGAAATTTTGCGGGCGCCATTTGCGGGCGAGGACTTGATAACTCATGGGAGGAATTGTAAAGGATTAGGAGCTAAAATACTTAAATAAATAGAAAGAAAAAACGTTATCCATCGATACAGCAAAATAACAATAAAATGAAACGTAGGTTTTTATCGTTTAAATGAAGTACGCTTTGCTTCAAAACAAGGCAGAAGTAAGAGCTAACACGCGTCAGTGATTATTTTCTAACGCAGGCTGGGGGAAATAAGGATGTATCAAAAAAGGTGATAAGAACGGTAAACTATGTTAGTAAAAGTAAGAACAATATAAAACGTAAGTTTTTATCGTTTAAATGGGATCCGCTTTGCTTCAGAACAAGGCAGAAAATAAGAGCTGACACGCGTCAGTGATTATTTTCTAACGCAGGGCTGGAGGAAATAAGGATGCTATTTAAATGATAAAAAAAGTGGAGGCGATCCACATCAGCTACACCTCGGCACCCGAATCCACCACTACCGTTGCTCCCTTCCAGGCCTGGCGGGGTTTGCGGCTTATCGTCGCGAGGGAACCAATGCAGATCACCATAGTATCTGTAAGTTTGCCTCTAAATAATTGAGTCTTTCTTGCAGAGCGGCGAATTATGAGGGAAGATGCTTTTTTTCTCAATAGCCAGTTTGTAAATAATGCCTTTTACTCTCTCTCATACCGTTGCTGTTATTCCTTTGTATAAGTATTTAGGAAAAATGGGGGTATTTTCTGCTTTAATCATTGGTAGTATGACGCCTGATATCGCATATCTTGTACCGTTTTTACTTAATCAAAGAATGGAAAGCCATTCTTTGATCGGCGTTTATCTTTTTGCTATACCTACGGGTTTGATGATTTATTTTTTATTTCACTTTCTTATGGCGCCTGTCGTTGTTTCAATTTTACCCACGTTTATTAATAAACATTTAGATGAGCACTTATTTACTGGGAAACTTCCTGATATTTCATCTTTTGCTTTAGTTTTTTCTATTGTTATTGGCGCACTAACACATGTATTTTGGGATTTTTTTACTCATAATTATGGCATTCCTCAATATATCTCTTGGACAGGCACTTCTCTGATCAATATAGACGGTTATGATATTTTACCCTATCGAGTTCTACAGCATATGAGCTCACTATTTGGCTTATCATTATTGATCTTTTGGTTTTGGAGATGGCAACATAAAAAGAATACGACTAAGACAAGTTTAGTCTATAAAGAAAAACACTACTGGCAACCTAGTACAGCTTTTAAATGGTCAATAATCGGAGTTTTACTGATTGTATCTACTAGTGCAGGTGGCTTTTATGGGTTTATTAAAATGCCTGAGACAACCGTGATGTATGGAATTTATAGCTTACAGGTTTTTGTACGCTACGCCGTTGTAGGATCTATCGGGGCCTTTCTCATGAGTTGTTTGATCTTAGGATGTTATTTTCAGTATCGATTGCGATCAACGCTTTAAACGCGCCTTGATGACATCCATTAACACATCGAAATCTAGCTTTCGCTTTTTGTGTATTATTTTTTTGTGGTAGCTTAAGTCGGCTTTAATAATACTTATATTTTCCTGTGCCTTTTCAATTTCATCGGCTGTCATTTGTTGATGATCAGTGTTTATCTTTTCAATAAACTGATAGAGCGCATCTAAAGTATGATTAAAAAATGTTCGTATTGAATTGACTTTACTCTCACTGATTGTGGGGTGTTCCGAGGTTAAATCTTCCAAAATTATTTGACAATCTTCTATTAAAGGACAGGTGAGAGTACTCCATTTTATTGGAAGTTTCTGAGCTGCTTTTTCTATCTTATCAAGATCTCTAAAACCTTTTTGTACAATTTCAGGTTGTTTCTTTCGATGCTCTTTCTGCTCACGGTTTTCTTGCCATTTTTGTTGTTGCTCATTAGCAATATCTGCCCCTTTCTTGAACGTTACTTTCACTCCTCGCCTTAACTTTCTAAAAATATAAAAGGCAAGCACAGCAAGTACAATGGTTACTATTAATACAATAACAGGAAAAAATGCCAAACGTAACATGACTAACAACCTGCCTTGCTGATATAGCTGTAATTGCAAGTACTATCATTACAATTGTTAAAAAAAGGGGGGGGTGCCATATCTGCTTTAAACAGCTTAGTTAGAGAATAAAGTATTGCATTTAACATAATCTATCCATGCTATTTAAACCAATGTCGTAATCTGTTCAACACTTTCAGCCCAACGCTTTGTATCGAGTAAAGCTGAGCGATTCATAAAAGGTTTTCCCTTCATTTTAGTTAACCTTAATGATGAATCCTTAGACTGATTTATATGGGCATTGTCTATGATTTCAATAACCCCTTCCCTGCTATTGCACATTAGAAACATATCACATCCTGCTTCTATAGAAGCTTCAGCGCGTTCTGTAAAGCCCCCAATAGCTGAAGCACCTTCCATAGATAAGTCATCACTAAAGATAGCACCATTAAAACCCAACTCTTTTCTGAGCACTTGTTGCAACCAATAAGTTGAGAACCCTGCAGGCTTATCATCAATTTCCTGATAAATCACATGAGCGGGCATTATCGCATCCAGCCCTTGTTTGATAAGATATGCAAAAGGAATGATATCTTCTTGCCAGATTATATCCCGACCACGTTTATCAACAGGAATTTCAAGATGTGAATCTTCAACAACCGCCCCATGCCCGGGGAAATGTTTTCCTGTTGATGCCATTCCTGCCTCACGCATACCTTTAATGTATTCCGTTGCAAGCTTAGAGATAAGTTGAGGATTCCGATTAAACGCTCTATCTCCAATGACTTCACTAACACCAAAGTTAATATCAAGTACAGGGGCAAAACTAAAATCAATATCCATTGCTCTAACTTCAGCCGCCATTAACCAACCATGTACAAATGAATTTTTAATAGAACTAAGATTCTCATCGTTATTATTATCCGATGATAGTGTTGCAATTGCTGGTAGTGGAGTAAATTCTGATTGAAAACGCTGTACTCTGCCCCCCTCATGATCAACCGCAATAAGTAAATCCTTATTTGAGGTGTTACGAATGGATGCTACAAGCTGTTCTAATTGTTCAGTGGACTCATAGTTCCTTGTAAAAAGGATAACGCCACCCGTAAGCGGATGTTCTAATAATTCTTTTTCTTCTGCAGTAAGTTCAATTCCTTCGACATCCAACATCATCGGAGCAATACGCATATTCGAAACCCTCTATTTGTATCATTCGTTAGCATCCAGAAACAGCTTATTCTGAGAAAACTTTCTGGGTTACAATAAATTATACATCGCTTTGATAATGTGAGTCTTTAATTTGAGACACTAATAATTGATCAACTTATTCTTCTAATTTCCCCTATAATATATAGGGTATGCCTTTTTTACCCCCTGCAATCTAAGGATTCACTTTTTTTTAAATAAACTTTGAACTTTTATTAAACTTTATTTGACATTACCATATTAGTATATTAGGATTTGCTTAAGTTAAAAACTTACTTACTATTTTTTTAAAAATCACTAGGAGATTTATCATGAAATTACGTATAGCAACATTTGCTGCATTAATCGCTCTATCTGGAACTGCATCAGCTGATTGGTGGGATGGATGGAATAACGGAAACGGATCTGGTCAAGGATACGGAAATTCCGCTGGAAACACTCAAGGCGCTGGTAACGGTGCTGGTAACGCACAAGGTTCTGGTCAAGGTTGGGGAACGGGTAAAGGCGATGCAGACGGTGAAGTAGACTTCAGCATTACATTTAAAGGTAAAGGCAAAACTGATATGGATACTGCTGGTAACCTAACAGGCAAAGGACAAGGCGCTGGAAATGCTGCTGGTAACGGAGCTGGTAACGGAAATGCAGCTGGAAATGCTTCTGGAAACGGACAAAACAGTGGCAAAAGTCAGAGTCAAGGCTTTGGATCAAACATGCCTTGGAGCAATAATGGCAATAGTTTCGGTGGAAACATGATGCCTTGGAATAACAACAGCAACCGTGGTGGATATGCTCCACAGATGCAGCAGCAACAAAGACCACAGGTTCGCATGATGGCTCCTGGTTATGCTATGCAGCCTCAAAGAGGACCTAGCTTCGAGCAGATGCAAGCTCAAATGGAAGCACAGCGTAAGCAATATGAAGCATTTGCAAAGCAAATTGCTGCACAACAAAAAGCAATGATGGATGCACATCAAAAAGCACAATCTGCTGCACAATCAGCAACAGCACCTAAAGCTGCTGCACCTGTTCAACAGTAATTGTTGTTTTTATTAAGGTAATCTGATCAATTAGATCAGAGATACCTTACAAAGCCTCTAGGTAGCGATACCTAGGGGCTTTTTTTTGCCTTCTTAAAATGCCTTTTTAAGTTTAGTTTTTATAATTTATCTCTGTGCTTTATAGCCAGTCGTTTCGTTTGTGCCGTTTATCTGTATGACGGGATATTTATAGTTTTTCGTATGTCAGACTAGCAGTTATAAATTATTAACAATTAAAGTACATAAAAACTGAACCAAGAACATGAATGATTCTTGGTAAAACGGATAATAATCATTATAAGGAAATAGTTATGTCGAGGCAGTCTGACTACATGAAAACTAAATTAGCTGAAAATCCACACCGTTTTAGTGAGGTGGATCTACTTTCAACACAAGGCAGGATTGGTCGAAAGTTATACTTTCTCTATTCCTCCCTAATCCCACTTTTCATGCTTGCAATGGTACTAGGTACTGCTGGAATGCTTGAAAAATTAAATATAGTTGGAACGGTAGCGATTTATGCGCTATTAGCATT
>JAZGEM010000082.1:0-2494 GCA_036478745.1 Cocleimonas sp.
GTAATTGAGTTGTCGGAAATACAAGCAGCCTTGATTAGAAATGGGCAACAAATAGAGACAAAAAAAATAGAGAATATTCATGGTATGGTTCGTATGTACAATGAGCAGGTCTTTTTAGGTTTGGGAGAAATGCTATTGAATGGTAAACTGATACCGAAAAGAATTTTTAATTTAATGTAAAGACGTCGTGCTTACATTTTTTAACAAAACATAGCTTCTACGCCCTATTGTGGAAGCTATGTCCATACATTCAATCATTGAAATTGAGTGATTTTAATTTAAATAATAATCTATAGGGATTAAATAATGCCATTTACAGTAGAACAAAAACAAGCAGTCGTTGAAAAGTATCGTTTATCAGAAACGGATACTGGCTCTCCTGAAGTACAAGTTGCTTTGTTAACAGCACATATTACTCATCTAGCACCGCACTTTGCAGAACATAAAAAAGACAACCATTCTCGAAGAGGTTTGTTGCGCATGGTTAATCAGCGTCGTAAATTACTGGACTATTTAAAAAAGAAAGATGTGACACGCTATCGTACGTTGATTGAACGTTTGGGTCTGCGTAAATAAAATAGTAATAAAACAAATTTAAAAACTGAAGATTTTTCTTAAATCTTCTATTAATAAACCTTATTAAGGATCTTAATAGTGACTCCTATCAGGAAAGAATTTAAATACGGCGATCAACTTGTAACTCTTGAAACTGGTGAAATTGCTCGTCAAGCTAGTGGTACTGTGCTAATTGATGTTGAGGGCACCTCTCTACTTGTTGCTGTTGTTGGTAAAAAAGAACCCCAAGGGGGGGATTTTTTCCCGTTAACGGTCAATTATCAAGAAAAAGCGTATGCAGCAGGCAAAATACCAGGTGGATTTTTTAAGCGGGAAGGAAGACCGACTGAAAAAGAAACGTTGATTTGTCGGTTAATAGATAGACCCATTCGCCCTTTATTTCCTGACGGATATACAAATGAAGTGCAAATTATAGCTACGGTTGTTTCGTTAAACCCTGAGGTTGATACAGAAATCCCTGCTCTATTAGGTGCATCTGCTGCATTAGCTGTTTCTGGGTTACCTTTTAATGGTCCTATTGCGGCAGCTTGTGTTGGTTATAAAGATGGATCTTATTTACTTAACCCAACAGCAACTGAAAAGGAAGATTCTCAACTTGAATTGGTTGTTGCTGGTACAGACCATGCCGTACTAATGGTTGAGTCAGAAGCGGAGTTGTTATCAGAAGAGGTCATGTTGGGTGCGGTTTTATTTGGGCATGAGCAAATGCAATGTGCGATTACCGCAATCAATGAATTTTCTGCCGAAGTAGCAACCCCAGCAATGGAATGGGTTGCTCCTGAAACTGATACTGCATTGGAAAGTCAAGTTAAATCAGAGGTTGAAGCAGGTATTCAAGCTGCCTATAAGATTGCTGAGAAACTGGTTAGGCAAGATGAGTTGTCAGTCATTAGAAATGCATGTATTGATAAATTTACTGCTGATGAGCAGTATGAAGAACATGCGATTAGAGATGTTATTGAACATTTAGAGAAAGACATTGTTCGTAGTTCTATTATCAATGAGAAAGTTCGGATAGATGGCCGTGACTTATCAACTGTACGGTCAATTACAGTAAAAACAGGCGTGTTAAAGAGAACTCATGGTTCTGCATTGTTTACACGCGGTGAAACCCAGGCTTTAGTTGTAGCAACGCTTGGAACAGAACGAGATGCTCAAATTATTGATAGCTTGGCTGGTGAATACAAAGAACCTTTTATGTTGCACTATAACTTTCCTCCTTATTGTGTCGGTGAGACTGGTTTTGTCGGATCTCCAAAGCGTCGCGAGATTGGGCATGGACGTTTAGCTAAGCGTGGTGTTGCAGCAGTTTTACCTGATATGGAAGAATTTCCATATACTATCCGGGTAGTGTCTGAAATTACTGAATCAAATGGTTCAAGTTCTATGGCTTCGGTCTGTGGAACAAGTCTTGCGTTGATGGATGCTGGAGTGCCAACAAAAGCACCTGTTGCTGGAATTGCAATGGGTCTGATTAAAGAGGGTGATGATTTTGCAGTTTTATCTGATATTTTAGGTGATGAAGATCACTTGGGAGACATGGATTTTAAAGTAGCTGGATCAGAAGAGGGTATTACTGCTCTGCAAATGGACATTAAAATTGATGGCATTACAGCAGAGATCATGAAAGCAGCTTTAGAACAAGCAAAAGAAGGTCGACTATTTATTCTAGGTGAAATGAATAAAGTACTTTCTACTACCCGTGAAGAAATGTCTGATTTTGCACCAAGAATTATTAGCTTCAAAATTGATCCTAGTAAAATTCGTGAGGTGATAGGGAAAGGTGGCGCGACTATCCGTGGAATTACTGAAAAAACGGGTGCAAGTGTTGATTTGACTGATGAAGGTTTAGTAAAGGTTGCCTCTGTTGATAAGGCTGCAGGAGAAGAAGCTAAGCGTATTATCGAAGAAATTACTG
>JAZGEM010000083.1:0-2292 GCA_036478745.1 Cocleimonas sp.
AGTGAAAGTAGAGCAAAAGCTTATCAGAACAATCTTAATAACTTCATAACGAGTGTTAGAAATGTAGTGGATAATTCAGATAAAGACTATATTGTCAATAATCCCGACACACCAGAAGTACCCTTTATTCTTGGATTGATTACAGACCAAGAGTCGTTAGATAATAATTGTACTTCTCCTGACATCCCTTCCTTTTATCAATTTACTTACGCAGATACGGTTAGGCAAAGTCAACAAAGTGTTTGTGATTCAATTGAAAATTGCCGTTATTTTGAGACCAAGGACTATCCAAGAGCTTGCGGTTATAATGCAGAGATTCACTACAATACGGAAGGGTTAAATCAAATGGGATTTTCTTTTGCACAACATCTTAATGAGTTTTTGGATTGATTATTTTTTGTAAAATGGAGTAGGAGGGGCTTTTAGCCGCGACCAAATTAGATAAATCGCGGCTAAAGCCCCTCCTACCCATGACTTAATCATCGTATGTCTTTAAGACCTAAACAAATTAGCAATGCAAAATTCCCAAGGCCAATATCAACTACAATCTTCTAAAAAAGGTCAGTTAGAACTCCAATTATCTGGTGACTGGGTGATAGGTAATAAACTCCCCACCTTGGAGATCATTAAAGAAAATCTTCTTCAATTTAAAAATATAAATCATCTTATTATTACTGGCGACCAACTTAATTTGTGGGATAGTCGCCTAGTCTCTTTAATTTTAAGATTATCAGAATATACCGACCAAAAAGCTTTACAGCTTGATTTAACCCAGCTTCCTTCTGGCATTCAAGACCTTTTAAAATTAGCCAAAGCCGTTCCAGAAAGAAAAGGTGCCAGAAAAACTCAACAAAAGTTATCTTATCTGGAAAAAGTTGGTCACTGGGCAATCAATATATCGACCGAAAGCAAAAAATTCTTCTTTTTCATTGGTGAGGTTTGGTTAAGCTTGCAGAGGTTTGTACAAGGTAAAGCTCGCTTCAGGAAACAGGATTTTTGGCTGATTGTCCAGGAATGTGGTCCAAATGCACTCCCCATTGTGACCTTAATCAGCATTCTAATAGGTTTGATCTTAGCTTTTATAGGTGCTATTCAGTTACGTTTGTTTGGTGCGGATATTTATGTCGCAAATCTCGTGGCAATTGGTATGACGCGCGAAATGGGTGCCATGATGACGGCTATTATAATGGCTGGACGGACAGGCGCGGCATTCGCAGCAAAGCTGGGAAGTATGCAAGTCAATGAGGAAATTGATGCGTTCAAAACTATGGGTATTGCCGCGATAGATTTTCTGGTTTTACCCAGAGTGCTGGCGCTCATATTAATGATGCCCTTACTGACTGTTTATGCTAATGTTATCGGGATTTTAGGTGGTTTATGGGTGAGCGTCGGGATGCTGGACATTTCTTTGCTTGAATATTACCAGCAAACCACTCAATCCGTTACTTTAATCGATTGCTCTACGGGTGTGTTTAAAAGTCTGGTCTTTGGAGTGTTAATCGCTGTCATTGGTTGTATGAGCGGTATGCAATGTGGACGGAGTTCATCCGCAGTCGGCGATGCCGCAACCACGGCGGTTGTAAGAATTATTGTGAGTATAGTCGTAACTGATGCTCTATTTACTCTACTCTTTGAAAGCCTTGGTATTTAAACTATGACAGCAGAAGCACATATAATCGTAAATAACATGACCATGGCTTATGGAGATTTTGTCATCCAGCGCGATTTAAGCTTTACCGTCAACAAAGAAGATATTTTTATTTTAATGGGCGGTAGTGGGTGTGGTAAAAGCACCCTACTCCGTCATTTGGTGGGACTAAAAAGCCCGGCTAATGGTTCTGTTTTTTATCAAGATATAAATTTCTGGCAAGCCAGTGAGCAACAACGTAATGAAATAATGCGTCACAATGGTATTCTCTATCAAAGTGGTGCCTTATGGAGTTCCATGACATTAGCAGAAAATATTAGCTTGCCCTTAGGAGAATATACCACTCTGAGTCGCGCTGAAATAAAAGAACTGGTCGCTTTAAAACTGGCACTGGTTGGATTATCTGGATTTGAGGATTATTATCCATCAGAAATCAGTGGTGGTATGCAAAAAAGAGCAGGTTTGGCACGAGCAATTGCTTTAGATCCTGATATTTTATTTTTTGATGAGCCATCGGCAGGCTTAGATCCGGTCAGTGCAAAACTACTCGATGATTTGATTCTGGAATTACGAGACAGCTTAGGAGCGACCTTGGTGATTGTCACACATGAACTTGCGAGCATTTTCGCTATCGGAAATAATTC
>JAZGEM010000084.1:0-39214 GCA_036478745.1 Cocleimonas sp.
GCCACATTATTAGATGATGGCAAAACACTAGTTCCCTATGGCGGTACAGCATCAGGTTATATTAATCCAGATGGTGAATGGGTCTGCCGTGCTGACCTAACCCCAATAGATTTTGATGGCAACAAACTTGAAAAAGTCCCTTCCAGCTTTGATTCTGACTTAACTTTAGATGAAGAAATTACTGCGGAGGAATTTCTAGATCACAGCATTCGTCTCACCTATGCTTTAAAAAGTGATGACATGAACAAGGCTTTTTTAAAAACACTAAAAGATGGTGTTATTTATAAAACCAACTTTAGTTATCGAGGAAGCGTTGACCCCGACCCCGCCTTCGTAATGCAAGGTGGTGATTCGACTATTTGGCTTTTAATTGGTGCTGAAAATAGAGTTTCCTATTCTAAGCTTGAACAAGCAGCTATTATTGAATCCACTGCAGAAAAAGATGAAGGCGCAGAAACAAGCAGTGATGATCTTGATTTTGGTATGCTGTAATTTTGGTACAGACGATAGAATAATTATGTGCCTGTGAAATATTCACTGCTTCTATGGCACCCCCCCCTTTTTTTAAAGATTGTAAACATATCTAATGGCAAATATAAACCTAACAGACCCACGAAAACGCGATGCAGTTGTTAAGGCTGAAAGTATCTCTCCACGAAGTCGAGTGCGTTATATTGGACCAAAAGGTGGTGCCTCTTATACGCGCAAAGTATTAAAATCAACTGTAGATCATGATTACGATTCATTGCTAGAACAGGCAAAAGATGATCCTGAAAAATTAGCGAAGCTGCTAATAGAAAGTGATATAGAAGTCGATACAGAAGTCTTTGGGCGATTCCTTTGGAATGTCTCACGGGTGTACATAAACGATGACGAAGAAGTCACCTATCGTATTCAGCAAAATGAAGTTATCTACACACCCGAAGGGAAGTTCAAGGAACGTCGACAACGAGAACGCGATGAGGCCAATGTAGATACTGACATTCCTTTAACCTGGACAGGGAAAAAAATAACGAAAAGTGAAGCCATTCGCCGCTATGTGTTTTCATCGAAATTACAGATAGTGCATATTAATGGCTTAACCTATGACTTCCTCTATGGGATGGCAAAAGAGCTTTCTGAACTAGATAGTCTAATGCTACTTGGTGGCGGAAAATCAGGAAAAGAACCGTTGGTATTTCGCCGTGGGAGTACGGCTTATCGTGGGTTTTTGGAGGGTAGAATTAAAGATGATTGCTACATTTTGTTGCTGCACCTTTCTAATGCTGAGTTAAAATCACCTCAAGCTGATGAGCCTAAGACAAAAAAGAAAACGAAGAAATGAAATCAATCCTCAACAAAGACAAACTCACCCAGCTACTTGGCGATTACTACGTTGGAAAAGCCAGTGAATGTATTAGTGACCCTGATATTTTAAGGCAGGTGCGTATGCGTCGTCGTCAATTGGGGCGAATGATGATGGCGCTAGATCGAGATAAAGCGAAGTACCGCATTCCAGCGGGCGATTATTTTATTAGCCGTAAGATTGATGGCGAGTTTACCTGTTTGGTATACCGCGATGGAGAGGCATTTAGCATTAACCCTGGCGGTACTGTTCGAACAGGCGCTGAGTTTCATAAACGAGCAGCCAAACATCTTAAAAATGCAGGGGTTAAATCTGCTTTAATTGGTGGTGAACTTTACGTTAATCGCCCCGATGGTAAACGTGCTTGGGTACATGATGTGGTGCGTGTTGCGCGCAAGCCAGAAGATCAGGATGCCGTTGATAGTCTTGGTTTTGGTATCTTCAATATTTATGATCTAGATGGCGTTGATCACTCCATGCACTATGCCGATGCCATTCAAAAAGTACAGGAGATTTTTGGCGAGGATGGGCTTGTTCATTCGGTTGAAACTATTATCGGCGATGAAAAAGAAATATTTAAAAAGTTTTCTGAATGGGTAGATGGTGAAGATGCCGAAGGTGTTGTCGTACGTAGTGATACCGCAGGTGTTTTTAAAATCAAACCGCGTCATACCTTAGACCTTGCTGTGGTAGGTTTTACCGAAGGAATTGATGATAGAGCAGGCATGTTGCACAGCATGTTGCTGGCAGTGATTCGCAGTGATGGTAGTTTTCAGATTATCTCCCGCGTTGGCGGTGGCTTTAGTGATGAACAACGTGTTGAAATTTTAAAGATTCTCAATCCATTAGTTGCCGAAAGTGAATACGCTGAGGTCAACTCAGACCGGGTTGCTTACCAAATGATAACGCCTGGCATGGTGATTGAAATTTCCTGTTTAGATATTATCTCTAGAACGTCGCATGGTAGCACCATAGACCGCATGATCATTGAATGGGATGAGGATAAAAAACACTGGGAAGGGATAAGACGTTTACCTTTGTGTAGTATTATCTCACCGCAGTTTTTGCGTATCCGAGAGGATAAAACTGCCAATAGTGAAGACGTTAAAATGTCACAACTTTCGGATATTACCGAAATACCTGACTTAGAAAGAATCGCGGATGATTTAATCTTACCCACTAGTACCATTATCCAAAGAGTAGTTGCCACCAAAGTACTCAAAGAAGCCACCATGGTACGTAAATTATTACTTTGGAAAACCAATAAAGAAGAAGCTTCTCGCGACCACCCAGCCTATGTACTACATCTCACGAACTACAGCCCAAATCGTAAAGAACCCTTGCAACATGAAATCCGTGTGAGTAGCTCAGAAAAGCAAATTAAAAAATTACTGGAAAACTGGAAAGAGAAATATATTGTTGGTGGCTGGAAGGTAGTTGAATAAAACTCTATCCCCATTCTGGTACATCTGCAAAATATTCTTTTGCCTATCTATAAATAGCCTAACTTTTGCGATAACAGAAGAGAGGTTTTGCGCTTACGGCAGAAGTAACAATCAATCAAATACTTGCAACAGTCCCACCACGGGACTATAATTAAGATATGAGAATTATCGCGGTTTCTACACTAAAAGCCTTTTGGGAGAATGACCCTAAATATCTTGATTCTAAAGAATCTACTATGGCTTGGTATCGCCATGCTTTAAAAGCTGATTGGGATACTCCTAAAAAGGTTAAGGCGGATTTTGGTAATGCAAGCATTCTCAAAGATGGTCGCGTTGTCTTTAATATTAGCGGTAATAAATACCGCCTGATAGTTTGGATTAACTACGAGTACCGAATAATTTACATTCGTTTTATTGGTACACATAAACAATATGACAATGTAGGTGCTCAAACAATTTAAGGTGCAATTATGAATATACAACCTATTAAAAATGAAGCAATTTACCGTGATACTCTAAAAGAGATCGAGGGACTAATGACTGCAAAAATGAACACCGTTGAAGGTGATCGTCTTGATGTATTGGTGACACTAGTTGAAGATTACGAGCGTAAACATTATCCCATTGATTTTCCAGACCCTATAGAGGCTATTAAATTTATGATGGAGCAAAGAGATTTAACCGTAAAAGACTTAGTGCCGATGATAGGTAAATCGAACCGTGTCTATGAAGTTTTGAATGGTAAGCGGAGCTTAACCCTCCCAATGATAAAACGATTACATAAGGATTTAGGAATTCCTGCGGAATCTCTTTTAGCGAATTAAAATGTTAAATAATCATCAAATAGCTACCGACAATCGCTTAAAAGAAAGGTTGAGATAGTCGCTAAGCTCACTCCCATTTGTGACGCATTTTGAATAGAACCATGTTGAAAAAGCTTCGCTCTATTTTGATCTATTTCAGACCCACCGAACCATTTTTCATCCGCATGACTTTTTATGCCTGATACTGTACCTGATCCATGCCCTAAAGAATTGACGTCAATCTAAACGATAATGTGTTTTTACTGGTTCGCTTATTTCCCAGTCACACTTTGTGCCTTTAGGAAGTGTAACTAAGTCACCTTTTACGATTTGAATCGGCTTACCACCTTTAGGCGTTACTGTGACTTTTCCTTCTAGGAAATAACAGACCTCTTCGTCCTCAGATCGCCATGGAATTCTTGCTTCAGGATGTGACCAGATTGACCAATTAAATACGCCTTTTGACTCTAAATCAGCCTTTGAAGGTTTGTGAACTACTACTATTTTTGACATTTTTCCCCGATATTTCTCTATTAGTAATTAATATTATTGTTATGAGTGACTCATTTTAAATCAAAAGTGATTTTATTTCTCTACTTTTTTCTTTAGCGATGCTAAACCCTTGGCATATTCAGAACCAACCATTTTATCCATCATTAAACCTAACCAGCGCATGATTGGATTCATTCCCGCATCGGTATCAAAGCCCCATGTTACCGTTGTTTTCTCGCTATTTTCAGCGCTTGCTTCTAACTTAAAAAAAGAAGTCGCACCGCCTTCATCACCAAAATCCATTGCGACATCCAGTGATTTATTTTTTACTGCTTTGGTGATTGTCCAACTACCAGAGCCGACATCCGAATTTTCACTTTGCCAACTCATGCTGGCTCCCTCTCCCATTTCTGCACCTGAATACTCAACCTTCATTTTTGGATCGATTTTTGACCAAGGAGACCATTGGTGAAATAGCTTTGGTTTAGCAAGATGTGGATAGATTTTAGCAGCACTTGCTGAGATTTCTATATGACGTTCTACATGCTGTTTTTGTGGTAATAGGAAACTGCCTACGGCTAGCACAACAAGTAATAACGTAACACCAATTAATAGATTTTTTAAGAATTTCATTTTCGTATTATAGTATATTAAGGGCACCTCTGATCAAGTCTAATTTAATAGAGATACCCTTAGCTTGTTAAAACTGTCGCTAAATTCTAATCGACCTAATCAGAGTTGCCTTAAGCTCCTAAATCTATAGAGACTAAAATCAGTGTGATAAAAATATTAAGTTGGAATATTCTGCACGGTGGTGGCAAGCGTGCAAACGATATCCTTGATGCTATCAATAAAGAACAGCCAGATATTGTCACTTTACAAGAGTTTCGACATGGCAGTAGTAAGGATGTTTTGCTGAAAGGTTTAGCAGAAATGGGTCTTGATGAGCAATTTGTTCCCGGCACTAATAGTGCACGAGATAATAGTTTGATCATCGCTTCTCGTTATAATTTTCAAGCACAGATTTTCCCAAAAGGTGGAGATATTCCTGCTCGTGCGATTCGTGCATTCTTTCCTGATTTAGCAGAACTTAATCTTATTGCCGCGCATCTACCACAGAAGAAAAAACAACCACCCTATCTTCATGGTTTGATAGATTTGGACAAGGTTTTTTTAAAAGAGAATAGCTTAATCATTGGTGATTTAAACTGTGGGATCCCCTTTGAAGATTCTGAAACCAAATCCTTTGAACATACCTTTTTATTTCAGCAACTACTTCGAGATGGTTGGGTTGATGCATGGCGTAGTCGCAATAAAAACAAGCGAGAATATACGTGGATTAGTACCAAGCAAAAAAATGGTTTTCGCTATGATCACGCCTTAGCCTCTGTAGAGTTAGATAATAAAATTAAGGCAATCAATTATAACCACAATGTCCGCTTGAATGGTATTTCAGATCACTCCTTAATCACTGTGGCTATCGACCTATAATCAGTTCCTAATAAAAAATAGGACAATGGCACCCCCGCCTTTTTACAAGATTGATAGATATCCAAACGTTTCTTCCATTTGAGGAATGCCGTTTGTCGAGTAAATATCAATGGCTTACGTTGTTAACAGATCAAAGGCAAGATCAAAGGGGTTACAAGATCAAAGGGGTCAGACTCGATTGGTTTTGTCTTTATAATGTTTAGACTTCCTATCACCGCCTCTACCTCGTGGATTCATGGGTCGATTAATCTTATCTTCAATTTTCTCTTTAAAATACTCGCTTCCTAATACCCATGACTTATTGGTTGCTTCACGTATCTCTTCAAGCTTTTTTTGTGGAACCTCCACATCAAAAAGGGCACGATAAGCATCACACCGTTCCTTAGTTGATGTCCCAAGGCGCTTATATAACTCATGCCCAACAACTCGCTCATCTCTTTCGTTTAACGCATTATACCGATAACTAGACCAAGGATATTCAGCAGGATGTTTAACCATATTGGCACGAACAGGGTTAAGTTCAATATAACGATAGCAACCTAAAGCATAATGCTCGCTATCAATTAATGTTGCCTTATAACGTCCTTCCCAGAGTGTTCCTGTTCGTTGGTAAGTGTAGTTGAAATATTGTACATAATAACGCCCCAGCATTTGTATTACTTTAGATATTCCATCTTTCTTATGAGGTGTTATCAATAAGTGCACATGATTTGTCATTAAAACATAAGCATGAATATCACAGTCGTGTTTATCACACGCCTTCTTAAGCTTTTCAAGATAAAATTGATAATCATCATCCGTATAAAAGATGGGTTCACGATTATTTCCTCGAATTATGACATGCTGAGGGTGACCTATTAAAACAAAACGGGGGAGACGAGCCATGTAAACTTCCACAAAGGAAAACAACAGTATAAATCAGTTGATTACTTAAATCAATCGAGTCTGACCCCTTTGATTTGTAATTACTTAAATCAATCGAGTCTGACCCCTTTGATTTGAATCAATCGAGTCTGACCCCTTTGATTTGTGCTTTGATTTGTTGATTTGAGTAAGAAGCCATCATAGCCACTGATTAAATTGTATATGGCATCCCCCCCTTTTTTACAAGATTGATAGATATCCAAACGTTTCTTCTATATGAAGAATGCCGTTTATCGATTTAATATCAATGGCTTACGTTGTTGATTAAGGGTGGTTTATTGGGGATAGGCGTTTGGTTGTCCTTTGTTTTTATTTGTTTTTATTTTAACTTCTACTAAACGACCGACTACTGTTTTTTGTGACTCCACTTATTTGTGGTTTTTCAAAATTTCATGAATATTCAGCTGATTTGCATATGACTCTCCATGATTTTTCTTTATTTCAATTATTGCCAATGTAAAATCTAGAGCATTCAAATTTTTTAATTTTTTTTCCCTCTTTGATACTAAATTTATATCTGCTCCAAGTTTTAAAAGTAACTTAAGCGCATCAATATCACCCCGGATAATTGCCACATGTAGGGGTAATAACCCAGCTTGTTCATTATAGACATTAACGCTGCAACCAATCAGGTTTAAATCTTTAATCAAACCTAGAACTATTTTTTTGTCAACACCACTTTCCGATGACTTCTCAGTTAAAACATAAATAGCAGAAGTATCACCCTGTGATGAAATTTGTATACTACACTTATCACTAAAACCAAATTTTTTTATTCTTTTTCGTGCAAACCAAGTCTTGAATTTATCCCTACGAGTATCACTTGTATTATCTTTTCGAGTTGCCATTTCTAGAACATAATAATCGTGTTCTACATACTCCGCTATTAGAATACCTACAAAAGAAGCGATTACCAATAAGATATATAAGAAGACAAATAATTTTAGTTTAAAAGCACGCATTTGGAGTTTGGTTACTTGGAATACGACTAAAGCTAAAACCATCTCTTATTTGTCCTATTGAGTCCAAATAATTTTGAGTTTTGTTATTAAGCTTATTACTTGCTTCAACTCCTGCTTTTCCAAGATCATCGGCACCTAAAGGAGCAACAACACCAATAGCATCCAATAAATTCCTTCCCTGCGTAAATATTCCATTTAAACCTTCAGGATCCACAAAATTAACAGGGTCCCCTGTCACATACCCAAATAAATTACTATCCCCACCCGAAAAACCAATAGGATCTTTTACAGTCCATCTCCCAGTCTCAGCATCATAATCACGAGCGCCAAACCGAACCAGCTCAGTATGCAGATCATAAACCCCACCTGCAAAACCAAAGGGTTGGAATCCAGGATTAGTATCACTAATCACTTTGCCCCAAACATCATAATCCATTTGCTGAACAATCGTACCATCACTGGTATCAATAATAATGCGTGGACTACCTAAATGATCAGAGATAATCCGATAAGTCTTCCCACCTTTCACCATATAAGAAGGAACATTGCCTTTATCACCATAAGTAAATCGTGAAATAACGGCACCAGAACCATCCAACTCAGCTATTGGGTTTAAACTATCGCGGTACAAGAAACCTTGGGTCAAAGTGCCATTGATCTTTTTACCGATTCTTCGGTTACTGGCATCGGTAGTATAGTCAATCGTAATATCACCCGGCAAAGTCACCTTGGTTAAATTACCTAAAACATCATAAGTGTAGTTTGTGGTCACACCTAATTTTGTCTTGCTTTTTAACTCACCATTTTCGGTATAGCTGTAGCTATTGCCATTCCAAGTTAAAAGTCGGTCTTGTTCATCAACCGTACCACCATCTCGATTGCCATTAGCATCATAGCCAAAGGTATCGCTAACAGCGCCATTGGTTTTTATTTCAATCAACCTGCCTGCAATATCATATTCGTAATCATAAATAGTCGTTGTGCCTTGCAGTGTTTCTTGTTTTTGAGTAACTCTCCCGAGTTTGTCGCGGGTATAAGTGTTTTGATAAAGCGTATTAGCGCCATCACTCGTGACAGAGTAAGTGCTCATTTCAGCAAAGCCATTATAGCCACGTGTGGTTGTCACTAAATCAAGCGATGTACCGCTAATTAAACCTGCCTTTTGAGCTTCACGGCTAATATCCATGCTACCCGCCTGAGTTAAAAGCTGGTCATTATCATATTGGTAGGCAATCGCGATATTATTCACCGTTCGGCTAGTTACGTTAAAGTCATTATTGTAACTCATCTCAACTCTTCCAGAGATATCACCTGACCAAGTGGTGTCGGTGAGTAAGAAGCCATCATAGCTGTAAGCGATTTTTCCACCATCAGGGGCTGTCAGCTCATTAAGCTTTCCCGTTGTAGCATCATAACTAGTTTGATAGCTACCACGAGGGATTGTCATGGTATCTAGCTTTCCTGTTGTTGAGTTATAAACATAATCTAATGCTTTGCCATCTAGTCGAGTGACTTTAGTCAGCTGAAGCTATTCGCCTTGATTATTAGCCTTTGTTATAAACCTGCCAGCATAGCGAAATAGTTCACCGAATAATGGGTGTTTTAGTCGAAAGTCCATTTCAAACTCATCATCGTTAATGGCTGTTTCTATGATTGTTGTGTGTCCGAGAATTAACCATTCGGGTATTGGTATTAATAGTTTACCCAATTTCAAAACATAGTGCTTACCCTGATAATGAAGTTGATGGTCAACGACAGAAACTGCCATACGCAGACCTAGTAGAGGATTTACATATTCTATTAATTCATTGTTTTGTGCATAGACCCAGTGGCTTTTAAAATAGATCACTTTTCCATCTGGAAAATTAATACTGCGCTTCCAATACTGTGTACCATTTTCCATAAATTTCTCAACGGTTGTTGGCAAGTTTGAGCCACGTTGATTAACCAGTGCCCCCATTATTCTCAACAAGCTTAGATAAGGTTGCATTAGTCTTGGGTAGCTGATCTCCATTTTTCCAATATCTGTATTATTGCCTTCCTGATAGTGTGCTTGAAGTGAGGCAGGAAGCAGTTCCCATTGACTGCCTAGTGCTTGTTGCATTATTGAAATATTATTCATCTCTGAACCTCCTAAAAATACGGCTTTAGAACCATTAGTAAAACGACTAATACCATGGCAATAAAAGCAGGCACACCCAGCCAAAACCAGCGTCGCGTATATTTCCAATAAAGTTCTGGTAATTCTGTTTGGTTTTTCACGGCGATATTTGCCATATTACGCATTTGAATTTGCATCCATACAACGGGCAACCAACATGTTCCTGCAATGAAAAATAGAATAAGACTCGTCATAACCCAAGGTGTCGTCAGTGGAAGTTGACTGAGATACAGCATCCACAAACCTGTTATGGGCTGGATAATCACGGTGGGTGTGGTAAATAACCAGTCAGCCAATACAACATGGCGATTGGTAATCGCAATATGATTTAAATCACCACTTTTATCTGCCATCCATTTATAAAAAGCACTGCCTAAACCCGTGCCGAATAGAAGCACCATACTAATAATATGGAAATATTTAATAACTAAATAGCTCATCCTAGTACCTCTTCTATTGCAATGGGTGGAACACTGATGAAAGCAATAAGAGGCGCAACATCTGCTGTATTACCCTGTTGTAACATACGTAAATTATCTGGATGTAGTATGGGCATTAGATAATGCAATACGCTAGATAATGCCATCGCCACTTGAATTGGAATAGGAATTACCTTCGCTATTCCTTTCCCCATAGAAGAACGTATTTTTTGAATGTATTCTGCCAATGACATAGAGTCTGGACCGACGACATCTATTGTTTGTGATTTTTCAATGAGGAGGCTTTGTTCAACCGTTTTAACTAAATCACTAATATGCACAGGTTGAATCTGTTGCACCCCTCCACACGGCAGTAGAAGCATTGGTAATGAAGCAAGTCGTTTAAACAACTTAAAGCTTGTACCACCTTCACCGTAAACTAATGAAGGACGTAGAATGAATGATAATATATCGAGTTCTCTCAATGCATTATCTGCTGTTAACTTACTGATATGATAAGGAACAACGGCATCCTTATCAGCACCTAACGCGGATATTTGTATAATACGTTTAACATTGCTCTTTAAGCAGGCTTTAAATAAAACAATCGGAGCCGTCGTGTGAATATCAGAAAACGTCTGATTTTTCCTTTCCACAATGATCCCAACACAATTGATTACAACATCCACACCTTCAAGTAAGTACTTCCAATGTTCAACAGGAATAGCTGTACTAAAATCAACTTGCTGATGCGTTGGCGTTATTAATTGATGCTCAGCCGCAAGTGCATTCTTGATATGCCGACCTATAAAGCCATTCGCGCCTGTGATTAATATCTTCATTTTTAGAACTCAACTGGATTTAATTTCTACCTAAGATATCGCGAATTGGTAGTAGAAACTTCCCATTTTATAGAAGTGGAATGAATTTCTATTCCTGTTTGATCATTTGATAAGCAGAACCCTACTTGTTATCACAAGGATAAGTATTTATGCTTGAATAATATTTTGAAGGGATTTCAATTGAAATTAGTACACACAGCAGAAGATAGAGTTTATCTTTACCACTTAAAGAATATACTTGAGACCCAAGGTATTGAAAGTATCATTAAAAATGATCGACTTTCCTCTCTAGCGGGTGAGATTCCCATGGTTTCTGTTTGGCCAGAACTATGGGTAACAGACCCGATGAAAGTGGCTTGGGCAAAAGAGATTATCGAAGAAACTAAAAATAGTGCTCCTAGTAATAAGACATGGGTTTGTAAAAACTGTAACGAGGAACATTCAACTCAATTTACTGAGTGTTGGAATTGTCAGAGCATTAAAGCTTTTTGAGGGTGCTAGTTTTGAGCGTTACTACTCTAAACTAATTATGATATTTGCTTCCTGCCCTTCCCATTCAATAGGAATGACATAACACCTCGCTGTTGCAGGAACCTTTACTTTCCCTGTAATATCAATCACATGAGGTACCGATATAATAAATTCTGACCCGAAATACTCTCTTGCATTTCCCGCTAGGGTGTTGGCAACTTCTCCAACTAAATCTGACATAGCCTCATTGGTACTTGTATTTTCTCCAATTGAATGAAGTAAATTTCTGAGTAATCTTTCAGGTGCACTAAAATAGACCAAACCTCTTTTCTTGCCTGTTATCCCAATAATGCCTGTGTAATCATTTTTCACAGCATCTGGGCTAGTCATTAAAAAAGGGATCCCTACGGTTGCTTCAGTTTTTGACATTTTCGCGAAGAAACTTGTGGCACTATCAATAAAGACAATGATATCTTTCTGTTCCATTGTCATTACCTATTAATCAGCTTAGACAAAGCCGTAGTCAGCTCATCTTCAGTAAAAGGTTTACAAAGAAATCCCTGAGCACCCAACTTTAAAGCCTGAATAGCAGTAGATTTATCTGATAATGCAGATACAACAAGAATGATTATATTTGGATTTATTTTCATAAGCTCCTGAATACACTCAATCCCATCCATCTCAGGCATGGTTAAATCCATTGTCGCAATTTGTGGTCGAGTGCTCTCCATCAGGCTAACAGCTTCAACACCATTTTTAGCCACCCCCACTATTTTCAAGTGAAAGCTATCCAGAGACCGTTTAATTTTGTTACGGATGATCATAGAATCATCGACTATCATTAAGTCCATGATTATGCTTCCTCTAACGCTGGCTTCTCAGAAACCACCTTGCTAGCTACGGGCATAGGTAAAACTATATCCAATTTAAATATTTGATTTTCAACACTATTAATGCTGATATTACCATCGAAGTGCTTAACTATGTCATAGACAACATCCATACCAACACCTCTGCCTGCATCAGTATCGACATCCAGTTTAGTTGAGAAGCCTGATTTTAGAATAAGTGCATAAGCCTCTTTCTCTGACATATGTAAAGACTCTCTATGGTTAATCAGACCTTTGCTCAATGCAGAAGCTAATATCTCATTAGAATTAAGCCCTTTACCGTTATCAATATACTTCATGGTTAGGGTATGATTTTTTGAGTCAACAAAGAATTTTACTGCAATAACACCTTCATCTGTTTTATTAAATTCCTGCCTAGTTTTTGAATCTTCAATGCCATGAACAATTGAGTTACGAATTAACTGAATGAGAATATCATGAATGGGTTTAACAAATTTCTTAGGTAATAAGTGCTCATTAAAGATATTCAAAATAACATTTTTATTCTGCCTTGAAGCGACTGAATTAACAAGAATATTCAATATTGTCGACATTTTAGTATTGTTGGCTTGATCTATTTGAAGCTCAGTGCCATGTTTATCACTGAATGTTTCTTTTAAGTTAGATAACTTATTAATCATTGAACGTAAAGAACCAAGCTGCTTTAGGAACTCTTCCAACTTTATTACAATCGGTAAGAAATCTTTACCACTAACGTTTGTCTTGCCTTTAAGTGTTGCAAACAAATCTTCAAATTCATGGGCTTTCTGCTCAAAGCCTTGTAGTTGTAGACCGGAAGCATCGCCTTTTATTTTATGAATATATCTAGCGATACTGTTAATTTTCTCTACATTGAGACGACTATTAGTGCCGCCTCCTTGTTTAATTTTAAGAATATCATTAATACTGAAGAGTGACTTCTCAGTATCTTCCAAGAACTGTGCTAGTACTTTTGGCTGTACATGCAATACCTGTAACATCATATCAAACTGCTCTTGAGCTGCATCCTTAGTCTCTTCTAGCTGTCTTTCTAAGATAACTTTCTTGGTGATATTTTCTACTTGCACTAAGAGATGAGGAACATCTCCTTTCTTATTAACACGTTTAAAATCAAACGATAAGTAACCTACTTTTTTCTCAATTTCATCTTCTGCAAAGAATACTTCTACTTGATCCAAGGGATTTAAATCTCCAACTAGGTCAGCATGAACGTGTTCACCATAGAGAAGTTCTAGATACTCATTGGCCACTTGAACCGTTTTGTCTGGAACTATTGTAGCTAATATTGACAAGAAATTTTCACCTGCAGGCTCATCTATATTAAGAATTTTAGGTAATGATCCTGAATGATGCTTTCCGATCACATGATCTTGATCAATTAAGAATACACCATCATTAATTGTTGTAAGAATATCACTTGTCTCTCCTAAAGCATGATTCAGCTCAGCATCCGTTTGTTTCAAATACTTGAGGAAATACATCATAATAAAACCAAACATGCCTAACGCTAAAATAATCCCTGCTAATTGGATATAACCCAGCATTGTTGATTTATTATCTAGGTTATTCTCCAGTTCGATAGTCATCTTATCCATTAAGGCTAATAATGTATTGTTCTTCGTATGCGCCAAAGTATGCAAAGATGATAGATTTTTAATAATACTAAGGTCTCTCTTCAACATATCATTAATAGAAGAAGAAAGAGGTTGCCATAGGTATTTTATCTCAGTGATCAATTTAAGACTTGTGCTATCCGTTATAGTTTTCAATGAACCGCCTTTCATTAACGTATCTAAAACGGCATTGAACTCATTCGTGTTTTTACGTAAGTCGGTGGCTACTTTTTGAGACTGGTCTTCATGAGCTGTTTGTGCATGAATAAGCTCATACAGATCTTTAGGGATCTGCTGAGACTGCATTTCAAGTCTTGATACAAGGTTAATATTATTTTGACTGCTCTTGTTTTGTACTAATAATCGTTTTAAATAAGTTACTTTTGTTAGAATTTCTTTATTTTTATCTTCAGCTAAATGACTAGCATTTCCTAATAAAACTAGCGCTTCAATATCAGATTTGATGACTTTATCAAAAGCTTGTTTGTAACCATCCCATTCTTCATTAGTTTGCAGTAGTATTTTTCTAACTGATGCGTTACTTAAAGGCTTGATTATAGTTTTTTTGCCATCCAAACTAGTGACTTCACCACCATTAGTGAAAGCTTTCAAAGTGCTATCAAATAGATCAGAAGTAAGCTTCATCTCTTTAGTGGCTTTTTTAACGCCCTTATTATGAAGTTGAGATTGAAATATTTTTGGGATCGTTTTCGCTTGTTTTTGAGACAACATTCGCTGTCGACCAGCTATATTGATTGCCTTCCCTTCCGAAGACAATACCGATGCAGCATAGAAATTCAAACTTAATACTGAAACAATAACCAAAACAAAAAGGGAAATAACAATGATCAAAGAACGATAGCGACTCGCTCCATTAGACTTAGACAAAGCCATAATATTTTAACCTCAAACTTTCAAATTATTTTTATTATAAAAAATACTATTGTGAAACTGCAAACAAGTAGTAATGCGTCAAAATGGTATTCTGACACCATTATAAACCGTAGTAATAATGAATTTTAAAATAACAGATAAATGGTTCTTGTTTTAATAAAAGAATGTATCATCGATGTCAAAATGACAACTAAACAAGAATTCCATATTAGCGTTAACTCAAGTGACCAGACGGCAGTTGACCTAATTGCCAATGCATCCGAGCTATCACGTCAAAAAATTAAACAAGCAATGCAAAAAGGGTGTGTTTGGTTAGAGAACCATAAAACCAGTCATATTCAACGAATACGACGAGCAAAAAAAATACTCTCTAAAGATGACGTTGTTCATTTTTATTATAACCCTAACGTTCTCAATACAGAGCCTCCTGTTGCTAGCTTAATTAGCGACGAAGCAGACTATAGTATCTGGAATAAACCCGCAGGTATGTTCTCTCAAGGCTCAAAATGGGGGGATCATTGTACGATTTACCGCTGGGCTGAAAAGCACCTTAAACCTGAGCGCCCTGCTTTCATTGTGCATCGGCTTGATCGTGCTGCCAGTGGTTTAATTATTCTTGCGCATACAAAGCAGATAGCAGCACAGTTCTCACAATTATTTGAACAACGCAATATAGAAAAAACCTACCACGTTACCGTCACAGGTGACTTTTCAAAAAGTATGACTGACAAAAGCAATCTTAAAACACTTAACGGTGAAATTGATGCTAAAAAAGCGATCAGTCATGTGCGTTTACTTGAATATAACACTGAGACAAATGAAAGTACGTTAGAAGTCCAAATAGAGACAGGAAGAAAACACCAAATAAGAAAACATTTGTCAGAGCTCTCATTTCCCGTAGTAGGTGATCGTTTATATGGCTCTTCGAATATTGAGAAAGATTTACAACTGAAGGCCGTATTATTGAGATTTAAAAGTCCCATAGATGGCAAATCAAAAAGTTACTGCTTGTAGATAAAAACTGTGAAAACTTCTTATCAAACTTGATGTAGATCAGTATATGAATCGAAGGCTTCCGTTATATTTAGAATCTCCTTGGTTAGTCTAATCTCTATTCCATGAGTATGGCTACATAGCCCATTTGAGTTTTCATTTGGGCTTTTTTTTGCGCTAAAATAATAGTCAATGCTATAGTTGTGCTTATTAAGGAATCTCTGATTAAGTCGGTTAGAATTAATCAGAGCTTCCTTAATATATGGCACCCCCCCCTCTTTTAGACAATTGCGAGCGATTAAATGTACGGATCAATTCATTCAAGCAAGAGCTTATTAGGTTCTTTTAAAATGGCAGAAGTTGCCATCCGTTATAATGAATTCATTCCCCGTCTTTATAACCTTAGCAAGTCACTTGGCTTTACTGCAGGCGAAATAATGCCTTCAAGAGCCTTTTGTTCTGATGAAAGCCAAGGCTATCCCATTATATTAATAGCAAAGCATTTTGGTGCATTTCCCTTTAATCATGGACGTGTTGGTGGCATTATTTCAACAGATCGGCATGGACCTCATGCACACCATGGCAAAGACCTTCTCATAATTCATGCCAGTCATGTTGGCTACAATCCGCAAACACAAGCTTATGGCACCTATCGGCGTTTACAAACTAAGAATCATGTAGAAACCACTAATTGTGGAAAAATTTGCGGAACATTAGATTGGTATTTAGACCAATATGAATTTGCCAAAAACAATATTACATTATCAAAATCTGGGGATGAATTTCACATAGCAATTGATAATCTATTATTACAAGATACGCGTAAACAGGGTTTGTTTTTAGCGTTAGATCAATTGGTTAAAAAAACAGAAGAGAGGAAAATAACTGCTTTAAAAAGCCTAAGTACTTCCAAAGTGTTTTTAGTTTCTTCTGAGCTTCTTAAAAAGATTGATACCAGCTGCTGCAAAGAAAATGAATCATTCGCCATCGGTACCAAACTTGCACCAGAAATGTTTACCTTCAAGCGCCAATCAGATGACCATATGGATAATAATTTGATCCATGCTATGCCTTATATCGTCACCTCTAAATGGCCCGCATTAAAAGCGGCTCAAGTGAATACTCAAGTAGAATTTGATCATGCTTTTCGTAGTGTTGTACAAGAGCCAGAATATCAAGGCAAACAACTGCTATTCATTTCAGGTTTAAATGTGGATATTTCACCTGAAGAAGGGCAGCTATTTCCACTCACCAAATTTATTCCTTGGGCAGCATATTATCAAACAGCCGATGGCAAACAACAAACATGGGAACAAGCTGAACTTTATGAAAGATTAAAAGCTCAGCCGATAAAAAATCCAGACCAAGTTGATCTGGAAGATGCAATTAAAACAATGGGAAAAGAAGAAGAAATTATTCTTCCTTTCTAGTAAGACCTTTGCTCGAGTCAGGTAACGAGTAAACCCCATCAATACTGATTTAATTCAAACAAACAGGTATATAGTGATAAGAAAATATTGTAATTATTAAAGAAGCCCTATGGCTTATTCAGACTAGCCTTGAGTATAATATATCCTTACACATAAATTTAAGCACAGATAATGACAAATCTAGTTACCCAAAGACACCTCGAAGTTGCCATTCAAGCAGCGGATGCAGCGCGTAAAATAACACTCAAATATTTTCGCCAGCCATTGGATATTATCCAAAAATCTGATGATTCTCCTGTAACCATTGCAGATAAAGAAGCTGAAACATGTATTCATAAAACCCTTAATGATGCCTTTCCTGATTATGGTTTTTATGGTGAAGAAACAGGACAAACCAATACAGATAATATCTGGACATGGGTGGTTGATCCTATCGATGGAACCGCAAGTTTTTCAACAGGTAAACCCACATTCGGTACACTAATTTCACTGTGCTATGAAGGAAAACCCGTACTTGGAATTATTGATCATGCAGCGCTAAATGATCGTTGGATAGGAATACAAGGAAAACCAACCCTCTATAACGGGACAGCAGTTAACACCAATAAAGAAAAAGTACTGCTAGCAGATGCAACTATTTATACCACCACACCTAAGATGTTTACTGATGAATCTTTAGCACATTTCAAAGCAATAGAAGATCAATGCAAATACAGCATTTATGGTGCAGATTGTATGGCTTATGGCTTACTCGCCTCAGGCTTTACTGAGTTAATTATGGAAGCTGATTTAAAGCCCTATGACTTTATGGCACTCGTGCCTGTCATCGAAGGTGCGGGTGGCGTAATAACAGACTGGCAAGGAAAGAATATTAGCTTAGATACAGATGACCAAATACTAACTACTGCTAATACAAAGCTTCATCAAGCAGCACTAGAAGTAATCAATAAGTAGGGTATTATTGCTGTGATGGCACCCCCCCTTTTTTACATAATTAGATCAATCCATTCACAGTAGTATGCTCAACGAAAAAGACTAACAGGCAATACCGACAACAAACCACGCACATTAAAATAGCCCGCCACAGTAACTAATGTCGCGCCAAGAAAAGTCCCCATAAACAGCAATGAAATATTCAGTTCAGGACTTAGATCAAACAACATATAAGCGGTGACATTAGCTACAATTATCGCCAAACTGGCGGCTAAAAAACCTGCTAATCCGCCAATCATAATAAATTCTAAGAGTAGATTTCTACGTAAATAAGCGCGACTTGCACCCAGTGATTTAAGAATCGCAATCTCCTTTCTGCGAATCGCTTTTTGTGATTGCAAGGCAGAAAATAGTACCACCACACCTGAAATCAAAGTGAATATAAATATCGCTTGTACTGCCAGTGAAGCTTTTTCAATTAAGTCTCTGACCTGCTTTAAAATAGCACTGATATCAATATCTGTAACACTTGGAAATTCACCAATCAATGAGGGAATCACATCCTTTTGATGATCTTTAATATGGATGCTGGTGATAAAAGTTTGTGGCTTATCATCCAGTGCTTTGGGTGCAGTAATGACGAAAAAATTAGGCTTCATACTGTCCCATTGCACCGTTCTTAGGCTCGTGATTTTCTCATTTAAAATTTGACCTGCAATATCAAAAGTTAGCGTATCGCCAAGTTCTACACCCAGTGTTTTCGCAATTCCTTCTTCAACAGAAAAGCCGCTTTTAGCATCTGCCTTAAACCATTCACCATGACTTATTTTATTCCCTTCAGGAATCGTTGCAGTAGCAGACAAGTTAAATTCGCGAATCAATAGCCGCTGCGCTCGCTCATTTTCGGCATACTTTTCATCATCAGGTGATATTGCTTTTCCGTTAACTTTTAAAAGTCTTCCTAAGGTCATTGGGTACAGCGGAGTTTCGATGTTTTGTTTTGCTAAAAGCGATTGTAATGGCTTAACTTCATCAGGTTGAATATTAATTAAAAAATGATTGGGCGCACTTGTAGGCAAACTGGCTTGCCAACGGTTAACTAGATCACCACGCAGAGTCGTTAGTAATAACAGGCTAAATAAACCAATACCAAAAACAACCACCATTAATACCATACGCTGGTTAGCTTTAGGTAAATGCAAACGCTCTCCAAACTTACGAATAAGGCGTAACATAATTGTAGCGATTAACCAAAAAATAAACAGTGCTACGAGTACAGAAAATAACAAAGTTAAGCTCAATTTTATATCCAATGTTTGCAACCACATCAATAAAAATACAGCCGTGCTAAACGCTAAAATAGAAATCAATAACGGTGCTTTAGATTCTCCACTTTGACCTTGTAAAATTTGAATCGGGGAAATAGCAATAAGCTGTAATAGCTGTGGAGCAGAAAAACCCAATACCATTATCCATGCAGTAAAAAAGCCAATCAGTACCGGCCACCAACCTGCATCAGGTAATGTTTGACCGACAAAGCCCTGTAAATAGTTCGCTAATAAAAATTGAATAAAATAGCCTAAGATTACGCCTAAGGCAGCAGCGATAGTTGCGGATAAAAGCAACTGACTTAAATAACGAAAAAGAATTTGTCGTCGCGATGCGCCCAATGTTTTTAACACAGCCACAGAAGAAGTCTCGTGCTGGGTCAAGCTATAACTACTCAGAGCAATCCCAGCACCGGCTAAAATCACCGCTAACAACGCTGCCATTTTTAAAAAACGTTGTCCGCGTTGCAACGCTTGTTGTATCGAAGGCAAGCCATCATCTAAAGTGCGTAATCGCTCATTAAATTTTAACTGTGGTTTTAGCCATTGTTTAAACTGATCAATTTGCTTTTCATTTCCTGCAAATTGATAGCTATAACTGGCTCGACTAGCAGTGGTTAATAGACCTGTTTCAGGTAATTGTTGCAGGGGAATTATTAGTGTAGGCGCTAACTGAAAAGCACTGCTGGCTTGATCTGGCATTTTCTGAATAATGCTAACTAATTTAATTTTGCTTTGACCGAGTTGAACTCTATCGCCTGGCTTGGTTTTTAGTGCTACAAATAGCCGAGATTGTGCCAACGACTCTCCTTTTTTAAGTGCTTTAATATTTGAAAATTGAATCGTTTTGCCATGATCAATAGTAGTCTCAATATTGCCATGTAAAGGATAATTACTAGAAACTGCTTTTACCTGTGCTAACTGAAATTTTTCACCTACAGATACCATACTGGGGAAGGTAATCGTTTCAGCACTGCGTAAACCCTGTGAATGCGCCTGCTCCAGATAAGCCTTATCAATCTTACGTGTCGATACAATCACCATATCGCCACCTAATAATTGTGTGGCTTGAGCGCTCATGGCGCGCTCTGCTCGATCCGTAAAAAAGCCAACGGATGTCACCGCAACAACAGCGACAAATAAAGCGAGGAATAATAGGCGCATTTCGGCTAATCTCCAGAAACGTTTGAGCTGAATAAACAGGGGCAAGTTGAGTATGGCACCCCCCCCTTTTTTGAACAATTGAGATGTAATCATGATTGCTTCAGTTGACCATCTTGTATTCGATAATGCTTTTCACAACGCCCTGCCAAATCATCATCATGGGTCACCATAACAAGCGTTGTGTTACTTTTCTGCTGCATTGAAAACAATAATGAAATAATTTCTTCGCCTGTATTCCTATCTAAATTTCCTGTTGGTTCATCTGCAAATAAAATAACAGGATTAGTGACAAACGCACGGGCCAAAGCAACGCGCTGTTGTTCTCCACCAGAAAGCTGTGTCGGCAAATGCGATATACGATCGGCTAAACCCACCTGCTCTAACGCCTCTAATGCTTGCTGGCGAATCTCTGTAAACGTTAAGTTGGAAGTACTATCAAGTTCAAGTGGCAACATCACATTTTCTAGTGCAGTGAGATTATCCATTAAATGAAACGACTGAAATACAAAACCCACTTGACCGCGTCGCAAGGATGCACGCTGATCTTCATCCATTTCTGATAAAGACTGATTCAACAGCAAAACGTCACCCTTGGTAGAAACATCAAGCCCGGCTAATAAACCTAATAATGTGGTTTTACCCGAACCCGATGCACCTGTAATGGCAATCGATTCACCTTGTTCAATGTGCAGGTTGATCTTATCAAGAATAAGTAAATTATCACCTGAAGATACGGGCAATTCTTTGACTAAATTTGAAACAGCTATAACAGTATTATTATTCATTTAATATTTCTTGCTTATAAAGTTGCCTAAAGTTTTTTAACTGAGTATTGACCTTTTAGGTGATTATCTGGTCAACTAACCCAATGATAATAGGAAATACTAACTATGGGTGCCTTACAGATGCATTTCAAGCAAACTATTTTTACTTTGTTACTATTAATGCTTAGCGCAATGAATACAGCAATGGCAGCAACAAATACATCTCAAAAAATTCTTGTCTGGGGTGATAGCTTAAGTGCAGCTTATGGCATTCCCGTGGACAAGGGCTGGGTGAACCTTATGCGACAAAAGCTAGGAGAGGGTTATAAAATAACCAATGCCAGCATCAGTGGTGAAACAACGCAAGGTGGTTTAACCCGTTTACCCGCAGCATTAAAGAGATATCAGCCAGATATCATTATTATTGAGCTAGGTGCAAACGATGGTCTACGTGGAATTCCACCTACTGTAACAAAACGTAATTTAAAGAAAATGATAGAAAAAGCAAAACAAAATAATATCAAAGTTTTATTGCTAGGAATGAAAATCCCCCCAAACTATGGCATTGCCTACTCCAAACAATTCGAGAAGGTATTCGCTGAACTAGCAAAAAATTATAAGCTGCCGTTTGTACCCTTTTTTATGGAAGACATTGTTGGCAAACTCAATCTTTTTCAAGAAGATGAATTACATCCAACGGCGGAAGCACAACCTTTTTTATTAAAGAAAGTTATGACACTACTGAAAGATGTATCTTCAGCTTAATTTGCTAATAAAGGGATTTTCATTGATTCTCCCACCTCCTCAATTTCAATGATTGAGCCTCTGATTAAGTTTAATCTTTTATCTTTAGTAAATACTTAGTCGAAACAAGTGCTGTTTTAAAAGACCCTATACCCTCTTTCTTCGGACAACAATAAACTCCATGGTCATCAATATACGCCTGCGCAGGTGGTTTAGCTGACTTAGTCCAAATCTCATCGTAGCTAAACTTATGTTTATCCAACCATTCACGAATAGCAGTTTCCATTTTCTCACTATCTTGTTTTGTTTTCATTTCTGAAAAGCGTGCGGTTAAAATCAAAATCCTTGAAAATTCGGCTAGTTCACGGGTGAAATCCACCGCACCATCAATCGGCTCACCGATGTCGGTTTTACCTTTGGTGTAGGTTCTATCAGCAAGTACACCATCAAGGTCTAGGCAGATAGTTGATTTTCCTGTGCTTTTAAAGCGGTTTTTTCTAGCGCTTGCTTTTTTCTTTTTAGCAGGCTGATCTTGCATGGTGCTACGGCGGGTTTTACGTGGTGTTTTATCTTGCTTAGCTGCTTTTGGTGGCGGTGGGCCAGGTACAACGCTTAACATCGCATCAATCGCCGCATGTCCATCTAACCAAGGGTCATCCAACCAGTCATCACCGCTCCAAATTTTACCGTAATGTTCGCGAGTGTGGTGTAAACCCGGTAGGCGAAACCATGAACCTAGACTGCCTTCTTTGACTTTTTTAGGGAAGGTTTCTGGTTCTTCATCAAGGTTATTGCTTTCCCATTGGGTGACGATATCTTTCGCTAACATATAAACATCTTCAGTGGGTGCGGGGACTTTGAATAATACCCAGAGGTGATAACCGCCTGCGCCATTGGTATCAATTAATAGCGGATCGTAGCCCATTTTTTGAAAATCACGCCACCATTTAAGTGCACCATTTAGATTACGCCTAGCATGATCTTCAGCCGCAACGGATTCTGTATCATGGCAGTCAATATCTATGCCTAACCATTTGCTAGTACTCTTTTTGTTACTATTTTCTTTGCTTTTTTCATGTAGCCCAATAATTTGAGGCTTATGAAAATGACGGCTAGCAAAGTGACGAGTGAGTTTATCTAACGTTACCATATCCTCACCGCGCATATCTTTGCGTGGCAAGGTCATGGCTTTGTAATCACGACCTTGTTTGATACGTTCATTGGGTGTGAGTACTGAATATTGCCCCCAAACATCCTTACGATTGACAAGATTATCCATCGCCCATTCAGCAAGGTCGGCGGCACGCGCCTTCCATTCTTCACCAATAATTTCGTGTTTTGTTGCCATAGTTTAACTAAGTGTTATCTTGTTTGATTGGCGAATATAAACAGGCTTCCATTTCACCCCTGTTGCCTTTTCTAGCGTATCAAGTAGTGCATCATTTGGGATCGCTTCCAACTCGTAAATATTACCAATTGTAATCCATGTTTTAGCAACAAAAGCTGATTTACGCCAGTTGATTTTTTCTAGCTCCAAAGTCTTTTGACAGATCGAACAAGTCGCCTCTGCCGTCACACTTTTAACCTCACCTTTACAGAAAGTGCAGCGAGCTTTTTTCAGATTAACGCCAGCAACAAACTGACGATGTTCGTGGTCTTCAATTTCAATATAACAATACGCTTTATGAGGATGTGGCTCCAACTCAATATCGGGTGAGCAACCCATAAAGGTCAGCTGTGATAGAAAGTTATCACCTACCGCATAATGTGTGTCTGAAAGCGCTTCTCCTAGTAATTTAATATCTTTAAGCAAGACTTTAAGCCCAGCAAAATCAATACTGTAATCGGGATCTATTGGGTGAAGCATGAGTTTGAATTCTGCATTCAAAACTAAATCCTAGTAATAAAATACCTAGTATAACGGAGCTGGTGACCAACGGTTATAAATATAAAGCAAAAGGACTTCACCTCTTATCGTCTGAAAAAGTAAACAGGACTTACAGAATCAAATATCTATCTAACGCGCCTTACTAGATGATTATTTAATGTTTATTAGAAAAAAATTCATCCGCTTTTATCTACTACAGATACTAGCTTTACTTATATTTAGTACAAGTGCTATAGCTGATGACTTATGGCGCGATATAGACATAAAATCCAAATCATTAAGCAAGCAAACAACTCGCTACAATAATGCAAGATATCTGAAGTTAGATCGTCTTCAAATGCAATACTTTTTACACAATACACTTAATAGTGGTAACCAACAGATCAGTCTACCTCTTCCAAACAAGGCATTCATTTCCATTCAAGTCACACCAGTAAATATTCTCCCTGAATCACTATCTGACAAGTTTCCATCGATCAAAAGCTTTCGTATAAAGCCGAATAAAGAGATTATTTCAGGACGGCTAAGTTTAAATGAAAATGACTTTCATGGAATGCTACAAATGCGTAACGGTGAGACCTATTTTATTGATCCTCTTAAAGCAAATAACAACGTGTATGTGAGTTATAAAAAAAGCAATCAACAACCAGATAACAGCCAAACTTTTTCATGTGGTGCAAAGCCTTCTGCAAATAATTTAAGTATGAACATAACGGCATCGCGTACTGAAAACGCACATAAAGAAGCTAACAGTCTAGTTACTTATAAAATCGCTATTGCTGCTACTGGAGAGTACACCGCAAAACATGGTGGAACGGTAAAAGGCGCTTTATCAGCCATCAATACAACATTGAATCGAATAAATCAGGTTTTTGAAAGGGATCTGGGTATACGTTTAAAGCTGGTAGAAAATAATCATTTGCTGATTCACACCAATGCCGATTCTGATCCTTATTTTGCTGATTCACAAGTAGGCTTAGTGAGGCAAAACCAAGACAGCATTGATCACATTATCGGCAATGAAAACTATGATCTAGGACATTTATTTACCGCAAAAGGCGGAGGGTTGGCGGCAATTGGAAGTGTCTGTGATAGCTATGACAAAGGCAAAGGAATTTCTGGAATCAGTAATCCATACAACGATGCCTTCAACTTAGATTTTGTCGCACATGAAATTGGTCATCAACTAGGCGCGACACATACCTTTAATGGCACGCAGGGTTTATGTGGTGGTGATTCACGTAATGGTATTTCAGCATTTGAACCCGGTAGTGGCTCCACGATTATGAGCTATGCAGGTTTTTGTGGGCAGGATAATTTACAAGCGCATACTGATGCGATGTTTCATATTGGCAGTATAAAGCAAATCCAATCTTATATTAGGCGAGGTCAAGGAAGCCGATGTGGAATTCATCAAAGTACCCAAAATCAGGTTCCACAATCTAATGCTGGAAAAAACTACACTATTCCAGCCAGAACCCCTTTTGAGTTAAAAGGAGCAGGAACTGATAGCGAGGGTGACGAGCTTGTTTATTCATGGCAACAAGCGGATGCAGGAAAAGCCTCTGAGGATAAATACGATATGGGAGACAATGCATTGTTTCGTACTTATATGCCATCAAGGAGTAGTAACAGAGTATTTCCCTCTCAAAAGGATATAGTCGAACACAGCCATACAGGCGGAGAAACGCTACCCAATCACGAACGCACATTAAAATTCAGCTTAGTCACACAAGATGGCTACAACCCCTCTCAAAGTGACGAGATGACTGTTAATATTAAACGAACAGGAAGTCGTTTTTCTCTGCATATTCCACGCTCGCAATACACCACAGGAATTAGTTATAAATTACAGTGGAATGTTGCTAACACCAACCAAGCGCCGATTAATTGTCACAATGTAGATATATCACTATCAACCGATGGCGGTTATCTCTTTGATCAAAAACTCGCTAACAATATTGCCAATATAGGTGAGAGCTGGATAACGATTCCTGCAGACTTTCCTCTTACATCGAAAGGACGCTTTAAAATTAACTGTAGTGATAATATTTTCTTTGCTATCTCTTATCGTAATTTTTTCATCACCGACCAAATTGATCCTATCACTGAGATTTTAGAAGATGGGGGGCTACCAGAGTTAGACTTGCTTGATAAAAAAGAAAATCTAAACGAAGCCTCAACAGATATAACGACCAAGGAATCCACCACTGGTGGGGGGCCATTTAACCCCTACTTTCTAATCCTTATCTTATTTCTATCATCAATTATCAAAAAAAGGCGGGGGGTGCCATTCAACTAAATATTATCTCACCAATCGTCAAACGGTCTATTTAATTTATTTATGATCGTGTAGAATCTGTAGTTACTATAAACAAAGCTTTTATGAACTAATTTTATTAAAAGCATCTAAATTAAGACACATATTATAGAAACTCAACCAACGATAAGGGTAAATAACTAGTGTATAAAAAAGGGATCGTATCAGGACTATTAACTGTATCTTTTGTTTTCACAGGAGTTATGTTTAATCAAACGGCTAGTGCTAGCCCCAAGATTTGGAAGGACAGCGCTAATAATTCAAGCCAATACAAACAACTCAATTCAAATAGCTCAAAGAATTCAACATTCGACAATCTTGAATATCGCGCCATGGAGCTTAATCTTGAAGCATTTAAAAATCAGTATGTAAACGCTTCATCAGCCGCACAAAAATCTTTAGCTGGTTCAACCATCAATATCCCTTTACCACAGG
Source organism: Cocleimonas sp. (assembly GCA_036478745.1). Classification (GTDB taxonomy): domain Bacteria; phylum Pseudomonadota; class Gammaproteobacteria; order Thiotrichales; family Thiotrichaceae; genus Cocleimonas. The sequence continues at coordinate 26,752 of JAZGEM010000084.1, forward strand.
GTGGTAGTGTTTCTGTGATACTAACAGAAACGTCGTTGATGGCTCCTGAATTAGCAGCGCAACACCCCAACATCAAAACGTGGAAAGCATCTAATAGTGATGGTATCAGTGGACGTGTTGATTTCACTGAAAACGGTTTTCATGCGATGTTAACCCTGCCTGATGGTGATACGGTTTTCATCGAACCTGAAACCTTAAATAATTCAAATCAATACCTAAGCTTTAGTAAGCAAAACAACCCTGATAGCTTTAAAGCAGATTTCCAGTGTGATCTGCACCCTACTGCTGATACGCATGTACATGGCGCAAAATTGGTAAAACGAACGGCAGAAAAAGCCGCATCTGATTTGATTTCTTACCGTTTAGCTGTCGCTACAACAGGTGAATACACACAGTTTTTTGGTAGTGAAAGTAGTGCTTTTAGCAACGTTGTTACCACCATAAACCGTGTAAATGAAATCTACGAACGTGACTTAGCGATTACATTTCAGCTAATAAATGAAGAAAGGGACTTGATATACAGCAATCCGAATACTGACCCCTACTCTAACTTTAATAGTGATGCATTATTAGATGAGAATGTAGCCACCCTTAGTAACTCAGGTGTATTAGATACTAGCAGATATGATATTGGTCACGTTTTTTCTACTGGTTCTGGTGGTCTAGCTACTTTAGGTTCTGTTTGTTCTGACTTCAAAGCAGAAGGAACAACGGGTATTACTGAGCCACGTGGTGAGGTTTTTGCCATAGATTTTGTAGCGCATGAAATCGGTCATCAGCTTGGTGCAAACCACACCTTTAATAGTGAAACAGGTAGTTGTGGTGGTAATAATAGATGGGGTCCAACAGCTGTTGAACCAGGTAGTGGAAGTACTATCATGGCCTATGCTGGAATCTGTGGTGAAAATAATATTTCCGCTGCAGGTGATGCAGCATTTCATTCTGTGAGCCTTGAAGAAATATTTTCCTTTTCTAGAGGCAGTTCTAATGCAGGAAGTTCTTGTGGAACGAGAACATCTGTGTCTAATCAAGACCCAGAACCAAATGCGGGGGCTGATGGTATCATTCCTGCACACACTCCTTTTGTATTATCAGGTTCAGCCAATGATTCTGACGATACTAATCTCACCTACTCATGGGAACAAAATGACGCAGGTACAGCATCCGATATTGATGTAGATCGAGGTGATAATGCCATTATTCGCAGCTTTTTACCTATTTCATCAAGCTCTCGCTTCATCCCAAGACTAACGGATATTTTTCAAGCAAGGAGATTAAGTGCTGAAAAACTACCTGAAACAAGTCGTGATCTAAATTTCTTTATGACAGTTAGAGATGGTAGAGGTGGTTTTGATTTTGATAAAATGAAACTACAAGTGGTCAATACCGGCGTAACATTTAGTGTCACATCTCACTCATCAACAACTTCTTTAAGCGTTGGCGAAAACACACAGGTTAACTGGGAAGTTGCAGGTACTGCCACATCACCTATCAACTGTAACAGCGTTAATATTGACTTAATTAAATCCAATGGTAGTCGCTTAGGATTAAAACAACAGACAGCCAATGACGGCAGTGAAACTGTCACGATACCATCTAATGCTGCTGGCTTTAATGATTCTCGTATCATGGTTATCTGTAGTAACAATGCCTCTACTTTCTTTAATATATCTGAGTCAGATTTAACCATTACAGGTGCTAATAACTCTGGTTCTGATCCTGACTCTAATGGAGGAAGCAATAGTAGTAGTGGCGGTGGCGGATCATTTGACTACTTCTTATTAATTCTATTGTTACTAGGTTTATATAAAATGCCTGTACGTCAACTTATAAAGATCAAAATCAATAAGGATGACAAAAAATGAAGAATATATTCTTAATAGTCAGCTCCATAATGCTACTTCAGGCTTGTGGAGCAACAACACCTGAACCGTCTGTACAAACGTCAGCTCAAGCGAGCAAATCAAAGCTTGAGCGCTTTAGTCGTCCGTCTAGTACCACAGATATAAAGCAAAAGCGTGAAAATGAGTATCAACAAAAGCTTGCTGAACTTGAAACAAAATCAGCGGCTAATGACGTTCAACAAGCCATTGCAAGAAATCAAATTCATCTTTTAAGTTACTATGGCGGAAGAAGTACAGTAGCTAAAGTGCCTGGACTGTCTGCTCAGCAATTAAATACGGTAAGGTGCCCATTAAAGCAAATTGATGGAATGGGTGATGTTATTTATGGAAGAAGTCACAAAATGTATCGTAAAGCATTGCTAAGATATGCTACGGATTTTAATTTGAGAATGGTTTCTCACTGCAAATAAATGAACTCACTAGGGTATTTCTAATACCCTAGTACATCATTTAAACAACTGATCTAAGGGCACCCCCACCCTTTTTAAACAATTGCGTTTAATCAGAACCTGAGGTTCAACCTAATAAACCCCATGCTCACGGGTAGACAAGAACTCAATATCCGACCATTTTTCTTCTGCCAGTTGTAAATTAACGCGCGTCGGTGCGATGTACACAAGATCACCCGCATGATCTAATGAAAGATTTGCCTCAGCCTTCACTTTAAACTGTGTCAACATTGCTTCATCTTTACATTGAATCCATCGAGCTGTTTGTACATTAACTGCTTCGAATTGACAGTCTACTCTGTACTCATCTCTAAGACGCTGTTCGACAACATCGAACTGCAAGATACCCACTGCTCCCAAAATTAAATCATTATTTTTAAAGGGTCGAAATAGCTGTGTTGCGCCCTCTTCACAAAGCTGGCTTAAACCCTTTTGAAGTTGCTTCATTTTAAGCGGGTCTTTTAACTGCGCTCGCCTAAATAATTCTGGCGCGAAGCTTGGAATACCTGTAAAAAATAGGTCTTCTCCCTGAGTAAAGGTATCACCAATACGAATTGTGCCATGGTTGTGAATACCAATAATATCACCCGGGAAAGCGGCATCAACATGACCACGATCTGCGGCTAAAAAAGTTAATGCATCAGGAATTTTTACATCCTTCTTAAGCCGCACATGATTCAGCTTCATACCCTTTTTAAAGCTACCCGAACAGACACGCATAAAGGCAATACGATCACGATGATTCGGATCCATATTGGCTTGAATTTTAAATATAAAACCTGTGAATTTTTCTTCACTTGGCAGAACGTCACGCGTAGTCGTTTTACGAGGCAGTGGTGGCGGACTATATTCAACAAAGTCAGCTAACAATTCAGCCACACCAAAGTTATTGATTGCCGAGCCAAAGAAGACTGGGGTCAACTCTCCTCGTAAATAAGCTTCCTTATCAAATGCATTACTAGCACCTTGAACTAACTCTACTTCTTCACGAAGTTCATCTGCTTGTTCTCCTAATAATTCATCGAGACGAGGATTATCCAAACCTTCTATCGTTTCACCTTCGAGGGCTTTGCCTTCGTGATTCGGGTCATACAAATGTACTGTATCTTTATAAATGTGATACACGCCTTTTAAGCGTTTCCCCATACCGATTGGCCACGTCACAGGCGCACACTTGATTTTTAAAACACTTTCAACTTCATCAAGAAGCTCAATAGGGTCACGCCCTTCACGGTCTAGTTTATTGATAAACGTCATTATCGGCGTATCACGCAAGCGACAAACTTCCATCAACTTAATGGTTCTAGCCTCAACACCTTTGGCAACATCGATGACCATCAAAGCAGAGTCAACCGCAGTTAATGTGCGATAAGTATCTTCTGAGAAATCCTCATGACCTGGAGTATCCAGCAGATTAATAATTTTATCAGGATCACTTGGATTTTCTTTATTGAATTTATAGGGGAACTGCATCACAGAAGAAGTAACTGAAATACCACGTTCCTTCTCCATTGCCATCCAATCAGATGTTGCATGGCGCGCTGCTTTTCTTCCCTTTACAGTACCCGCAAGCTGAATCGCACCACCAAATAATAATAATTTTTCAGTGATGGTGGTTTTACCTGCATCAGGATGTGAAATGATAGCAAAGGTTCTGCGTAGTGATGTTTCTTCTGCGTGTGTCGACATGATAAATTTCTAATCGGCTTTAGATTGAGCCGAAGTCTAAACTATTTCTTATAAAAACGTTGGTATTTCTATACCACTTATTATGCCTCAGGTTCTCACTAGCTTGGAAACCCAACAACCAACAACTCAAGCAAAGCCTTTTGTGCATGCAATCTGTTTTCTGCTTCATCCCAAACAACACTTTGCGAACCGTCAATAACAGCGGCACTAACTTCCTCACCACGATGAGCGGGTAAACAATGCATAAAGATTGCATTGTCATCAGCATTTGTCATTACCTCAGAGTCTACAATGAAAGAGGAAAATGCTTTCTCTCGAATCTTTTGTTCATCTTCCTGACCCATGCTCGCCCAAACATCTGTGGTGATTAGATCAACATCTTTTACGGCATCATGTACATTATTAAATATTGAGACATGATCACTGAGTGATTTCGTTAGTTTTGCATCAGGCTCATAATCTTTGGGACAAGCAACATTCAGATGAAAACCAAATTGTTTTGCTGCATTCATCCACGAGTGGCACATATTATTACCATCACCCACATAGGTTGCTGTTTTTCCTTCAATACTGCCCCTATGTTCAATATAAGTCATCATATCGGCCAGTAGCTGACACGGATGAAAATCATCCGTTAGAGCATTAATAACAGGTACTTTAGAAAATTTCGCGAACTCTTCAATTAAATCATGCGAGAACGTTCTGATCATCACCACATCAACCATACTAGAAATAACACGTGAGCTATCTTCAATCGGCTCACCACGACCTAACTGCGTATCTCGAGATGACAAAAACATCGCATGTCCACCCAATTGATTCATGCCAGATTCAAAAGACACACGGGTACGTGTCGATGATTTATCAAAAATCATCGCTAATGTTTGGTTTTTTAATGGCTCAAATACTTCACCATCGTTACGCATTTTTTTTAATTCAATCGCTCGTTTGATCAACGTTTGCAGTTCATCGCGACTAAAATCCATTAATGTAAGAAAATGTCTAATATCTGACATGATCGTAATCCTGTTTTATTTAAGTTGAAAGACTAGCTTTGAGAGAATTATCTCAAAGGAAGGTTTTGACTAAGATAGACACGGTGTTAATAATTTTATCTGCTTGTTCTTTTGTTGTAATGAGAGCAGGTAATAATCGGATAGTTCTATCTGCAGTCACATTGATTAATATTTTATAATCTAGTGCTTGAACAACTAATTCAGCACAATCTTTTTCAAGCTCTATTCCAATCATCAGACCATGACCACGAATATCACTAACACCATCAATCAAACCCTTATCATCAGACAATGATTGTTTAAACTGATCCACTAAATACTTGCCCATATTACCCGCATTGTTACATAGGTTTTGTGTTTCAATAATATGCAAAACGGTAAGTGCCGCACGCATAGCAAGCGGGTTACCACCAAATGTTGTGCCATGCTTCCCAGGTGAAAACACATCATTAGCTTTTCCAGAAGCTAAACATGCCCCGATAGGAACACCATTCCCAAGTGCCTTAGCGAGTGTCATCACATCGGGTTTACTATTTTCTGAATGCTGAAATGCAAACCACTTACCCGTTCTACCAATACCTGTCTGAATCTCATCCAGCATCATTAGCCAGTTATTTTCATTACAGATTTGACGGATATTACTTAGGTAATCACTATCAGGAACAATAACGCCACCTTCACCTTGTACCGGCTCGACTAGAATAGCGACAACATTGGGATTGTTTATCGCAACTTCTTTTATGGCGATGATATCGTTGTATGGAACGTGTACAAAACCTTCAACCAAAGGATCAAAACCATCCTGTATTTTGGGGTTTCCCGTTGCAGAAAGAGTGGCTAAGGTTCTACCATGAAAACTACCTGTAGCTACAATAATAACTGGCTTTTCTATGCCCTGCTGTTTACCAAATAAACGCGCCAACTTTATTGCTGCCTCATTTGCTTCGGCACCTGAGTTAGCAAAAAATACTTGACCCATACCAGAAAGGTGACAAAGTTTTTCGCTAAGCTCAGTCTGATTAGGGATTTCATAAAGATTAGAAGTATGAATCAAGGTGCGTGCTTGATCTGCAATAGCATCCGCTATATCAGGATGTGCATGCCCTAGACTGCACACAGCAATACCACAAAGGGCATCTAAATATTCATTGCCTTCAGTATCGGTAAGATAAACACTCTTGCCACTTTTAAAAGCAACAGGAAGACGCGCATAGGTCTTCATTAAAGAGTTTGACATAGCAATCACCTAAAATGACAAAAAGGCGCATGGATAAAGCCAACCTTTTTGCGAAAAAGCGATCAAATTTACTTGTTTTTATGTTTTTTGTCAATCAAGACGGATAGTTGAAGAGTAGATTTTTATTTTTCTGCAATTCTAGGCGAGTATTTTAACTTGGAAAACATGATGTGAAAACACATAAGAAATGTGTAAATGAAGGTACACGCATGCTTGTTATTCAAATTCCTCGCCAGCCCAATTGGAAAGAGCTGACAAGAAATAAAAACAAAAATTTACATATTAGAATTAACGAAATCCCAATTTACTAAATTCCAAAAATCTGCAACATAAGCAGGGCGCGCATTGCGCTTATCAACATAATAAGCATGCTCCCATACATCAATCGTTAGTACTGGATGCTGACCATCAGAAAGTGGACAGCCTGCATTTGAAGTGTTAACGATCTCAACAGAACCATCAGCATTTTTAATTAACCAAGTCCAACCAGAACCAAAGTTACCAACTGCAGTTGTTGAAAACTTCTCTTTGAAATCAGCAAATGAACCAAATGCCGCATTGATTGCATCAGCCACCGCGCCTGTTGGCTCACCACCAGCATTACCCGCAAGACAGTTAAAGTAAAAGGTGTGGTTCCAAACCTGTGCAGCGTTATTATAAATTGGGCCTGCAGGAGCTGAAGTTACGATATCTTCAAGAGACTTATCTGCAAACTCAGTACCTTCGATAAAGTTATTAAGGTTAGTCACATAAGCTTGGTGATGCTTATCGTGATGGAAATCTAAAGTCTCAGCCGAAATATGTGGCTCAAGGGCATCTTTAGCGTATGGTAAATCAGGTAGTGTGTGTGTCATTTCATTGTTCCTATTTGATGTATTAGAGGGTGTTCTTTTTATGCAAGCTAGACTAAGTAAAACGAGGTTACAATGCAATAACTCTTGATAATTATATTGGTATTTAAATAATAACTACAAAACTATATAAGTCGGTTTAGTTTTTAAAATAAATTAAAATTTACAAAGCGCATATTTGAATACTTTATTTGCCAGTTAATCTAGTGCACCTCTAGTAAAAAGTGGAGGGGTATGCTTTTATTACCTATAACTATTGATTGGGTAAGGATTAGCAATACATGTGCGGAATTTGCGGTGAATACAGACTAGATGGCAGCTTGCCAGAACTTAACCACATTCAAGCAATGATGGAAAAGCTTGAAAAGCGCGGCCCTGAACATGGTGGTACTTTTTCTGATGGCGCTCTTGCATTGGGTCATCGTCGTTTATCTATCTTAGATTTATCTGAAAAAGCCAATCAACCAATGATCGATCCGCACCACAGCTTAGCGCTGGTTTTTAATGGCACAATTTATAATCACCCTGAATTACGCAAAGAACTACAAGCTAAAGGGCACACCTTTTTCTCCACGGGCGATACCGAAGTCATTATTAAAGCGTATGCAGAGTGGGGCACAGATTGTGTGAAACGCTTTCTTGGCATGTTTGCTATTGCCATCTGGGACATGAAAGAAAAGACCCTATTTATGGCGCGTGATCGCATGGGTATCAAACCTTTGTATTATACAAATACAGGTAAAGGCTATCGTTTTGCATCAAATACTCAAGCTTTATTAGCAACAAATGATGGCGCTGATATAGATACAACCATTGACCCGATAGCCTTGCACCATCAATTTACTCTACATGCGGTTGTGCCCGCACCGATGACAGTTTTAAAAGGTATTCGCAAATTAGAGCCAGCGCATAGCTTATTAATCAAAGCCAATGGTGAAAAGAAACTAGAGCGCTATTGGACTTTAGACGCTACCCGTCCCGACGAGAAAAGAAGCGATGAAGAGTGGATTGAAGCCATTCATGAATCTTTAAAAACGGCTGTTAAACGCCGCAATGCCATTTCAGATGTTCCTGTCGGTGTATTACTATCGGGTGGATTAGACTCAAGTCTTCTCGTTGGCTTATTAGATGAAATTGGCATTCAAGATATTCCTACTTATAGCATCGGCTTTGATGATCAGCCTGAAGAAAAAGGCAGTGAGTTTGAATTTTCCGATGCGGTAGCCGAGCGTTTTAACACCAATCACCATAAAATTCACATTCCCAATGAGCAAACCTTAGTCAGGCTACCAGAAGCTATTGCCAATATGTCAGAACCAATGTTTGGACAAGATGCAATTGGCTTTTATTTACTATCTGAACAAGTCGCTAAAGATGTAAAAGTAGTACAATCAGGGCAAGGCGCAGATGAAGTATTTGGTGGCTATTTCTGGTACGACAAAATGAATAAGGCGAAAGGAACGCACTTGGAACGCTTCCGTCAGTTCTATTTTGATCGTGATCATGGTGAAATGGCAGAAATGTTAATGCCTGCTTATATCGATAGAGATTTCACAGCAGAAACTATGACAGCATTGTTAGAAGCACCCAATGCAGATACCTTCATTGATGCCGTTTTCAGAGCAGATACCACCATGTTAATTGTCGATGATCCTGTGAAACGTGTAGATAATATGACCATGGCGCACGGCTTAGAAGCCCGTGTACCGTTTTTAGATCATGAGTTGGTAGAACTTGCAGCAAAAATGCCACCACATATGAAACTCAAAGATGGTGGCAAATACGTGCTCAAAGAAATCTCACGTGGACTCATTCCTGATAGCGTAATAGATCGTAAAAAAGGTTACTTTCCTGTGCCCGCACTTAAATATGTGCGTGGTGAATTTTTAGAATTTATGCAGGATGTTTTGAATTCGCAGAAATGCAAAGAACGTGGGATTTATCAGCGTAGTTATGTGGATAAATTATTGGCAAAACCTGATGAATATCATACGAGGATTCAGGGAAATAAGCTTTGGCATATTGCATTGCTGGAATACTGGCTACAAGACAATGGTGTATAGTTAAAGCAAACGCTCCGCGTTGCTCCTGTACACGGGAGCACCTAACCTAAAACATAATCTAAACACTTTGAAATTAGCATTTAATTTTTCTATTTAGTCATCATACAATTATCAAAAAAAGGGGGGGATGCCATTAAAGCTATTCTAACTACACCTTTTTAGCATAATCTTCCCAACAACACTCACCTAAATTTTTTATTAATTAATCCTTTGTGTTACACTGAATAGATATATTTATAGTCAAATCAATGTCATTTATTTTCAACCTAACAAAACTACAATTAAAGGAATTTATCATGGGAATTTTCAGCAAGATCAAAGACATGTTTTCAGGTGCAGCTGATTCTGCAATAGATACTGCCTCCGGTGCTGTCGAATCTGCTACTGATGCTGCAGGTGATCTCGCAAGTGGCGCAGTTGATATGGCAAAAGGTGCTGCCGATAAGGTTGGAGACGTTGCTGGTGATGCCGTTGATTTAGCTAAAGACACGGCTTCTGGTGCAGTAGATGCTGTGTCGGATGCCGCTGGATCTGTAGCAGATAGTGCGGGTGATCTTGCCAGTGGCGCTGCTGATATGGCTAAAGATGCAACTGGAAAAGTGGGCGATGTTGCTGGCGATATTGCTGATAAAGTTTCTGGTAAAGATAACGCGTAACAACTGGAATTTATTTATGCTTCCTTTAGTTGTATTTGATCTAAGGTGATTTCTTCTTTTTCCAGCATCGCATCTAGACGGCGCTGCTGGATACACACATCAAGAACATATTCTCCTTTTTCCGATATGTCTTCAGTAATAATAGCCTCATCTTCATAAAATCCAGCACGTAGTCTTGATAGTGCTGGATGTAAACATAAGCGCCCTTTAAAAACATTATGGGCGAATATTTCTGATAGTTTTTCACTCAGTTGTGGTAAGCCTTCGCCGGTTACTGCCGACACCCAAACTCGGGATGGCGAGCCGTTGTGTTGATTTTCAATATGAGCACTTTGTTCAGTCAGATCGATCTTATTCATGACTTCTAGCTGAGGCACATCTTCTGCACCAAGCTCTTGAATAACATTATTTACCTGTTCACGATAGAAATCACGTTGCTCATCATTGCTGTCAATTACATGTAGAATTAAATCAGCTTCTATGGTTTCTTGTAGTGTGGCTCTAAATGCGGCCACTAAATCATGGGGTAAATCACGTACGAAACCTACCGTATCCGCTAACACGATAGATTGCTGATCAGGCAAGTTTACTCGCCTCAGAGTCGGATCTAATGTAGCAAAAAGTTGGTCAGCGACATACACTTCTGAGCCTGTGATTTTATTAAAAAGAGTTGATTTCCCTGCATTGGTATAGCCCACCAATGAGACTGTTGGTATTTCAGTCTTTTGGCGCAACTGTCTACCCTGCTCTCTTTGCTTGCTTACTTTTTCTAAGCGTTTATTGATTTGCTTGATGCGGATGGATAATAAACGACGGTCTGTTTCTAATTGAGTTTCACCAGGGCCGCGCATTCCTATACCACCTTTTTGACGTTCAAGGTGAGTCCAGCCTCGCACTAAGCGAGTAGACATATGCTTTAACTGAGCAAGCTCTACTTGCAACTTACCTTCGTGGGATTTAGCACGTTGGGCAAATATATCCAGAATCAATGCGGTACGATCAAGCACACGACATTCCACAAAACCTTCTAAGTTTCGCTCTTGTGCAGGTGAAAGTGCGTGATCAAAAATAACCACATCAGCATCGTGTTGAATAACAGCCGTTTTAATTTCTTCAGCTTTACCACTGCCAACAAAATAGCGTGGATCAGGAGAATAACGAGAACCCGTTATTAATGTAGAGCTTTGTGCTCCGGCTGAGCGCACTAACTCTTTGAATTCATGCTCATCTTGAACTGTTTGGTTTTTATTTGAATTTTTACCAAAGTCAATTTGCACCAATATGGCACGCTCAATCAGGGCTTCACCCTGACTGAGTTTATCAAATAATTCCAATTTACATTTCCTCTAAGGAACTAGAGGATATTTTAAGACATGGGAATTCTTTCGTGACTATGATTGCTCTTCTTCTACTGTTAATTTAATTGGACGCGAAGGAACAATAGTAGAAATAGCATGTTTGTAAACCAGTTGGCTTACCGTGCTACCTAAAAGAATAACAAATTGATCGAATGACTCGACGTGACCTTGAAGCTTGATACCGTTTACAAGATAGATTGCAACGGGGATACGCTCTATTCTTAAAGCGTTTAGGAAGGGTTCTTGTAGCATATGCCCTTTTGACATGATGTACTCCTTTTATTATTTAGTTGTGGTTATTAATATATTATTGTTTTGAGTCATCAAACTACACTTCATTATTCTAGTTTGGGGGTGACAACTCCTCTACATCCTTGCAGAGGTAAAGATAATAACAGGTTTAAGCTAAAAGTAAAAAACCTAATGCTCACTATATGCTCAAAGGTAGCATTTTATAAATTAAGTGATAAAAGGTATTCTTTTATTTTAATTACAGCCCCTAATATATTAATGAGTCCTTCTGATGTAGTAACGGTTGTACTTCCATAAAGTTAATTTGTTTAAAATAAAAAAGGCGAACCGAAGTTCGCCTTTTTCCACTTGAGTTAAAGTTTAACTCTTTCTAACAAGTCCCTGACGATATCCAATTAAGCCAAGAATCATCATTAGTAACAATAATGCCCATTCGCTTAAAGTTGGAATTGGCTCATTGCTTGGTGGTGGTAACAAGGAGTTATTGATAAAGCCAAAGTCTACTGTCAGGTTATCTGTCGTTCCAACCGTAACTGTAGTACCTGATCCATTATGGCTCTTATTATCTTCACTATTATCACTTGGCACACCATTGTCACCTGATCCCGCTGTGGGTGAGAAGCCTGTTGGTGGTGGTATTGTAACCGTATAGGTACCATTAATTGGAACATCTATTGAATATGATCCATTAGCACCTGTAATACCAGTATAGATTGAACCATCAGCTGCTCTAGCTGTAACGACTACTCCAGCAGGTGGATAAGTAACGGTACCCGTTGTGGCATCACCATCATTATCGTCTTCATACCAGATTAGACTTCCTATTTTCACTGACGGCACAAAACCAAAATCAAGGGTGAGATTATCGGTTGTTTCAACCGTTACTGTGGTACCTGCACCATTGTGTGTTTTATTGTTCTCACCACTGGTGTCAGTTCCAACATCACTGTCTGTTGATCCTGCTGTTGGCACAACACCTGCTGGTGTT
>JAZGEM010000085.1:0-2202 GCA_036478745.1 Cocleimonas sp.
AACCGGAAATTTTTGGTTTATCTGTTGCTCCTGCTGCGATTGTAGAAGGGTTTGCTGTTTTTGCCTTTATTTTTGCTTTGGTTATCAGTGGAGGTATTCCTCAGGCATCGTTATGACAAATACTCAACCACATATTACCTCCTCAGGCATAGAAGAACTGATTGAAAGACTTAGAAATGAAGGTGTAATATCTGGTCAGGAAAAGGCCGAGGATCTAGTTACTAATGCTCAAAAACATGCCGAATGGATAATCGAAAAAGCAGAGCTTGAAGCAAAACAATTAATAGATAAAGCACATCAACAAGCCAATGCTATAAAAACATCTGGAGAAGATGCTTTGCAACTGGCGGCAAGAGATGCGTTGTTAAAGTTGCGCGATACTTTACTGGGTAGTTTTAGCCATGAAGTGATGCGTGTTGTCGGTGAACAAATGACGGATAAAGCATTTACAGAGAAGTTGATTTTGGGACTAGCTAGTGCTGTTCGGGAAAAAATAGCCTTAGATGAGCATAAGGATATTGTGATTAGTTTGCCTGAGGATGTGATGGGGGTTGATGAATTGCGTAAAAACCCCGAAGAGCTTAAAGAAGGGAGGTTGAGTCAATACACAGCTTCGATAGCTGCAAATCTTTTGAGAAAAGGCGTAAAGTTTGAGGTGGCAGATAAAATCACTGCCGGATTATCTGTTCGTTTGGTTGATGATGCAATGGTGATAGATTTTACTGATGAAGCAGTCGCTGCTTTATTGTTAGAGCATATTCAGCCTCGGTTTAGGGCTTTGTTGCAAGGGATTGTTAAGTAGTAAGGTGATGCTATCTTAGTGATGATTTTTTACACGTATTATGTGTTACACTTATTTCGTGTAAACTAATAAAAGAGTAATAAAATGACAAATGTCACATTATCAATTGATGAGGAAGATCTTAAGCAAGCTCGAGTATTGGCGTTGCAACAAGGCTCGTCACTCAATGCTGTTATTCGTCACTTCGTAAAAAGTTATATTGGTGACTCAAAACGTTACCAACAGGTAACTGAACGAATTGTGCAGCAAGCTGAGAATTCACAATATTCAAGTGGAGGAAAAAAATGGACTCGGGAAGAATTACATGAGCGATAAGGTTTTTTTCGATACCAATGTGCTGGTTTATGCCTTTGACAAAAGTGAACCAGAAAAAGGTGCTATTGCAAAAAGGCTTATTCGTGAATATGGATCTGAAGGAAATCTTGTTTTGAGTACTCAAGTGTTACAGGAATTTTACGTCACTGTGACTAAAGTAAAGAAAAAAATGTTAACCAAGGAAAAGGCTGAGGAGATTGTAAATGACTTTGCCGAATTTCCATTAATCCAGGCAGGTAAAGCTATTGTCTCGCGGGCTATGAAGCGTCATCAAGGTGGAGCTTTTTCTTTCTGGGATGCTCTGATTGTGGAAGCAGCCTTACAGTCAGGTTGTTCAAAGTTGTTGACGGAAGATATGCAGGATGGGCTAATAATTGATTCAATGGTGATAAGTAATCCTTTTAAACTCTGATTGTCTATGAAATATCCTACAAATTGCAAATACACCATGCTAGTCACCAGTTTGCCAGCACATAAAAGCAACTTATTTGATGAAAAACAAACCCCACTTTCCCGAATACAATTGAATAAACGACTAGCTTTATTGGATGAAAAAGATGCAGCTGATTTATTAAAAATAGAACAGCTATTACATTGGTCTCATATAAAAACTGATATTAACCAAACTTTTGTAAAAGAGTCATTAGAATCTATTAACTCTATTAATAATGACTTCATTAATCATTTGATTATTTGGCGATTAGAATTACGAATTATTCTGGCAGCATTAAGAATGAGACATTTTGGTCAGAAAACACCACCGACTAAAAAAATATCTGGCTTTGATTATTGGTATTTTGTGATGACCAAATATTGGCATCAACCTGACTTAGGTTTGGCTAAACAACTGCCGTGGTTACCTAAAGCGAATGAGTTGTTAGTCGCCAATGAAAGTTATCAGTTAGAAAAGTTTTTATTAGGTGTGGTGTGGGATCATTACAATCGACTAGGTTTAGGACATTATTTTAATTTTGAAGCTGTTATTATTTATGTTTTACGTTGGGATATTATTGATCGATGGACAAGCTATAACAAAGAGATAGCTATTCAGCGGTTTAATGATTTAATCGATGTAGAATTACAAG
>JAZGEM010000086.1:0-5970 GCA_036478745.1 Cocleimonas sp.
CTAAAGATTAGTGAAGCTTGTGCATTAATACTTCCCATTCATATAGCTGTTGATAAAGCGAGAGAGGTTGCCAGAGGCGAAAAGGCGATCGGCACAACTGGGCGGGGGATTGGTCCAGCTTATGAAGATAAAGTTGCAAGAAGAGGGTTGAGGGCTGGAGACTTATTAAATCCCGAAGAATTTACAAAACGTTTAAAAGAGTTGGTTGAGTACCACAATTTTATGTTGACTCAATACTATAAAGTAGAAGCGCTTGATTATCAACAAATACTGGAAACAACCTTGCAGTTAGCAGAACGGATTAAACCAATGCTGACGGATGTTGGGGAAGAATTAAATGCTTATCAAGAAGCTGATAAAAACATTCTTTTTGAAGGCGCGCAAGGTGCTTTGCTGGATATAGATCATGGTACATATCCTTATGTAACTTCATCTAATACAACAGCGGGTGGTGCTGCGACAGGATCAGGTGTGGGGCCTTTAGATTTAGATTATGTCTTGGGAATCACCAAAGCTTATTCAACACGTGTTGGAAATGGACCCTTCCCAACAGAATTAAAAAATAAATATGGCGATCATTTAGGTGTCAAAGGACATGAATTTGGTGCTACAACGGGACGTAAGCGACGGACTGGCTGGTTTGATGCGGTAGCAATGCGTAAATCTGCTCAAATGAATAGTTTAACAGGTATTTGCTTAACTAAGCTGGATGTATTGGACAATTTAGATAAAATCGGTATTTGTACAGCATACAAAATTGATGGAAAAATAACGGAAGTAGCCCCTTTAGGCGCTGATCAGTATGAAGCTTGCGAAGTAGTGATTGAAGAAATGCCAGGGTGGACAGAAGCAACGGCCGGAATTACGGATATTGGCCAATTACCAAAGAATGCTAAGGCCTATATTGATCGAATAGAGGAATTGGTCGGTGTTAAAATTGCTATTATTTCTACGGGTCCTGATCGTGATGAAACAATAATGATTGATAATCCATTTGCCTAATTTAGTCAATTCAAGCATAATAGCGCTTCTTTCAGCTACTGGCTGAAAACATTATGGTTACCGTGTTGGTTCTCTCGCAACGATACGCCGCAAACCCCGCCAGACTCGGAAGGGAGCAACGGTAGTGGCAGATTCGTGTGCCGGGATGTAGCTGGCACGGTTTCCGCCCATTCTTTACTTTCCTAGAGTCACTCATGGCTTATCAGGTTTTAGCCAGAAAATGGCGCCCTCAAAATTTCACTCAACTTGTTGGTCAAGAGCATGTAAGCAAATCGCTTTGTAATGCGTTACAACATGATAGGCTTCATCATGCCTATTTATTTACGGGTACTCGCGGTGTCGGTAAAACAACAGTTGCTCGGATTCTGGCTAAAGCGATAAATTGTGAAAATCTACAGAGCTATAATCCTTGTGGTGAATGTTCAGTTTGCAAGGCCTTCGAAGAAGGGCGGTTTATGGACTTGATTGAAGTAGATGCCGCATCACGAACAAAAGTAGAAGATACGCGAGACTTATTGGATAACGCACAATATGTGCCTAATCAAGGAAAGTACAAAGTCTACTTGATTGATGAAGTTCACATGCTTTCAGGGCATAGTTTTAATGCCTTGCTCAAAACTCTGGAAGAGCCACCACCTCATGTAAAATTTTTGTTGGCAACAACGGATCCTCAAAAAATCCCTGTCACAGTATTATCGCGTTGTCTGCAATTCAATCTAAAACGACTATTGCCTGAACAGATTGAGTCACAGATGTCCTATATATTGGAGCAGGAGGGCATTAATGCAGATCCAGCAGCATTAACATTATTATCTCGCTCTGCTGATGGTAGTTTGCGTGATGGGTTAAGCTTACTCGATCAGGCAATTTCTTTTGGTGATGGTGAGGTTAGGTTAGAAACTGTTAGGCAGATGCTAGGAACGGTGGCTCAGCAACCTGTAGATGATATTTTATTAGCTTTAGCAAATAATGATGCTGCTGACTTATTACAGAAAATCGCCGATATTACTGAGTTATCTCCCGATTTTTCTGACATTTTACAACAAATATTGCGAGTGCTGCATCGAGTTTCTTTGCAACAGACAATTTCAGGATTTATTGATAAAGAATTTGATCCAGAAATTATCGACCAGCTAGCTGAAAAGTTTTTACCTGAAGATGTGCAATTGTTTTACCAAATTGGTTTAATGGGGCAACGTGACTTGGATTTAGCGCCTGATCCAAGGTGTGGTTTTGAAATGGTGATGTTGAGAATGCTTACCTTTAAGCCAGAACAAGGTTTATCACAGAGCCAAAAGGTACAAAGTAGTACTGATAATTCGAAAAATAAGTCGGTCAAAGAGCCTGCTTCAAAACAACCAGAACATAAGGTAAAGCCAGCAGAAATTAAAGAACCATCAGTTCAGTTGAGTATTGATAATAAAAACTGGGCAGAAATTGTTGTAGCAATGAAGTTAGGTGGTATGACACGCGAGCTGGCAAATAATTGTGTTCTGGAATTAGTAGACGAAAAGGTTTGTCATTTAATTTTAGACCCTGGACATACGCAGCTCATGACACCTCGTGCAGAAGAAAAATTGCAAACTGCAATTCGAGAATATTATGGAAATCCTGTTAAACTCACTATAAAAACCGAAAAAATAGAAACAGTGAGTGTTACTCCAGCCCAACATCTAACACAGCAAAATGAGGACAGGCAACAAGCGGCAGTAGATTCTATCAATGAGGATGAAAACGTTCAAGCATTAAAAGACCAGTTGGGAGCTAGAGTGCTACCCAGCTCGATTGAACCGATATAACTAAATCTGGAGAGACTATGAAAAATGCACTGGGCAATATCATGCAACAAGCTCAAAAAATGCAGGAAGATGTAAAAAAAGCGCAAGATGAATTGGCTGCCATGCAAACGCAGGGTGAATCAGGTGGTGGCTTGGTTTCTATCATTATGACAGGAAAGCGGGAAGTTAGAAAAGTAACGATTGATGATTCATTATTGGGCGATGATAAGGATATGTTAGAAGATTTGGTCGCTGCTGCAATAAATGATGCGGTACATAAAGTATCAAAAATGAAAAAAGAAAAAATGTCAGAAATTACTGCGGGAATGCCTTTACCGCCAGGATTTCAAATGCCGTTCTAATGCAAGGAAATGGGCTGCTTGGTCAGTTAATTCAAAGTTTATGTTGTTTGCCAGGTGTTGGACCAAAATCAGCACAAAGAATGGCATTTCAATTGTTGCAAGGAGGTCGTTCAAGTGCAAAAGAATTAGCAAGTACATTGCTAAAGGCAGTTGAAAAGATTGATTATTGTCAGCAATGCCGAACGTTGACTGAAAATGAGTTATGTGAAATCTGTGAGCAACCCGCAAGAGATCGCTCTATTTTATGCGTGGTTGAAAGTCCTGCCGATGTTTGGGTGGTCGATCAAGCAACCGTGTTTAATGGCGTGTATCATGTATTGCATGGTCGCTTATCGCCACTTGATGGGATAGGCCCTGATGAGCTTGGAATGGATTTATTAGAGAAGCGTTTCATTCAAGGTGAAATTAAAGAAATAATTTTAGCAACCAATTCAACAGTAGAAGGAGAAGCAACAGCACATTTTATTGCTGAGGTTGCAAAAAAAAATAATATTCAGGCTAGTCGAATCGCTCATGGTGTACCTATGGGAGGTGAATTGGAATTTATAGACAGTGGAACTTTGACTCACGCATTCAATGGGCGGAGTGAAATGATATAGCAAACAACAAGGGGAAAATTCAAAATGACTGATTGCCTATTTTGTAAAATGGTCGCTGGGGAAATTAAACCTGATACGGTTTATGAAGATAGTGATGTCCTCGCTTTCAGAGATATTAATCCGCAAGCCCCTGTTCATTTGTTAATCATCCCTAAGACGCATATCGCAACGCTAAATGATTTGGATGATCTTGCTTTATCCGGTAAATTGCTACAAACGGCAATATTATTAGCAAAACAAGAAGGCTTGGCAGAAGAGGGTTATAGAACAGTCTTTAATTGTAATGACAACGGGGGGCAAGAGGTTTTTCATCTTCACATGCATTTACTGGGCGGTAGACAAATGCAATGGCCTCCTGGCTAGAAAGCCAGGGTAATTAATGTTCTACTTCAAATAGGTATATTAGCTAAAGTTCACAGACAGAATGCTTTTTCTAAGCTATTCTTTAATCCACAGTTGTTTTCTGGATATCTAATTATCATGTTTACTCACAAAAAAAAATCTTATTACGGTAAAGGATTTACTTTACTAGAATTAATGATAACAGTTGTTATTGCAGGGATTCTTGCAAGTATGGCAGTGCCGAGTTTTAGCCAAGCAATACAAAATAACCGTATGTCAACACAAATAAATGAATTGTTGGCTACTTTAAATTATGCCAGAAGTGAAGCCATAAAACGTAATATTAATGTTTCGGTTTGTAAAAGCAATAACGGTACTACTTGTGGTGTTGTTAATTGGAAAGACGGCTGGTTAGTGTTCGTTGATACTGATGCAGATGGAGTGGTCGATGGAGAAGATGTATTACGAGTACATAAAGGTTTATCAGGCGGCAATTCGATGGCGTATTCAGTGACAAATACCTCAGATACCTTTGTTAGTTATGAAAGTTCAGGTGAAGTAGAAGGTTTTACACCTCCATCAAAAGGAATATTTACCTTATGTGATAGTAGGGGAGATGGAGAAAAAAAAGGTATAGAAATTTCTTCAACTGGACGTGGTAGAGTTGTTCCTCATACAAATTCAGACTTAGCAAGTTGTTAAAAAGTAATTGAATTCGGAATATGAGATGCAGGTGCTATTCGATAAAATAGTTGTTGTCAGTAAAGGATTTACACTCATTGAATTGATGGTAACAATTGCTATCGCAGGAATTCTCGCAGGTCTAGCTGCTCCGAGCTTTTCAAATGCTATTAAGAATAATCGGATGACAAGCCAGTTTAATGAATTATTGAGCTTTCTTAGTTATGCTAGAAGTGAAGCAGTAAAACGAAATATCAGTGTCACCGTTTGTAAAAGTAACACTGGAAGTTCTTGTGGCGGGGACTGGCACAATGGCTGGATTGTTTTTGTCGATAATGATAAAGATGGTAGGGTAGATGCCTCTGATGAGGTGATACGTAAACATAAGGCATTAACCGCCGATACTACTTTGAAGTTTTCAAGAAATAGAGTAACGTATAAAAGTCAAGGCTTAGCTGTAGGATTTACAGGAAAGTTTGTTTTATGTGATAGTAGAGGGGATGATGATAGAAAAGCATTGGTTGTTTCAAACACAGGACGTGTTAGACAAGCAACTTCCTCAGATACCTTGGCTAGTTGTGCATAATTATATAAAAATCAGATGTCTACGGCTTAGAGTATTAAATCTCACACTCAACAGATTTTTTATAGAATGAAAAGCTCCGTTATTGTATTTAGTGAATGAATAAAATGAAAATAAAATCAGGGTTTACCCTGATTGAAGTGTTAATTGCAATGTTAGTTTTATCACTGGGTCTATTAGGCTTGGCAGGGGTACAGGCAAGAAGTTTGAAAAATAACGTAAGCGCCTATAATAGAGCACAGGCGACGCAGTTAGCTTATGATATGGCAGATCGTATGCGAGCGAATGTTGTAGAAACGAAAAGATCTGCTAAGAGTAATCCCGCAGCTAGTGCTTATGCAACAGCAACACCTAAAAAATACATCACTTGTCATTCCGCTCCTGGATGTACAGTAGCACAATTAGTTCAAAATGATCTATTTGAATGGGAGGATGCCATTGACAAAGCTTTCCCAGGTATCAAAAATGATTGGAAGATAACGTTCAGAGAAAAGCCCCCTTTTGTCATTAAAACCGGTGTTCCACCCGATCCTGATAGTAAAATTAAAGTAGGGATAGTTACAATCTCAGTTAGTTGGGATGATAACAGAGATGATGATATAGATAATGGACAAGGTGGAAAT
>JAZGEM010000087.1:0-8381 GCA_036478745.1 Cocleimonas sp.
AAGTGAAAAACCACAGAATCGCATCGGGGCTAACCCTTTGCGAAGCGTTACTACGCCTAGGAAAAATTACGATGTTAAGGTAGGATGCACGTCAGGGGTTTGGTATGTGACAAGTGATCCGATTGGGCTCAACGGTGGCATAAATACTTATGGGTATGTGGGTGGCAATCCAATCAACCGCATTGATCCATTAGGTTTAGCGCCTGTTTTGCCTTGCGTTGGTTGTGGCACTTCTTTCGAAATATTAAATGGAATCTATGATTTCATGAATCCCGTACCAGATTGGAAACAATCATATTCTGATGTTCAAAATGGTGAGTATGGTGCTGCTGCAATTGGTGCGGTTTGTAGTGTTTACAAGCCTGGAAAAGGGGCTAAGAAATTTAAGAAAGTTATTGATGATTTTTTTGGAGATACAAAGCCAGAGTTTATTAATAATAAGTCAGGAGACAAGATATTAATGAGTGATGATAAGAAAGTGAGATTCGATATCAATAATCCACATGGTGATAAACCTCACGTCCATTTTGAGGAAAAAGTTAATGGGAAGTGGAAAGATGCTACAGATAAGCATAGGTATTACCCTAAAAAATGAAGTATCTTAAGTTAACTTCAGATTTTGAAAATAAAAAATTTGTAATAGAAGAAGATTTTCCAGAAGTTGGGGTTTATCTCCTTGTTTATGATGAAGGTAGGTGCATCTATGATTGTTTGCAAGATAACATTGAAGCTTGTAAAGCAGTAGCATTTGAAGAATACAATGTACCTCTTGATGCTTGGAACATATCCACTGAATAAATAATAAAAATAGGACACCCATAATTTAATCTCTCATTTCCTACCGCTTATTAGCTAATCCCCTCACCACCTTTTATGTTGTTTTTTACAAAGGCTTAACCACCCCAATCAACTTAATATCCTACCTAATAAAACCGCCACCAAACTAGCGATTTCTACACGCCTTTGGTGTTGTGCGTAAAGTCCATCATTTGTACTTTTTTTGTTGTTAAATTGTTGTTAATTTGTTGTTTTCTAAATTTCATCGCTGATTTTGTTGTTATATTGTTGTTAAGCTGTTCATTATTTGTTGCGACAGCCGTCGCCAACAAATTTCCCCGTTTTACACATAATTCTCTATAAAAAGACAATCTACAAAATTAAAGAACGGCGCTATAGTGGGGTTTTTTAACCTTGAATCTTACACACCTGATGCACACGTGTATGCTCCGCAAAGCCTTCTGTATAGCCATTTTCGATATTCTAATATAATGTTTTTTCCAAAGAATGGTATTCTAAAATAATATCTTATTGATTTATAAAAGAAAAAACGTGTTTGGAGGGAATGTGTAAAGAATGTAGCAACGCATCTACTTTATTATTGTCATTATTACTGATTAGGGTACTTAGTAAGCCACTTACTAGAAAAGGCTTTAATCTCTTCATAGTCCATGGTTTTAAACTCATACAAAACCTAATAATTGGGGTCAGAGTAAGATTAAATAAGGTATAATGCTCGAAAGAATAATAAGAGAATTTTCAAATGGCAAGATTATCGCGAGTCAGCCCTATTGGCGTACCTCAGCACATAGTTCAGCGGGGAAATAACCGTCAAGTGTGCTTTGCTAGTGAGAATGATATGAAAGCATATCTATACTGGCTCAAAGAGTTTTCTAAAAAGTATTTAGTCGATGTTCATGCTTGGGTTTTAATGACAAATCATGTTCATTTATTGTGTACACCTTATGAGGTGGGTGCGGTTAGTAAAATGATGCAATCTATTGGGCGCATGTACGTTCGCTATTACAACTATACCTATCAACGCAGTGGTACACTTTGGGAGGGTCGATTTAAGTCGAGTTTAATTCAGAGTGAACGATATTTGCTTGAATTATATCGTTATATTGAGTTAAATCCTGTGAGGGCAAATATGGTTGATGAACCCAGTGAGTACAGTTGGTCAAGTTATGGCTGTAATGCACTTGGAATAGAAACAGATTTGCAATCACCTCACGAACTCTATCTTGCACTGGGAAAAACAAAAACAGAAAGGTTAGATAGTTATAGAAAGCTATTTGAGGCACATGTCGGAGTAGAGTTGTTGAAGGAAATCAGAGAGAGTATAAATAAAGGATTGGCTTTGGGTAATGAGCAATTTACGATGAAGATTGAGTTATTAACAAAAAGACGGGTTACCGCTAGAAAAGCGGGGCGCCCGAAGAAGGATGTTGATAATTAATTTTACTCTGACCCCAATTATTACTAAAAAATAAAAAGCTGAATCTACCCGCTTTAGATTCGACAGGTAAAGTACATGGAACATTGCCTAGACCGAAAGATTTAAGCAATTTTTCAAATGGTGATTTATCAAACCTGAGGAATGAATTAAAGCAGAGTGTACAGCAGCGTATTAGGAAGAATATACAACTTGGTAGTGATAAGGCTCATGGGCAGAGACAGGCAGCAGAGCAACAGCTAATCAAAAGTATAAATAAATATTTAGGTCGCTGAGACTTTTGTCTTAGCCAGCAGAAACTGGATTGATAATGAGTTTAGAGAACGAAATTAGAAAGCTTTTAAATAAGATCTGTATTGATTTAGGTTTTTGTTTGCCTCCTAGTGATATTGAAAGAATAGTACTAATAAATAATTGTGAAACAGATGAGCTTGTAAGAGATATATTTATTGTAGAGGGCTTGAACCCTGATTTAGAATTAAGTCTTTTTAGAGAAGTTAAAGCAATATTTATTGATCACTTGGGTGAATATATAGGTGTTGAAGAATGCTAATCAAAGCATAATCCATCGGTTTACTGATAAAAATACACCCCCTCTTTTAGCCCTTTTCGGGGTGTTTTTCGTGTTTTCAGGCATTTCTATTGTTTTTGAGCAAAACAGCCACTTTTTATAGTTTTTGGCTGATTTAGCGCATTTTTTGGTTATTTAGCCCTTTTGATGCATTTTAGCCATTTTCACTCAAAAACACCCCAAAACAGGGGGTGTACTTTTTAAAAAAAAAGGAAAAAAAAGGGGTCAGAAAAAAAAGGGGTCAGTACCCTTTTCTAAAGCTTTGTGTTATAATCCGAGAAGATAACAACAACTTCACTCAATTCATGCCGAGAAAACCCCGCTTTTTTTTGCCCAATGTACCTGTTCATATGATGATACGGGGCAATAGCCGTCAGGTGGTATTTGCAGAGGATGAGGATTATTTTGCTTATCGGAGTTGGTTGAGAGAGGCAAGTGAGCTTTATGATTGTAATATTCATGCTTATGTACTGATGACTAATCATGTGCATCTATTGGTAAGTGCTGAGGAGACGACTAATATTTCGAGACTATCTCAGGCAGTTGGTAGAAAGTATGTTCCTTACTTTAATCATAAATATGGAAAGAGTGGAACTCTCTGGGAAGGTCGTTTTAAAGCAAGTAGTGTTGAAAGTGAATATTATCTTTTGGCTTGTTATCGTTATATTGAGTTGAATCCTGTTCGAGCTGGTATGGTTGAGCAGTGCGACGAATATGCATGGTCGAGTTATCACACTAATGCCAATGGACAAAAAGATTTAATGATCACCCCGCATCCTGTATATCAGCGTTTAGGCAGAAAGAAATCACAAAGACAAATGGCATATAGAGCGTTGTTTAAAGATCGGTTGAGTGATAATTTAATTAGTGAGATACAGCAAACTACACAAACGGGTACGCCTTTAGGCAGTGATAAATTTAGAAAGAGTATTGAAGCGTTATTAGGAGTTAAAACTGGCTATGCTAAAAGAGGGCGACCTGCGAAAAGCAAGTAAAAGGTACTGACCCCTTTAGCTTCAGGGGCGAGTCTTTGAAAGATGGTTTCTAGGTCGCGATGCACATCAGGGTCTGCATTCTCTGTAATAATTAAAGATGCACTGGTGTGGTGTATAAAAAGATGGCAAAGCCCGTACTAATATTGCTTTGTTGTAGGGCAGATATGCAATCGTGGGTAATGTTGTAGGTTCTTCTGCCTTGAGTTTGGATATGTATTTTCGTTTGATAAGCCACTGTTCTTCCGTAGTTTAAATTGATAAATAATAAGTATTTTATCGCAGCAAATGGAACGATAAATAATAGTCATTGTCTCTATCCCTCTGTTTGCTACTTAAATAATGACAAAATATTTTATAGTTTTTGTTTCAAAGACTTAGCGAATAAGGTCGATAAGTGGTAAGATTGAACGGATAAGTGACTGATTCAGTTGTATGAAAGTGTGGCTGAAAACACATAATTAATTATTTAATAAGAATATAGTTTGAATATGGATATAACTAAGGGCTTTTGGGGAACGTCGCTACTAATTAAGCGATGTTTAAAAACGTTTGTAATAAATACGACTTTGGTCGCATTCGCCTGTTCTTCAGTCGCGATTGCAGAGGAGTCTGCGCAGATTAATCTGCGCGATGTCGATATCACCACGTTGGTAGAAACTGTTTCCAGAATCACAGGGAAAAGCTTCATTGTTGATCCTCGTGTGAAAGGTAAAGTGACCGTTATTACCAGTAGCGATATTGGTGAAGATGAGCTTTACGATACCTTTCTTTCTATTTTACAGGTGCATGGATTTTCAGCTGTTCCTGCGGGAAGCAATAGTAAAGTCATAAAGGTCGTGCCTTCAAATCAAGCAAAGCAACAGCCCGTCCCGGTGATTGGTGAAAACGAAGAAAAAGAAAGTAAGATTAAGCGTAAATCGGATGAGTTAATTACGCGGGTTATACGTGTAGAACATGTTCCTGCCGCGATGTTAGTGCCTATTTTGCGCCCTTTAGTGCCTAGTACGGGGCAATTACAAGCTTATGGGCCAAGTAATACGATTTTGATCTCAGATAGAGCGGCCAATATTGAGCGCTTAATTAAAGTCATTAAACGCATGGATCGTGCCGATGATGAGGAGCTAGAGGTGGTTCCTCTAAAATATGCATCTGCTAAAGACTTAGCGCAAACCATCCAAAAGCTTCAGCAGTCAACCATTAAGGGTGCTAAATCAAAAAATAAAATTTCAGCGGATGGTCGTACCAATAGCTTATTATTAAGTGGCGATAAGTCATCACGCCAACAGGTTCGTAAAATCATCGCGAAGTTGGATACACCACAACCCATTGAAGAAAAAACACGGGTTATTTACCTGAGGTATGCAGAGGCTGAAGATCTTGCCAAAGTATTAACGGGTTTTTCTAAAGTCCAAAAAACCAAGAAAGCGACTAAAAAAGGTGCGGCAGGAACACAAAAAGCCGAGATTGATATTCAGGCTGATTCTGCGACAAACTCCCTGATTATTACTGCTGAGCCAGATGTGCATAAAAATCTAGCAAAGGTTATCAAGCAATTAGATGTAAGACGTGCGCAGGTACTGGTTGAGGCAATTATTGCTGAGGTAAATGCAGATTTATCTAAAACACTGGGTGCAAGTTTTGGATTTAATAGTTCAGAGGGTCTGTTAGGCGGCACAGGTGTTACTGCGAGTATTCAGGCTTTACTATCATTGCTAGGAGCAAGCAATGACACGCAAACAACAGCAGCACTTGGGGGACTTGCACCAACATCAGATGGTGGTCGTTTTGGTTTAGTAGATAATGTTGGTAAGAGTAAATTTGGTATTTTAATTGATGCTTTATCTGGCGATGGTGCCACTAATATATTATCAACTCCAACGGTTGTGGCATTAGATAACGAAGAAGCGACAATTGTTGTGGGTGAGAATGTACCCTTTGTGACATCTCGAAGTACCAATAGCGGAACGAATGCCACTACGACTAATAATCTATTTAATACATCAGTCGAACGTCAAGATATTGGTATTACGCTAAAAATTAAACCACAGATTAATGATGGCACCAGTATTCGCCTAGATATTGAACAAGAAGTGTCGAGTATATCTGCATCGACACAGGCTACCGATATTATTACCAATAAACGCTCAATCAATACCAGTGTGATGGTAGAAGATGGTCAGGTGTTGGTGTTAGGTGGCTTGATTCGAGATACTTTTACAGATTCTGTTTCTAAAGTTCCTATGCTGGGCGATATTCCTGTTCTAGGTAAGTTGTTTCGAAGCTCTACAACGAAGAAGAAAAAGACAAACCTAATGGTATTTATTCATCCTGTGATTATGCGTGATGTGCTTAGTGGTGATCATTATACGCGTCAGAAATACAGTAAAATAAAACATGAGCAGTTGGTTTCAAATATTACTAAACGTGGGATTTTGAAGTCTAAAGCGAAAAAATTCCCTTCTGATATTAGAAAAAATGTTGTAGAGCATTTATCAGCAGAGCAGAAGCAGCGCATTATTGCTCGTGAACAACAACAGCGTGTCTTAGATTATAATAATAGAATTCGAACTGAAAAGATGGCACAACAAAAGAGGGCGGCAACATTGCAAGCGAGAAGACGAGCTGCCCCTATTCAACAGCAACAGCGTGTACAGCCGCAAAGTGTTCCGCAGAGATTGCAGAATGTGATGCCGACTAGACGTCGCACGAGTCCATAACGCTAAACCCGTGATGGGAAGTAATTTTAACGATAACTCAGGGTATAACTCGGATAGTTCTGATAAAGTATTTGATATGAATAAAGCGGTCGACCTAGAAAATTTGGAAACAGCCATTGATGATGTAGAGAATCATCAACAGCAAAACTTTCCCTATAGTTTTGCTAAGCGCAATGGTGTCGTATTGCAACAGGCTAAAAATGGTGAGTTAACCGTTCACTATAAAAACGGTCTGACCCCAGCGATTGCCAATGAAGTAAATCGTTTCTTAACAACAAAAGCCTCATTCCAACTTATTGAAGATGAGTCATTTGAACGTTTGCTCGCAATGCAGTATGACAACAGTGGCGAAGGTGCAAGCGCCATGATGGATGATCTCGGTGAGGAGCTAGATTTAAATGATGTGGCTGATTCTCTCCCTGAGCCAGAAGATTTATTAGAATCTGAAGATGATGCACCAATTATTCGCCTTATAAATGCTTTATTAACGCAAGCCGTTAAAGAGAACGCCTCTGATATTCATATCGAAACCTTTGAAAGCCGAATGATTGTTCGGATGCGTGTTGATGGTGTGTTACGTGAAATATTAGAACCACCGCGTGCATTAGCGGCATTAGTTATTTCGCGTATTAAAGTCATGGCCAAGCTTGATATCGCTGAAAAACGCGTTCCACAAGATGGCAGAATCTCCTTGCGCGTAGCAGGTCGTGGTGTGGATATTCGTGTTTCAACGCTACCATCAGGTCATAATGAGCGTATTGTAATGCGTTTATTAGATAAGTCAGCGGGTAGGTTAAACCTAGATCATTTAGGTATGGATCCTGTTACCCATGAGCGCCTTAAAAGTCTTATTAAAAAGCCACATGGTATTATTCTGGTTACGGGCCCTACAGGTTCTGGTAAAACCACAACACTTTATGCCGCCCTAACGGATCTTAACGAAACTAGCCGTAATATCCTAACGGTGGAAGATCCGATAGAGTATTACATTGACGGCATAGGGCAGACGCAGGTCAATAATAAAGTTGATATGAGTTTTGCGCGAGGCTTACGTGCCATTTTACGTCAAGATCCCGATATCGTAATGATTGGTGAGATTCGTGACTTAGAGACAGCAGAAATTGCGGTACAAGCCTCATTAACAGGACATTTGGTATTTTCAACATTACACACTAATACAGCAGTCGGTGCGGTTACGCGCTTGCGTGATATGGGTGTCGAACCATTTTTACTATCTTCTAGTTTGATTGGCGTCATCGCACAGCGATTAGTGAGACTGCTTTGTCAGGATTGTCAGACATCCTATATTCCAGATCAAACAGAGTGCGATATTTTGGGTGTAGATAGTTCAAATCCACCTATTTTATATCATCCTGCGGGCTGTAGCATATGCAATCATACGGGCTATGTAGGTCGTAATGGTATTTATGAATTTGTTGAAATAGATGATGTAACGCGAAATCTAATCCACGATGGCGCCAGTGAATTTGACATTGAAGAACACGTTCACAAAACGGTACCGACGATTCGACAAGATGGCGTACGCTTGGTTTTATCAGGTAAAACTTCTTTAGAAGAAGTGATACGTGTGACGCGTGAAGATAAAAAAATCCATAAACCCGCTACCAGCTAAAATTCATGCCAGCTTTTGAATACACTGCTCTTAATAGCAAAGGTAAAGAAGAAAAAGGCATGCTGGAGGCAGATAATGCCCGTCAAGTCCGCCAACTTCTACGTGATGGCAATCTAAGCCCATTACAGGTTGAGCAGGTAGAAAAGTCTGAAAAAAGCAGCAAACAAAAAACCCATAAAGTAGGGCGAGTAAAAGCGGGTGATTTAGCTTTAATGACTCGTCAATTAGCAAC
>JAZGEM010000088.1:0-11489 GCA_036478745.1 Cocleimonas sp.
GCGGGTGGAATATTGTATTCCTTTGCTGCAACCATCGTAATAGGAAGCATCAAAGCCAAAGCCCCCACATTATTCATAAACGCAGAAAGTATCGTGACGACTATTGTTATTACCGCCAGCAATGTAATGGGTTTAAACGTATAACGCTTGATCTGTTGTGAAACTAAACCCACCACTCCAGCATTCTGTAAGCCTTGTGAAATTATCAATACCGCTGCCACGGTAACAACAGCAGGATGACCAAAGCCAGAAAAGGCCTCACTCTCAGGAACAATACCTATTAATACAGCGACAATAAGACTAAACATAGCAACCAAGTCATACCGCCACCGACCCCATGCGAATAACAGCAAAGCGATAAATAATATGGCAGTAATGGCTATTTGGTCAGGATTCATACTTTAAGCATAGTTCAATCACTTAATTCGGTGAATTTTTTGACAGATAATTAACGGAAACTCATCAGATTGATTATATGAAAATGCCTGAAGAACCTAGGGATACGTCCTACGTTGGTATAATCGACACGATAAAACCATATGATTGAAAGGAAAATTAAAATAACTTTAAAAGAATCATGGTGGTTCAGTTTCAATTCATCAAAACCCTGTAGAATAGACCACGACTTCAGATAAACAGCCACAAGTTAAATAATAATAATATGGCCGGGCTAACAATAATAATAACGTTATCATGAAGTCTAAATACCACCCGACTGAGAGAAATCTCAGTCGGGTATTTTTTTACCAAAAAAAATGTGTTTCTTCTTGCGTAAAGCTTCCAGCTTTACTAGAATGCACCGCTTCTTGCCGCAATAGCTCAGTTGGTAGAGCAACTGACTTGTAATCAGTAGGTCCCGAGTTCGACTCTTGGTTGCGGCACCATATACAATAAGGCTTGTAGCGTTTCTCGTTACAGGCCTTTTTTGTGCTTTGCAACCTATTTGCAACCTTGGGGTTAGTTTCGCCAAGGGTACTCTATATATCATCAACAGTAACCAGCATTTCCGACAGTCGGAAATACCACAAAGCCTTAGTGATAACTATAAGTGAGGTGGACAGTGGATTTAGTTTAGATTAATTTTAGGAGACAAAAAAACTCAGTCTCAACTAACCTTTTTAACAGTAACAAACTTACCAGTCTCACCTGTATCCCAAAGTAATACCGTTTCTTTTTTTAGCCCGCCTTTTTCAGAAGGTGTTTTGATTTCTATAAAACCAAGTTTTTCAGATCGTAAGCGTACATAAACCTCAATCACATAATCACCATCTGCAAAAACATCAAACTCATCAATTTTTACAGCCTCATTAGGAAGAATATTGTTATACACACACTCATCACTTGCGACAGTTATCACATCATCACCAATTGTGGCAAAACCACCACTACTTGCAGCTATTGAATCAATAACCTCTCCTGTATTATTAATTAGATACAGCTCATGTCCAAAATCAATACCTTTACTATCTACCCCCTGAAAACCCATCAGGATTATGAAATAAAACATGGAGGCATAAATATGCAAAATACAGAACCCCGATAACTGGCTAAGAAGCAAAACGGGAAACTAGTGAAACAGGTGTGATTCGATAATTTAGAAACTTAAATATATTGATTGAGTCCGACCCATCGAACACTACATGAATTTAAAAATTCAACCTTCGATAAACGAGTGGCCAGCGAGACGATTATCACAAGTGATATGACGTTCTCGGCTAATTCTTACGGATTAGTATCTTCTAACGCGAAAAAGTTGTAAGACAGAAATAGAGCGAGGAAGGTTTTGCGACCTCGCTCAATTTTTAACCCAGCTTTCTACTCTCAACCCATCAACACGTTTAAATTCCCGTGTATTGTTGGTAATCAGTGTTAAACCAAGGCTTCTTGCATGAGCAGCAATCATAAAATCATACGGCCCAATTTCTTGACCTTTTAGCTCACGTCTTAATTGTCCAAAATGATAAGCAGCAACTTCATCATAGTTAATCACTTCTAGGCGACCTGTAAACCCTTCTAAAGATTCCAAGTTGAACTGGGGATTATCTGATTTTTCAACACCATGAACCAACTCACCAAGTGTTACCGTTGAGATACAAATTGCACCTGAATGGACATTGAACATTCTTCTTACTTCTAAGGGTTTACGTTTCATCGTATAAATACAAATATCTGTATCGAGCATAAATTTAATCATCGAATGATTCACGCTCTTGCAGTGCTGGCTGCTCTCTATCAGTCATAAAGTCATTTGATACTGATGGGCTATCGAACCAGCTATCCCAGCTCTGATTCGCAGGAGTAATAACCCTGCTATTACCTACCACCACGACTTCCACTTCTTTTATACCTTCAGGGAAAGCAACGGCTTTTGAAAGGCGCACGGCTTGGCTTTGGTTTGACTTGAATATTTTAGTTTGAATCATAATAAGAGCCTCTAAAGCCAACTTGGATATGTCAATTGTATATCCAATCTATAAATATGTCAAAAGCATTGAATTTAGATCAATCAGTAAAAATGGCTACGTTAGTGAAAGGTGACCTGTAAGAATATCCGCTCTGTTTTTATAGTCTAAAACACCAATGCTTTTTAAGAGATCAATTGTATCTTTAATAATCTCATCCATTGCTTGGGTTTGACGGTTAATCATTTCATAGGAAGGGAAAGCAGAGGGATGATTTTTACCTGTATAAGAGGCAATGACCATAGTTACCGCAGACTCGTTTGGCTTGAGCCGCAAATCACGACACTTAAAATAATATTTCGTAGTTCAGATTAACCGTTATCATCAGAGAATGGGTGTATAAATTCAAACTCATTATGAAACAGACAGCTCACTAAATGGGATAAATTCAATTAAGTCACCTTGTTTCATTGTCTCGCCAGCAGGAATAATTGCCAAACCATTTGCCCAGCTCGTTGAAGTGAGCACTCCTGAACCTTGATGTGGAAATAGTTGAGCTGAACCATTATTAAAGCGGACTCTGACATACTCGTGGCGTTTACCTGCTTTTGTCCACTCAAAATTTGCGGGTACCATAAAGCTATTGGCTTTTGTTTCACTTGCCCCTTGCGTTTGTAAAATAAAAGGGCGTGCAAAAATACAAAAGGTTGCAAAAACAGATACGGGGTTTCCGGGCATTCCTAAAAAAGGTATACCATTAATATTACCAAAGGCAAGTGGCTTGCCAGGCTTGATATTAATCCGCCACATATCCAACTGACCCAATTCGCCTAAAGCAATACGGATGTAGTCCTCTTCACCGACTGATACACCACCACTGGTCATGACTAAATCAGTTTTTTTAGCCGCTTCTCGCATGGCGCTTTGGGTGGCTTCTAAGGTATCTTTCACTGTACCAAGGTCAATAACTTCGCAGTTCAGATTTTCTAGCAGACTTTGCATTGTAGGACGATTAGAATTGTAGATCTGACCAGGCTCTAACTCCTCTCCTGGCTCTCGTAGCTCATCACCAGTAAAAAAAATACCGACACGCAGGCGTCTGTAAACAGACACATCAGCAATACCTACGGATGCAGCTAACCCAATATCTTGCGGTTTAAGCTTTGTTCCAGACTGAAGGATTGTGTCACCCGTTGAAATATCTTCACCTGCTTTTCGAACACTTTTCCCTACAAGAACTGGACCGGTAATTCTGACACTATGATCCCCTTCTGGCGTACAGACTTCCTGCATAACGACTGCATCAGCCCCCACTGGTATAGGTGCTCCAGTAAAAATTCGAGCTGCCGTACCGCGTAATAACTCCGTGCCCATGTTACCTGCAGGAATACGCTGACTAATAGGTAGCATTTTTTCAGTAGAATCTGCTAAATCTGCACTACTTACAGCATAACCATCCATTGCACTATTATCATGTGGAGGTACATTTATCGTCGATGATAAGTCATTTGCTAGAATACGACCCTGTGCTTCGGCTATAGGAACCGTTTCAGTTTTTGTTATGGGTTTGGCACTCTTTAGAAGAAGCGCTAATGCATCTTCAATCGGCATTAATTCTTGACCGCTATCACATCCACCAGCACTCATATTTACCTCTCCAGAAATCTAGGCATCATTTCTACTAAGTTGCAGGGTTTTGTTCTTGAATCCAACTGTGCTTCAATAATACCGTCCCAACCATCTTTACAAGCACCTGGTGAGCCGGGTAAAGAAAAAATAATAGTCCCATTTGCAAGCCCCGCAATGGCACGAGATTGAATCGTAGAAGTCTTAATCAAGTCATACGAAATTTTACGGAAGATTTCACCAAAGCCTTCTATCTCTTTGTCGTATAATATTTTCATAGCTTCTGGTGTTACATCACGACCTGTTAAACCTGTTCCACCTGTTGTGATTACAGCGTGAACTTCTGGATCTGCAATCCACTGTGAAACAACCGCACGCATTTGATAAATATCATCTGGCACAATTTTCTTTTCAGCTAAGTTATGACCTGCTTTGATCAGACGATCAATGAGTATTTTTCCAGACTTATCGTCAACATCAGTACGGGAATCTGATACAACCATGACCGCAATGTTTAATGTTATAAAAGCCACATTCTTTGGTGTGTGTCCCATAATTAATCCTTGTGAAAATATTTATATTGAAAAACCTCAGCATAACTCAGTGGCAAAAGAAAAATGCAATAAACTATTCACAACAACTTTAGTCATTTTTCACTACTCATCTTGTTCGCGCGAATATACTTTAGTTATTATTGTAAAATTGAGCGATAAGTGCAGAGCCATAAGCAGCCTCGGGGTGTTTGGCAGTGACCACCTCCACACCTAAGACGCGCGCTCGAATACTCGTCCAAATATTATTAAAACTTCCGCCCCCTACTGTTTGTACCATCGTTGGATAGGAAGCGCCGAGTGAATCTAACGTTTCATAAGCTTGCTTTTCTATGCCAGCGATTGACTCAAATAAACCTGCAAGAAACTCGGCATCATCATTCGGTCTAGGTACTACTTGCGAAGTCATTTGTAGGTCATTTATTGGAAAGCGCTCACCTTTTACCAGTAAAGGATAATATTTTAACGGGCTAGGAATGAATGGATCAATACGTTTAGATAACTCAGTTAATTGCTCGGCGGTGAAATACTTTAGTAAAACACCTGCCCCTGAATTACTCGCCCCTCCTGCCACCCAAACATCAAATAATTTATGACTATAGACACCAAACTTCATGCTATTAATATCTTTTGCTGACACGGTTTTTATCACCAGCGTTGTACCTAATGAAGTCACAGCGGTACCGATAGCAAGATTTTGTATTCCAGATGCCGCAATAAAACCTGCTGTGCCATCGGTGGTTCCAGTAACGACTTTACATTCCTTTGAAAACCCAAGTTGTTTTGCAAAAGGAGTAATTGATTTTCCTTTTAAGACTGCTGGGGTCGTAACTTTAGGCAATGATTGAGGATTAAAAGGAAGCTTAGATTGATCAAAATCCCACATTTTCTGTTGCGGTGAATAGCCCATTTTAAGGGTATTATTTTCATCACTAAGATTAAAGTTCCCGCAGAGCAAACCTGCAATCCAATCCGCTTGATGAACAATATAAAAAGTTTGCAGTTGCCCTAAGGTATTCCAAAGCTGATAGGCTCTACCCAATGATGCAGGGCAACTTCCTATTGATTGTGTAAGTACACTAATTGTCTTATCTGAAGGCTCATCATTATAAAGCAGTGAAATATTATCAAACAGTTTGCCATCAGCATCACACAGTAAAACAGTCCCCGATTGACCATCAACCGAGAGTGATATCACATTTTTCAAATGGATTAATTCATCTAATTCGGATAGAACAGCACTAAGCATCTTTTTCCAATTGAGCGGATTACGCAGTGCCTCCCTGCTCTCATCAGTGAAACTTGATTTAGCCATCGCCACCACCTCTTGACGCTCATTAATACAAATACCTCTTACACCTGAAGTACCAATATCTAAACCAAGACTCAAATTTTGATTCATTTTTATGCCTCGTGTACTTCCAATGCTTTTTTAATCAACCTTGAAAGTGTTTCTTTCTCTTCAGAACTCATATGCAATAGCTGCTTCGATTCAAGCTCCATCAAAGGGGCATAAGCAGATTCAACAAGATCGATGCCGACTTCAGTTAAGCGTGTTCGCACAATACGCCGATTAACCGCATCACGTTCACGACTGACCCAGCCCTTCTCCACCATTCTATCCAATAATCGTGTCACATCAGGGACGCGTGTAAACAAGCGCTTACCAATTTCCTTACTTGGTAAGCCCTCATCAGCACTGTCTTTAACGTATAAAACCCGCAGAGCACTGTACTGCAAAGTGGTCATTCCCCAGATAGATAAAAGCTTATTTGCTTCACTTAGAAAGTGATCACTTAACTTGGTAGCAGAGACAAAAATATCAGTCTCTGTTTTAACTGTTCCGATTAAAGCTTTACGGGTTCGTTTATTTTGCATATACTTGTTATAACAACTATCGTGATGACATCTATATTTTAACTGATTACGGTACAAGACACCATGACTAAAACCAAGAGGTAAATAATGTCTAATCAAATTAACACACAATCTCGTCGTAGTTTTTTAAAAGGCGTAGCCTACACTTCTGTACTATCACTTGGTGGTATATCAAGCTTAGCTTTTGCTTCTAATGAGGTAGCTGCTAATGTAAACAACTCTGTAGCCAGTTGTTCAATAAGTAACATTAACGGCATCAGTATCATCCAACAAAAAATGCTAGACAAAGAAACCGTCACACTTATCAATCAGAGTAACAAGATCTTGCTAGTTGATGCTCTACAACCAATAACCTTAGAAAAAGTAAATGGCTCTTTAATCGTAACGGTAAAACAAATTGAATCTGAGGCAACTAACGGCATGATTGCAATTTCACCAAGTGAGCGTATTTCTTTTGATATCAAGTCCGTTACAAAAAAACAGGCTCTCGCTAGTATTGAACAAAACCAT
The DNA here is from genome assembly GCA_036478745.1 of Cocleimonas sp. GTDB lineage: Bacteria > Pseudomonadota > Gammaproteobacteria > Thiotrichales > Thiotrichaceae > Cocleimonas. The sequence continues at coordinate 6,968 of JAZGEM010000088.1, forward strand.
GTTGAAATAACCAGTGAGAACTCTGTATTCAATAGAATCATACCCGTTCAAACCGTTTAAAATTGATCTTACATCACACTCAGGAAAATATTATGTTTAATAAATCACGTCGCAAACTATTAAAAAGCATTGCTTATGGTTCAGCACTAACGGTAGGCGGTGGACTAACATCCGTAGCGTTTGCCTTAAACAATGCACAAAATAAAATCGACAAAGCAGTCAACAAAGCAACAGGCACTGCCTTACCAACCTGCGATATCAGCATTATGCAACAACAAACCTCAGGCAAAGAAATTGTCACCCTATACAACCACACTAACGACACCGTGCACCTAGATAAAATTACACCTATCGACTTAGAACATGTCAATGGCTCGTTAATCGTTAAAGTCAATAAAGCTGATAATGGCATACTAAGCATAGCCGCTGGAGAACGCCTGTCATTTGAAATAGAAGCCGTAACAGCCAATATTATAGAAGACAGTCAACCTATCCCAAATGTATTAGCAGGTCATTTAAAAATCCAAAGTGAACATCCTGATTTTAATGGGATAATTCCTGTTACCGTATTTGATTCTCAGGTGGCTTAAGGGATCTCTGAATAAGTCGATTAGAGCCTCCTTAAGCACATCGGCACTTCTAAAGAAAGTGTCGATGTGGGGAGACTCTCGCACTACCATCACAAAGAAACAGCCCTTAGAGAAACCATATAAAAAACTAGATAGGCACCCCCGCCTTTATTTGAAGACTGCTTTTCAAAGCGCCACAAGCGCTGAAAAGTTGCTTTAGCAGCCCCCCAAGGGCAATAAAGTATATCGTTACAACCACGCAGAGGTTGTCGATGATGGTTGAGGCTCATACACTCTAAACAAAGAATAGTTAATTCAGATTTCACAAAGGAAGTGCCGATGTTGGTCGAGTCTTGCGTAATCTTCGCAAAGAAACAACCCTAAGATAAAACCTGTCAGATGCGTAATGGCACCCCCACCTTTATTTGAAGATTGAACGGCACGTTTTTAAGGACTAAATATTGGATGTCCAATATTTCATTTATAAAACGGTAGATCCAATAACCACAAGGGCCTGCCTCGTAGGCAAAATGTAAGATCGCCTTTGGGTATTTTGACTCAAACCGCCGAATCAGTTTTTTAATCGCTGTTTTGGTCGAGGGGATTTTCCCATGATGAATTGGGAATGCCCCTCTATCATCTTCGATGTATGCAACTTCTGTAGATACCTTGTCCGTATCTAATCCAATGAAAAGTATGTTATGTTTGTTCATCCTAGCCTCCAAGTTTTAGTTGTATAAAACACTAAGTATGAACTGGCTTCTGCTAACCCACGATTTTGGAAGCTAGTACCTTGGGGGGAGTCATTATGTCTAGACGAAAAGGAGAAATATATACCTTGATAGAAAATCAGTACATATACTCTCGTCTTTCCCCAAAAACAGTCGGTAAGCTAGTCGCATATTATTATGATATTGTCGCTGTTCAATCATGTAAATTTTACATTTTTGGGCTACATGACAATTACCTTATACAAACAGATAAAGGTAAATATTTTGTTCGTATTTATCGGAACGAATGGAGAACTCCCGAAGAAATCAACTTTGAGCTAGAGTTATTAAATTATTTAAGAGATAAAAAAGAGCCTATTTCTAGTCCATTAAAAACAAAAAATAATGAGCTTTCATTTGAAGTTAGTAGCCCAGAAGGTGAAAAAATTGGTGCGCTATTTACTTATGCTGAAGGTGAACCACTAAAGCAAGAAATCACAACAAATGAAAGCAAGTTATTAGGTTGTTCAGTAGCAAGTATTCACAACCAAACTAAAGAATTTACAACTAATTATAAAAGAAAAAACTTGGATTTTGAGTATTTGATGAAAAGATCACTAAAGGTAATAGAGCCATTTATAACTGTTGAGCAAAAAAACTACCTTGCACTTGTCCAAGAAAATATTGGAACAAAAATATCACAACTTGTAACTGAAAAAACAGAGCTTGTAGCTTGCACCGGAGATGTAAATCCAAGAAATTTTCATTTAACTAAAAACAATAAAATCACCTTATTTGACTTCGATCAATGTGGGTATGCTCAGAGAGCTTTTGAAATTGGTAAGTTCTTTTCATCAGTACATGCTCATAAATCCAAAAAAGAAATAATGCAGGCATTTTTGCAAGGTTATGAGTCAGTGCATAAACTTAGCCTTGATGAAAAGAAAGCAATTCCTTACTTCGAAATTGCATCTGTACTTTGGGTAATGTCCATCCGTGTTGATAATGTAAATAAAGTAGGTTACTTTGCCTTGGGTAGTGAATATTGGATTCAACGTATTGGAATCATTGAAGAATTAACAAGCGTCTGTGCTTAAAAGTCAACAAATTAAGCCAACTTTTCATCCCACATTGTCTCTGTTTTAACCATCACATTGAGGATAGTTATCATCTTTTTCATGCAAGCAACGATAGCCACTTTCTTTGGTTTTCCTTTAGTGAATTAGGACATCCACCATTTAATCTTTGAAAACATATCGTTTGTCGGTGCTTTACTACCAATGTTTAATGGATGTCCCATTTCACTTCATTTCACCTTTAGCTCCCTGCACATTTTTCCTTACGTTACGCCATGATCAATAGGTCTCATTCCCGTAGCATCTATCAATGGAGATTCTTGCTTAATCAACGATGTCAGCACAGATGCTGACCCCATCGCTAATGTCCAACCAAACATTCCATGCCCCATATTGATATAAAAATTACTTGCCCCTGCTTGTCCAATGATAGGAACACTACTTGGTGTGGCTGGGCGAAAACCTGTCCACTGGTGTAACACATCATCATATTCCCCTGCATCTGGAAAAGTACTTTTACAAATTTTTAAAAGGTGTTTAATACGTGACTTATCAAGTGCCTTATCGTATCCCATAATATCTGCTAGACCTGCAATACGCAGATGGTCGCCGATTCGAGCAAAGACCACTTTATTATCCATATCAGAAATACAAATATTTGGAGCTTTCTTCGTAGCTGGTACTGTAATACTGTAACCTTTGATAGGATAAATAGGCAATTTAAGACCACAATCTTTTAATAGATTAAGGCTATCTGATCCTGTGGCTAAAACATAAGCATCGGCTGTGATTTTTCCAGATGATGTTTCGATGCTTTCAATTACATTTCCCTTCTTGATAATTCTTGATACTTGGCAATTGAAATAGGTTTCAACTTTTTGTTCTGTCCGCATGATTTCTAAGAGTTCATTCGCAAAGCTAGGTACATCCCCCACTTCATCGAGGACTGAATATATACCTCCAACAAGTGTTTGTGTGTGTTGAATTAAGTTCGGCTCCAATTCTATGCATTGTTGAGCAGTCAGTATTTCTTGTGGGCAGCCCCACTTCACTTTTTGTTTAGCGCGATTTTTAGCTTTATCCAAGTCATCTTGTTTTGTGTAAATATGTAACTTTCCTGATTTTCGATATTTAAAGCTGATATTTAATTCAGATAAAACAGTGTGCATCACATCACGAGAGTAAAGAGAAAGTCTCAAATTATTCTGTGTGTTTTGCTCTTCTTTGTTACTCTGAGCATTCCACAAAAATTGACTTCCCCAAGACAGATATTTTGGGTCAACTGATAAGTGAACATGAAAAGCTTCATCTTGAGACAATAAAATACTTGGTATTTTTTTAAGCAAGCTAGGAGATGACATCGCATCAATATAAGAATAACTTAATTGTCCACCATTGGCATAGGAGGTTTGCAAAGCGACCCCTTCCTCAGCGTCTATAAGAATAATTACATCATAACCTGCTTTGGTCAGCAAATAGGCTGTTGTCACACCAATAATGCCAGCACCAATAATGGCAACCGTTCTGATTTTTGAATTCACTCATACTCTCTTTTAATTGAAATCTCATAAATTACTACTCTGAGACTTCAGCATAACTCAGTGGCGAAAGAAAAATGCGATAAAATTATTCTGAATTGAGTTATCCTAAGACCTCCAATAAGTTCGAATGAATCAACTCCATAATCGTGACAAAGAACCAGCCAGTAAAGCCCTATTATTCTAGAATTATTAGAGGAATTAAGGATTAAGCAAATGGCACCCCCCCCCTTTTTTACACAATTGTAAACTCACAACTCAATCAAACACAGGTCGGAAAAAACTACGCTCATAACTAATCACACAATCCGTTTCTTTGGCATAATCAAAAGCAGCAAGACATTCATCATCTTTAAATGAATCCAGTCGATATTTCTCATAATCCGTTAAACTTGGAAAAGTAAACAATGCTAGTGCAACATTATTTGCCCCTTCCGATGGTAAAAAATAGCCATGATGTGTTCCCCCAAATTTCGCTACCAATGGAATCCAGAGTTTCGCGTAATGTTCAAACTCATTGAATTTCTTTGGGTCAATAATATACTTCAAGTAACATGTAACCATTTTTTACTCCTTAATTTATTCATATGGCAGTTCTGCTGAACTTAGTCGAAGCCCCCCCGCCTTTT
>JAZGEM010000089.1:0-3524 GCA_036478745.1 Cocleimonas sp.
GATCTGTCTGGTGATTTAAGTCTTTTTTGTTTTCACGGTAAACATGTCCGGTTTGATTCCAGAACCGATGGATGCTGGCAATCGCATTTTTATTGGCTGGTTTTTGTTGTAATAAAAGAGGGGTTACTGGCTCATGTTGCTGAGTTGAAGATGTATCAGTGATACTCATTTCAGCAACAATAATCTCTTGAACCTGATTAAAGCTGGATTTGACCAAATCGAGCCTATCATCAATTAAAGTCTGAATTTCTTCTTCGGTTTTTTCTAAATGGTTAATAATATCGCAGACTTTAAAAAAAACTGATTTAAGAACAACATGCTGTAATTCATGTTGGGACTTAGTATCATGACTTACTTTAGTAATATGTTGCTGAGCTAATGAAATAGCATCAATAAAAAAGATTTTTATTTGTTTTTCGATAAGGGTTCGATGTGCTTCAGCTGTAAAATGATCCCAAACTTCTTTTGCGTTTGATAAAGCACTTTGAATGATTAAAGTCCCACCCGTTGTCATTTCAGTTAACGGATTGCTGTGAGAAAAAATATTAGGGTCAATTGAAATGACAGTATTCACAGCGTTGTGGCTGCAATTAACTGGGATAGGTTCAGATGCAACTGTTAGCTGAAAATGCGTGGGTTGTGCATTTTTTTCAGTCCCGTAGTCTGGGTGAGCCTTTACTTCAAAATCGAAATTGTCAAAAAGGGTTTGTGCCAGAATTTGACCGGCAAGTGTATTTTCCCATCCACCAAGGGAATGGATATGGATAGTGCTTGCATTTTCTGGCAGTAAAGTAGGTGAGTTAGCGCTAGTTAACGATAAATCATTGATGTGAGGATAAGCTTCGAGTAAATCTTGTTGTTGGATTTCTTGTTGTGGTGATAGTGCATCGTTACGTGCAAAATCGATTCCTAAATAGGTAAACTTTTTTTGTTTGCTATCGGGTAGCATATTCTCAACAGCAGCAATAATATCAGAGGGTTGAATCTCATGCCCACCTAAGCCATAACAAGCGGAATATAAGGGGGCAATATGACTGGTTTTATCGTAACTAGCATAGCCGTCAAAGGGTGTCGATTTATGCTTGGCATTATCAATGGCTTTACTGATACAGGTGCGAATTTCAGCAATGATGGGCAGGTCAGCTGACAAAGGCTGATCTGTTCTTTCCAGCACAACCACACCTTTACGACCTTTTAGCACTTGACTAAGTAAGTCTCCGGGAAAAGGTCTGAGCAGGGTCATATCAATTAAACCTACTTTAAGTTTTTGCTCAGTTCGTAAATAACCAATAGTTGCTTCAATAGTTGTAGAAATACTGCCTTGAGAAATGATTAAATAGTCAGCTCCATCACATTTATATTGATGAATACGGTGATAACGACGTCCTGTTAATTCAAACCATTCATCCATGCATTGTTCTGCAATGGTACTGATGTGGTCGAAGAAATAAGGGCGTTGCCCCGCCACTGTTTGCATGTAGCTGTCAGGGTTTTGTGTGGCACCTGATTGAATGGGTTGGTCTACCGACCATGTTTCTGGAATACGACGGCGTGTCTTACCGTATAAAAGCTTCTGTGCTGGCGTGGGTGTGTTGATAATATCATCGGGCAGACCAACAAATTCTTCTATTAATTCTCGCTCAGGTGCGTTGAGAGGTTCAATTAAATGTGAAGTTAAAAACCCATCTTGTGCTATAGCAATAGGGGTTAAGCTCAATTCGGCAATTTTTCTACCTATCACATTTAGATCAGCAGCAGCTTGATTATTGCGCGCGAACATTTGAACAAAACCCGTATCATCTATGCTGTGATAATCATCGTGGCTGCAATGGATGTTGGATGTCGCTTTTGTGATTGCTTTACAGGCAATATTTAAAACAATCGGAAGTCTTTTGCCCACAGCGACATACAACGACTCATGCATAGATGCAATGCTTTGAGTTGAAGAACTAAAAAGCGTTGCTCTTAAACCCGATAAAGACATGCCGGCAGTAACAGCAGATGCTCCATTATTATCTTCGGGAATGACTGAAATCAAAGGGCGGTTGGAAATATTAAGGTGTCCCTTATCTTTCTCAATATTCCAGCCAGAACCCATTTCAGTATTAGGGGAAGAAAGATAGACCGTCGCCGCATCACTGGACTCTTTTTCGCACATAATGACGGCAGCATTACCGTTCATTAATTGGCGAATGCCAGGGTATTTGATTACTTTGTTTTGATTTTTTTTACCAAAAAGAGCCATTATTTTTTTACTTATCGAACTTTTGTTATTTTATAACAGGCACTACTAATTATGCCTGTGGTAAGGATTCCGTGCGTAAGGTTTTCTTAGCCGCTTTACCTACGCTGGATCGTGTTGTTCCCAGTTTGCTATCTATCCATACAATTGCACCCGTTGGACAGCGTTCAATCGGTGTGCGATTGACTGAAAGTTCATCATATTTTTTGAAATCAATGATGGCAAGGTTATTTTTTATTTCTATTAAGCCTTGAGGGGCATCAATCGCACATTTTTCACAACCGGTACAGGCGACTTCACATTCTTCCAATGCCTTGTCACCTTCTTCTAAACTTTTACAAGCCACAAATAATTGGTGGCTAACAGGTTGCAATGAAAACAAATCTTTAGGACAAATTACAATACAATCATTACAGGCAGTACATTTATCCTCAATTACGATCGGTAGACCATTTTTATCCATAAAAATAGCGTCAAAGTCACAGACATCAGCACAATCCCCAAGCCCTAAACAGCCCCAATTACAGCCTTTACCTCCTCCAGAAACGGAGGCAGCAGCTTGGCATGACTGTAAGCCTTTATACTGTGCACGAGTATAGGCGACATGAGTTCCTCCAGCACAAGCAAGCCGCGCCACAACTTTTTCAGTCTCTCCTATATCAACACCCATATAAGAAGCAATTTCTGCATTACCTTCTGGCGTATTAACAGTGCAAGCTGAAGGGGGTTTTGCACCACTGACTACAGCCTCGGCAAAAGGGTGGCAGCCAGGTACACCACAAGCACCACATTGTGCTTGGGGCAACATGGCATCGACTTCGTCTATTCGTGGGTCTTCATAAACAAAAAGCTTTTTATTTGCAATGGCCAGGATGGTGGCTAAAACAACACCCAGTCCCAGCATAAATAGTGCAGCAGTGACTATGCTAGAAATCATAGATGAGAAATTTAAAGAGCAAAACCGCTATGGTCATATCATTTCGAGATTAAAAAATAAATAGATTATACACAATATAGAACGGGTGAAGCATGAGAGGTTTTGACTTTGATTGATATTTGATGGCTGATTGCCAAGAGGTTGTACGACTACCGCGACAAAATGTCACGCGTCGATTTGTCACATTCCATAATAACAATCTTCTCTTTATAATCCTCCAACTTAATGCATTTCCTTTACTTGAATCTGAGAAATCAGTGTTCCATGATTGGATAGTTTTCTTAAGCCTCTTCTAAAATCTTATTTATGCGGCTCATTGCCGCATTTTTTTTGCTTGCCACTCTA
>JAZGEM010000090.1:0-2125 GCA_036478745.1 Cocleimonas sp.
TATCCAGTAATTGCGCTCTTATTCCTGGAGCACCCCATCTTGTGTAATGTTCATTTTTAATCCCTGTCGCTAAAGTAGACGAAAGTTTAATAATTTTAGGTCGATAAATTTTCTGCATTTCTTCAAAAGCAAGGTCTCTAAAGCCAAAATCATTACCCACAAAAAGACTAGCTTCACGTGAAATGACTTCTATAAACTCAGATAAGCTAAAGTTTTGGAATCCTTTGTAATGTTCTCTCCAAAAACATGGAATAGCCGTAGGGCCTATTTTAGTATGTCCATCGACAGTTGTCGTATGGTGAACGCCTAAAAATGGATTACGGAGATCCGGGACGGGATAAATGTTGGTTTTTAAGGGTACCTCATCATCTGCATATAAATATAAGCCTTTAAAGGGAAGGATTCGATAATTTTCTGAAAAACCAAATTCCTGTGCAATTTTATCTGCATAAAGCCCCGCTGCATTAATCACATAACCGGCGGTAATATCACCTTGGCTGGTGCTAACTACACCGTCTTTAAAACCTAAGTATTGAGTGTCTATCAGTATTTTTATACCCACTTTTTTAGCATCCGAGACAAAGGATCTTATCACTTCTTTTGGATCTACACTTGCGGTTGTTGGGGAAAAAAGTGCACGTTTGTAAAATCGAGCTCTAGGCTCAATCTCTTTACATTCTTCTTCACTGATTTCGTAAAGGGCTACTTTATTGTGTTCGGCTCTTGCTAATAATTCATCAAGGACAGGTAGTTCTTCATCATTTTTTGCGATGACTATTTTCCCGCAATGATTAATTCCTAATCTGCGTTCTGTGCAGTATTCGGTTAATATTCGACAACCCTCTTTAGTGAATTTTGCTTTTAAGCTATCGGCTGTGTAGTAAAAACCAGCATGTAAAACACCACTGTTTCTGCCACTGGCATGTTCGCCACAATCTTTTTCTTTTTCGAGTAATGTGACGCTAGCGTCAGGAAATCTACGTTTAGCTTGAAGGGCTAGATTAATACCAATAACGCCCCCACCTATGATGAGAAAATCAGTTGTGTCTGTCGCCATTAGTCTCTCCGAAATTGAGCAGATAGTTTATCAGCTCAATATGATTATATAAACGTGGGGATAAAAAAAGGGTGAGCAGTTATTCAGCAACCATCGTCGCATTAACACCCATCTCTTTCAGCGATTGTGCAATTTCATCGGTGTATATAGGGTTCATCACAATCACAATATCAGGTTGATATTCTTTTAGGTGCTCTGGACTGACAACTTGGTGACCTGTACCGGGGACAAACTTACCTTGTTTATTCACATTCAAGTCGACAATATTGCCAATTTCCTTACCGACTTTAAGTGCATTTAAAAAGGTCACACCTTTTGATCCTGCACCCCAGACTGAAACACGTTTTCCTTCTTTTTTGTAAGATGCCAGACGTTCTTTCCATGCTTCTACTTTCTCCACATATTTTTTCTCAAAGGCGGTGGCATAGGATCTAACGGCTGGCATCTCAATGTCTGTATGGCTATTATCTTGATCGTCTGCCAGTGTTGTTTCAATAGATAAAAATTGTCTGCCAAAACTATCATTTAATTTTTGAACGACAAATCCATTTTCGGTAAACACACGAGCAAGCGAGTTTTCACAAAAGTAGCCACAGTGTTCGTAGATGATGTCCCAAATCCCCATGTCTCTTAGGGTATAAAGTGAATTGGGGACTTCAAAATAAACGGCTGATCCATTATCGACATGACCGGCAGACACCGCTTTATGCACAGCACTTAAAAACTCTTTGGGTGTTTCGATATGCTCTAAGGCATGGCGACAGCACACTAAGTCCGCTTTAATATCAGCATATTTTTCAGAATAATAATCCTGTTTAATAGTGATATTTTTAAGTGCCTGCTCGCTGTGTCTATCAGGTTCGTAGCTAGGGTCAAAACCATAACCTGTATTGTTACCTAATTGACAAACGCTGGAGAGAAAATCACCTTTACCGCAGGCAATTTCAACAATGGTTTTTTCATGCAGATCATGGCGATCAACTAAATCTTTAGCCAATGCTTCGGCATATTCCTGAAATCTGGCTGAGTAATGCAATGAATTTTCATACTCAAGGCTGTAGTCAATTT
>JAZGEM010000091.1:0-2773 GCA_036478745.1 Cocleimonas sp.
AAGACTGTTTAATCGCTTTCCAGAATTCAAAGTTTTTCTCTGTTTCTTGCCCTGTATGATTCGATGCTGCATAGACAGTCTTTAAGGTGCTAATGATGACCACTTTATGCAGTACACCGGTAAAAACAGCGACTGTTGCTGGCCAGTTTTCCTGATCTATCCCCATCGGTTTTAATAAAGGTGTCACCGTGCGCCCGGCGGCACTTAATACAGAGTTTTCAATATTGCCTTCTTTAAATGAGCCATCTGTCCCCAGACTGCTGAGGATATGCAGAATCAAGACCATGGTGATAATGATTTTCCCTACTCTGACAATAAAAGACTTAACCCGTGTCCAGGTATTGAGCCATACATTTTTCAGCTTTGGCATATGGTAGCTAGGGATTTCCATAATCACCAGCGAGAATTCTTCTTTAAGAAAGGTATGTTTTAACAGCATGGCAGTTAAAAATGCAGCCACTACTCCGATCATATAAAGGCTAAAAACCACCAGCCCACCGTTTTCTGGAAAGAAAGCGGCGGCAAATAAGGTGAAAACCGCCAATCGTGCACCGCAGGTCATAAACGGATTTAACAGAATAGCCAATAAGCGATCTCGTGGATGCTCCAGTGTGCGTGTTGCCATCATCGCAGGTACATTACAGCCAAAGCCCAATATTAACGGTACAAAGGCTTTTCCAGGTAATCCCAAAACGCGCATAAAGCGATCCATGGCAAAGGTTGCACGAGCCATATAGCCCGATTCTTCCAGTGTTGAAATAAATAGGTATAAAAATCCCAAAATGGGTACAAAAGCTAGCACTTCACGGATGCCATTGCCGATACCGCCAGAAACAAGGGTAATCAGCCATTGCGGACTGTTCATTAGGGTTAACAGATAGTCTGAACCATCAACAAAAATGGCCTGAGCAAAGTCTTTAAAGAAAGGTTTAAAAGCTCGGCCTAATTTGATGGTAAAGGTGAACATCAAATACATTACACCGAAGAAGATGGGAATACTTAAAAAGCGGTTCAAGATAACTTTGTCTATGCTATCTGATAACTGTTTCCCTACTTCCGATTGCTGTATCAAGGTATCTTGAGTCAATGTATTGATAAAACTATAGCGACTGTCGACAATTAATATATCAGCCTCTTCCCCTGTTTTGGTCTCGATAGCTTGATAACAGTCATGGGCTGTATTTTGCAGAGTTTCATCTGCCAGACTCATGGCAAAACCATCTTTTTCTAGCAGTTTGACCGCTATCCATTGTGGGTTGATAGATTTATCATTTAATTGCAGTTCAATTAACGGTGTTAATTGATTAATTGCAGATTCAATTTCTTTTGGGTATTTAACTGGCGTAGATGACAGTTGCTTTGTTTCTACCAGCTGATTAATGGTTGATTTCAGCGCATTCAGGTCTTTTGTTTGCGTTGCGACTAAAGATACCAGTGGGCACATTAATCGCCGAGCTATTTCATCACTGTCAATTCTAATATCCCGCCCTGTAGCATCATCCATATTATTGAGTACAACAACCATTGGAATTCGCATTTCCAGCAACTGCATGGTGAGGTATAGATTATGCTCAAGGTGTGTGGTATCAATGATATTGATAATCAAATCGCCCTGTTGCGAGAGTATAAAATCTCGGGCTACTTTTTCATCCAGTGAAGTTGAATGGGCATTAACATCAAGACTATAAATGCCAGGTAAATCGACGACTTTAATCACTTTATTATCGTAACGATACTGTCCTGTTTTCTGTTCGACTGTCACCCCAGCCCAGTTACCAACATGTTGCTGGGAACCTGTCATACCATTAAATAATGTGGTTTTACCGCAATTGGGATTACCGATCACCGCGACTGTCACATCATCTTCGAATAAGTCAGTTTTCTGAGTTTCAGGTTGATGCTCTACTTGCTCTATCTGTATTGCAGAAACTTCATTTTGGCGCAAGCTCAGGTCTGTTCCTCGTACTCTAATTTCAATCGGGTCACCTAAAGGAGCAATGCGGATAACGGTAAATTCAGTTCCTGGTGTCAGTCCCATTGCCAGCATTTTTTGACGATAAGGCAGGAAGCTTTTGTCAAACCCTACGACACGTCCAGTATCACCAACATGCATATTTGTTAAACTAATCATCATTTTGATACCCCTTGTTCCCTAGTTTTATATTAGTTATTTTGTGTTTCTCACCCATGGTTAATTTATACACTACTGTGCTTGCACAAGATGTAACCTAAGTAACACATGATTATAAAAAATATTATTTGGGAAAAGCGTGGTTCACCCCTTTAGGCGAGTGATATTAAATTTACTTGATACTTTTCGATATGGTAAAAAAGCCCTGTTACACTTTCTTTTAGTAGAACTAAACATCAGCTTACTATAAGCTGATTATGGATGAGGTATCTGAAATCCCCAATGACAAACTTGAAACTATTTTTCTATTCTTTATATAGAATAGAAGTACTTAATTTTTTTAGGAGCTAATTTTGAAAATAGTAATAATAGGTGGTGTAGCCGCAGGAGCATCTACGGCTGCTCGTGCCAGAAGGCTTAATGAAGATGCTGAAATCATTGTACTGGAAAAGGATGCATTTATTTCTTTTGCCAATTGCGGCTTGCCTTATCATATCGGTGGTGAGATTAAAGATCGCAAAGCTTTATTGCTACAAACACCAAAAAGCTTAAAGGCAACCCTCAATATTGATGTCAGAATCAGTCACGAAGCGACTCTGATTGATCGTGATTTAAAACAGCTTACCGTCGTTGACCATAAAC
>JAZGEM010000092.1:0-2347 GCA_036478745.1 Cocleimonas sp.
AACAAGAAGCTTCACTTAAAAATTATCAAAAGAAACAGCTTGAACAAAAAGAAACCATCAGCGTTGTGGATAACCAGACTTTGCCTGCGGGTGAATATTTAGTCCATGCTGGCTACCAAACTGAGCAGAACGCTCAGTTATTCTACAACGCATCTGCAGCTACAATGGTTGTGTTTGATAATAATATTCCTTCATTGCATCAAGTAAAAAACAAGCTATTTTTGGCTGATTTTTTTGCTCGCGGTTCAATCAACCGAATCAGTTCATCTGCGGCTGATTTTTCCCCAGCACCTGAACCAGCTTCTCCAGCACTAGCTGCTGATAGCGCAGGCAGTTCGGTTTCACAAACTAATATACAAGAAACGGGAGTTGATGAAGCCGATCGTATCAAAACAGATGGTGAACAATTATATACATTAGAAAATTGTAATTCTGATCAGAATAAACAATGTTTAACGGCATATACTATCCAGAATAACCCGGCTAACAATGTTGAACTTAGCCAATTGGATATTGATACTCATGCGAACCTAAGTGCTTCACTCTATCTATCACCGGTAAATGATAAAAAACATTTAATTGTTCTCAATGGTAGTACAAATTTTAACGTGTTTAATAGTTGGTATTCGCCTTATCAGTGGCAAAACAATAAAATCAATATTAGATTTGTTGATATAAGCCAACCAGAGAGTATGCAATCTAAATTACGTGTCAGCATGGATACAGGTCTCATATCCAGTCGTCTTATTGACGGTGTTCTTTATCTTGTGACACGTAAAAATCCATACTTCGAATCGTCTCAACCCACGCCTGTGGATAGTACCCAACCAAGTCCGGTTTTTAATCCAACGGTACCCGAAAATCAGGATATAAATAATTTATTACCTATCATTTCGTTTGATGATAATGAAGGGGTTCCAGTAATTAGCGCGACAGATTGCTTTATTCCTCGCCAAAACAGCCTTAAATATGTTGATAATACAATCATAACCGTAACAGCTATCCCTTTGGATAATCCAGATCAACATTATTCCACTTGTATAGCCGGTAATATAGATACCTTTTACATGTCAACTCAATCTATCTATTTGACAAGCAGTCGGTACCCCGTCTCCATATCAGGACAGAATATTTTATATGACCCAGGTAATAATGAAATGGAAACAGAAATACATAAGTTCACGCTTGGAAAAGGAAAATTAGAATACCGTGGTTCAGGAACTGTAGAAGGGCATCTTGGCTGGGATTTTGATAAACAACCGTTCCGTATGGGTGAACATGATGATGTCTTAAAAGTTGCAACATCAAAAGGGAATGTATGGGATGCCACATCAACATCAAGTGTCTCAGTATTACGTGAAGCAGCGAACAGCCAACGTTTAGAAACCATCAGCACGCTGAATAACTTGGGAAAACCGGGAGAAAGAATATATGCAGCCAGATTTATAGGCACTCGTGGCTATTTAGTGACATTCAAAAAAATTGATCCTCTCTATGTGCTGGATTTCACTCTGCCTGAACAGCCAAAAATACTAGGTGAACTAGAAATTAATGGCTTTTCTGAATACCTTCACCCCATCGGTGAAAATTATTTATTGGGTATTGGTAAAGATGCAATTCCAGAAGCAGGACAAGATTTTTCTTGGTATCAAGGGGTTAAGCTTTCTCTCTTTGATGTTTCAGATGGTGATAATTTGCGTGAAATAGATAGTCTTGTGCTTGGTAAGCGAGGAACTCATTCAGCAGTTTTAAACGACCATCACGCTTTGGCTTGGTTAGCCTCAGGAGATTCAGCAACGTTGGCAATCCCATTGCAATTAAATGAGCAGAAACCAAATGACAATTATCAAGATATTAATCATCCCAATGCTTTTTATAACTGGACACATACAGGACTGTACACCTTTAATATAAACACTGGTACTAACCCAGGGATTGAATTAGAGGGTAAATTGATTACAGATACTCCCCCTGAAATATGTAACTTATCAGGTAATCATTGTTCTTTTATGGGTCAGCAGACCAATAACGATAGAGCAGTCATACAAGGGGATAGTGTGCATTATATTCATAATAATGCTGTTTATTCTTCGGGGCTTGCTGATTTAAATTGATTACGATAAAACGAGGTTTCTAGGTTGAATTCATCCTATTAAACATTTACCATAGCTTCATGAATCAACATCACTCTCATTTAGCTTTAAAAGGTTTTTGGTTATACAAACAACTATGTTTGTCTCGTGACCAAGCTTTTATGCGTTTATAACTTCAAATAACCCAAGCAGTCACGGATCTTGTCCTGGCTGCTTAGGGTTTTCATCTAACAAGATTCGTTATTTTTCATTAG
>JAZGEM010000093.1:0-15288 GCA_036478745.1 Cocleimonas sp.
TGCTAGCCTCCAAGCTTTAGTTGTGTAAAACACTAATTATGGCACTGGCTTCTGGCTAACCCACGATATTGGAGGCTAGCGCCTTGGGGAGTCATTATGTCTATGTCTCTGCGAGGCAAAAGCATAATCACAGGTGTTTCACTTATTCTTCTTTCTTTAGGGACAGTTAAGTTTTATCCAGAGGAAATATAAACCCTACAGTAATAATGCAAGCCATACCTATATAAGCAAAGGATATTTTATCTTCAGGAAAAAAGTATGAAACTGGAAGGAAAAAACAAATAAGTATAAATTGAACGATAGTTGCGCTTTGACTAAGGCGTGTTTCAAATGAGCATTTTCTACATTTGGCATTGATTCTTATGCTTCCAAATATATTACTCATACTGGCGAGTAGATGTGAAATGAATGAAATACCTTTAATTCCACATGATGGGCATCTCGTACTCAATGGCGTGCAACCCATCTTATTTTAGAGAAAATTTCATAGATGAGACGGAGAAAGCCCCATATTTTACCAAGCATATCAATAGTTTTTTCCATTGAAACTAAAGCGAAAATACCAGAACCTGCTGAAATAGCCATTGCAACAAATAAGTAAACAAACTTACTAGCATCTAACACAAATAAAGGACATCCATAATTTCATCAGCTAAACCCAACCGCTTGTCTCTCGTTTTAGCCACTATTTCACTCAAAAACGCATGCTCTCACCATGACTATTCCCCGCAAACAACATAAGTTATATAATGGCATCCCCGCCTTTTTTACAAGATTGTTTTAGCAGCCTGCAAGGTGAAAAAGTACATCGATAGCTCTAATTTATCATTATAACCTTATCAAAAGGCTTGCAAACTTTGTGTTAAAAACATCGAATATTGAATTCTTCAGCTTAGTTATTTTAGTGGTAAAATACTCTTTTTCAATTAGTATAAAGTCACATGAAAGCATTTATTTCCAATCTTCCCAAAGCAGAGTTACATCTTCATATCGAAGGTACTTTTGAGCCTGAGTTAATGTTCGAATTAGCTGAGCGCAATAATATTACATTACCCTATGAGTCTGTTGAGGCATTGCACAAAGCCTATGACTTTAGCCAGTTACAAGACTTTTTGGATATTTACTACCAAGGCATGAACGTATTGCGTACAGAACAAGATTTTCATGATCTAACGTGGGCGTACTTAAGCAAAGTAAGTAAACAGACAGTTCGTCATGTAGAAATTTTCTTCGACCCGCAAGGTCATGTAGATAGAGGCATCCCTTTTGAAACGGCTCTAAATGGTATTCACTCAGCACTTGAGCGTGGCAAAAAAGAATATGATATATCGTTTGCTATTATCATGTGTTTTCTTCGCCACTTAGACGAAGACGATGCCTTCAAAACGCTCGATAGCGCTTTGCAACATAAAGATAAAATCATTGGTGTAGGTCTTGACTCATCAGAGATGGGACACCCTCCTGCTAAGTTTGAACGTGTTTTTGCTAAAGCACGCAAGGAAGGTTTTCATATTGTCGCACATGCGGGCGAAGAGGGTCCTCCTGAATATATTTATGAAGCATTAGATCTCTTAAAAGTTGAACGGATAGATCATGGTAATACCTGTTTAAACAATCCAGAATTAGTAAAACGTCTGGTATCTGAACAAATACCATTAACAGTTTGCCCTCTTTCTAATACCAAATTATGTGTCGTTGATGACATGAAGAATCATCCACTTCCAGAGATGCTAAAGCTCGGTTTAAAAGCGATGATTAATTCAGATGATCCAGCTTACTTCGGTGGTTATCTTAATGAGAACTATGAAGCTGTCAGTGAAATATTAGATAATAATAAAGAGACTTTAGCATTACTCGCACGTAATAGTTTTAGCTCTGCTTTTCTTAACAAAGCGCAACAACAAAACTTGATTGATGAAGTTGATGCATACATGGCAAGGGACACACACTGAGATGGATAAAGTTTACATAACGGCTAATGAACTCCTTCTTGATTCCTACCGCTTAGGTATCAAAATTCTAAACAGTGGCTTCAAACCTGACTATATTGTGGGTATTTGGCGTGGTGGTACACCTGTTGGTATTGCTGTTCAAGAGATCTTACATTACTTGGGCGTTGAATCCGACCACATAGCCATACGTACCTCATCTTATTATGGTATCGACAAACAAAGTCGAAAAATACGTGTACATGGGCTTGAATACATTTTAAATAATATAAACAATGAAGACAGCCTATTACTGGTTGATGATGTCTATGATTCTGGTCGAAGTGTCCAAGCTGTTATAGAAACACTACAAAGAAAAGCACGACGTAACATTCCTCATGATATCCGTATTGCGGTCCCTTGGTTCAAACCACACAGAAATGTAACAGATATTGAACCTAATTTTTACATTCATACCACGGATGATTGGCTAGTATTTCCACATGAATTAGATGGGCTGGATGAAAAAGAGATTTTTGACAATAAACCAGGGCTTGAAGAAATTTTAAAGGGCTATCAAAAGTCAGCAAGCAAGTAACTGACTACAATAAGTTTATTTTGTCATCAAGCTATTTATCACTTTCAACTAATGGGTAAGTGGGAAGTAATACTTTAATCTCGTGAAATAAATTTACCTGTTCCAGTATGCACTTTAATCATCTCACCTGTTTCTAGATATTCAGGTACTTGCACAGTTATTCCCGTTGAAAGGGTAGCGGGTTTATCACGATTGGTTGCACTTGCACCTTTTAAGCGAGGTGCTGTCTCAGTGACTTCAAGGGTCACCGTTGAAGGTAATTCCACCCCAATAATACTACCTTCTAATAACAACGCTGTTATCTCTTCCATACCATCAACAATATAACCAAGCTGATCCCCTAAATCACTTTTATTCAAATTATGTTGTGAGTAATCCTCATTATCCATAAACACATAATCATCACCATCAATGTATGAGAACGACACTTTGACACGCTGACAGTCAGCCTCTTTCAGCATTTCCTCTGCCTTATGTGACTCATCACGTTTTTGACCGGTTTGTAGATTGTTATAACGAATTTTATAATAGGTAGAAGCTCCTCGTGATGATGGACTTTTACAATCAACTGTTTTTACTGCATGAGGAACACCATCAAAATCTATAATCATCCCGCGTTTTAAATCATTTGCTCTTGGCATTGTTTTTATCCTTAACTATTGTTGTGTTACTAGACACAAACTGACTCTTGTTTATTACCAACTACATTAGTTTTTAAAGAGTAATGTTATGTTTCTTACCGTAAACTGATACTTTTCAATTTGTTTTAACATTACTCCTAAAGACTTCAGCATAACTCAAGTACAAAAAGAAAATTAGGTAATATTTTCAAAAATGAGAACATACGAATTAATAGGAAAATTTTCATTGAGTTTAGAGCAATAAAAAGCCCCATTACTCATTGAGTAACAGGGCTTTTTATTAGATGTATCCAAAAAAAGACCTTCTTTAAGAAAAAGACAGGTGCGTAAGATTGTGTATCTAAGTCTCTCTCAATTGGTCTTTCTTTCTGGCTGGTAACCAGTTAACTATTTCCTTCTATAACCAGCCAACTAACTGTGCGTGTACACCTGTATTTCTTACACCATTTAAAACATTCAATGATTTTGTTTGCGCTGAATTGTAAGCAACAATCATCAGGTGAGGACACTTATTCGCAAGGTTTGCTGTTTCAACGCCTTGCAGATGAGATACTTCATCAGACAAACTCCTCTGATTCCCACTATCTAATTCTTCATTTATATGTATAACTACTTCTGTATTCGACATGGTTCCACCCTCTTTTTTTATTTTCATTCTAATCGTAGTTGAACAGACTAGATTATATTGCAGTATAGAAGCCCTAGAAGATAAAACAAATTATAACTTATGATAGCATCAATAAAACTAATTCATACTGGATTTTTTGACCATCGGGGAAATAAGTAATAAATAGAACTAAAAAATAACGACCTGATAAACACTAACAAGAAATAATACCAAAAATAGCTTTTTAAGTATCCTTATCAAGGCGAATCCACCTTCCCCTTTGCAAACCTTGTATAGGTTGAAAGCGCGTCTTGTAGTTCATTTTACGACAATCTTTAATCCAAAAACCTGGGTAGACAAATTCAAAATTATTTTCAATTGCGTAATCAATTTGCCATAACACGGCATATGTACCTAAACTACGACGTCTTCCCTCTTCTGGGTCAAAAAAAGTGTAAACAGCCGACAAACCTGATTTAACAACATCAACGACAGCGACGGCTATAAGTGTTTCTGTCTTTGTAATATCATCAACCGTGTAATACTCGATAAACTGTATATCACACCAGTCAGCTAATAAGAATTTCTCAACTCCTTCATGATTCTGACTTTCATGACGGCTCGCAAGATAACGCTGATACAATGAAAAATAGGTGTTGCGGAAGCCCTCAGTATTTACTCTAACCTTTAGGTCGCTATTTAACTTCCAGTTTCGTTTTTGACTTTTACTTTGCTGAAATTCACTGACTGGTATACGTGTCGTAATACATTCTTCACAAGTATGGCAGTAAGGACGGTAAACTTGCTCACCTGAGCGACGAAAACCACTTTGAATAAGGTAATCATAAACATCAGGTGTCATTTCAAAGTCAGGATCAACTACTGCATTTCTAGCAATTAATCCAGGCAAATATGAACATGGGTGCATACCCGTGGGGAATATTTTAAGTGGTTGGTTAAGTTTCATATTTACTTATATAAGTCTATTAATCTAACGACAAGCCGCGAATGTTTCAATATTAGTCTTAGTAATTAAGGAACCCGTAATGGAACCTTTATCAACTTTGTCTATCAAAACCAAAAAGTCCGAATATTTTATTTGCAAAATTTAATCGATATAATCAGAGAACCCTATATTATGATTTATATCAACTAACATCTAGTACATCATGCAGATATTTCTTACAATTTTTAATCAATAAGTATTAATAATGAATCACTATAAAATTATATTTCTTTTTATCCTTTTGAATATAACAAATATCACTAAGGCTGATAATGAGCAACTAGAAAAGTTTGCTTTTTCTTTAGATCTAGTCGAAGCTGCCATTGAACGCCTATCTCATAAAGTAACTTATGATGGAAGCTATAAAACGATACCTTTTCCATGGGGTGATGTACCTGATAATATTGGTGTGTGTACTGATGTTGTTATTCGCTCTTATCGCAAACTCGGCATCGATTTACAAGAACGTGTCCATGCTGATATGTGGAATAGTTTCTCTCAATACCCAAATCTTCCAAAATGGAAAAGAAAACAACCTGATTCAAATATTGACCATAGACGCGTACTCAATCTTAGAGTCTTCTTTGCAAGGAATGGAAGCGCACTACCCATTACTAAAATAGCTAATGACTATCTACCCGGAGATCTAGTCACTTGGGATATCATGCCAGGCATGCCACATATAGGTATCGTTACATACAAAGTTAGCAACGATAAAAAACGACCAATGATTGTACACAATATGGGAAAAGGTCCAAAGCTTGAAGATATTTTATTCACCATGAAGATTACCGGTCATTATCGTTATCAGCCTCACAATCCACCACAGACGACCGTATTTAAATAATCAAAAATTATATTTGAAATTCGTATAGTCTGGATTTTATCGCATTATTTATATGCTGTTCAGCTTTGGTTAATTGACACAATGATATATATATAAGCATACCAATAATTAAATAAATTCGGGGTCATCATGAGGATTATTTTGCGAACGCATCCTCTAATAAAAACAATAATACTGACATTCTTTTTGGCTGTTAGTAACTTTGCCACCCATTCTTTAAGTGCTGAGGATATCATTATCCCTGTTCAACGTTCTGTGGCAACTCAGCCCATCACAACTTTGGAAATTATGGCTATTGTCAAATCTCTATTGAGTGGTCGGGTACTCTATGTGAAGAAAAAATCCACCTATTCAAACCCAGACTGCCATTATGTTAAGTTTCTCGAAGACCAAGGGGAATTTCAAATCATTAAACTCGGGTGCTACGAAAAAAACATCGTACAGAATCAACAATAAGTAATCTCTTCTTTATAATATTTTTCTGCTCCCTCATAAATAATACTTTCACAACGATAATACAGTGTGTAATATCCTATTAGTAATATAATGCTCACAACTTTCTTCAAGTTGGTACAAGCGTTAACAATTTATAATTTTAGAAACTTTTTTAGCGTTTTTATTAATAATAATTCAATTTAAATGGGGTTTATATGAGAGTACTGGTTGTCGAAGATGATAGGGATATCCGCGAACAACTTACTGAATCACTTCAAGCATCGGGTTACGTTGTTGATGCTGCAGCTGATGGCGCTCAGGGTTTATACTACGCATTAGAGTATCCCGTTGATTTGGCTATCGTGGATCTTGGGCTACCTGAGGTTAGTGGCTTAGAAATTATCGCAAAATTACGTGATGCAGGAAAAGATTACCCCGTCATTATACTTACAGCAAGAACACGCTGGCAAAATAGAGTCGAAGGACTCGAAGCGGGTGCTGATGACTATGTCGACAAACCTTTTCACTTTGAAGAACTACTAGCACGCATGCGTGCTCTGTTGCGCCGAACGGGTCGTTGGTCACAAGCAGAATTTTCCTGCGGTCCTATTCGGCTTAATACTTCAGAACAGCGCGTTTTAGTCAATGATCTCGAAATCACGCTAACTGCATACGAGTACAAAGTTATTGAACACCTAATGATGCACGCGGGCGAAGTTATTTCTAAAACAGATTTAACTGAAAGCATGTATGATGACGAATCAGATCGAGACAGTAATGTGATAGAAGTATTTATCCGTCGTCTGCGAATGAAACTAGATCCTGATGGCACAATAAACCCTATTGAAACATTGCGCGGTCGTGGCTATCGTTTTACATTGAGTCGTAATACTTAATAAGAAGTATAGCTAGCACTACAACTAATCTAATTAAAGAAGCCCAATATGAATTCATTGCGCAGTCGCCAATTTCTTAGTGCGCTAGCCATTATATTTCTTGGTATTTTAGTACTAGGCAGTGTTTTATACTATGTAACTCAGCATAGAATGTTAAAAGATGAAGAAACATCTTTGAATTCTGCTGGTTTAGAATTAATGGGTTTTCTGGATTTTAATGATGGAAAATTTATCATTGATAATAGCTCGAAGAATGAATTTTTAGCCTTTTTGATTAAAAATAACTTCAGTAAACTCTCTGCAGATAAATTTGCCTATATTCAACAAAATGATTCGAAGAATATTGTATGGCATAGCCAATATCCTTTTAATGATATTAGCGCAGGTCGGTTTGCGAAAGATAAACAAAAGGTCTTCACCACCTTCTTGCTAGATATGCCGGCCGAAGTGGATGGTGTCGATATTTTAAACCCAGAAGATACCCAAGGTAGAAACAAATCTAAACTCGATGGCGCTGAAAACTACATCGTCTATGCCAGAGGTTTCAGCTATAAACCCTTCGGGTCCTATCAACTAATCTTAGCTAAATCAGCCTCAGCATTACAAAAAGGACATGATGAAATCATCCGTAATATCTTCCTACTGTTCTTAATAACCACTATTTTAGTTTTGATCTCACAACTCGTTAGTAGCTATCTAGTGATCACCCCTATTCGGCAATTTGAACAAGAAATAAACAAAATTGAATCAGGCGAACAACAACTTATCTTAAAAAAATATCCAGATGAACTGTCTTCCGTAAAAAGTGCAGTAAATGCCCTAATTAATGCAGAAAAAGGGCAAAAACAACGCTATCGTGATGCACTTGATGACTTAGCCCACAGCCTCAAAACACCCTTATCTGTATTACAAAATTCTGCTGAAAAGAGCGAAGGCAAAACCATCAAAACCCAAGTAGAAAGAATGGATGACATTATTGCCTATCAATTGCGTCGTGCCGTTGTCAACGACCATGGTGTCATTATCAAAAGCCATGCAGTAAGACCTGTTTTATATCGCCTTAAAGATTCATTACTAAAAGTATACCGAGACAAAACATTTGACTTCATTATCAATGTGGATGAATTTGCAAAATGTCGTATGGAAGAAGATGACCTGATGGAAGTCTTTGGAAACTTAACCAATAATGCCTGTCGCTTTTGTGAAAGTATTGTCGAGATAACCGCCACACATAATGGTGATGTACTGGTAATCGACATCGATGATGATGGTATGGGATTTCCTGATAAAAACCCTTCAGAGCTTTTACAAAGAGGCATACGAGCAGATAGCCAGTCAGAAGGACAAGGTATTGGTTTAGCCGTAAGCACAGAAATAATGGAAGCTATTGGTGGAAAAATTGAGTTATTAATATCTCCTCATGTAGGCGCACGAGTAAGACTACATTTACCTACATAAACTCCTATCAAACAATATTAATAGTTTCAGTTAATCTTATATGGCACCCCACCCTTTTTTTTATAATTGCACCAACTACTAAAACACTCAGTAAACTCCTTAGTATCTATTTAAATCCTTAGACCGTATAAGCGACTAAATATCATACGAATCACCGACTATGCAATACCTACCCTATATCTTTGCACTCATTCCATTGCTATTTCTAGCCATACAATTAAAGGTGGAGTTATAGATAGCGTTACATTAGTTAGGCACACAAGATAAAAAGAAAATATTAGAAATACTTGAAGGGAAAAATAAATAAATTCAGCGACTTTGCGAATAAATCACATAAGAAGAATGAAGCGACTTACTGAAGCCAAGAGAAACTCCAAAAGAAATTAAAGTGGCGTCCCCACGGAGACTCGAACTCCGGTTACCGCCGTGAAAGGGCGGTGTCCTAGGCCACTAGACGATGGGGACCCTGAACTTTAAACTTACAAACCATGAATGTAGTAAATGGTGTCCCCACGGAGACTCGAACTCCGGTTACCGCCGTGAAAGGGCAGTGTCCTAACCGCTAGACGATGGGGACGATACTTACAATATTGTCTCTATTTATAAAGACAAAATTTATAACACATGGTCAACGCAAATCATCTTGCGTATCGTGCAATGATCTTTTCTTATTAAGAGCAGAATCATCACGGGGCGAGAACATAACAGATGTTGCCATACCAGTAAACAAAAAAACAAAACCAGCAGGAACAGCAAATAAAAATCTCATTCCCCATATATCATTATCTTGAAACAAGAACCAAAAGCCGACAATTAAACCGACTACGGATAGGATCAAACCAATAATAAAAAGTATTTGGCCAAACAGTGCGATAGACTTCATTTTTCTAAGATCATCCGCATTATTAACATAAAACTATAGCTTTACTTCCACATAATAGTGGTGGAGCTAGGCGGGATCGAACCGCCGACCTCTGCAATGCCATTGCAGCGCTCTCCCAGCTGAGCTATAGCCCCTTAACCAAAAGAAGCGCGAATTGTGAGGCAAAGCATAAAACCTGTCAAGCATATTTAAATACTTAGCGGCTACTTTTTTAAAATACTGCATATAATTATATTATCACTCAGGTTAGATTCAGGATCCTTATTGTATTCTATGATAGTAATTTTTAATTTCAGTGTGTAGAATCAACTAAAATTAAGAACTTACATGAAGTTTATAGGTCTATATGATTCATATCTGGGGAGTTAAGGATCATGACTAGGGAAAAAATAATCTTTCAAGGGCTAAAAAAATAACAATGGATAACTTAACTTTCAAACCAAGGGTATCTAAGGTACTTGGACTTGTATC
Organism: Cocleimonas sp.; assembly: GCA_036478745.1. Classification (GTDB taxonomy): domain Bacteria; phylum Pseudomonadota; class Gammaproteobacteria; order Thiotrichales; family Thiotrichaceae; genus Cocleimonas. Next base: position 9,771 of record JAZGEM010000093.1, read on the forward strand.
AGGTTTCGTACTTTTACTCGTTTCTATTTCATTATTCAACCAAGCTTATGCAGGACCAAATACGCGTTCACCAATTGGCGTAAACAGTAATGAAGTCATGGATGACGATGCCAGTATTCCTTTTATTGATATTTTCAAAACCTCAATTCCTTTTGAAGAGGCACGCCCTTGGCTTACTAAAGGAAAAGTTATCTATGATAAAGACGGCTGGCCTAAAAATCTAAATGGAGGACAGGCAGGTACACGCTTTCTTTATAAACTACCCAGACATACTGTTCCTGAAGGAAACTACACTGTTTTATATGATGGTGAAGGGATATTAAAATACACTGATGATGCAAAGTTAGTCAGTCGTGAGAAAGGCAAAGATATTATCTCAATCAAGGCTGGTAAAGATAAAGAGTACCGTGTCAAACTCATCATAGAAAACAGCAACCCAAAAAACTACTTAAGAAATATTCGCGTACTGTTACCGGGTGGCATCTGTGCTAATAATCCATACAAGCGCGTCAATGATCAAAGATATTGTAAACGATCGCGTTACCTATCTTTTGAAAAGCATCATAAGAATATAGTTTTCAACCCTGCATACCTTGATTATATGAAAGACTTCAAGGTCGTTCGTTTTATGAATATGTCAGGAATTACACGTAATCCTATTACTGTTTGGAATGATAGACCCAAAGTAAACGATGCAACTTGGGCAGGTAAACAAGGCGTGCGAGGTGCTCCACTAGAGATAATGGTTGCCCTAGCGAACAAATTAAATGCAGATCCATGGTTTAATATTCCCCATAAAGCTAACAATGATTTTGTTAGACGCTATGCGCAGTATGTAAAAGCTAACTTAAAACCTGGCTTAAAAGCCTATGTTGAATATACCAATGAAGCATGGAATTCAATCTTTACTCAATCACACTATGTAAAAGACATGGGTGAAAGAATGAATCTGGATTCTGATCGAGATAAGGCGGGTTACAAATACTTCTCTTTACGCTCTGTTCAAATCTTTGATATGTGGGAACAAACCTTTGGTGGCACCCAACGAATTGTTCGTGTCATGGGAAGCTGGACGGGCTGGACACGTCTTTCAGAGATGTTGCTATCCTATCGCAATGCTTATAAGAAAACAGATGCAATAGCTATTGCACCCTATTTCTTCCCAAGTTATAAGAGCGCCAAAAAAGCACGCTCAGTTAGTCAATTGTTTAAATTAATGTATGACCCAGAAGAAAAATACTCCATACCAAAGGTTTTAGGATACATTCATAAAAATGCACAAATTGCTGATAAGTTTGGTGTTGATCTAATTGCTTATGAAGGCGGACAACATTTAGTTGATTGGAAAAGTCGTAATACAACGTCACACCCAACTAAACTCATGATCGCTGCGAATAAAGATTGGCGTATGGCTAAAGCTTACCAAATATTTATGCGTGGCTGGCGCGACAATGGTGGAAAACTATTTGTTAACTTTTCAGCACCTAGAACATACCAATGGTTCGGTAGCTGGGGCACTAAAGAATATATTACCCAACCCATCTCTCAGGCACCTAAACACAGAGCATTAATGCAATATGCACGTAAGAACCCCTGTTGGTGGAGAAACTGTAGTGCTGCGACTGTCGCTAGATTAAATAAGCCAAGTGTAAATCCAGTTGGTGATGTCTATGCATTGGTTAAGTCTAAGCCTAGTAAAAAGCGTAAAGCGACACAAATAGCCAAGGCTAAAACCACAAAGAAACCAACTAAAGCTGTTAAAGCCGTTGTAAAAACCATTAAAAACACGGCGACTAAAGTAGCGATTAACAAAGCCAAAAATAAAGTGAAAACGGCTGTAAAAACAGCAAAAGTCATCACAAACACCGCTAAAACGGTTATTGCCAAGACAAACACACGCCCTATTTGGGAAACAAGGAAGACTTCCACAACCAAGAACAATAAGATCACTCATAAAACTACAGCAAAGCCTAAAACAACACCAATAGCGAAAGGCTCACATGATGCAATCGTCCATAGAGTTAAGGGAAGAGGAAGATTTTGGTCAAATAAAGCAACCTTGCGTTTAAAGAATGTTGTGTCAGGGACGATTCAAAGTGGCTCAGACCTTTCCAGTGTATGGCAAACACATTGGGACGAGAAATACCTTCATGTACGTGTAGATACCATGGATGATAAATTTGTTAAAGATTCAAAAATGCCATGGAGCGATGACTCGATTGAAATATTTATTGACGCTGATGGTAGCCGAAATTCTAAATTTGATGGAAAGAATGACTTTCATTTAATCTATCGCTGGAAAGATAGGAATGTAAACTTAAGCAGTAACTCTCCACGTAGACGCACCCTTGGCATCAAGCAAACGATGACGCGCACAAATAAAGGTTATACACTTGAAACCTCTATTCCATGGGTAACGCTTGGAGTTCGCCCTAGCGCTGGTAAAGCCATTGGCATTGATATTCAAATCAATGATGATGATAGTGGCAAAGGTCGAGATGGTAAGTTAGCATGGCATGCAAAAAATGATCTTTCATGGAAAGACCCAAGAAATTTTGGGAAGCTAGTGCTTGGCATTTAGACTTTTTTGCTCACTTAGGAGTCAGGATTAAATAAGTTGCGAAAGTTGTTAAATCCTAAGTCCTTAAACTCCACATCCATGTTGATGTGGTTTTCTAGACCACAATAGCCTTGAATAAAAATAAAATGAAAATCATTAAAATTTTGATACTGCTTGTTATTCTTTTCCTCTTAGCAGTAGGTGGAAATTACCTCTATAAACGCTACCAAAACTATCAAAACTTTCACACCCCTGCAGCACAACCACCAAGCAGTACGGAGCTAAGTGAAGTAAAACTTAAAAAAAGCAAAAAAACACCTCAAAAGTCTGCATCAACAGAAAATGATAAAATATTCCTCGGCATCAATACTGCCGATGTACGCGAAGATACGTCCAGTGTTCAATTTCTTAACCTATTTAAATCAGCCATACCCTTTGCCGAAACGGTTCCATGGGGAAGCTCCAAGGACGTTACCTATGATAAAAATGGCTGGCCAACCGACTTAAATGGTGGCAAAGCAGGTACAAAATTTCTAAATCGTCTCCCAGAAGGAACCATTGAAGAAGGTTTTTTTACCGTTTTATATGATGGAGAAGGTGAGATTTTCTATGGTAATGATGCGCGTCTTATCGTCCACCGCCCTAATAGAGATGTTATCGAGATTAAAGCGGGAAAAGATCATACGCTAAATGCCTCACTCTTTATCAAAAAAACAATCAAAGACAATTATATTCGCAACATTAGAATTCTGCCTGAAGGAGGAATTTGTGAAGGTAAGCCACATATTAAAGTAAAAATCGCAAGTGACTGTAAAGCTAGCAAATACCTTTCATTTGATGAGAATGACGATAAGATTTTATTCAACCCAGACTACTTGAATTTCATGAAAGACTTTCAAGTCATTCGCTTTATGAATATGTCGGGTATGACCCGTAACCCTGTTGAAAACTGGAGTGAACGTAATCTCCCAAGTAAGGCCACATGGGGAGGGAGAGCAGGCTTATATTCACGGGGTGCGCCAGTAGAAATAATGGTTGCACTGGCAAACCAAGTTAAATCAAACCCATGGTTTTCAATGCCTTACAAAGCCAATGATGATTATGTTAGAAAGTTTGCAAAATACGTCAAAAACAACTTAGATCCAAACCTAAAAGCGTATATCGAATACAGCAATGAAGTCTGGAACCCTATTTTTATTCATCATGATTACGCAATTGAAGAAGGACTGGCAGCTGAGTTAGATGCAAAAAAATCACCTGCTGGCTACAAATGGTATTCAAGGCGCAGTGTACAAGTCTTTAAAATATGGGAAGACGAATTTGGAGGACATCAACAGCTTGTTCGTGTATTGGGCAGTTGGGCAAGTAATCAAAATATGTCTAGTCAGATTTTAGCATTTGAAGATGCTTATAAGCACACCGACGCAGTCGCTATAGGCCCTTATGTATCAGCCCACCCTGAGGTATTACGAGAGGCTGAAAACGTCAATGATGTATTCAAAGCAATGATGTCAAAAGACTCTAAGTGGGGCATGAAAACTATCGTTTCCTACATCAACAAACAACAAAAAGTAGCCAACTCATTTGGGGTAAATTTAATCGCCTATGAAGGCGGACAACACCTTGTCGACTGGAATACCCGCAAGGTAGAAGAACACCCCAACCCCCTACTCTACGCTGCTAATCGTGACCCACGGATGGGCATCGTCTACGATGAGTTGATGCATGAATGGAAACAGGCAGGTGGCAAACTATTTGTTGCCTTTAGCGCACCACGAATTTATAGCTGGTATGGAAGCTGGGGAATTAAAGAACATATCCGCCAACCGCGCGCTGAAGCCCCTAAATATGATTCATTATTACGCTATCTTGATAACAGCTTGCACCCAGAAAAAGTTCAATCAGGTAAACCACAAAGTGTCTTAAACAAGGAAAATAAAGACATTCAAGTTAGCTATGCGAAAAGCTCTCATATGATATGGGATATGAGCCATCAACAAATTATTCCTTCATGGCTAGAGGACAATAATCCGAGTGACTTCAGTGCAAGCTGGCAAGCTAATTGGGACTCAAAGCACCTATATTTCACCTTTTCCGTTAGTGACAATGATATTCAAAAAGGTGATGAACTTGTACTGATCTTAGACACAGCAACAGCTGATGAAAGTGACGAAAAACCTAAAAAAATCGATACTAAAAGCAACAAAGTTAAAACAAAAAACAAAACAACTCAAACAAGCACAAAACCAAACCAAGATTCAGATCAAGAAAAGTTAGATAATGAAACCAGTAGCGATACAAACAAAGCAGAAGATAACGAACAAAATAATAAAATAGAAAAGCTTGCTAAACTTGAAGAAGGAGAAGGAGAAGGAGAAGGAGAAGGAGAAGAATCTGAAAAAGATGAGAATGAGAAAAATAAAAAGGATGAAGAGAAAGAAGATCATGCGAAAACTTTCACATTCACCCCATTCGACTCCTTAGGCACACAAACCCATCTCACTCAGACAGACACAGGATACCTACTTAATGTCGCCATTCCATGGGAAGACATTTATTCCGATAAGAAAACATTGATTAAAACAGGCAATAAAATCGGTATTAATATTCAAGTAACCGATTCAGACGAAGATGAAAAAGGCAATAAAACCCTATACTGGGCAGATACACATCAAACTTTACCAAAGATTATTTTGAAACATGCCGTCATAGTTAAATAAGTTGCTTTAGCAGCCCACCAAGGGCAATAAAGTACATCGTTACAACTCCGAAGGAGGTGTCGATGTTGGTCGAGTCTTGCGTGATCTCAGCAAATAAAACAACCCCAAGATAAAACCATATAAATGCTTGAATGGCACCCCCGCCTTTATTTGAAGATTGCTTTTTAAGGCTCACCAAGAGCCAAAAAGTATATCGTTACAACTCCGAAGGAGCTGTCGATGTTGGTCGAGTCTTGCG
>JAZGEM010000094.1:0-3741 GCA_036478745.1 Cocleimonas sp.
CGTTAAGCTAAGCTGCTCTTCCTATATAGAAAGAGTTTAAGCTTTAAGAATAGCTCTGGTGGTGGCTGTTAAGTCAACATTTTGAGCTATTCTTAAAGTTTTTAGTCTTTCAAATTCCTTAGTTTATTCATAAATAAGTTTCAAAATAAAGGTGTTGTTATGGTGGTGTTGAATAATAAATTATCGAATGTAGGATGATTTAGATGTCATCAAGACCTGATAACCCATCAACATACCAGTTTTCAGAGTTGGATATCACCGATTGGTCGTTTTTTTCTAAATAATTGATTCGGCAAACATATTTTCTAGTGAAGGGTATTCCGCTACCATCAGTGGGTAATATTTCTATATCAGCATTTATAACATATTGAAAGTTTCCTAAGCTAAATGCATTAAGGGGGTGGTCAGGAAAGGTAATGGTGTTTTCAGGTGAAAATTCATTTTCAATGTGTTTATTGCACTGATCAAATGCGGAATTGGTTAGTAAGTTAGATGTTGAAATTCTATTTTTCTCATCACCAGAATCCACAAGAAAAAAGTCTGATGCGACAATATCATATATAAGCGGCATTACGACTTTAGATTGAAATGCAAATAGAGCAACAAGGCAAATAATAAAAAAAATGAATTTTTTGTTCATGATTGTAAGTCAATTAAGATAGCTGAAAGGTTATAATTTTTAAAGAAGACCGTTAACTTTGGAGTGCTAGTATATATTAAATAGTGAGTGTACGTAAGGAAACAAAGATAAAATATCCGGTAGTCCTTGACATAATTTAAAGAGCTGAGTAGACTTGACGATACCGCTATGGAAGTGGCATGTTGCTTTATATGTTTTTAAGGTACATCAATAGGGATATTTAACAAATCTTCGGCATTGTTATAATGGCGAAATTAAAATAATCTATTTTAGGAGGTAGAAATGGCTGCTACAACTGAATCAGTTAAAGCTGATGCTAAAGAAGCACCGCTATTAAATAAAACCAACCTTATTGCAGGCTTTATGCTGTATTTGGTGTTTTATTCATTTATTCGCTGGTATGAAGGCGTGTACGGATGGTCTGCAGGTCTTGACTCATTCGCACCCGAGTTCGAAACATACTGGATGAATATGCTGTACATTGAATTGGTATTAGAAGTTGTAATATCAGCTGGTTTGTGGGGATGGATTTGGAAAACTCGTGATCGTAAAGTAATGTCAATTACTCCACGTGAAGAGTTAAGAAGACATTTTACTCACTGGACTTGGTTAGTAATGTATGGTTGGGCTATCTATTGGGGTGCTTCATACTTCACAGAACAAGATGGAACATGGCATCAAACTATTGTTCGTGATACTGACTTTACACCAAGTCATATCATTGAGTTCTATTTGTCATATCCAATCTACATCATTACTGGTGTTTCATCATTCTTATACGCTAAAACTAGACTTCCAACATACAATGAAGGTTTACATCTAATGTATTTGGTTTCAGTTATTGGACCTTTCATGATTTTGCCTAATGTTGGGCTAAACGAATGGGGTCACACTTTCTGGTTTATGGAAGAGTTATTTGTTGCACCATTGCATTACGGTTTCGTATTCTTTGGTTGGGCTGCTCTAGCTGTAATGGGTGTTGTAAATACTGAAGTAATGGCAATATCTAAATTACTTAAAAAAGACCTAGCCTAATACATTAAGGTTAAGTTGAATAAAAAGTAAAAATACTATCTCCTGGTTTGTTCCGTTTTTTTGCGGGACAGCCTTGGGAGAAGTAAATAAAAAAATATAATTTTAATTTTAGGAGGTAAGCTAATGAGCGCATCTCAATCAGCTGTACGATCACGCGCTGAAGCCGTAGCGGTTTCACGCTCATTCGACTGGATGATTCTTTTCACTCTTTTCTTCGTAGTTCTAGGTGGATATCATATTCACTACATGTTAACTGGCGGTGACTGGGATTTTTGGATTGATTGGAAAGACAGGAGGTTATGGGTAACTGTAGCACCTATCGTTTCTATCACTTTCCCTGCTGCTGTACAGGCAATGCTTTGGTATCGTTACCGTTTGCCGATAGGCGCAACATTGTGTGTTTTGGGCTTACTATTGGGTGAGTGGGTTAACAGATATTTAAACTTTTGGGGTTGGACATATTTCCCAGTAAACATGGTTTTTCCTTCACAATTAGTACCCGGTGCAATTCTACTGGATGTTATTTTGATGTTAGGTGGATCAATGACGTTAACTGCTGTAATAGGTGGTTTAGCTTGGGGACTAATATTCTATCCAGGAAACTGGCCAGTAATTGCTCCATTTCATGTGCCAGTTGAATATAACGGTATGATGTTCACTTTAGCTGATTTACAAGGTTACCACTATGTAAGAACTGGTACACCTGAGTATATCAGAATGGTTGAAAAAGGTACGTTAAGAACTTTCGGTAAAGACGTTGCACCGGTATCAGCATTCTTCTCTGGCTTTGTATCAATTATTATTTATTTCTTATGGCATTTCTTCGGAAGATGGTTTAATAAAACTGATTTCATCTCTGGTGAAAACGTTTAGGAATAAGAAAAAAACTAACCTGACGAGTTTTAGTTTTATATTCGTCAGAAAGTCTTAATCACAGATTCTCTAGTAATAGAGGAGGGTTATATGAAAATAATAAAAGACAAAGTAGCAAAATTGTCCTTTGTCGCTCTGCTGGTAACTATGACAGCAGCGATTTTTTACACACCTACAGCATCAGCACACGGTGAAAAGTCACAGGCTGCGTTTATGCGTATGCGGACAATTCACTGGTTTGACCTTACATGGTCGAAAGATGAAGTAGCTGTTAACGATACAATGACATTAGATGGTAAATTCCACGTTTTCGAGGGATGGCCAGAAACTGTTGATAAACCAGAAGTATCATTTTTGAACATCGGTATTCCAGGCCCAGTATTTATTCGTGCGGGTTCTTGGATTGGTGATCAATTAGTTCCACGTTCAGTATCGTTGGAATTAGGTGAAACTTATAAGTTTAAAGTGTTGTTAAGAGCGCGTCGTCCTGGTGAGTGGCATGTACATTCAATGATGAACGTTCAAGGTGGGGGTCCAATTATTGGCCCAGGTAAATGGGTAACAATTACTGGTTCAATGAGTCAGTTCACTAACCCAATTACTACTTTGACTGGTCAGCAACTTGATTTGGAAGATTATTCACTGGATAATGTTTACTTTTGGCATGCATTATGGTATGCGATTGGTCTAGCTTGGATGATGTATTGGGCTAAAGGTCCAATGTTTATTCCTCGTCACATTGCTGTAAGCAGTGGTAAAGCGAGTAGTTTAATATCAGCTGGAGACAAAAAAATAGGCATTGCATTTGCTCTTGGTACTGTCCTTGTAGTTGGTATTTCTATGGGTACAACTAACGAAAAGTATCCTGTAACAACTCCACTTCAAGCGGGTTTGATGCGTGGAATGAAGCCTATTGAACTACCAACAGCTACTGTAGATGTTGTAGTTGAAGATGCTTCTTATCGTGTACCTGGTCGCGCTATGCAAATGACTCTTACTATTACAAACAATGGCGATAGCCCTGTTCGTTTAGGTGAGTTCAATACAGCTTCAGTACGTTTCTTGGACGCTGATGTATTAGAAGATGAGTCAGGTTATCCTGATGATCTTTTAGCTGAAGAAGGGTTAACTGTAAGTGATAACAGCCCATTGGCTCCTGGTGAGACAAGAACTGTTGAAGCTACAGCTTCTGA
>JAZGEM010000095.1:0-7305 GCA_036478745.1 Cocleimonas sp.
TTTCTATTATTCTAGGTGTTGTTTTTTCAGTAAAATAATCTAAATTATTAATGTCTGTATCGTCTATAAGCATTATCTTCTCCAAACTCAAAAATTGATCAATATTTTTACCCTGCTCAAAATCACTCCACTTTTATACTTCGTCGTTTAGCAGGTTTTTCTTTGGGTATTTCCAGTTCCAGAATTCCATCTTTAAAACTGCTTTTTACTTTATTACTATCAATGATTCCCGGCAGTCTAAAAGAGCGTTGATATTCACCTCGACTGATTTCGCGACGATGGTATTCATCCTCTTTCTTTTCTTCTTCATGATGGGTAGATGCTTTAATCGTCAATACATCATCTTTCACGGAAATATCCAGATCTTCTTTCTTGACCCCAGGTAATTCAGAACGAATGATCATTGTTTTTTCTCGATCAATAACATCTGTTTTGGGGAAACGTCCTTTTCTATAGGCTTCCATTTCTTGCAATACAGGCCAGTTACTTTTAAAAGGATGCATAAAACGGTGAGGAAACAAGTCATCAAACCAATGCTCCATCTCTTCGAAGGGTGAGAAAACCATTGGTGTTTGTGATGGTTTTGCTTTGTCTTTTTTTATTTCTTTATTAGCCATGACAGTACCTTTATAAAATGTATTTAAAAAAATATCACTGTCATTAGAACAGCTTAATAACAGCTATAAGGAGTAATTCCATTACCTCAAATCTTGATTCCATCCATGGTTAATTTATACACCAATCTATCAGGATAAAGATGTAACCTAAGTAACACTTGATTATATTTTTTAAAAATATCATTTCAGGAAAGCGCGGAAGCTGGTCAATAAAAAACCTAATATACTGCTGGATAAAGCAGAAGACCTGCTACATAATTAAAGACTATAATTTTCCGTAAAAAACCATGAAGACCGCCTATATTACTCACCCAGATTGCCTTAGACATGTAATGACCGATGGTCATCCAGAAAGACCGCAACGTCTTCTTGCCATACAAGATCAACTTATATCGCAACAACTATGTGATTTTCTTGAGCATTTCGAATCGCCTATAGCAGAACGGCAGGCACTATTGCGTGTCCACAGCCAACAGCACATAGATAATATTTTCCAACATGCGCCTAAAACGGGACAGCCGCTCTTTCATGTCGATCCTGATACCTTCATGAATGAGCATACACTCACCGCCGCACTCAGAGCGGCAGGAGCTGGAACTATGGGCGTTGATCTGATTATGAAAAAGCAGGTCGACAATGCTTTCTGTGCCGTCCGTCCTCCTGGGCATCATGCCGAAAGGAGCAAAGCAATGGGGTTTTGCTTTTTTAACAATATTGCGGTCGCTGCATCTTACGCACTTGATAAGTACAATCTGGAACGGGTTGCTATTGTTGATTTTGATGTTCACCATGGCAATGGAACCGAAGATTTTTTTGAAAATGATCCTAGAGTTCTGGTCTGCTCATCATATGAACACCCTCTATATCCGTACACTGGGCGTTCCACTATCCCCGGTCATCTAATCAATAGCCGACTAAAGTCGAGGTCTGCCGGAACTGAATTTCGTATGGCTGTGAAGAAGGAATGGCTACCCGAACTCGAAGCGTTCAAACCTCAGTTCATTTTTATTTCCGCTGGATTTGATGCTCACTGGGAAGATGATATGGCGCAACTGCAACTCAATGATACCGATTATGCGTGGGTTACACGAAAAATAACTCAGGTCGCCAGCCACTATGCTGAAAATCGCATTGTCTCAATGCTTGAGGGAGGGTATGCCCTAAACGCCCTTGGCAGAAGTGCCGAACAGCATATACGAGTATTGATGGGGCTTGATTAATGTCCTCTTAGTTTCTCAAATCCAACCTGACTTCAACCACTCCATAGTTCTCAAGCTCCTTATGTACCGTAAATCCCAGCTTTTTGCAAATTGAAATCATTACCTTATTTTCGTCTAACACCTCGCCATAGATTTCATCTAGTCGCTGAGTTTTTGCGTAGGATATAATCCTGTGCATCAGTAAAGTACCTAAGCCTTGACCCGCAACAGTATGGGTAACAATCACAGCAAATTCAGCTCGCTTTCCGAAAGGATCTCTTATTAGACGGACAACAGCGTAGAGTTTCTTTTCAGGAGTATTGTCTGGATCTGTCGCAACCAGAGCCATTTCACGTTCATAATCAATTTGTGTAAAACGTGCGGCCATCTGGAGATCCATTGTTTTGATAATACGGAAAAAACGAAAGCGAATTTCTTCCTGAGTTAACTGCTCAAAACCTTCGATTAAAGCGGGTTCATCTTCTGGCCTGATAGGTCGAACCTTGAATGTTTGTCCCGATTTAAGGCGAACCAATTCTTCCTGTTTCTGTGGATAGGGAAGAATCGCAAGCTGCTCTGCTCCTGAGGTTTTTTTAATGGAAGCCTTGATGCGAGCATCTAGCACAATGACACCCTCTTTATTTGCCAATAGCGGATTAATATCAAGCTCTGCGAGGTGATCCAGGTCAATCACCATTTGTGATAGTTTAACAAGAGTTAGAAGCAGCGCATCCATATCAATCGCTTCCTGGTCGCGATAGCCTTTAAGTAAACGATAAACTGCCGTTCTGGAGACAATGTCTCTAGCCAGCTTCAGATTAAGAGGCGGCAAAGCAAGTGCTTTGTCATTCAGGATTTCTACTGCTGTCCCGCCCTGTCCAAACAGCAAAACAGGGCCAAAAGTATCATCATCCAATATGCCCAAAATCAATTCGTGACTGCCTTTCCAGTTAATCATTTTTTGCACGGTAAATCCCTCAATCCGTGCATCTGGGCGCATTTCTCTGGCAATACGTTCAATATCAAGTGCTGATTGCTGAACCGCTTCCGAACTCCTTAGACCCAGTGCAACACCTCGCACATCTGACTTGTGCAAGATGTCAGGTGAAAAAAGTTTAAGCACAATAGGAAAACCGAGTACCTCAGCAAATGCAGCTGCCTCTTCAGGCGATTTTGCCAGATGAGTTTCAACCGTTGGGATCCCATAGGCATCAAGAACGGCTTTAGCTTCCAGCTCATTAAGCCACTCACGTCCTTCCGAAACGACTTTTGCTATAATCCCCCAGGCTTTATCTGAATCAAAAACCAAATCAGATGCCAGCGCAGGCGGTGTTTCCATTAAGATTTCCTGATTGCGTTTATAACGAACTAGATGCATAAAGGAATTAACCGCTGCTTCTGGTGTGGCATAGCTGGGAATGTCACGCTCTGCAAATAGATGCCTGCTTTTCTCCGCCGTTACACTGCCCGCCCAGCTGACAAGCAGGCATTTATCATTCTTCTCTGCAATCGCTGAAACTGCCTCCGCCGCCTCCAAACTTTAAGCAACCGCCGTAGGACAATTCAACACCAATACTGCATCTACCTTTTCATCTGCCAGAACAATTTTAAGCGCATCTGAATAGCGATCAGAGCCTGCATCACCAATAATATCAATGGGGTTGCCATGTGACCAACTTTTCGGCAGTACTTTATTGAGTTTTTGCAAAGTCCCTTCTGTTAAAATTGAGAGTCTTCCGCCTTCCTTGATAAGTGCATCGGTTGCCAAAACCCCCATTCCACCCCCATTAGTGAGAATGGCGAGTCGATCCCCTTTAAGCTGTTTTATCGCCGTCAAAGATGAGGCGGCATAAAACAGCTCGCGCATACCATCTACGCGAAGTAAACCACAGCGATTAAAGGCTGTCTCATAGACATCATCTGAACCTGCCAATGCACCGGTATGTGAGGCGGCGGCACGCCTTCCTTCATCAGAGCGACCTACTTTAAGTACTACGATAGGTTTTGTTCGGGAGGCGGCACGCGCAGCAGAAACAAAACGTCGCGCATAATGAATAGATTCCATGTAAATCAAAATTGCATCAGTATGCAGATCTGAAGACATGAAATCGAGCATTTCAGAAAAACCAATATCTGTTGAATCACCCAGTGAAATTAAATGAGAAAAACCGATCCCTCGACCACATGCCCAATCAATAATCGAAGTCAGCATTGCACCTGATTGAGAAATCACCCCAATTCTGCCTTTTTCTGGTATCAAATGACTAAAGCTGGCATTTAAGTCATTGATGGGTGAAAGGATTCCGAGACAATTTGGGCCAACAATGCGTATGCCATGTTTCCTTGCCTCGTTTAACATCGCTTCTTCCATCTCACCACCTTGCTGACTGTTTCCCTCTGAGAAACCTGCACTGATAACAACAGCACTGCCTGTTCCTTTTAAGCCCAGTTCCTTGAACAGTGCTGAAACCGTTTTAGCTGGGGTAACGATAACAGCCAAGTCTGGCGTCTCTGGAATATCAGCCACTGACGGATAACAGATAACATTCTGAATGCTATCGTATTTTGGGTTAACCGCACTCAGGTTAACGGCTTTCATGCCACCAGCCAAAAGGTTCTTAACGATAATATGGCCTAATGATCCCTCGCGAGAACTGGCACCAATAACCACAACCCTCTGCGGTGAAAAAAAAGTGGAAATTGTATCAGTAGTCATTAATCTTCACTCCTTAATAGAGACCTTTGCACGAGACAGTGGAGAAAGAAAAATGTGATGAAATTCTCCTGATTGAGGCGGGAAATGTAGCTAATAGCAAGCTATTAGCAAGTTTTCCAACGAAAAGCAGGGGGATTTCAGCCATTTTTACTCGTCATCTGTTTCGTGCAAAGGTCTCTAATATACTCTTTGCGCTCAAGAATACCCCATTTCAGTATATAGATTATTGTGATGGGCTAGGCGTAAAGTAGCAGGAATAGTAATCTATTTCAATACTTTACAACAACGCCCATCGCAATAAGATGTGTGCTGAGGTGGGGTATTCTTGAACGTGAAGAGTATACAGTATCAATCTAAACTTATTTAGTCGTAAACAGCAAAAAAAGGCGATAGAAATATCTCTTGTTTGCTTTGCGTGGTAATCATTGCTCCATCTCTTCGAAGGGTGAGAAATCCATTGGTATTTGTGAAGGTTTTGCTTTGTCTTTTTTTATTACTTTATTAGCCATGCACCTAATATAAATGTATTAAAAAATATCAGCAATAAAAATACTGTGTAAGCTTATGCCCTATAAAATGTTGATACATAATTTTAATTTTAAAGTTAAATGAACAGATATAATTTCGCCTCATAAAATGATGATCCCGTCCATAGTTCATTTATACATCAATCTATCTGGATACAGATGTAACCTAGGTAACATTGCACAAAAAAGAAACCTGATATAGTTAATTTGTGAGCATTTATTAATGCCATTACCAAATGGCTGATGAACTGGAAAAAGCCATTGTGCATTAAAGTTACGCAGTGTAGGGATAGATACCTACCTACCATGAAAGGATTGTTGTTAATGGCTGGAGCAAAGCAGGTTTATATGGCTGTTACTCACCCATTATTTTGTGGTAATGCAGAAACTCATATTTTGCAAGCGGGTGTGGAGAAAATCTGGAGTACCGACAGCATTAGTCATTCCAGCGCATGTATTACTCTGGATAAGCTTTTAGCACGAGCTATATTAGATATTAGTCCTGATGTACCCAATGTCAGTTTTCGTTAGAATCACGTTTTTAATTTGGAGAAATAAAATGAAAATAACAAAACCACAAATAACTAGCCTTCTTTTTAGTCTACTATTTCTTAGTTGTAGCATTGCCAACGCTGAATATAAGCCATATACGGAACAAGATACAAAACAACAGAAAATGGAGGAAAGACAACAGAAAAAGGAAGATAAAAAAGAAGACATGAAAATGAAGCAAAAAGGCATGAAGCAAAAGGTGAAAAGTTACAGCGAAGTCGTATTGGAACAGGCGAAGGCTTTGGAGCTTACAGATCAGCAACTCGGTAAGATTTTGCGTATTCAGATGACCAACAAAAAGACTCGCAAAGAATTATTAGCCAAGCCTCACAAAAGCATGAAAAAAGCTTTAAAGGAGTTACGTAACCCTGCTGCTGATGAAGCTTCAATTCGGAAAGCGGCAAAAGCCCATACAGACGATTTTGATACTTTAGTTGACGCTGAATTAAAAGTTCGTAAAAACATCAATGATGTATTAACTCCAAAGCAAAGAGAGAAGCTAAAAACAATGAAACTGCCAGAAGAAGAGAAAATGAACGAGTAAATTTACCATATCCAAATTAAAGGATTTTAAATATGAGTGAATCATTACATATTGTCTGCCCTGATTGTTCGGTAGTTAACCGAATAGCATCAGCACGACTGAGTGAGAAACCAAAATGTGGAAAGTGTCACCAGCTTCTTTTTTCCGCACACCCTGTTGAATTGACCTCTAGCAACTTTCAACAACATATTAATCGTAATGCCATACCTGTGCTGGTTGATTTCTGGGCACCCTGGTGTGGATCTTGCAAGGCAATGGCACCTGCTTTTTGAGCAGGCAGCCGCTCAACTGGAACCAAAAATTCGTCTTGCAAAAGTTAATACCGAAACAGAACAGACTATTGGCGCTCAGTATGGAATCCGTAGCATCCCCACCCTAATGCTATTTCAGAATGGCAAAGAAGTTGCTCAACAGGCGGGGGCAATGAGTGCTGCTGATATAGTCCACTGGGTGCAGACTCACCTATAAAATTTCCATTACCAAAGGATTAAATATGCACAATTACGGAACATTAGATTCATCATACAAAGCAGCGGGTGAAGAAGCTGGGGTTAGAAAACTGGTTGATGAATTTTATCATCAGATGGAAACCCAACAACGGGGCAAACATATTCGGGCGATGCATAAAGAAGATTTGCATACCATTAAAGACAAATTGTCATTATTCCTGATGGGCTGGCTTGGTGGACCAAGGAAATATGGTGAAAAATATGGCGGTATTTCCATACCGATGGTGCACCAGCATTTAGTCATTGGTGAAGAAGAACGAGATGCCTGGCTTTTTTGTATGGGTGAGGCGTTAAAACAGCAAGATTACGATGCTGACTTTAAACAGTATCTTATTGAACAGCTGGCATTTCCTGCTGAAAGAATCAGGCAAGTTTCGCAAATGGCTCATTCCTAGTTTGTACGCGGAGAATCGAGAACTGGGTAATTTATTTAATGTGAGTTAGCTAAAGGAAAATTGTTTGGAGTGGAGGCTTTAGCTTTATACCGCTAAAGAGAGGCTAAAGCCTCTGCTCCAAATCAACAAACTATGGACTGAAAGATCCATAGTTTGACTTACGACTGAAAGTCGTTAGTCGGCTTAAGCCGACTAAAGAAAGCTACACTCAATAGTATGCAAAAACTACTCATATTTGTTACCTAC
>JAZGEM010000096.1:0-32783 GCA_036478745.1 Cocleimonas sp.
ATATCGTTACAACTCCGAAGGAGCTGTCGATGTTGGTCGAGTCTTGCGTGATCTCAGCAAATAAAACAACCCTAAGACAAAACCATATAAATGCTTGAATGGCACCCCCGCCTTTATTTGAAGATTGGACAGCATGTTTTTAATGTGTGAGAATTAGTGTGAGAATTAGGACATCCATCATCTGATCTTCAGAAACAATCCTTTTGTTGGTGTTTTACTACCAGTATTTGGCTGGTTGTCCAATATTCTTTATTTTGAAATTCAACTGTATTTAAGAGAGAGTATAGGTCGTTGTGAAAAACTGAGATGAGGTTTTCTGGATAACCTTCTCGGTGGGTTTTTCTACAGCCTCGTTAGGTTTTAAGAGTAAATAGCAATATGGCATATGATAGAACTGATTGGCATTCTGGAGGAGACTATCCTGAAGACCTCCCGCCAGAAAATGGTGGAACTCACATAGGAGTGTTCTTGGCGTGGATTATTAAATCTAATTTGGAAGGTGATTTTCATAAGGAGTCTACAGAAGCTTTAGAGCAAGTAAGAAATGAAACAATGACCGGAAGAGATTTCTTTTCCATGCATTGCGATGAGAAACTATGGGAAGATGATTTGAATGAGGAAGCAAATGCATTCGCAAAGTTTTACTATGAAGACGGCACTTACTTTGAGGATTATGAATCAGTTTTGTTAAATAATCTTCCCACTCTTTATCACATAGAGAATACTTGGGAGAATTTCCACAAACTTGAACCAAAGATAGCCGAACGCTTTGATGAGTGGCGTGTCAATCATCCATTTACACCTGTGGCCAAAGAAAGCGGAGACCATTCAAACGATGACTAAGTGACCAGACTTTCAGCTGGTACATAGTCATATCCAAGTTCTTTAGCTACTGCTTCATAGCTTACTTTTCCCTGGCAAACATTTAAGCCTTTTAATAAATTAATATCATCAACTAATGCTTGCTTCCAACCTTTATCAGCTATGGCTAATAAGTGTGGCAAAGTGGCATTATTTAATGCATAGGTAGATGTTCTTGGTACTGCCCCTGGCATATTCGCTACACAATAATGCACGACACCATCGATTGTATAGATTGGGTCAGCATGCGTGGTTGCCTTTGATGTTTCAAAACAGCCTCCTTGGTCAATGGCAACATCCACTAGCACCGCGCCGTCTTTCATTTCCACTAACATTTCTTTACGGATTAACTTTGGCGCAGAAGCTCCGGGTACAAGTACTGCTCCAACAACAAGATCAGCACCTAATACATAGTCTTGTAATATGCCCGCATTAGAATGAATGACTTTTGCTTTTATTCCAAAGTAATTACTTAAGTTTTCAACAGTTTTAGGACTGGTATCGAGTATGGTGACATCTGCTTGCATACCGACGGCCATTTGCGCTGCATTAAATCCTACAACGCCACCACCAAGTATCACTACATTGGCAGGTGCAACACCCGGGACCCCCCCTAAAAGCACACCCAAGCCACCGTGACTTTTTTCCAATGAATAAGCTCCTGCTTGAATTGAAAGCCTACCTGCCACTTGACTCATTGGCTTTAATAAAGGTAACGCACCTTGATCATCGGTAATGGTTTCATAAGCAATACAGATAGCCTCTGAGTTAATTAAGTCAGCCGTTTGTTCAGGGTCTGGGGCGAGATGTAAATAGGTGTAAAGAATTTGATTTTTACGGAGCATTTTTCGCTCAACAGCTTGAGGCTCTTTTACTTTGACGATCATCTCTGCTTTGGCAAAAATATCAGGCGCATTATCCACTACGACTGCGCCTGCACTTTCATAGGTTTCATTATCCACTCCGATACCTAAACCTGCTCCATCTTGAATAATGACCTCATGCCCATGTGCCGATGCTGCAGCTACAGATTCAGGGGTCATACCTACACGGTATTCGTGGTTTTTAATTTCTGTTGGTACACCAATTATCATTAGATTTCTCCTTCTTAAAACACATCGTTTATATCAAATATAGTAGTCGTAAATTACCATCAACTTAGTGCCAGAGAAGAACGTTTCTAGTACCAGTTATTACAGTCTCTAAGATAAAATAAGTAAATTTACCTAAGCAAAAGTATTGTTTCGTTATCAAAATACTTTTTATTTTTCAATAAATTGACTTTAAAAAGTTCATGTACTATCTTTATAAAACATTCACAATCCCCACAAAATATATCAATGCCAGATAACTCTAGCGATCCTTTAGTACGGTTCGAAAATGTTCAAAAAAGCTATGATGGTGAAATCCTTGTCATCAAAGATTTAAACCTCAACATGGAAAGGGGAGAATTTCTTACCATGTTAGGTCCATCAGGTTCTGGTAAAACAACGTGTTTAATGATGCTGGCTGGTTTTGAACCGGCAACACATGGTGAAATATTTCTCGACAACAAACCCATAAATAGTGTTCCACCACATAAACGTGGCATCGGCATGGTGTTTCAAAATTACGCCCTATTCCCACATATGACCATCGGTGAGAATCTTGCATTTCCACTAGAAGTACGCAAAATGGGAAAGTCTGATCGCGATGCTAAGGTCAAAAAAGCCTTGGATATGGTTCAACTCGGTGATTTTGCAGACAGAAGACCCGCCCAATTATCTGGCGGGCAACAACAACGTGTTGCCGTTGCCCGAGCGTTAGTGTTTGATCCTGAAGTGGTACTTATGGATGAGCCATTAGGTGCTCTGGATAAAAACTTACGCGAACAAATGCAATATGAAATCAAACATATCCATGAACGCTTAGGTGTCACTGTTTTATATGTAACCCATGATCAAAGTGAAGCCTTAACCATGTCTAATCGAGTGGCCGTATTTGATGATGGTATTATCCAGCAGTTAGCTCCTCCCGCCGTTCTTTATGAGGAGCCTGAGAATGCCTTTGTAGCTGATTTTATTGGTGATAATAACTGTCTTTTAGGCACCGTAATCAGCGAAGAAAGTAATAGCTGTGTTGTTAAAACAGATGATGGTTCTGAGGTTACTGCAAATAAGATCAAAACTTCTGGAGTCGGCTCACGTAGCACCTTATCTATTCGCCCTGAACGCGTTATTGTAAATCCTGAAGAAGGTCAGGCAAGCAATGTATTTGAAGCGAAGGCTGTCGAATTAATATATCTGGGTGATCATATTAGAACCCGTATGGAAGTTTGCGGTAGTAATGATTTTATCGTGAAAATTCCAAACTCAACGAATCATGCTAGTTTAAAAGAAGGTGATAGCGTGAAGATTGGTTGGAACGAAAAGGACTGTAGAGCTTTGGATGCTTCAGACTAGATAGCTAAAAATGCATATGAGAAAGTATTAATAATAGATACATAAAAATCATAAAACAGGATGTGGTGAACACATCCACAGTAATATTCATTATCACAAAAGGAGAGAAATAATGAAAACGTTTATTCAATGTAGCCTCGCTACTGCAGTACTTGCTGCCAGTGTTACAACGGCTCAAGCAAAAACCGATATGGTTGTTGTATCATGGGGTGGCGCTTATACAAAGAGTCAGCAACGTGCTTACCATAAGCCTTACATGGACAATAATCCTAACATCAATATCGTCAATGATGACTCAGCAGCAGAAGGGGCATCAAAGCTACGCGCTCAAGCAGAAGCAGGCAAAGTAACATGGGATTTAGTTGACGTTGTCCCATCCACAGCTATCGCACTTTGTGACGAAGGTATTGCCATGGAAATTGACCATGACAAACTATTAGCAAATGCACCAGATGGAACACCAGCATCGAAAGATTTTGGTGATGCGATTATTTCACCGTGTTTCATTCCGCAGATTGTTTATTCAACAACGATTGGTTACCGTAATGATAAATTTAAAGGTGACGCGGGCCCTAAGACGATTGCTGATGTATTCGACCTGAAGAAATTCCCAGGTAAACGTGCGCTACAAAAAAATCCAGCGGGTAATCTTGAGTGGGCATTAGTTGCTGATGGTGTTGCTGTTGGTGACGTATACAAAGTGCTAGAAACGGAAGCAGGCATCAAACGCGCGTTCAAAAAGTTAGATACGATTAAAGACAGTGTTGTTTGGTGGACTAAAGGAGCACAACCGGGACAACTACTTGCTGATGGCGAAGTGGTAATGGCTTCTGCATACAACGGGCGTTTATTCTCAGCTATTGTTGAAAACAAACAACCTGTAAGCATGATGTGGGATGCACAAATCTTTGAACTGGATGGTTGGATCGTTCCAAAAGATGCGCCAAACAAAGCGGAAGTTCTTAAATACCTTAAGTTTGCTACAGACACTAAGCGTCTTGCCGACCAAGCTAAGTATATCTCTTATGGTCCTGCTCGTGCATCATCTGCTGGTCTCGTAGGTAAACATGCTGATTTAGGAATCGAAATGGGTCCTCACATGCCTACGGCTCCTGCTAATGCTAAAAACACTATTTACAAAAACAATGGCTTTTGGGCAGATCATAAAGATGAGCTTGCAGAAAAGTTTGAGGCTTGGTTAGCTAAAGGCTAAATCAGCATCAATTTAAGCCAGAGTAATACTCTGGCTTATTTTTTGTAAATGTATTTTCAATAAAAAAGTATAAAAATATATTTACAAAAGATTACCTTCTTTAATCTTTCAAATGGAGTTATAAATAATGGCGCAAGGCAGTATCATCAGTAACACCGCCACTAATTCGGCTCCATTAACAACAGCTGATGGCACATCATTAAAACACAGTTTACAAAAGTCATTAAGAAAACGTAAACGAACTGCTTTGCTGTTGGTCGCACCACTGTTTTTATTTGTTCTAATTACCTTTCTATTTCCTATTTTCGATATGTTGCTACGCAGTGTAGACAATAACGTTGTGGGTAAAATACTTCCGACGACCATAGTCGAGCTTGCTAAATGGGATGCAACTTCAGGTGAGTTGCCTAATGAGGAGGTTTTTAAAGCTTTTGTTATCGATGGACAAAAAGCAGCTAAAGCAAAAACCATAGCTAAGGCGGGTCGCAGACTAAACTTCGAAAAATCGGGCATGTCTAGCCTGTTTAAAAAAACAGGACGTAAGCTTAAAAAGTTTGATCATACTAAGCTTAAAACCACTTACAAAGATACCTTAATCAAAGTAGATAAAAAGTGGGGAAAACTACTCACTTGGCAATTAATCCAACGTGAAAGTGGCAAGTATACACCCTCGCATTTTTTATCAGCGATAGATATGAAAGCAAAACCTGACGGCAGTATTGGCATGAAAGATGAAGATAGCCAAATTTATATCGACCTGTTTATCAAAACATTGTGGCTGAGTTCTTTGATTACATTTCTTACTATTTTATTGGGATACCCAATAGCTTATTTACTCGCATCCTTAAAAACCAAAGCGAGTAATTTACTGATGATTTTGGTGCTCTTGCCTTTTTGGACTTCATTATTGGTGCGAACCAGTGCTTGGATTGCGCTTCTTCAAAAAGAAGGCGTTATCAATGATGTGTTGGTATGGATTGGTATCATAGGAGAAGATGGTCGACTCGCCATGATTCACAATCAAACAGGTACCATTATCGCTATGACACATATCTTATTACCTTTTATGGTTTTACCTTTGTTTAGTGTAATGAAAACGATTAATCCTAGCTATGTTCGTGCGGCTCGCTCAATGGGGGCCACCTCATTTACAGCCTTTAGACGTATCTATTTCCCTAACACAGTTGCAGGTATAGGTGCTGGCGGAATCTTGGTTTTCATACTCGCAATTGGATATTACATCACGCCTGCTTTAGTGGGCGGAACAGATGGCACATTAATTAGTAACTTCATCGCGTACCATATCTCAGAATCATTAAATTGGGGCTTAGCCGCTGCGTTGGGTACCATATTACTGATGCTAGTATTGGCTCTGTACATTCTCTACGATAAAATCGTAGGCATTGATAATATGAAACTAGGGTAAGGAAGAAAATACGATGGCACTTCCATTACACGCAACCACAGCAGAAAGAGTTTGGCATTACACATTTTTAGCAATCTGTGTAGCAATTTTTCTTTTTTTAATAATTCCTATTTTGGTCATTATTCCATTATCATTTAATGCTCAGCCGTATTTTACTTTTACACCAGAAATGCTGAACTTTGACCCAGAAGGTTATTCCACTAAGTGGTATGAAAGATTTTTTAATGATCCTAATTGGCAAAAGGCAGTAAAAAATTCCATTATCATCGCTATATTCTCTACTATTATTTCAACATTCCTAGGTACGCTGGCGGCTTTAGGTTTAAGTCAAAAAGACTTTCCATTTAAAACAACCATCATGGGAATCTTAATCTCACCTATGGTTGTACCATTAATTATATCAGCAGCAGGAATGTTCTTCTTCTACGCACGTATCAATCTGTTAGGAACCTATTTAGGTGTAATATTAGCGCATGCTGCTTTAGCAACACCTTTCGTGGTTATAACCGTTACTGCAACGTTGACGGGGTTTGATCATAGTTTAACGCGTGCCGCCGCAAGCTTAGGCTCATCACCCACTAATAGCTTTTTTAGAATTACGGTACCGTTAATTACACCGGGTGTCATTTCAGGTGCTTTATTTGCTTTCATCACCTCTTTCGATGAAGTCGTTGTGATTTTATTTGTCGGTAGTGTGGGTCAGCGAACTATTCCTTGGGCAATGTTCTCTGGTATACGTGAAGAGATAAGCCCAACAATACTTGCAGTCGCAACGCTACTAATCTGCTTCTCTGTTCTTTTATTATTTATGGTTGAGTTATTACGCCGTCGTAATGAGCGATTACGTGGTATCACGCCACACTGAATCTTAGCAATTCTATCTTTTTCATCAACGGTAATCCGTAGTTAAGTAGAATATTATGATTCAAAAATAATAAAATTGATGTAATGGAAAAATTTATTCAATTTTCAAGAGCGAAAACTAAAAGGCGCCCATAAAGGGCGCCCACCGCTAGGAGGTATCTGCTCAAACTATTTTTAATACCCATTAAAAATAGTTAAATAGAACAGATGTAAATCAGTATATTATAAATAACTAACATTGCAAGTTTTATTTTGCAAGTGATAACCATTTATACAATTATCGAAATAAGGCAGGGGTGCCATTTAACTTCTGCTTATTAAATCACTAGTTGTATTTTCTTTCCTATATCAAGTAACAATAAAAAATTCCCTTTCAATCTACAGTTTTAATATAAAGGCTTGCCTCACTATGGCAAAATAGCCCAACTTTATAACGACTTGAATTGCAATGTCTGAGTATTTACTAATTATCGTAGCCACAGTCTGGGTAAACAATATTGTACTCGCCCAATTTCTGGGTCTGTGCCCATTTATGGGTGTTTCCCGTAAATTAGAAACAGCAATCGGTATGGGGCTAGCAACAACCTTTGTGTTAACACTTTCTTCAATCACCAGTTATCTGGTACATGAATTTTTACTCGAGCCTTTTGGGTTAGAGTATTTACGAACCATCAGCTTTATTCTGGTTATTGCTGCTATTGTTGGCTTTACCGAATTAGTTGTGCATAAAACCAGCCCTCTACTCCATAATGTTCTTGGCATTTTTCTCCCTTTAATTACAACAAATTGTGCTGTTCTCGGTGTGGCTTTACTGAATGTACAAGAAAGTAATAACTTTATCGAATCAGCTTTATATGGATTTGGTTCCGCTATTGGTTTTACCCTTGTATTAGTTGCATTTGCAGCCATGCGCGAACGACTTGCGGCATCTGATGTTCCAGAAGCCTTTCAAGGAAATGCGATTGGTATGATCACTGCGGGTCTTATGGCATTAGCATTTATGGGCTTTACAGGTTTAATAAAAGTCTAATGGTTACAGCATTGCTTGTTTTAGTCGGGTTAGCTGTCTTCTTTGGACTAGTGCTTGGCTATGCTTCTGTACGATTTAAAGTGGAAGGCGATCCGATTGTCAATCAAGTGGATAACTTGTTACCACAAACACAATGTGGGCAATGTGATTTTGCTGGATGCCGCCCCTATGCTGAAGCCATTGCAAAGGGTGAAGCGCCCATTAATAAATGCCCCCCCGGTGGTGAAACAACCATGTTGGCATTAGCTGATTTATTGGATGTAGAACCTCTGGACTTAGATGAAGAGGCAGAACAACCTGATGTTCCTGAAGTCGCCATTATTATTGAAAAAGACTGCATTGGCTGTACTTTATGTATTCAAGCTTGTCCTGTCGATGCAATTGTTGGTGCTGCTAAACTCATGCACACGGTAATTGAGTCTGAATGTACTGGTTGCGAACTTTGTCTACCGCCCTGCCCAGTTGACTGCATCATTATGGAGCCACTAAAAGTCACTACTGATAACTGGAAATGGCAAGAGCCAAAGTCAATTGAAAAAAGCTATCCAATTATTCCTATTCAACTTGATTCACAACCATGAATAATTTGAATCGAACAAATAAAATCAAGCCTAATAAGAAGCTATGGGAGTTTCATGGTGGCGTGCACCCACCCTTTCATAAAAGTGACTCAAATCAATTACCCATTGGTGAAGTAACGATTCCTGATACCTTAATACTGCCATTACAACAGCACAGTGGAAGAGCTGCACAGCCAATTGTAAAAGTAGGCGACAATATTTTTAAAGGTCAATTAATTGCACAGATGACTAAAAATGGTTTAAGTGCAAATTTACATGCGCCAACTTCAGGCACTATTGACGCAATCGAAAAGCGACCCATTCCTCACTCATCAGGTCTATCTGCTTTATGCATTATTCTAAACACAGATGGTAAAGATGATTGGGGAGAACATAAACTAGAGCTTATTAAAGATTTTACAAAAGTTCAAGCCAGCGCGTTACTAGAGCGAATCCAGCTTGCAGGTATTGTTGGTTTAGGTGGAGCAGCTTTTCCAAGTGCTGTTAAATTAGCGAAGAAGGAGCTATCTTCACAACATCACATTGATACTTTAATCATTAATGGTGCCGAATGTGAGCCTTATATCACCTGCGATGATCGTTTAATGCGTGAAAAAAATGCTGAGATTATGGTTGGCATCCAGATTATTCAACAACTGATTAAACCTAAAAAGTGCTTGATAGGCATTGAAGACAACAAAGCAGAAGCCATCAAAGCGATGCAACATGCTTGTCAAAAAACCAAAGACTCGTCGATTGAAGTCATTAGTATTCCTACTATTTATCCAAGTGGTGGTGAAAAGCAACTGATAGAAATTCTTACAGGTAAAGAGGTACCCGCTAATGGTTTACCTCGTGATATTGGGATTCTTGGGTTGAATGTCGGCACCCTATTTAGTATCTATAATGCTGTTGTTAATGGCATACCTTTAATATCTCGAATCGTAACAATCACAGGAAATGGCGTACAGGCACCACAAAATTTTGAAGTATTAATTGGTACTTCATTTCATCATTTGGCTGCGCTCGCAGGTGGCTTAACAAAAATGGCAGATCACCTAATTATGGGTGGACCCATGATGGGTTACGCACTTGAGGATGACCAAACTCCCGTGGTTAAAGCGACTAACTGTGCTTTATTTATTTCAACCACTTCCTTAAATGAAACTAACTCTGCTTTTTCTAATCAAGCTACCTTACCCTGTATTCGTTGTGGTAAATGTATGCACGCATGTCCCGTTAATCTTTTGCCACAACAACTATATTGGCATATACGTGCCAAAGATTTTGAAAAGACTATAGATCATAACTTATATGATTGTATTGAATGTGGGTGTTGCAGTTATGTTTGCCCGAGCCACATACCGTTGGTTGACTATTATCGATTTGCTAAGGCCGAAATTAAAGACCAGCAGGAAGCCAAGGAAAAAGCAGATGTTGCACGTGAACGACATGAGTTTTTAATATTTAGAAAAGAACGTGATAAACGTGAACGGGATGAGAAACGTGCTGCACACAAAGCGGCTTTACAAAAGAAAAAAGCGGCGACTAAAGTAAAAAACGCTGAAAATGCAGATAGCACGAATAAAAGTACCGTAACAGATGTAAAAGCAGAAGCCATTAAAGCCGCATTAGAGCGATCGAAAGCCAAAAAGGAAGCCAGACAACTTGCTATGGAGAAAGATAAAAAGGAAGATAAAAAATAATGAAATTTAAAACCAACACTTCCCCTTTCTTCACCAGCAATCAAACCGTTAGTAGAGAAATGCTACAAGTCATCCTAGCACTCATCCCTGGGACGCTTGTGATGTTTTACTCCTATGGATGGGGAGTAATACTTAATGTAATGTTGGCAATTACCTTTGCTATTGTATTGGAAGCATCAGTCTTATACTTACGTAAACGCCCTATTTTACCTTTCCTTAGTGATCTCAGTGCTATTGTTACGGCTTGGCTATTAGCTTTGACATTACCTCCTCTTGCACCTTGGTGGCTTGTCTTTGTAGGCATCCTTTTTGCCATTGTGCTTGCCAAGCATCTGTATGGTGGGCTGGGTTACAACCCTTTTAATCCAGCCATGGTTGGTTTTGCAGTATTGATTATTTCATTTCCTTTTGAGATGAGCCAATGGATAAGGCCCGATACCCTTGTCAATTCGCCCTTTGGATTGATTGATAGCTTAAAGTTTATTTTCAGTAGCCAAGTCACTCTTGAATGGGATGCAATTACCCGTGCAACCCCATTAGATGCGATCAAAACAGGATTAACTGCCGGTCAAGAATTTCAAAGCATTGTTAAGCAGTCTGAATATCTAAAGGATTTTTCGCAGAATAATTGGATGTGGACGAACGTGGCATTTTTACTCGGTGGTCTGTGGTTGCTGTATAAAAAAGTAATTCAATGGCAAATTCCTTTGGCGCTATTAGTAACATTAGCTGTTATTTCAGCAAGTTTTCATTTTTATTCACCCGATAAATATGCAGGATTTGAAATTCATTTGTTAAGCGGCGCTACTATGCTGGGGGCTTTTTTTATCGCAACAGACCCTGTCACCTCAAGCACAACACCAATGGGTAAATTATTTTTTGGCGCTAATATTGCTGTGTTTATCTATATTATTCGTGTCTGGGGTAATTACCCTGATGCTATAGCATTCTCTATTTTGATTATGAATATGTCAGTGCCATTGATTGATTATTATACTCAGCCACGCACATTTGGTCATAAATCTCATCTTGTAAAAAAGGATGAAAGAAATGACTGAGCACTTAAAAGCGATGCAAAAAGCAGGGCTATCATTAGCAATTATTGCTTTTATTAGTGTCCTGTTAGTATCAACAACCAATAAACTGACAGAACAAAAAATTGCCAAAAATAGAGCAATGATGCTATTACGTGCACTTAATCAAGTTGCTCCTAAAAGTAGTTATGATAATGATTTAATAAAAAGTAAAATCATTATCAAAACCTCTGATACTGGATTTAGTAGAGATACCCCAGTCTATCTTGCTACCAAAAATAATGTTCCTTCCATCGCTATTTTTGAAGCTACAACATTGAAAGGCTACAGTGGAGTGATAAAAATTATTATCGGTATTCGTTCTAATGATTTAAGCATTAGCGGCGTGCGAATCGTACAACACAAGGAAACACCTGGTTTAGGTGATAAAATGGATATTAGAAAGAGTGATTGGGTAATGAGCTTTAATGGAAAATCATTAGGCAACCCAACCCTAAATCAATGGCAAGTTAAAAAAGATGGAGGTGAATTTGAACAATTTACGGGAGCAACAATTACACCTCGTGCCATAGTCAATGCTGTTAAAAGCACCCTGCTCTATGCTCAGGATAATATGCAAACGCTCTTCAAAAAGACCCACAATACAAGGATATAGAATAATGTCCACGACAGCAGATGATATTGACGTCGACGTTGATAGTAAAATACAAGGCGGCTATTGCAGTTTTGACGACTGTAGAAAAATTACCATGGATGGTCTATGGCACAATAACCCTGGGTTGATTCAACTGCTGGGACTGTGCCCACTATTGGCTGTCACAGGGAATGTTATCAATGGACTCGGTCTAGGTATCGCTACCATTATCACCATGACTGCATCAAACCTTGTCGTCTCTTTTACACGTAACTGGATACGCAAAGAAATTCGTATTCCTTATTATGTTGTCGTTATCGCATCCATAGTCACTATTATCGACTTAGGAATGAATGCGATTACACCTGAGTTACACAGTATCTTAGGTATTTTTATTCCATTAATCGTAACCAACTGTGCAATTATTGGACGATCAGAAGCCTTTGCATCAAAGAACAATATGACACGAGCAGCACTCGATGGCTTTATGATGGGACTCGGTTTTTCATTAGTACTGGTAGCACTTGGAGCCATGCGTGAAATACTGGGTAATGGAACTTTACTTTCTGAAGCTTCTATTATGTTCGGTTCAGTAGCAGAGAACTGGACCTTACAAATCTTTGATGACTACAAAGGATTCTTACTCGCCATCCTACCACCCGGTGCTTTTATTGGAATGGGATTATTAATTGCGTTTAAAAATGTGGTTGATAAGAAGATAAAAGGAAAGTGACCTCATGGTTAGTAACTATTCTTAGTTAGCATTCAGAGTCATATCAATTATGTAAAAAACGGGGGGGTGCCATATAGAATATTTTGGCTATCTTTTTAACGAGGACTTAGGGTACCTCTATTAATCAATAATATCCTGCCAAGCACTGTGTTTCTCTATTAACTGCAATGCATCCTGTAATAATGTTTTCCCCGGTTCAGTATTAAACCAAGTCGATAATCCTGAAGGGTGTGGTAATGGAATACAGTCTGCTTGCAAAGTTTCAGTATCAATAACAAATTGATTACCCACCACATCACTAAGTTTTTTAACCGTTAGATATTGTGATATAGCCAATTTACCAATAGGTATGATCAGTTTAGGTTGTAATATTTGATACTCTTTTTCCAGCCATTGACGGCAGTTAATTATCTCTACTTTATCTGGAACACGGTCTCCACTCCCTTTTGGATTTTTACCTGGAAAACATCGACATACAGCCGCCATATACACGTGTTGTCGAAAGTGTTCCTCATCCACTCCAATAGAATTAAACCACTTAAACAACGTTTTTCCTGCCGTCCAGCCAAATGGTTTGCCAATATCTCCCTCACGAATTCCCGGCGCCTGCCCTATCGTCATTATAGATGAATTAACAGCTGTTCCTGTAATGACAGGTTGAATCATATTTGGGCAGATTTTACAGAGCTTTAGCTTATTTTGATGTTGAATTACTTTAGATATCATAAATAATATTTGATTCTATTTTCATAAAAAAAATATTTGAGTTAATAGAAATTATTAGTTGGATCAAGTCATGCTATACTTTGGTCAATAATACAGCACTCAGGGGACTTAATAGTGTATAAACGAACATTTTTTCAAGGTAATGCTTATCGTTTATCGTTTATTAAAACGTTAGCAATCGCACCCTTTATACTACTTTCCCCGCTATCAATTAATACCGCTTTTGCTGAATCTACTTATGGTCCAGTTAAAAGTGGCGAAACATTATTTGGAATCGCGAAAAAAAACCAACAGTCTGAAAGCACTCTTTCAGTAAAACAACTATCTATCGCTATTTTCAACCTCAATCCTAATGCCTTCTTATCAAATAATATCAATCTTCTAAAAAAGGGGGCACAACTAAAACTACCCGATACAGAAGCGTTAGTTAAATTAAGCAGTAGTGATGCAAAAGCACAGTTCAAAAATCATACTCATGCTTTACAGGTCATTCGAGTCGAAGCAAAACACCTAAAACAAGCTAAACAACAGCTTATTAAGAATGAACATAAAGTAAGACATATCCAACAGCAACTCAAAAAATCTCGTCAATACAGCAAGTCTTGGCTAAAGCTATCTAAGAACTTAGTCGATGCTAAAAAAACACTTAAACGCTCACAGCGAAAAGTGGCAAAACTAAGTAATCTACTAATTGAAAAAGTCACTTTAAAATACACTGCCCCTATTACGATTCAAATTCCAATACAGGATGATGATGTAACCGATGCAATGGCTAATGTAGACAAACGCCTTAATGATATTCAGGCAAGCCTTGATAGTTTCAATAAAACCAACTTAACACTGATCGAAAAAGTACAAGAACTATCAAAACTAAATGATCGCGTAAAAGTACTTGAAGAAGGTTTAGGCTCCACAGATAACTTGGTCGTTCAACTAAAAGTTACCTTAGAAGAAATGCAAAAATCTATCGACGAGCAAGGTGTTATCACTAAAAAATTAACCGAGCGTTTTCAGGAACTCAAAATTAAAAATGAGTCAAAAGAAAATGAAGAATCCGCAAGTAACGATACTCCTGTAAACAACAATGAAACTGAGACAAAAGTTGAAGATAATGAAGATAATGAAGATAATGAAAAAAATGAGAAAGATGACAAGCCTGCGGTTGGCTCTATTGAAGATTACCTAGAATCATAATTTCAAAAAATAACATATGAAGCCTCAGTTCGAAGCTAATTTTATTAACTTTTTCTAAACGCTACCTAGCTCAATAGTTCGACTTATTCAAGTTTACTAACTAACTCTTTTAAATAAGTAATTCTAGTATTTGTTTCTTCTTCCAATCGATGTATTTCATCAAGAATAATTTCTTTTTGCTTACTCTGTGAGTGTTTTAACTCCACAATTTTATGCAGCTCATCTGTAACTTTTGAGACAAAGGGAGAAACCTCATAAAGCACTTCTGTTTTATTTAAACCACTGTCTGTTACTACCATTTTTTTTGAACGTCCAAACCTAAACTTTTTACTGGTTGGCAATAAAGAACCTTTTTTGCGTTTGTATACGATACGTAGAACATCAATATTATTGATATATTGCATTGAGTAGCGTGTGATATCTTCTGGGTTTGTAATGCCCATCTCAGCTAAGGCGGGGTATTTTTCTGCCATATTAATCTCCTTTGTAAGTATTTTTGGGGCAAGCTACCGAGATAATGTCCCATTAATACACTGAGTATAGTAGGAATTGTAAAGTTATTTTCCAGAAAATACTTTAGAAATACTCACAGCGCAATATTTCAATTCTGCTATTTTTGCTTCGGGATCAAGAGCCGCATTCGTTAAGACATTTGCTGCTGCTTCAACATAACAAAATGGTATAAATATCGTCCCTTGGGGAGAATTATCGCTCACTCTAAGCTGTGTTTGAATACTGCCACGTCTTGTTTTCAAACGTACTAAGTCGCCCTCTTTTAAGTTACATTTAAGTGCATCACGAAAGTTTACTGACACCCATGATTCTGGCTCTAAAGTATCAAGTACCATTGAACGTCTAGTCATACTTCCTGTATGCCAATGTTCTAATTGTCTTCCTGTAATCAGGATATATGGATAGTCATTATTGGGGTATTCATCAGGTGGAATAATATCGGCGGGTACAAGTTTTGCTTTAGCTGATATTGTAGGAAAGCCATCTTTAAAAAGAATGGTTTCCCCTAAATCTCCTTCATTTTCACAGGGGTAAGTGACACTTTCTGTTTGTAATCTGTGCCAAGTAATTCCAGCAATAGAATCCATACATTGGCGCATTTCATTAAAGATTGCTTCAGGTCCTGTGTAACCCCATGTTAATCCTAGACGACATGCTATTTGTTGTATTATCCACCAATCCTGTTTCACTTCCCCCGGAGGAGTTACGGCTTGACGACCAAGTTGTACTGTCCGATCTGAGTTTATATACGTACCCGTTTTTTCAGCATTTGCAGCAGCAGGTAAAATAACATCGGCATAAAATGCAGTCTCTGTCATGAATAAATCCTGTACCACTAGATGATCTAATTTAGCCAATGCAGTACGCGCATGCTGTACATTAGGGTCTGACATAGCAGGATTTTCCCCCTCAATATACATACCTTTCAGTTTCTCCTGATAAGCATCATTCATCATTTCTACGGTCGTCAGACCAACCTTTGTATCCAGCATATCAACATCCCAGAGCTTTCTAAAACGCTGCTGTACTTTATCATCAGCAACCGATTGATAATCAGGAAAAACCATTGGAATCAAACCTACATCAGAGGCACCTTGTACATTGTTTTGTCCCCGTAATGGATGTAGACCTGTTCCAGCTCTGCCCATCTGTCCTGTGATCATACAAAGTGAAATTAAACAACGCGCATTATCTGTACCATGAACATGCTGTGAGATACCCATACCCCAAAGAATCATGGCACTTTTTGCCGTGGCATAAAGGCGTGCAATTTGCTTAATTTCCTCTGCCTGAACACCACAGATATCAGCCATATTTTCTGCGGTATATTTGGCTAAGTGCTGTTTTAATTCTTCATAACCTTCGGTATGGGCATCAATATACTCATGATCAACGAGGTTCTCAGTAATAATCACATTCATCATGGCATTTAACAAAGCCACATCCGATGCAGGTTTAAACTGAACGAAGTGTGTTGCATGGCGAGTTAATTCAGAACCCCGAGGATTCATAAAAATTAACTTTGTGCCATTGTTAATTGCGTTTTTCATCCATGTAGCACCTACTGGATGATTAATTGTTGGATCGGCTCCAATAATAATAATGACATCCGAATGGACAACATCCGCCATTGGATTTGATACGGCTCCAGAACCAATCCCTTCTAACAATGCAGTGACAGAAGATGCATGACAAAGACGAGTACAATGATCAACATTATTAGTACCAAATCCAGTACGAATTAGCTTTTGAAAAAGGTAAGCTTCTTCACAGCTGCCCTTCGCTGAACCAAGACCAGCCAGCGCATATTTTCCATCTTGTTTGATGATGTCTTTGAAACCATTAGCAGCAAAGTCTAAGGCTTCATCCCAACTTGCCTCACGAAAAAATGCTAAGGGGTTACTAGGGTTAAAATTTAATTCTGCTGTTTTTGGAGTATCACTGCGGCGAATCAGTGGCTTAGTCAATCGTTCAGGGTGATGGATATAATCAAAACCAAAACGACCTTTGACGCATAAACGACCTTGATTTGCTGGACCATTTCGTCCCTTTACATGTAATATTTTATTATCTTTAATATGATAGCTAAGCAAACAGCCTACTCCACAATAAGGGCAGACAGAGTCGACTGTTTTATCAAGCTCAATCAACCCAACTTCTCCCGCTGGCATCAATGCACCTGTAGGACAAACTTGGACACATTCACCACAGCCAACACAACTACTTTTCCCTAAAGGATCAAGCATATCGAATATAATTTCAGTTTCTTCTCCTCGCTTTGCTAGACCAATCACATCATTGACTTGAATATCACGACAAGCACGTAAACATCGTGTGCAATAAATACAAGCATCAAGATTTACCGTAATGGCTGGATGAGAATTATCTTTAACGGGCTGCTTTTTAATCCATTCAGATGATCTAAAACGAGTACGATTAACACCTAATTTCTTTGACCATTGGTTTAGCTCATTTTCAAGAGTATATGTCTCTTCAGGCATATTTGAGAGCAGTAATTCCAACACCATCTTTTGTGCTTTACTGACACGCTCATTATCCGTATAAATTTGCATATCTGGCATCACTTTACGACAGCAAGATGCGGCTAACACTCTCTCGCCTTCAATTTCAACCATACAGGCTCGACAATTTCCCGCTTCTTCCAAGCCATCTCGATAACACAGGTGAGGTATTTTAATGCCATGTCGCCGAGCTGCTGTAAAGATGGTTTCATCTTCATTAGCCGTTACGGTTTCGCCATTTAGTTTAAATTCAATCATGACTTAAACCTCAGACTCTATTTCATCTGGGAAATACTTAATTACACATTCCATAGGGTTTGGAGCTGCCTGACCTAATCCACAAATGGAAGCATCCTGCATCACTTTACTTAAGTCGTGAATATGATTTACATTCCATTGCTTTTGTTGCAGTAATTCGACTGCAACAGAAGTACCGACACGGCAAGGCGTACATTGACCACAAGACTCATGTTGAAAAAACTTCATAATATTTAAGCTTACATTACGCACAGAATCAGCTTCAGATAACACGATAATGGCCGCCGAACCAATAAAACAGCCATATTCTTGTAAAGTATCAAAATCTAATGGAATATTAGCGAGTCTTACTGGGAGTATTCCACCTGAAGCACCACCAGGAAGATAACCATAGAGTGAATGCCCTTCTTGCATTCCTCCACAATATTCAGCGATTAATTCTAGTAGCGTAATACCCGCAGGAGCCAAATACACACCAGGATTTTTGACTCGACCACTAACTGAAAAAGAGCGCAATCCACTACGACCATTTATCCCCTGTGATGCAAACCAATCCGAGCCTTTTTCAACAATATCACGTACCCAATACAGAGACTCCATATTGTGTTCGAGCGTAGGTCGATTAAATAAACCCTGTTGTGCGACAAAGGGAGGGCGTTGCCGAGGCATACCTCGTTTCCCTTCAATTGACTCAATCATGGCGGACTCTTCCCCGCATATATAAGCTCCCGCACCACGACGCAAATGGATCAAAGGTAAATCTTGTTTAAGCTTTGATTTCAAAACGGCTAATTCTTGTGTGAGTAATTCTCGAATACCCGCATACTCATCACGCAGATAGATATAAATTTCATCAATCCCCACAACATGAGCAGCGATTAACATGCCTTCAATAAAACGATGTACATCACGTTCTAAATAATAACGATCTTTAAAAGTACCTGGCTCTCCTTCATCAATATTGACAGCCATCAAACGCGGTGCTTGTTGTTCGCTAACAATTCGCCATTTTTTACCAACAGGAAATCCTGCGCCACCTAAACCACGCAATCCTGAGGACTCAAGTATTTCAATTAATTTATTATTATCATTTTGTTGCAGCGTATTTTTATAAAGTTGATAACCTTCAGATTCTACATACTGATCATATAGAATAGATGATTGAGGTGCGGAATCTTTATTATTACCCACCAAAATTACTTGTTTTATCTTACCTACAGTAGCTTTAGACACAGGCATGGTGCCCACAACAGCTATCGGTGCAGAGTCACAACGACCCACACAGGGTACTCGTTGGATAGAGACACTATCACTACTTATAGTTTTTAAATTAGAAATTAACTGTTCAGCGCCAGCTATACAGCAAGACACTGAATCACAAACACGAATAGTCAACTCTGCAGGTCTTTTCTCTCCTTCTTTCACGATATCAAAGTGATGATAAAAGCTAGCTACTTCAAACACTTCAACCTGACTAATACCAAGCACTTTAGCTAAAGCGTGTAGATGCTCAACAGGCAAGCAATGAAAGTGATCCTGAATTCGATGTAGGTATTCGATTAATAAATCACGTTGACAAGGCATATCATCAATAAGTTGTTGCAACTCATTCATAGCAGAAGACGATAAAGATCGACCTCTTTTTTGTCTGCGATGCTTTTTCTTTCTCATATCACAGCTTACCGTCTAAACTTTTAATTGCCTTCATTAATATAGCTCAAATTATAGAACACTGACCATTTACAATATACAATTAAGCGTCACTCGTATAACTATTTCCTATAAATTTCAATACAAAAAACGGTCTAAAAAAGACCGTTAATAGAATACTACTCTGAAACTAAAATTTAAACCGAAAAATAACTTGCCTGAAATCAGAGCAAAATCAAGTCATTATTTAGTCCAAGTGTCCCTTAAACTTATCGTTCGATTAAAGACCAAACCATCAGATTTTACATCCTTAAAGAAATACCCTTCGCGCTCAAATTGATAAGGAATATCTGAACTAGGATTAGCAAGATTAATCTCGCCCTTACAACCCTGCAACACCGATAAGCTCTCAGGGTTTATCGATTCCATAAAATCCTTACCACCTGCATCAGGTGCAATATCATTAAAGAGTCGATCATAAATTCGTACTTCACAATTAATATTCTTATCCGCAGATACCCAGTGAATCACTCCTTTTGCTTTTATACCATCCTCAGGATTTTTACCCACGGTATTCTCAATAAT
This sequence comes from Cocleimonas sp., assembly GCA_036478745.1. Classification (GTDB taxonomy): domain Bacteria; phylum Pseudomonadota; class Gammaproteobacteria; order Thiotrichales; family Thiotrichaceae; genus Cocleimonas. The sequence goes on from JAZGEM010000096.1 coordinate 19,951, forward strand.
ACGAGCTTTCACTTCAATGATATTCCCCGAGTTATCTTTAATCGCTTCATCAGCTTCTATAATATAAGCATTTCGTAAACGTACACGTTTACCAATGACTAGGCGTTTATACTTTTTATTCGCCTCTTCCCTAAAGTCTGCCTCATCAATATAAAGTGTTTGAGTAAAAGGTAATCTCCGACTTCCCATAGATTCATCTTGTGGATGGTTCGGTGCTTTCATTTCTTCCACTAAATCTTCATCATAATTAGTCAGGGTTACTTTTAACGGCTTTAACACACACATTGCCCTTGGTGAGTTTGAATTTAAATCTTCACGTACTGCAAATTCTAGTTGACTGACATCAACCACACCGTCCACTTTTGTTACACCCGTGCTATCAATAAAATCACGTATTGATTTCGCGGTAAAACCACGGCGGCGCATTCCAGAGATCGTCGGCATGCGTGGATCATCCCAACCATCAACCACATCAGTATCCACTAACTGCTTAAGTTTACGTTTACTGGTAACAGAATAATTTACATTCAAACGTGAAAATTCATATTGATGCGGTATCGCAGGAACCGGTAAATTTGCTAAAAACCACTCATATAAAGGACGATGCTCAACGAATTCTAATGTACAAACTGAATGGGTAATTCCCTCAATGGCATCACTTTGCCCATGTGCATAATCATAGGATGGATAAATGTGCCATTTATCACCCGTTTGATGGTGTGTCATGTTCTTGATGCGGTAAATAACAGGGTCACGCATTTGCATATTAGGGTGAGCCATATCGATTTTCACGCGTAAAGAACATGTCCCATCAGCAAATTCACCATCACGCATTTTTTCAAATAGTGTTATATTTTCTTCAACCGAACGATTTTTATGCGGACTATCCTTGCCTGCTTCTTTTAAATTACCTCGGTACTCACGCATCTCTTGTTGGTTTAAATCACACACATAGGCTTTTTTTTCTTTAATCATATGAACAGCCCAATCATATAATTGTTGAAAATAATCAGAGGTAAAATGAATATCCCCTGCCCATTCAAAGCCCAACCATTTCACGTCATTCTTAATTGAGTCAACATACTCAATATCTTCTTTTTCAGGGTTAGTATCATCAAACCGTAAGTTACACTCCCCTCCATATTTTTCCGCTAAACCAAAATTAAGACAAATAGATTTTGCATGCCCAATATGTAAATAACCATTCGGTTCAGGTGGGAAACGCGTGTATATTTTAGAAACCTTTTTTGTAGCCAAGTCTTCTTCTATAATTTTTTCAACAAAGTTAAGTGGCTTTTCGTTTTCAGCTGTCATATGTATAATTTCTATTAAGTTAATCGTTTTTCAATACGTTCTAAGCGTTCAAGTATCTTCTGATTATCATCGCGAATACGGCGCAACTCAGCCACCTCCCCTTCATCATTTTCCAGATTATACGCATCATGCTCACTTTGCATACGCTCAATTACAATACCAATCATCATATTCAAAAATACAAAGGCATTAAGGAAAATAAAAATCAAATAATAAATCCAGGAGAGCGGATACACCTCCATGGTTTCATACATAATATCAGTCCAATCCTCAAAGGTAACCACCCGAAACAAAGTCAACATCGCCACCGCAATATTACCCCACAAAACAGGATTGATTTCATCAAATAACAGGCTACCAACCGCAGCAAAAATATAAAAGATAATAAACATTAACAACAGCACATAACCCATTGGTGGTAATGCTTTAATCAATGCAGAAATAAGAATTCTTAACTCAGGAATAATAGAAATTAAACGCAGCACACGGAAGATTCGAACTAGCCTTGCCAGTAACACCATCTCAGAATCATCAATTGGAATTAAACTAATACCTACAATTAAGGTATCAAAAACATTCCATACCTTCCTAAAAAATACCAGAGAATGCCCTTCTGCGATAAATCTCACGATAATTTCAAACAAGAAAAGATAGGTGATCGCGGTATCCATAATCGTCAAAATATCCACATAAATCGGTGGTATATCGTATGTTTTAGCGCCAATCATTAAAGCAGAAATAATGATGACAGTAACAATTGTAAACTGAAATAATTTATTATTATTCAGCGTATTAAGAAACGACTTAAGAGGAACCATAAAATATCTCAACTAAGATACGGATAAAGCGCCGTAGTATAAACGAATGTCAAAATGAGTACATCAAGGCTGTTATTTAAATGGCACCCCCACCTTTATTTGAAGATTGCTTTTCTAAGACCATAAGTGCTGAAAAGTTGCTTTAGTAGCCCACAAGGGCAATAAAGTATATCGTTACAACCGCGAAGAGGTTGTCGATGATGGTTGAGACTCATACACTCTCAAAAAGAATAGTAAATTCAGATTTCACAAGGAAATGTCGATGTTAATCGAGCCGCACTATCTTTGCTAAGAAAACAATCCTAAGATACATTCTTATGAATGCTTAAGGAAACTCTTAAAGAAAGTATGATTAAGTCTACATTATAGAATTTAATCAAAATAATAAAAAGTAATAGATGTATGGCAGCACTATAGAAAGAACTTGCGAAAGCAAGGGCTTATCAATGGTCATTTGAAATTATATTGACTTAAATAATAGTAATGAAATTCATAGTTTTTATAAATCATGTAAAGATACTTGTGGGTACCGTATAAAACCAATAATATTTATAATGGCACCCCCACCTTTTTTACACAATTGGACATAAAAAAGCCTCTATCAATAGACAAAGGCTTTAACTAGAGTAATGAAAACTCTAAGCTTTTTTATGTGGATCAATAGCACCATCAGCTAAGGTCGTTGGTAATAATCTAAGTACTTTCATACCCAATATGACTATGAATATGGCAAGTGCCACACCACCAATTCCTAGTAAGTATTCAGGCATTGTAGCGGTATAAGCATTATTCACGCCATCAAAGAATGTACTTGATACTTCAGCATTTGGGAAAAGTACTAGAGGGTAGGATTGACCACCAATTAATATAATATAAATTTGTATCAAACCCCCAATGATCGCTAGGATTGCTGCTGTAATTAATGCGGTACGATTATTCTTTAATAGGCGGCACCAAACTAAAAACATAGGAACTAAACTCCCTAATATAATCTGTCCATACCAGAAAAGACTAGTGAATTTACTATCACCAGAAAGTATATAAGACTCAACGCCATGATGCTCAGTTGCATACAGATTTGTTAAGTGACGTACTGCTTCAAAAAACAACACTAATGCAATAAAAATTGCGAGTGTATTACGTAGTCTATTCAAAATGGAGTCGCCTAACTCGCGTCCAGTCATTTTAAAGGATGCCATAAGTACTAGAATATAAATGGCTGTACCAAAGACATAAGAAGCCACTATAAAGAGAGGAGCTAGAATAGCCGCGTCATAATATTGACGTGCAACTAAGAATCCAAAAATAGATCCAGTACCCATAGTTAACAGGAATCTCCAAACCATATTACTGATGCCAACTGTCTTGTTTAGCGCTTTAGCAGTCTTACTACGCGCCATCATCGTCCAAAGGTAAACAGCGATAATACCGATATAACCTGAATACAAAATAATATTCCAAGCAAAAATTGATTTGAAATTGATATAGCCCTTAGCCATCTCAATTACATGATGCAAACTGCCTAAATCAAGCAATAGAACAAGCAAACCGCCAATTAATAGAGACGCAGCTAGAAAAGCTGATAGGCGACCCAGTGGTTTATAGACTGTCTTACCAAAAACGGTACCAATTGTGGCAATATTTGCGGCACCTGACGCGGCAACTATTAAGAAAATTGCAAATACATGAGGCATTCCCCATACAATTTGGTTGTTCATTCCAGTCACATGATGACCATGGTGATGCATATGAAGAAATGCCGCAGCTCCACCAAGGACAATTAGACCAAATAGACCTAAGATTCCCCAGTAGCCCATGCCATTGTTTTTTACTTCACTGTATATTGCTTTAGATGCCATGCTTATCCTTGAATCCTTAGTTGAACAGGAAATAGTGTGCCGTTGTATTAGTGTAGTGCTAGGCGTAGCTTTATAGAATGGTCGTTCCCTTCAATAAAGTTACAACAACGCAATACGCCAATACAACTGTGCAATTTTTTCTGTAACGTTTTCACTCTCTGTTTAAGTACGAAAGAATGAAAGTCATAAAATTAATCATTAATATTAGAGCCTGATGAGTGATCAACTGAGGAATCAAGGATCATCCCTTAGATTCCCCAGTATCTAACGCCAGTGTTTAAACCAAGGTCGGCTCTAATTTGTGTACCACCAAACTGTTTTAATTTCTTGCTGATATCACTCGTAGGATCATTTAAGTCACCGAAATACATAGCAGTAGGATCAGCATCAACACAAGCAGGATTTTTACCTTCATCTACACGGTTAATACACATATTACACGATTCAACAGTGCCTTTTCCGCGTGGTGTTCCTGGCTTTTGATCAATAATAGTTTCATGCACGAAACTACGTGCCTTGTAGGGACATGCCATCATGCAGTAACGACAACCAATACAAATATGCTTATTAACTTGAACGATACCATCGACACGCTTCATAGAAGCCCCTGTAGGACATACATCGACACAGGGAGCAGTTTCACAATGTTGGCACATAACAGGTAGACTCGTCGTGTGACCCGTTAACTTTTCGGTTACTGTAACTTTACGAATCCATTGTGATTGTTGCGCTGGGTTTGCTTCAGGATCATCTCCCCAACCATGTTCTTTCTTACAAGCAGAGATACAAAGTTCTCCGCCATCTGTTAATTTGTTGGTATCTATTAACATGCCCCAACGCACTTTATCTGTAACGACTTCATTAGCTGGCTTAGCTTGAACTTGTTGCAAAAAAACACCGGGTGCGACTGTTGCGACAGCCGCAGTTCCTGCAACACCTGTTAAAAACTTACGACGATAAGAATCAATATTACTCACTGGCTGACCCCTTTGTTTCGATTAAGCCTTTAGTTATAATTTTCGCATCATTAATTTGTAATTCAGAACTTAAATCTGATTGCGTATTAATGGCAAGTAATTCAATCTCATTCTTATTAAGAGTAAATGAGTGTGCTTCACTGTTGATTTTTGGAGCTTTAGCGGAATTATCACCCTTAACTGGATGATCAACATGACAATCAAAACAATCTAATTTTTGCGCAACATATCCATGACAAGTGGAACAAAAATGTTCAGGATTAGTATGCCTAAGTATCTCACCATTATGCTTTTCAGGAATATGACAGTTTATACATTCCTTCATGCTGAACTTCTTAGTTCTAATACCTTGGATTAATGTTTGATCACGTTTATGGAGTAACTCATCCATATGGTTTTTACGCATATGCTTGACATGCTTATCTCGCGTAGCATCCGAATCAAATTGTTTAACAGCTTTCATCAGCGTAGGTGGCTTAGCGCCATCACAGGCACTTAAGCCAAAGGCAAATAATACCATCAATGTAGTTACAGCGATTGAATGCGTTATTTTGTTGGTCATACTGTACATTTTGATTCCTATTTAACTATTATTCTTACCCAATATATCAAGAATTAAGTTATATCAATCCCATTTCGATGTAACCCGTAGGACATACATCAGAACAGATATGACAACCAACACACTTATCATAGTCAGTGTCAACATAACGACCTAGCGTTGATTTCTCTTTTCTAACCTTAAATACAGCATCCTGTGGACAATAGATAACACAGTTATCACATTCGAAACACATACCACAACTCATACAACGATCAGCTTCTCCAACAACCTGTTCTTCATCAAGAGCATTCATACGCTCTACGAAGTGACCTAGTACATCGGTCTCACTTGGGACGTCTTCGGTACGCTTAATGCGTTCAACTTTCTCAAAGTGACCCAAGAATAACTCACTAGACTCAACAACTTTTCGGTGAGAACGATCTACAAAGTTATGTACAGCGAAGTTATCATGATCAGTACCACGTAAATCTTCTTCTCTACCTTCATCAAAACTGATCGGAGCTAGTTCATATTCTTTTAACTTATCTAAAAGATCAAAGTGATGCTTATCTACTTTAGGACGCTTATCTAGATCAGCATTCTTGAAGTAACTATCAATAGTCTCAGCAGCGATTGATGCTTGACCAATTGCTGTAGTTAATAGGTGAGGTCTAACAATATCGCCAGCAACGAAGTGACCTTCTTTACCAGGAACTTGGTAGAAGTTATCAGCATCTATGGCATTTTTATCATTGCCGTATTCTTCAACACCCTCAAGATCACCAAACTGACCGATTGCAGATACGATTAAATCAGCTTCTATAATTGTCTCTTTACCGCCTTCTTTTGGCTTAGGTATATTGCCATCCATTACCGACTCAACAACTTTAAGAGCAATTGCACGTCCTTCATCATTTACGATGATTTCAGTAGGCATTACTTCAGTTAGGATTGTTACGCCTTCGATCAATGCATCTTGAACTTCATGCTCAGCTGCTGTCATTTGATCTAATGGGAAGAGTGAAGTTAAGGTAACTTCACAAGCAACTTTATTGTCTGGATCAGTGTCATGCTTAGTTACACCAGTTGCAACATCTTCTGCTTCTTCATTGTATTCAGCTAAAGTACCAATACGACGAGATACAGATACAACATCGATAGAGGTATCGCCACCCCCCACACAAACAACTTTAGGTGCTGTGTACTTCATATCGCCAAGGTTAAATGCTTCTAAGAAGTCTACTGCAGAAATAGCATTTGGAACATCATCCCAGTTATCTAAAAATAAGCCACGACCCTTTTTACAACCAAGCGTCCAAAGAATCGCATCGTATTCTTTTTCTAATGACTCAACGGTTACATCTTCATCTTTACCTACACGTGTATTTAATTGAACTTCTACACTATCCATATCCGTGATTCGTGCAATTTCAGCATCCATTTGATCACGAGGCACACGATAGCCAGGAATTCCGTAACGCGCCATACCGCCTAACTGAGCATGATCATCAAATATTGTTGATCCATGTCCCATTTTACGAAGTTGGTAAGCCGCTGACATACCTGCGACACCGCCACCAATAATGGCTACTTTCTTACCAGAAAGTGCAGAAGAGTCATCAAAACCTAAACCTAGCTCAATGGCTTGATCACCGATATATTGCTCAACAGAGTTGATGCCAACAAAATCATCAACATCATTTCGGTTACAACCTTCTTCACAAGGCGCAGGACAAACACGACCCATCATCGAGGGAAATGGATTAGCTGTAGTAGAGCGACGGAAAGCATATTCTTGCATACTCATATCAGCTGTTGGCTTTTCTATACCACGTATAATCTGTAACCAACCACGAATATCTTCCCCTGAAGGACAACTACCCTGACAAGGAGGCGTTTTTTGAATGTAGGTAGGACATTTATAAGATGTATCTTCTTGGAAGATAAGATCTTCCATACTATCCCATGTATCGTCGCCTTCATCGTAACGTCTAAAAGTATGCTCTTTTGCTAATGACTTATCATCAGGTGAAGTTGCCATGTCTATTCTCCATTTAACAATCCTATTCCGATCAAAGAACGGATTGGATAAATTTAACTAAAATAATTTATATAAAATTTAATAACATAAAACAGATAAATTATTCCTTATCTGCTTTCTTTTCATCTTTTTTAGCGCTTGCTTCTTTCGCAGCCTTTTCAGCTGCCGCTTTCTCTCTAGCTGCTGCCCATTCAGCCTCTTCAGCTGCTTCTCTTGCTTCTAATTCCTCTTCTGAAAGTTGACCAGTAAGAAAAATCGCATTACTCACTAACTGATGCACACTCACAATCATATCCATTGAGAAACCGTAATAAGGGATAACCTTAGTAAACTGCGACTTACAGATGGCACAAATTGCAGCCATGTGAGTTACTTGATGAGTTTCAGTCACTTGCTTCAAAGCTTCCATGCGTGGCTGAGCGCCTTTAACTCGAATCTCCATAAGATCATCAGTTAAGATTCCACCACCACCACCACAACAGAAAGTAGCGTCATGTGTAGTGTCTGCTGCCATATCAACGTAATTATTACAAACGGCTTTGATTATATTACGTGGCATTTCAAACTGACCACCGGGCTTATCACCCATACGTGTACCACGAGCAATATTACAAGAATCATGAAAGGTTAAAACCTTGTCATCATTCTTTGACTTATCGATATTCAACTTACCTGCTGCTAATGCAGGTTCTGTAATTTCAATAATATGTTGTGGAATAGGATAGTTTTGGTCAAGAAAGTCAAAAGGCCCTGCGAGTGTATTTAAGAAACTATATGCCACACGCCATGCATGACCACACTCACCAAATATAATTCTATTAACACCAAGATCTTGTGCCGCTTTTCGAATCCGCAATGAAACCTTGCGCATATTCTCGTAACTTCCAATGAACATACCAAAATTTGCACCTTCTGATGCGTACGAACTCAATGTCCAATCTAAACCAAGTTCATGTAAAACTTTTGCGTAGCCCATTAAGCCATCAACATGAGGTTCAGCAAAGAAATCTGCTGATGGAGTGATTAATAAAATATCAGAACCTTTTTTATCTAAAGGTAATTTTACATCCACACCTGTCTCATCAAAAATATCTTCTTCTAGACCCTCAAGCGTATCGGCTAGTGCTGCCTCTGGCAAACCTAGGTTATTACCTATTTTATTAAGCTTACCCATAATCTCAGTACAGTACTTTTGCCCCATACCAATGTGATCAAGAATTTCACGCGCTGCCATTGAAATTTCAGCAGTATCAATTCCGTATGGACAAAAAACTGAACAACGACGACATTGTGAACATTGGTGATAATAATTATACCAATCCTTTACCACATCTTCTGTTAGCTCTGCTGCACCAACAAAACCTGGCATTCCAATTTTACCAAAGAACTTTCCAGCGAAAGTGAAGTAACGTCGATAAACTTTTCTCAACAAGTCTTGTCGAGCAACTGGCATGTTTTTAGGATCTTTCGAACCAATATAGTAGTGACACTTGTCAGTGCAAGCACCACATTTCACACATATATCTAGAAAAACTTGAAATGAACGGTAACGACCTTTCAGATCCGCCATTTTATCTAAAGCACGTTCTTTCCAGTTTTCTACGAGTGTATCTGTATCCCCATAGTTTTCTACGCCTTCAGGCATAGTAAAGTCAGTTGGGAAATGCATACCTTCTTGGAATTCAGGCTTAGATATCCACGGCCCATGGGACTTCATAGCATCAGGTTGGAGATTTGGAACATCAACTATTCCATCTTCACCTGTAATCTTTGGTATTTCGTAATCAGCAGCCATTATTATTCTCCAAAACCCTTCGCTTAATCCAATTCATCCAAAAACATCTTATCTTGCTTTTCTAACTCAGCAGCCCATGGTGCAATATGTCTTTTCTCACGAGGGTTATCAATCTGGTTACGCGTTGGACTAAAGAAAATACCTGGCGCATGTAACAATTTACTAATTGGGAAAATCAGCATAAGCGTTGCAACTAAACCTAAGTGAATCAGTAAAGGAGCATCAGCTGGTAATGGTTGTATATCGAATGTTGCTAAGCCCATGAAGAAGGCTTTAACCATTATAATGTCGGTAGGACTAACAAACTGCATCATCATCCCAGAAACACCAATAAAAATTAACAGTAATAACATTGCGATATCGGAAGGAGACGTGATGTAACGTACGCGATCAATTAGAATTCTTCTAGCCATCAAGCCTAACAAACCAATAATAAACAAGAATGCCGCATACTTCCCAAAAGGCTGAATAAACTGAATCACACCCCACACTGGATCTAAAACATAACGAAAGTGACGTAAGACAATAATTAACATCGAATAATGGAACAACATTCCTAATGCCCAAAGTAACTTATCCGCACGAAAAAGACTCTTAAACAAGAAAACTTCTTGAGCCATTCGAATCACAACACCACCCTGAGTCACAGGAGCAGGTGTTGTAGGTATTTTAAGTGGGGCAGGAGTTTTAGAATAAATTCTAATTTTATTAGCAACACCTAACACTAAAACTAATGTAGCAGCCCAAAACAGCACTGCGTATATAACACCGATGGTATCGATGGACATTTGGAACTCCTAAAAAATGCTTCTTTTTGAAAATTTCACAAACTTTTATTAAACAAGGGATTTGTTTATAAAATTTTAAAAAAGATCTGAGGTTCGTAAACCCCAGAATCTTAAATAAGTTTTAACGTAACGTTAAGACTATACACAACCCGTTGGCTTTGGCAGACCAGCATACTTACATGCTTGCTTACCAGGACCATACGGGAATAAAGAGTAAAGGTACTTTGAATTACCTTTATCTTTACCTAAACGCTTACCAACAGCCTTAGTTAATACACGTACTGCAGGTGCGATTTGGTACTCTTCATAATACTCACGTAAGAAATTAATAATATCCCAGTGTTCATCTGTTAATTCAACATCTTCACCAGCTGCTAATGCTTCTGCGATATCTTTGTTCCATAAAGAAAGGTCTACTAAGTAACCTTCTTCGTCCAATTCGATTGACTCACCATTTAACTCGAGTGTTGACATAATATTTCCTCTTGCTTATATACAAATATAAATTTAAATTTAGCTAAAAATCGTAGTGCTTATGCATTCTAAAGTAGCATCAGCTCATACAGGTTTTATAGCCAGCTTTGTGTCGTCTCGTTTTCTACGGTCAAGTCGACAAAACCTGCATAATCAACAGCTTTAATACCATCGATCATACGATCTTCACTTAAACCTCGTGCAGCAAGATCCCCACCTAAAACATACACTGATACATCAGTCATTGCTTTCTTTAGCTTTTCAGAAAATGATGTACCTTCTAATGCACCAACTGCTGCATCTTCAATCATTATGACTGAGTCACCTGCTTTCACATGATTTAAACAACTTCTAAAAGACACCTTTTCAAACGGTGACTTGTTTACAATATGTAGCATTGCCATTTCAATATTCTCCGTTTAATGTCTTTAAAAACTTAAAGTAACTTCTTGATCAGCCATAACATCAGCCATTTCAGAACGGTTAACCATGATGATTGATGGCTTTTCTGCCCAATCTTCATCTTCATCTTCCCAAACCAGATCCATAAGATCATCTTGAGTAAGACCACGCTCTTCTAAAGATTCTTTAGAAACATATAACTTTTTGATTTCGTAATCGCCAAGCGCTTTATACGTATTTGAGAAGTTCTTTTGACCAATACCTGTCGTGTCTTGACCTTTAGTGATTTGGTATACACCGTCATCAATAAAAGCTAGAGATACGTCTTGTTCAAAAGCAGCAGAGATTAAAACAACCTCTAAAGACTCAAGCGCATAAGCTGTTCCGTAAGGTGCTTTGCGATTAACAAACATGAATTTTTTAGTAGCCATTCTATTAATCTCCAAACACTACTGTGCGATCAGATTCAATTCCACCTTCGATCAACTGACCTAAGCCAGAAATACGAAAACCTTCGATCATGTTATGAGAATCAAAACCTTGACGTTTTGCTTCATCAGCATCCATAAGACCACGGCGTTGAGCCGCTGCTATACAGATAACCAAATCCAAATCATTCTCTTTTGATAGTTCAGACCATTCTTTTTGAATCAAACGATCATCGCCCGGAGGCACACTCAAACTAGAACCATTGTTTACGCCATCATGGTAGAAGAACACACGAAAAATATCGTGTCCTTGCGCCACTATTGCACGACAGAACTGCAGAGCCGAATCAGCAGACTGATGCTGATATGGCCCTTCGTTAATCATAATTGTAAATTTCATCTATTATATTCCTGATTCGAATCGTTCTTAGAAACGAATATGAGTTGATGAATTCAAGTTTGCACGAGCACCACGCCAGTTATCGATATGGTACTTAGTGAAAGGAAGACCCGTCACTTCGAAGAAACGAGGCCATCCGATACGCTCAACCCACTCGTTGATGCGTTCCCAATCACGTGCGCCTTCTTTATAACAATCAAGAATCTTCTTAACGATTGCTGTAGCTTCAGGCCAACGAGGTGGATTATTCGGGATACCAGCAGCAACAAGACGTTGGAATGTTGGCTTACCACGTGCGTTTGAGTGATTACCACCGATCCAAACTGCAAGCTGAGTAAACTCATGGTCGTTAATCTGCATTGGAGGACATGGAGGGTAACAAGCACCACAACAAATACATTTCTTCTCATCAACTTCTAGCGAAGGCTCACCATCAACCATTGCAGGACGAATCGCAGCAACAGGACAACGTGCAACTACCGAAGGACGCTCACAAACGTTACCCACGAGAGAGTGATCTATCTTAGGTGGCTTAGTGTGCTGTACATTAATTGCAATATCGCCTTGACCACCACAGTTAATCTGGCAACAAGATGTTGTAATATGAACACGATTAGGCATGTTCCAGTTAGTGAATTCGTCGTACAACTCATCCATCATAGACTTAACTACGCCCGATGCATCTGTACCAGGAATATCACAGTGCAACCAACCCTGTGTATGTGAAATAGATGCAACTGAGTTACGCGTTCCGCCTACGGCGTAGCCTTTCTCTTTAAGCGCATCAACCAAAGGTTGAACCTTAGCTTCTGTATCTGTGTAAAATTCGATGTTGCTTCGGATAGTAAAACGAATGTATCCGTCAGCAAACTCATCAGCAATATCTAAAAGATCACGCAAAGTGAAAACATCTAGTATACGTTGAGTACCTGCTTTTACAGTCCAAACTTTATCGCCACTTTTAGCGACATGAACCATAACACCGGGCTGTGT